>CAIRAW010000043.1 GCA_903876735.1 uncultured beta proteobacterium | reverse complement strand
GCGCCCACAGTCAACAGTCTGGACGCCACACCGACCTTCACTGAAGGTCTGGATACGGCGGGTGACCGCAGCGTGATTGGCACGGCGGTGCTGCTCGATAGCAGCGTGGCGATTGGTGATGTGGAACTGGTCACCCAGGGGGTAGACACATTCCTTAGCGCCACATTGACGGTTGCCCGCAGCAGCGGCAGTGACTTTGGTGCGAGTGCGCAGGACATCATCGGCATCCAGAACCAGGGCAGCGCAGCAGGGCAGGTTGGAACCACCGGAAGCACGAGCGGCAATGTCAGCTATGGCGGCGCGATCATGGGGACCTACAGCTTCAGCGCAGGCACGCTGACGGTTACCTTTACTGCGGATGCCAGCAGCACATCGGTCAACGCTGTGGCCAGCGCCATCACCTATGCCTGCGACAGCGATGTGCCACCGGCCAACGTGACCCTGCGCTACCGCTTCAATGACGGCAACTTCACGGCCGCTGATGCAGGCCCGCAAGGAGCGGGCGCCAACAAGAAGGGGGATGCCACCATCACGGTAGCCATCACCGCGCAAAACGACATGCCGCTGGCCATCGATGACACGAACCAGGTCACTGAAGACAGCGCGAGCATCACGGGCAATGTGCTCACGGGTGTGGGCTCGCCGAGCACTACAACCGACAGCGACCCGGAGAGCAACAGCCTGAGCGTGAGCGCGATTCGTACCGGCACTGAAGGCGGTAGCGGGACCGCTGGCACGGTAGACGCCAGCACGGTGCTCACCGGCAGCCACGGCAGCCTGGTCATTGGCACCACAGGCAGCTACACCTACACGCTCAACGCAGCAGACACGGCGGTCAACGCGCTCAAGACCGGCCAGAGCCTGAGTGACAGTTTTACTTACACCAACAGCGATGGGTTGCTGACCGACACCGCGCAACTGACCATCACCATCAACGGCCGCACCGACGGAGCGCCGGTGATCAGCTCGGTCGATGGCAACGGCGCCGGTGTAACCGGTGAGGCGACGGTGACAGAAGCCGGACTGACCTCGTCAGGCGACACCACTGAGACCACCACCGGTACCGTGACGATCTCGGCGCTTGACGGACTGACCAGCATCACCGTTGGTGGCACCTCGGTGAGCCGTGCCCAACTGGGCAATCTGGCCACCACACAGGTGGTGATTGACACGGGCGAAGGCACACTGACGCTGAGCGGCTACACCAGCAGCGCCAGTGTCGGGGGCATCACCACCACGGGCACACTGGCCTACAGCTACACGCTCAAAGCCAACCTGAGCCAGTCTGGGGTTACACAGACCACGGACAGCATTGCCCTGGCGATCCTCGATGAAGGTGGCGGCACCAGCAGCGCCACACTGACCGTTGGCATCATTGACGACGTGCCCACGGCCAACGCCGACGCCAACAGCGTCAGCGAAGGCACCTCGACGTCGGCGACCAGCACCACTGGTAACGTCTTTGCCGCTGGTGGCGCAAATGATGTGGCTGACCGCATCGGAGCTGACAGCACGGCCACGCCGGTCAGTGCCATCAGCTTTGGTGGCACAAACAAGACGGTGGGAACGGCCTTTAACAGCACTTATGGCAGCCTGACGGTCAACACCGATGGCAGCTACAGCTACAGCGTCGACAACACCAACGCCACGGTCAACGCACTCAATGCCAGCCAGACGCTGACTGAGACCTTTGTCTACACCATCACGGATACGGACGGCGACAGCAGCAGTGCGAATCTGGTGATCACCATCACCGGTACCAACGATGCGCCGGTGCTGAGCCTGATAGACAACTCTTATGCCGTCCATCTTGACGGCACCAACGATTACCTCAGCAGTGGTTCGAGCCTGCTGAACAATCTGTCGGCCTACACCGTGTCGTTCTGGCTCAACCCGGACCGGCTGGTTGCCGACCGACAGGACCTGGTCGGCCAGAACGATGCGTTCGAGATTTTCCTGACCGGCGAACAGCTGACTTTCTGGAACACCGCAAGCGGAGGTAGCCAGACGTTCGACCTCTCGGCGGTACTCAGCGTGGGTGCCTGGACGCACATCGCCATCACGGGCGATATCGCCAGCGGAACCAGCACGGTGAAGGTGTATGCGAACGGCATTCAGCAAGGGCTTACCCAGACAGAAATTATTGCTTCCGGCAACTACGGCAGTTCGGCCTATACGTTGACGGTCGGCGGATACGTGTCTGATGTGACCCCGGCGCACAACTTCCAGGGCTACTTCGATGAGGTGTCGATCTGGAACACCGCCAAGTCGGCCGCCGAGGTCGCCGCCTTGCAGACCAGCAAACTCAGCGGCAGCGAGAGCGGCCTGCTGGGGTGCTGGTCAATGGATGCGGGGAGCGGCACAACGGCTGCGAATGCAGTTTCCGCAGCGGCACGGACAACGGACCTGACATTGGTGGATGGTGTTGCCTGGGCCGAATCAACGCTTGGCGGCCAGGCCTCTTACACCGAACAGGCGCCGGCCGTGACGCTCAACCCGTGGATCGTGCTGTCCGATGTGGACAACGCCACGCTGTCGTCGGCAACGGTCAGCATCAGTGCCGGCTTGACCAGCGGCGATGTGCTGTCGTTCAGCAACGACGGCTCGACGATGGGCAATATCACGGCGAGCTACGACAGCGCCAGCGGCGTGCTCTTGCTCTCGTCCAGCGGCGCCACGGCGACGATTGCACAGTGGACCACAGCCCTCAAAGCGGTCGCCTTCGCGTCAAGCAGTGATGCCCCGGGTACATCGAGAACAATCACGTGGGTGGTTAATGATGGCTTGTTGCCGAGTTCGATCGCGATTTCATCGATCGTGGTGACACCCATAAACGACGTGCCGACGCTGACAAGCGCGACGACCTTGACGGGGTTTGCCGAAGACACGTACCAAGAGATCACGTACGCGGACCTGACGACGGCGTGCAACGAAGCCGACGTGGATGGGGATGCCATCAGTTTCCGTATCGAGTCGGTCAGCACGGGTAGCTTGCAGAAGTGGAACGGAGCAACCTGGAATGCGGTGCTTGCGGGAACGACGCTGCTGTCTTCCGGCGAAAAATTGCAGTGGAAGACCGACAGCAATGCCAACGGTTCGGCCCTGAACGCTTTCACGGTGAAGACCTGGGACGGCGCGCTCGCCTCGGCGACTGCAGTGCAGGTGAAGGCAGATGTCGCGGCGGTCAACGATGCGCCGGTCGCATCGGGTTCCTCCACTTTGTCGGCAGTCTATGAAGACACAGTCGCCGGATCGCTTACTGGCGACACCGTCAGCAATCTGTTCACGGCGCGCTTTAACGACAGCATCGACACCGTTGTCGCGGGCTCCAGCGCCAACACACTGGCGGGCATCGCCATCGTGGCCAATGCGGCCACGGCAGGGCAGGGCGTCTGGGAGTTCTACAACGGCACGAGCTGGGCCGCGGTGGGCAGCCCGACCGACGCCGTGCCGCTGCTGGTGGCGTCCAACCACAGCCTGCGTTTTGTGGCAGCAGGCGATTTCAACGGCGCTCCCGGTTCGCTTACGGTGCGCTTGATCGACAACTCGACCAGCGTGACCACGGGCAATACGGGTGCTGACCTGTCGAACGCTGCCAACTATGGCGGCATAACGGCGATCAGCGCAGCCACGGTTTCCCTGGGCACTTCGGTGACGGCGGTGAACGACGTGCCATCCTTCACCAAGGGTGTCGACCAGACGGTGCTGGAAGACGCCGGCGCGCAGACGGTGAACGCCTGGGCCAGCAGTTTGAGCAAGGGCCCGGCGGATGAATCAAGCCAGACACTGAACTTCATTGTCAGCAACAACAACAACGCCTTGTTCAGCAGTCAGCCGACAATTGATGCCAGTGGCAACCTGACTTACACCGCGGCCGCCAACGCCAACGGCAGCGCCACGGTGACAGTGCAGATTCACGACAACGGCGGCACCAGCACGGGTGTGGACACCAGCGCGAGCCAGACCTTCACGATCAATGTGACCCCGGTGAACGACGCGCCGATGCTGAGCGCGACCGCACTCAACCCGACCTTTACCGAGGCCGACGGCTACGCCACGCAGGCCTCGGCTGTCAGCGTGTTCGGCAGTGCGGCAACAGATCCGTTGGAGGCCGGGCAGACCATTACCGGTTTGACCTTCAAGGTCAGCGGCTTGCAGGACGGCGCCAATGAATCGATCGTGGTGGACGGCAGCACCATCACCTTGGGCGCCGACAGCACGGGCACCACCACAAGCAACGCCATGGGCTACAGCGTGACGCTGTCAGGTGCAACGGCTACGGTTGTGTTGACCAAGGAGGGCGGCGTGTCTGCCGCCAGCATCAGCAGCCTGGTCAATGGCATCACCTACCAGAACACCAACCGCGACGACCCGGCTGCCGGCAACCGCGTGTTCACGCTCACGCTGGTCAAGGACAGCGGTGGCACCAGTGACACTGGCGTTGACAGCACCACGCTGTCGATCACCTCGACGGTGAGCGTGGTCACGGTCAACGACGCACCGACCATCACGGCGGGTTCGACCACCGCGACCGGCGCGATCACGGAGACGGCACTGGTACAAGGCTCGGCCACGCTGGATACGGCCAGCGGCTCGATCGCCTTTGCCGACGTAGACCTCAGCAACACCCACAGCAACACGGTGACGGGCACGAGCTACGTCTGGTCGGGCGGCACGCTCACGGCGGGTCAGCAAACGGCGCTGACCACTGCCTTTGCATTGGGCACCAAGGTGGACAGCACAGGCAGCGGCAGCGGCGCGCAGGCCTGGAGCTTCAGCGCGGCTGATTCGACCTTTGACTTTCTAAAAGTGGGCGAGACCATCATCGCCACCTACCGCGTCACAGTGAAGGATGATTCCGGTGTTGTTGCCAACCACGCCACCACTCAGGATGTGACGGTGACCATCACGGGCACCAACGACACCCCGGTGGTGGCGGTAGATGATGTCACTGGCGCGGTGACCGAGACCACCGGCACGCCGGTGGCGCTGGCCACACTGACCAACAGCGGCACGATCGCCTTCACCGACGTGGACCTGAGCGACACACACAGCGTCAGCGCCGTCACCCCGACTGGCACACCGCTGGGCACGCTGACACCGACGCTTACCACCGACACCACGGGCAGCGGTCTGGGTGGCGTGGTCACCTGGAGCTACAGCGTTGATGCGGCATTGGTTGAATACCTGCAAGCCGGCCAGACCAAGGTTGAGAGCTTCAGCTTCAACGTTCTGGACAACAAGGGCGGCAGCGTCACGCGCACCGTTGACGTCACCATCACGGGCACCAACGACACCCCGGTGGTGGCGGTAGATGATGTCACTGGCGCGGTGACCGAGACCACCGGCACGCCGGTGGCGCTGGCCACACTGACCAACAGCGGCACGATCACCTTTACCGACGTGGACGTGACCGACACGCACAGCATCAGCGTGACGGCGACCTCGGCGACACCGTTGAGCACACTGACACCGATGCTTACCACCGACACCACGGGCAGCGGTCTGGGTGGCGTGGTCACCTGGAACTACAGCGTTGCGGCCTCTGCGGTTGAATACCTGGCCAAAGACCAGACCAAGGTCGAAACCTTCACCATCACACTCGACGATGGCAATGGCAGCACGGTTGATCGCACCGTCAGTGTCACCCTCACCGGCACCAACGACGCCCCCATCCTCACCAACACCGACCGCAACCTGACCCAGTCCGAAGACGCTTCGGCGCCAGTCGGCGCAGTGGGCACTTTGGTGTCGGACATCATCGGCGCGGGTGGTGCCAGCGATGTGGATGCAAGCGCGCTTGCACGCGGCATGGCGCTGACGGGCGCCGATACCGGCAAGGGCGCCTGGCTGTATTCGCTCGATGGCGGTGCCAACTGGTTGAGCGTGCCGTCCGTGACGGACACGCAGGCCCTGCTGCTGGACCCGGCGGCGCGGCTCTACTTCCAGCCCTCGCTCAACCTGAACACCAGTGACGGCGTGACCGGTGCCAGTGCGCCGATCAGCGCGGGCCTGACTTTCAGGGCCTGGGACCGGACCAGTGGTGCCAGTGGCAACAGCGGCGTCGACGCCTCGGTTGCCGGTGGCAGCAGCGCCTATTCCAGCGCGAGCGACACGGTGCAACTGACGGTCACCCCGGTCAACGACACACCGACCCTCAGCAATGTGGACACCTTCTCGGTCAACGCCACAGCGGCCGTGCCTTACGCGCCGGGCAGCGCAGCGATCGTGATCGACGCCGATGTGGCGCTGGCGGACCGCGAACTGGGCTTTGAGCGCGACAACTGGAGCGGTGCGACGCTGAGCCTCACGCGCCAGGGCGGCGCCTCGACCGATGACGTGTTTGGCGCCTCCGGTTCGCTCGCGCTGAGCGGCGGCAATGTGCTCGTGGGTGCCAGCAACATTGGCAGCTACGTCAATGGCGCCGGCACGCTGACGCTGACTTTCAACGCCAGTGCCACGACGGCGCTGGTGGACAGCGCCGTGCAGGCGTTCACGTACCGCAACGCCAATTCGACACCGAACTACGCCAGCGTGACCCTGCTCTACACCCTGAACGATCAGAATGCAAATGTCAGTGGCGGCGGCACGGCCGGCGCCGGGCAGGATCAGGGCGCGGGTGGCCAGTTGCTTGCCAGCGCCAATATCCAGATCTTCATGAACCACGCGCCGACGGCGGCCAACGATGTGGCCACCGTCCTCGAAGGTGTGGCGGTCAGCAGCGTTAGCACGGTCAGCGGCAATGTGGTGACCGACGCCGGCGCGGGCCTGGACAGCGACGTCGATCACGACACGCTGACGGTGCAAGGCGTGGTGGCGGGCGACCAGCATGCGGCAACCCTGAGCAACGCCAACGTCGGGCAGGGCGTTGCCGGCATGTATGGCAATCTGAACATCAGCGCCGACGGCGCCTTTACCTACACGCTGGACAACAGCCCGGCGGCAATCCAGGCGCTGGCGGATGGTCAGCACCCGGCCGGTAACGACGTCTTCAGCTACACCATCGCTGATGGCAAGGGCGGCACCGCTACCGCCACCGTGACGATCACGATCACCGGCACCAATGATGCGCCGGTGGCCAGCGGCAGTTACACGCACACCGTGTCGGACAGCGCCAGCCTCGACAGCTTTGCCACTCTGGGTGGCACGCTGACCGCCAGCGACGTTGACACTGGCGACAGCCTGGTCTGGAGCGGCAGCGCCAGCGGCAGCTACGGCGCCCTGACGGTGAACGCCAACGGCAGTTACAGCTACGCCGTCAACGCCGATGCGGTCAACGCACTGCAGGCCGGCTCCAACCCGAGCGACATCTTCACCGTGACGGTGACCGACAGCAAGGGCGCGACCGACAGCCGCAGCATCAGCATCAACCTGCTTGGCGCTGACGACACGCCGGTTGCCACGGGCACTTACACGCACACCGTGAGTGACACCTCCGCACTGGACAGCTTTGCCAACCTGACCGGTACGCTCACTGCAACAGATCGCGACAGCGCCGATACGCTGGTCTGGAGCGGCAGCGCCGTGGGCAGCTACGGCGCCCTGACGGTCAACGCCAACGGCAGCTACAGCTACGCCGTCAACGCCGATGCGGTCAACGCACTGCAGGCCGGCTCCAACCCGAGCGACAGCTTCACCGTTACGGTGACCGACAGCAAGGGCGCGACCGACAGCCGCAGCATCAGCATCAACCTGCTTGGTGCTGACGACACGCCGGTTGCCACGGGAACTTACACGCACACCGTGAGCGACACGGCGGCGCTCGACAGCTTTGCCAACCTGACCGGTACGCTCACCGCAACGGATCGGGACAGCGCCGATACGCTGGTCTGGAGCGGCAGCGCCGTGGGCAGCTACGGCGCCCTGACGGTCAATGCCAACGGCAGCTACAGCTACGCCGTCAACGCCGATGCGGTCAACGCACTGCAGGCCGGCTCCAACCCGAGCGACAGCTTCACCGTGACGGTGACCGACAGCAAGGGCGCAACCGACAGCCGCCGCATCAGCATCAACCTGCTTGGCGCTGACGACACGCCGGTTGCCACGGGAACTTACACGCACACCGTGAGCGACACGGCGGCGCTCGACAGCTTTGCCAACCTGACCGGTACGCTCACCGCAACGGATCGCGACAGCGCCGATACGCTGGTCTGGAGCGGCAGCGCCGTGGGCAGCTATGGCGCGCTGAACGTCAACACCGATGGCACGTACAGCTATGTCGTCAACGCGGCGGCGGTTGATGCGCTGGCGGCCAATGTGAGCGCCAGTGACAACCTGACCGTGACCGTGACCGACAGCAAGGGCGCGACCGATACGCGCACGGTGACGATCAACGTGAGCGGTGCCAACGACGCGCCGGTGGCACAGGCCGATGTGGCCAGCGCTACCGAAGCGGGTGGTGTGGCCAACGCCGCTGCGGGTCTTGATCCGGTGGGCAATGTGCTGCAAAACGACAGCGACCCGGACCGCAACGACAGCAAAGTCGTGACGGCGGTCAGCGCCGCGGCGAGCGGCGTGGTCGGCGGTGTGACGGCGGGCGCCTACGGCCAGCTCACGCTGAACGCCGACGGCAGCTACAGCTACCAGGTCGACAACCGCAATGCCGCAGTGCAGGCTTTGCGCCAGGCCAGCGACACGCTGGTTGATACCTTCCATTACACGATGCGCGACGGCGCGGGTGCCAGCAGCAGCGCGACCCTGACGGTGAGTGTCCACGGCGCCAATGATGCGCCGCAGGCAGCAGACGACGCAGCTGCCGTGAACCAGGGTGCGACCGTGGCACAGGGCGCAGCGCAAGGCGTGCTGACCAATGATGTCGACGTCGACGGCAGTGCCTATGGCGAGACACGGGCTGTGGTGCAGGTGGCGCAGGGCGGCAATGCGGTGGCGGTAGGGGCGGGCCCGGCAACGATGGCCAGCAACTACGGCACGCTGACGCTCGGTGCCGACGGCAGTTACAGCTATGTGGCAGACGGTGCGGCCAGCAAGACGCTGTGGATTGGCGACACCGTGCTGGACACCTTCACCTACACGACGAAGGACAGCGCAGGCCTGAGCGCCAGCGCAACCCTGAGCGTGACGGTCACTGGCGTCAACCTGCCGGTGCCGGCACCGACGATGGTGCGCTCCGAGCCGGCTGGCGCCACTGTTGCTGTCGCAGCGGTAGCGGTCAATCCCGCTGGGTCAGGCCCGGGCACTGGCGCGCCGGCCGGCTCTGGCCCGTCGCCGGGTGCGCTGGCCGATGGCGGCGCAGCACTGGGCGGTTTTGATTCGCAGCGTGGCGATGGCGGCGCGCGCACGCTGACGCTGCGCACCGAACTCTCGGCGCTGCAAAGCAACGACAGTCTGACCGGCGATGCCGGCGGCGCGCGCAAACTGGAATCGACCGACCGCGGCTTTCAGGTCGAGCGCCTGAAGACCGAGGCGGCGCTCTCTGTGTCGATCGAAAACCAGCAAAAGGGTGGCGACCGGCTCTTTGTCTACAAGGGCATCGGCGGCACGGCCTCAGAGATCGGCCAGATGCTGGAGTACCGGGTGCCCAAGGATGCGTTCGCGCATACCAACGCGGCCTCCGTGGTGCAACTGGAGGCGTCGCTGGCCAATGGTCAGCCGCTGCCAGAATGGCTCGACTTTGATCCGACATCGGGCGCTTTCAGCGGCAAGCCGCCGTCCGATGCCAGCCGCATCCTCGTGATCAAGGTCACTGCGCGCGACGACCAGGGCCGCGAGACCTCGACCACCTTCACGATCCGGATCGAAGGCCAGCAGACGCAGTCGCGTGTGAGCGGCGCTGATAGGCTCGCCGACGCTGGCGAGTCCGATAGCGCCGAGCGTGCGCTGCGCGCCCTGACCCAGCGCAGCCAGGCGCTCAAACGTGGCAGCGTTCCGTTCTCGGATCAGCTCAGGCTGTCGCGCCAGGATCCGCTGGTTGAGAAAATACTGTCCAAGCAGACGGCCAGCGCGCGTGCCAAGGCGCACGGGCGGCTGTTAGGCTAACAAAAGATTCATTACAGAAAGAACCGTCAACCATGAAAAGTTTTGTTCTGACCCTTGGTGCTGCTGTCGTCGCCACCGGCTGCGCGGTCAAACCGGTGGCGATCAGCGATGAGGCCCACCTCAGACGCGCGGCGGAAGACCAGCGTCGCCTGTTCGACGATCAGGATGCCATCAGCGCGCCCCTGAGCCTGCCGGCCGCCATTGCGCGCGCGCTGCGCTACAACATGGAGTACCGCACCCGCCTGATGGAAGAGGCGGCGTCGCTGGGGCAGGCCGATCTGGCGAACTACGATTTGCTGCCGCGCATGACCTCGGCGGCGGGTTACTCGGTGCGCAGCAACGATGCCTTCGGCGTTGGCTACACCCCGGCCGGAACGATTACCACCACGCCATCGGCCGCGTCCGAGCCCAAGCATGTCTTCGACAGCCTGACGTTCTCCTGGAACGTGCTTGATTTCGGCCTGTCCTATGTGCGTGCCAAGCAACTGTCGGATCAGGCGCTGATCGCCGAGGAGCGCCGGCGCAAGGCGGTGCAGAATCTGACGCAGGATGTGCGCAACGCATGGTGGCGCGTCGAGGCGGCGCAGCGTCTGTTGCCCGAGACCGATGCGCTGCTGGCCGAACTGAACCGGACCGCCGCGCGCGCCAAGTTGATTGAAAGCCGCAAGTTGCTGCCGCCTTTGCAGATCGTTGCCTACAAGCGCTCGCTGCTCGATCTGGAGCAGCAGATTTCCGTGCGGCGCCAGGAGCTGGCGCTGGCCAAACTGGAGTTGGCGCAACTGCTCAACCTGCGCCCCGGCGCTGAATTTTCTGTGGCAAGCGTGGACCGCCAGGACGGCGTGCCGCCCGACTTGACCGCCAGCATTGAAACGCTGGAGCAGATTGCGATCCAGAACCGCCCGGAACTGCGCGAGGAAGGCTACCGCGCGCGCATCACCGATCTGGAAGGCAGCCGGCAGTTGCTGTCGCTGCTGCCGTCCCTGTCGATGGATGTCGGCAATGATTACGACGCCAACAAATACCTGGTCAATAACCGCTGGTCGACAGCGGGTCTCAATCTCTCGTGGAACCTGATGAAGGTGGCTTCGCTGCCCAGCATCAAGGGCAATATCCAGGCCGCTGCGCGGGTTGATGAAAGCCGGCGACTGGCGATTACGGCGGCCGTGCTGGGGCAGACGCGCATCGCCTCGGTGCGCTACCGCCTGCTGACGCAGGAGCTGGCGATCTGGGACGACGCCGTCGGTGACGATGTTCGCATCGTGGGCTACCTGGATGCGTCCCGGCAGGTCGGACTCGAGACTGAACTGGAACTCATCCGCGCCAAGGGTCGCAGCATCATCTCCAAAATCAACCGCGATCTGGTCTATGCCAACCTGCAGGGGGCAATCGGACGCCTTTACAACTCGATCGGTCTGGACAGCCTGCCAGCGGGCGCGCAAAGCGAAGCGCCGCAGGCCTTGACGGCGGTGCTGGCCAAGACGGTGCAGGATTGGGAGGCCGCCACTTTTGCGCCCAAACCAGGCGTGGTGCAGATGCCGGTGGCGGTGCTGCCGGTGGGCGGTCTGGCCAGCGCCGACGCCGACGCCTTCACGGCGGCCCTGCAGCGCGTCCTGACACTGGCCAAGGTGGCGACCGTGGCGCGCGACCAGGTGGCGACCTACCGGATCGAGTCCTCGGTTGCCTTGCAGGCGCCGGGCATTTCGGGCCAGCCCAGCAGCATGAAGTTCAGGCTGCTCGACGCTGGCGGCGCCGTGCTGTATGAGGGTGAGCAAAAGAGCATGCTGATGACGCCGGTGACGGCCGAACAGTGGCGCGCCCTGGGTGAGGGCGCGGGCTACCGCGTTATCGAGCCGGTGCGCCTGCACCTGGCACGGGCCGAAGCCGCACGCGCGAGTCAATTGAAGGCGCCCGTTGCGCCGCCGGTTGACAAGGACAAGGTTTCTTCCGCCAGCGAACTTGGCAAAAAGACCGTTGAAGTACAGCTTGAAACAGCCAAAGCCATGGCGCAAGCCGTCAAGCGCGCGCAAGACAATTAAACAGACAGGACACCATGATGATCACAAAGCACTTCTCCCTTGCGGCGGCACTCGCACTCTCGATCGGCCTGGCCCATGCGCAGCCGGGTGACACGCCAGCAGCCGAGGCCGCCACGGCACTGTCGGCCCTGGTGACGGCCAATCACGAAGCCACGCTGTCGGCGCAGATGGCGGGCAAAATCAAGAAGCTTCATTTTGATATTGGCCAGCAGTTTGCCGCGGGCGCAGTTCTGGTCGAGTTCGATTGCGCCGAAGCGCAGGCCAAGCTCGACGCCCTCAATGCCGAGTACATGGGGGCGCGTGAAACGCATCTGGCCAAGCTCAAACTGCAAGGGCTGGGTGCTGCGGGCGACCTTGAAGTCACGCTGGCGGCCGCATCGGGCGAGCGCGCCAAGAGTCAGGTCAAGCAGCAGGAAGCCCAGATGGCCTATTGCTTCATCAACGCGCCCTACGACGGCAAGGTGGCGCGTCTGAAGGCCAGACAGGCCGAGAACGTGGCGCCGAACCAGCCGGTGCTGGAAATCGTGGCCGCTGCCGCCCTGAAGGCCACGCTGCATGTGCCGACCGGCACAGCGGCGCGCCTGAAACCGGGCACGCCGCTGTCGATCAGCTTCAAGGAGACCGGGCGCAAGTATGCGGCTGTGGTCTCGCGCATGAATTCGCGCGTTGACGGCGTGTCGCAGTCGCTGGAACTGGAGGCCGCTTTTGTCGGCAACACGGCTGGGCTGCTGCCCGGCATGATCGGACAGGCACAGTTCTCGGACGCCGCCGGCAAGCGCAAATGAGTTCGCCCACTGCGGCGGACCTGCTGGCTTATGAAGGCCGTTTGCTGACGGCGCGTTCGGTCGAAGAGATCGAATTTTTGCTGGTCAACGAGCCTTTTTCGCTGTTGCCCTACGAGCAGGCGTTTCTCTGGAAACCCGATGTGCTGGGTCGACCCGCCCTGGCGGCGGCGTCCGGTCTGGCAGAAGTCGACGCCAACTCACCGTTTGCGTTGTGGTTCTCGCGTGCCGTCGAGTTCGCCACGGGTGTGGCCTCGCAGAGTCCGGTTCGCTACCTGATGGCAGCGGATTTTCCGCCGGCTTTGAACGACGGTGCGGAATGGATCGCGCATTTCACGCTGGTGGTGTTGCTCAAGGCGCCAGGTGGCGAGGCGCTGGGCGGGCTTTGGTTCGGCCGTTCAACCCCGTTCCAGGAGCAGGAACTGGCGCTGGCGGGCTGGCTCGGTCAGCAAAGCGAATTTGTACTCTGGGCCTGGCGGCGCGAGCAGATGGCGCTCAAGAAGCGCATCGCTGCCCTGGCGCCACTGCGCTGGCGCGCCTTGTCCAAAACCCGTAAAACCCTGCTGCTTGGACTGCTGGCCCTGGCGCTGATTTTTCCGGTTCGGCTGTCGGTGCTGGCGCCGGCCGAGGTGGCGCCGCTCAAACCGATTCCGGTCACGGCTTCGATCGACGGCGTGGTGGCGCGGATTCTGGTTGCGCCCAATCAGTCGGTGCGCGCCGGTGTGCCGCTGGTGGAAATGGAAGACACGGCGACCCGCAACCGTTTGCTGGTGGCGCAAAAGACACTCGATGTGGCGCGCGCCGATCTGGTGCGGGCTGCGGGCAAGGCGTTTGCCGAGGACGCATCGAAGTCGGAGTTGCAACTGCTCGACTCGCGGGTGCGCGAGCGCACGGCTGAAGTGGCCTACCTGACCGAGCTTCTGGCGCGGCTCAAGCTCAACGCGCCGGCCAGCGGCATCGCCCTGTTTGCCGACGCTGACGAGTGGCGCGGCAAGCCGGTGCAGATTGGCGAGCGCATCATGACGGTGGCCGACCCCGCCGACGTGGCGCTGACGATCTACGTTTCGCCCGATGATGCGATTGCGCTCGACCTGGGCGCGCAAGTCAAGGTTTACCTCAATATTTCACCACTGGCTTCTTTCGATGCCACGGTGATTCAGGCCTCTTATGAAACCGGGATGTCACCGGAAGGTCATCCGGCCTACGTCGTCAAGGCGGCTCTGGCAGCGGGCGAAGCGCCGCCGCGGCTGGGCCTCAAGGGAACGGCCAAGATTTATGCGCAGAGAGTGCCCTTGGTTTACTACCTGTTGCGCAAACCCTTGCGCAGCTTGCGCCATGCCGTGGGGATCTAAAAGGCGCTTTCCCGCAGCAAAACAGAAAAGACATGGGCCAGCCCGGCGCGGCCGATGAGCAGCCAATCGGTCTCGATCCGTACGGACCCGCGCACGACCTGGTCAAAACTGCCCGCATTGGCCGATGCATGGATGCGAACCCGGTAGATCGTTTCGTGCGCCACCATTGTGTCCCTGGCCGCCTGCGTGGCGGCGATGCCGCCGCCGTGCAAGGACGCCAGCAGCGGGTGTGGGATCGCGTGTCCGGCGGCTGGGTCGATTTCAAAGACGGTTCCGGTCACGACCGGCCAGTTCGGCCCTTCCGGGTAAAAGCGGACTCTTTGCCCCACTTTGACGGCGTTGATCTGGCTTTCTCCGAGATAAGCGCTGATCTCAACGCTATCGCTGGCAACGATGCGCATCAGTGGGTGGCGCAGATTGATCCAGCGCCCGCCAACCAGGTCGGACGGCAGATCCCGCACTGCGCCGTCATGCGGTGTGCGCAGTGTCAGCGCTGCGATCTCGAGTTTGGCGCCGGTTTCATCGGCCAGTGCTTCGCCGTACTGCTGCTCGACAACGAGGCGCCGCTCCAGTTGGGTGTTGCCGGCCGTGGTTCTGGCAACTTCGACCGCATAGGCTGCCACACGCAGATGCGCGCGCTCAAGACGGCTGGCCAGGTCGGGTGATTCGAGAAGGACCAGAACATCACCGGCCTTGACCTGCTGCCCTGGTCTGACCCGCACTTCGGCCACGCGGGCCGAACTGGGCGCGAACACGGTTGAGTCATGCGTGGCGCGGGCCAGCGCGGGTGCCGACACCTCGCGCCCAATCGGCACCAGCCAAAGCAGCAGGGCCAGAACAGTTGACAGACTGAGCCAGGCCAGCGGCCGCCAGCGCCAGCGCGCTCGCTCGCGTCCAATAGTGGTCAATTCCCGCACGATCGGCAGCGCCAGGAACCAGATGAGTTCGACCGCCATCAGGAAGATGCCCAGCAGTTTGAAGAACAGGTGATAGACCAGCAGGGCGATGCCCAGGAACAGCACCAGGCGGTAAATCCAGGTGGCCAGCGCAAAGGCGATCATGGCGCGTTGCGTGCCCGGGCTCAAGCCGGGCTCGGGGTCGGCATCGAGGTAGCCAAAGAAGGTCGAGCGCAGTTTGCGCCGCGCCAAGGTAAAACTGCGCTCGTGCAGATTGGGCAGGCCGACCAGATCGCACAGCAGAAAATAGCCGTCGAAACGCATGAAGGGACTGGCGTTGATGGCCAGCGTCCACATCCAGGTGGTGGTTGCCAGCAGGAAGAACGCACTGCGCAAGGCGCCATCGGGTGTTAGCGCCCAGGCCAGGGTGGTCCATGCCGCCAGCATCAGTTCCAGCGCGATGCCGGCGCCGGCGACGGCGAAGCGATCGGCGCGCCGGTTCAGTTTCCAGGACTCGCTGGTGTCGGTGTAGAGAACCGGCATCATCACCAGAAAGGCCACGCCAATGGTCGGTATGCGCAGACCATGCCGCTTGGCCACCACGGCATGGCCGAATTCGTGCAGGACCTTGGCGACGCTGGTGGCCAGCGCGTAGAACAGCATGCCTTCGAGGTTGAAGAAATAGCCAAAGGCGGTGCTCAGGGCATCGCTTTGCCGGCTGGACAGAAAGACGCCGGTCAGTCCGGCTGCGAGGGTAAGGCTCAGGAAGAAACGGCCAAACAGCCAGGCGGCAACGGGGGTGAGTCGCTCCAGCCAGGCGTCGGGGCGCAGCAGCGGAATGCGAAAGAACAGGTAGTGGTGCAGCAGTTGTTTCCACAGGGGCAGCTTGCGTGCCGCGCAGCGGCGCTTCAAGCTGTCGCGCCGGCTCGCTGTGCTGGGCGCCAGCAGTTGATGCTGATCGAGGAAGATGGCCAGCGAAGTCAGTTCCTCCGGTGTCGGGTGCAGAGGCGTGCTGGCGCTGACTTCGGCAATAAGTTCAGCCCCGGTCACCCCTTCACGCCAGCGCTGCAGGAGTTCGAACTCGATCCAGCCGATGTCAAAGAATCGGTTTCGCACCGGATCGTGAATGCGCCAGGACGGCACACCATCGGCCTGCAATTCACCAGGCAATAGTTGCAAGTCCTGCCGAAGTCCTGGCAGGACGGGAATGTCAGCGGCTTGCGGAGCCGTTGCCGCTGGTGTCATGGGATGTTCCGAAAATCATGGCCGTAATCAAATGCTGATGGTTTCTCCGGATGCCTTCTTACGGGCTGCCCGCGTCCGTGCAGTATCGCAGAGCGTCCGCAGGCCTTCAAGCCGTTGCCAGATTCGGACCCGCGCCAGCACCAGTCAAGGGTAAACCCCAGCCCTGTAGCCCCCGAATCAGCCACTACACGCAAGGCAAGCCGCTGGCTGGCCGCTAACCTCTCGTACCTGTCGCCACACTCCCGCTGGCGCTTTTATTGAGAGAAGAGGATCGGTTTATGCAGATGGCTGGAGCCAATGATCAGAGCTTGCTGGATGCCTTGTACCGCCATGCGCAGGGCAAGCCCGACGCCGTGGCCTACCGCAGTGGCGAGCGGGTTCTGAGCTTTTCCGACGTCGAGCGCGCCAGCAACCGCATTGCCAACGCGCTGGCGGCCTTGCAGGTCGGGCGCGGTGACCGCGTCGCCTGCCTGACCAAGCACCACATCGACTGCCTGCTGCTGACCCTTGCCGCCTGCAAGCTGGGCGCGGTCTGCATGCCGGTCAACTGGCGGCTCGCGCCGAGCGAGGTGGCTTACATCCTGACGCATGGCGAGGCCCGCTTCATCATGGCCGACGCGGTCTTCATCGGCCCGCTGCTCGGCGGTGCTGCCGACGGCGGTGTCAGCAGCGTGCGCAAACTGGTCTGCACCGAAGCCGCCAGTGACGGCTTTGAGGGTTTTGCCGCCTGGTATGGCGCCCATGATGAGCGCTTTCAGGCGGTGGCCATCGCCCCGGACGACGCGGCGCTGCAGCTCTACTCGTCGGGCACCACCGGCCTGCCCAAGGGCGTGGTGCTGTCGCACCGCGGCCTGCTCTCCACCGGCCGCACCGTGGCGCAGGACTGGAAGTTCGATGCCAGCGGCGTGCTCGGCAACCCGCTGCCCACCTTCCATGTGGCCGGCATGACCATGCTGCTGCTCACGCTATACACCGGTGGCCAGAGCGCCGCCTATTCCGACTTTGACCCGGCTGTTTTCATCGACGCCATCGCGCGCCACCGAATCACGCATTCATTCCTGGTGCCGGCCATGCTGCTGTTCATGCTGCAGTCGCCGGCCGCGGCGCAGGGCGACTACCGCAGCCTGCAACTCATTGCCTACGGCGGCTCGCCGATCAGCGACCAGGTGCTTGAAGACGCGATGCGCTTGTTCCAGTGCGATTTTCTGCAGGTCTACGGTCTGACCGAGGTCTCGGGCCCTGCCACCTTTCTGAGCCAGCAAGACCACCGCGACGCGGCCACGCGGCCCGAACTGCTGCGCTCGGCCGGCCGCCCCATTGGCGGCGCACGCCTGCGCATTGTGGACCCCATCACCCGTCAGGACGTACCCGAAGGCGGCACCGGTGAGATCTGGATCGAGTCCGAGCGCAACCTGCTTGAATACTGGCGCGACCCGCAGGCCACGCAAAACGCCTACCCCGAAGGCCGTAACCCGCGCGGCGGCTGGTTTCGCACCGGCGACGGTGCCTACCTGAAGGACGGCTACCTCTTTATTCACGACCGCATCAAGGACATGATCATCTCCGGCGGCGAGAACATCTACCCGGCCGAGATTGAGAACCTGCTGATGAAGCACCCGGCCGTGGCCGACGGCGCCATCATCGGCGTGCCCGACGCCAAGTGGGGCGAGGCCGTCAAGGCCTGCGTCGTGCTCAAGCCCGAGGCACAGGCCAGTCAGAGCGACATCATCGACTGGATGCGCGAGCGCCTGGCCCATTACAAATGCCCCAAGTCGATCGATTTTGTCGACGAAATGCCGCGCAACCCGAGCGGAAAATTGCTCAAACGCGTGCTGCGCGAGCCCTACTGGCAAGGCCGGCAACGCGCCGTCAACTGACGGCAACCCTTCACCCATTCCGCGCCACTTCCATTTTTCACACAGGAGACAACCATGTTCAAGAAGATTTTTATCGCCGGATGTGCCGCTGCGGCACTGCTGGCCACGCCGTGGGTGACGGCACAGGAAACCAAGCCGATCAAGATCGCGCTCATTGCCAGCAAGACCGGTCCGTCCGAAGCCTATGCGCGCGACACCGAGCGCGGCCTGCGCCTGGGTCTGGAGTACCTGACGCAAAACACCATGACCGTCATCGGCCGCAAGATCGAGGTCATCGTCAAGGACGATCAGATGAAGCCCGAGCTGTCCAAAGCCATGCTGACCGAAGCACTGGCCGACGACAAGGCCGACATCGCGGTGGGCACCTCGTGGTCGGGCGGCGCCCTGTCCATGGTGCCGGTAGCCGAAGAGTTCAAGAAGATCCTGATGGTCGAGCCGGCCATTGCCGATTCGCTCACCGGCGCCAACTGGAACCGCTACCTGTTCCGTGCCAGCCGCAACTCCTTCCAGGATGCACTGGCCACCGCCGTTGCGCTCAAGGACGGCGACAGCGTTGCCTTCCTCGCGCCCGACTATGTCTATGGCCGCGACGGCATTGCCGCCTTCAAGGAAGCCATGGCTGCGATCAAGAGCAAGGCCAAGGTCGTGCACGAGGAGTTCATTCCCCTGTCCACTGCCGACTTCACGGCGCCGATGCAGCGCATCTTTGATGCCATGAAGACGGCCACCGGCAAGAAGTACCTGCTGGTGATCTGGGGCGCACCGAACCCGATCCGCAAGATCTCCGAACTCAAGCCCGAGCGCTATGGCATCGAGTTTCTGTCGATCGGCGGCGCCAATCTGGAAAACATGAAACCCTGGAAGGGTCTTGATGTTGGCGGCGGCACCTACTACTACTACGGCTTCCCGAAAAACGCCATGAACGACTGGCTGGTTAGCGAGCACACCAAGCGCTTCAAGCAGCCGCCGGATCTGTTCACCGCAGGCGGCTTCGTCACGGCGGCGGCCATCATTGCCGGCATCAAGAAAGCCAATTCCGCCGATACCGAAAAGCTGATCGCCGCCATGGAAAACATGGACTTCGATACGCCCAAGGGCAAGATGAAGTTCCGCAAGGAAGACCATCAGGCGATGCAGGCGCAGTACCAGTTCAAGATGAAGAAGGGCGCCACCGGCGAGTGGGATCTGCTCGATCTGGTGCGTGAAGTGCCGGCCTCGGAAATGCCGGTGCCGCTCAAGGTCAAGTAACAGGGTTTCTTGCATGTCCGAATCGACACCCGTCCTGCGAACCGAGGCCTTAAGCATCCGGTTCGGGGGCCACGTAGCGGTCAACGCGGTCAGCGCCGAGTTTGCCTCGGGCACGCTGACGGCCATCGTCGGGCCCAACGGCGCCGGCAAAACGACTTACTTCAATCTGCTCTCAGGGCAGTTGCGGGCGACGTCGGGCAGCGTCTACTACAAGGGTGTCGACATCACGCGCCTGGGGCCGGCCGAACGCACCCATCTGGGCATCGGCCGCGCCTTTCAGTTGACCAATCTTTTTCCGCAACTCACGGTGCTGGAGAACGTGCGCCTGGCGGTGCAGAGCCGCCAGCGCGCCGGCTTCAACATGCTGGCCATGTGGCGCAGCCGTTCTGACTTGCTCGAGCGCGCCGACCATTATCTTGAAATTGTCGGCCTGGCCACCCGCAACGGCCTGCTGGCGTCCAGCCTGCCGCACGGCGACAAGCGCAAGCTCGAAGTCGCGATGCTGATGGCGCTGGAGCCGCAGATTCTGATGTTTGATGAGCCCACCGCCGGCATGAGCGTGGACGAAGTGCCCGTCATCCTGCAACTGATCCAGCGCCTCAAAGACCAGGGCGATAAGACGATTCTGCTGGTCGAGCACAAGATGGACGTCATCCGCTCGCTGGCCGACCGCATCATCGTTTTTCACAACGGCCAACTGGTGGCCGACGGCGAGCCCGCTGCGGTGATGGCATCGCCCGTGGTGCAGGAGGCTTATATGGGTGCAAAGGTGGCCGTCCATGTCTGAACACAACAAGGCGCCGCTGCTGCGCCTGGCTGGCGTGCACACGCACATCGGCGAGTACCACATCCTGCAGGGCGTCAATTTCGAGGTGCCGCGCACCGGTGTCACGGCGCTGCTGGGGCGTAACGGCGCCGGCAAGACCACCACACTGCGCACCATCATGGGCCTGTGGCAGGCCAGCAATGGCACGGTCACGTTTGACGCCGCCGACATCACCCGCACCAAGACCCCCGACATCGCGCGCAGCGGCATTGCCTACGTGCCCGAAGACATGGGCATCTTCGGCGGCCTGACGGTGCAGGAGAATCTGCGCCTGGCAACGCTGGACGGAAAATTCGACGAGCCGCGCCTGGAGTGGATCTTCGGTTTTTTTCCGGCGCTCAAGCGTTTCTGGCTGCGCCCCGGCGGCACGCTCTCGGGTGGGCAAAAGCAGATGGTGGCGATTGCGCGCGCCATCATCGAGCCGCGCAAGCTGCTGCTGATCGACGAGCCGACCAAGGGCCTGGCGCCGGCCATTGTGCAGAACCTGGCCGACGCCTTTGTCGAACTCAAGGCCAAGAACACGACCATCCTGCTGGTGGAGCAGAACTTCAACTTCGTGCGCTCGATTGCCGACCACGTGGTGGTGATGGACGATGGCCGCGTCGTGCACAGTGGTGCCATGGCCGCGCTGATTGAAGACGAAGACCTGCAGGCGCGCCTGCTGGGTCTGCACCCGGTTGCCCGCGCATGAGTACTGCTTCTACTTCTTCTTCCGCCGCTACGCTCGCCGATCCGCTGGCGGCGCTGCCGGGTCGCAAGACCGATCTGGTGCCGTTGCTGGTGATCGTCGCCTTTGGCCTTGCGGCCATGCCGCTGATTGGCAGCAGCTCGACCTGGATCACGCTCACGGTGGCCGCGCTGGCCATCGGCATGATGCTGTTCATCATGGCCAGCGGCCTGACGCTGGTGTTCGGCCTGATGGACGTCATGAACCTGGGTCATGCCGCTTTCGTTGCCATCGGCGCCTACGCTGCCACCTCGATCGTCGCGCCGATCAACCCCTGGCTGACCTCTGAATCGACCGTGCAGAACATCGCCGCGGTGGTGGTCATCGCTTTGGTGGCCATGCTGGTGACGGCCGCCGTCGGCTGGGTTTTTGAGCGCCTCTTTATCCGCCCGGCCCAGGGCAATCACCTCAAGCAGATCCTGATCACCATCGGCGCCATGATCATCCTGGACCAGTTGGTGCTGGTGTTGTGGGGCGCCAATCAGATGCTGCTGCCGCTGCCGGCGAGTCTGCGCGGATCACTGCTGTTTGGCGACGTCGCCATTGAGCGTTACCGCCTGATCGCCATTGGTGTGGGCGCGCTGGTCTTCGCAGGTTTGGTGCTGATGCTGCAGCGCAGCCGCATCGGCTTGATGATTCGCGCCGGGGTTGAAAACCGTGAGATGGTGGAGGCGCTGGGCCACCATGTGCGCCGCCTCTTTGTCGCCGTCTTTGTGGCCGGCGCCGGTCTGGCCGGCCTGGGCGGAACCATGTGGGGCTTTTACCGCGAGCAGTTCACCGTGAGCATTGGTGCCGAGGTGCTGGTGCAGATCCTGATCGTCGTCATCATCGGCGGCCTCGGGTCTATTACCGGCTGCTTTGCCGCCGCCATCCTGATTGCGCTGAGCACCAACTACGTCAGCTTTCTGGCGCCCGACTTTGCGCTGGTGTCCAACATCCTGGTGATGGTCGTCATCCTGCTCTGGCGCCCGCGCGGCCTCTATCCTCTGGCGGCCCAATGAAAACAAAAAAACCAAGCCTGTTCACGCAAATCCTGTCGGGCGATTTCCCGCGCAGCCGACTGCTGACGCTGCTGCTGTTGGGCGTGCTGGTCTACCTGGCCGGCGCACCGTTTCTTTTCTCGGGTGCGCGCTCGCTCAATGTGGCGGCCACCATCTGCGTCTTTCTGGTGCTGGCCGCGTCTTACGATTTGCTGCTGGGCTACTGCGGCATTGTCTCGTTTGCCCACGCCATGTTTTACGGCATCGGCGCCTATGGTGTGGCCATCGCGCTGTACAAGCTCGGTCCGAGCTGGAGCGCGCTGGCGATCGGGGCCGGTGCGGCCATTGCGCTGTCGGCCGTGCTGGCGCTGCTGATTGCGCTGGTCTCGCTGCGCGTCAAGGCCATCTTCTATTCCATGACCACGTTGGCCGTGGCCTCGGCTTTCAGCGCGCTGGTGCTGCGCCTGACCTCGATCACGGGTGGCGACGACGGACGAAATTTTCGTCTGCCTGAAGTGCTGACGCCGGGTTTCCGCTTGTTTGAGGCCGAACTCTGGGGCACAGCCATCAACGGCAAGGTGCTGTCCTACTACCTGGTGTTTGCCTGTTCGCTGCTGCTGTTCTTGCTGATGCTGCGCGTGGTCAACTCGCGCTTTGGCCGCGTGCTCGAAGCCATTCGCGAAAACGAGTTCCGCGCCGAAGCCATTGGCTACCGCACGCTGCTGTACCGCCTCACAGCCAACTGCCTGTCGGCCGTGCTGGCCTGCTGCGCCGGCGTGCTGATGGCAGTCTGGCTGCGCTACGTCGGGCCCCAGACCACGGTCAGCTTCACCGTCATGCTCAACATTTTGCTGATGTGCGTGATCGGCGGCCTGGGCACGATGTACGGCGCCGTGCTCGGTGTGGTGATCTTTGTGATCGCCGAGAACTACATTCAGGTCGGCTTGCAGTCGCTCAGCCACAGCCTGGCCTCGGTCGCCCTGCTGGCCAAGCTGTTCCACCCCGACCGCTGGCTGCTCTGGTTCGGCACCATCTTTGTCCTGTCGGTCTATTTCTTTCCGAGCGGCATCGTCGGCAAGCTGCGCGAACTGCGCATCCGCTTCGGCCTTTAAACGCAAACATTGGGTAACCCTATGGCGGTCAGCACCCGGGTCGACGGCCCGCTTCTCATCATCACGATCGACCGCGCAGCGGTCCGCAACGCGGTCAACCTGGCCGTGGCACAGGGCATGGTCGCCGCACTGGCTGAACTTGATCGCCGCAGCGACCTGCGCGTCGGGGTGCTCACCGGCGCTGGCGGCAACTTCTGCGCCGGCATGGACCTCAAGGCCTTCACGCAGGGTGAGTTGCCCATGATTCCCGGCGCCGGTTTTGCCGGCATTGCCGAGGCGCCACCGCGCAAGCCCTTGATTGCGGCGGTCGAGGGTTTTGCCCTGGCCGGCGGCTTCGAGATTGCGCTGGCCTGCGACCTGATCGTGGCATCAAATACTGCGCGTTTCGGTCTGCCCGAAGTCAAGCGCGGCCTGGTCGCCGCCGCTGGCGGTTTGCTGCGCCTGCCGCGGCGCTTGTCCTACCACCTGGCAATGGAACTGGCCCTGACCGGACGCCACATGACGGCGCAGGAGGCCCGTGAAAACGGCCTACTCAACCGTCTGGTCGAACCGGGCCAGGCACTCGCGACTGCCTGCGAGCTGGCGCGCGAGATCGCCGCCAACGCGCCGCTGGCGGTGGTCGCCAGCAAGCAACTGATCGCCCGGTCTCACACCTGGCCCGAAGACCAGATGTTTGCCCTGCAAAAAGCCATCGCCGACCCCGCCGTCAACTCGGCCGACGCCCAGGAGGGCGCACTCGCCTTCACCGAAAAACGCGCCCCGGTCTGGCGCGGCAGCTGAACCCCGCTGCGCTATAGAATGGGCCGCGCCGCGCGGGTCGTTCGCGCAGGAGGTTGGTTTGAAGCTTGTTTCAGAGGCGGATCTGCCGGACGCCGGGTCCGCTCAACCGGAGGTGACCAGGCCCCTGATGTGGATTACACCGGGGCGCGTGCTCTATGCCGGGTTGCTCGGGCGCCCCTCGCTGCGCAAGATGGGCGGCTTCATCGTCTACGTGGCGCAGGAGCAGCCAATCCGCGTCAGCATGAACGGCGGCCCCTGGCAGCAGGGCGATCTGGCGGTGGTGCCGCCCTACGTGCCGCACCGCATCGCCAGCGAAACCCGCTTCATCATCGACCTGATCGTCGAGCCAGAGACCGTGCAGCAAGGCCTGCTGCCGGATTTCTTGCGCGGCCAGCAGGGTGTGGTGTCGGCCCCCGAGTTTGTGGCGCGCGTGCGCCGCGTGTTGGCGCAATGGCATTTGCGCTGCGAGGCCGTTGCCCTGGACGATGCCGCCTTCGACCAGGTCCTTTTTGGCGAGGTGCTGGCGCGCGCAACGCTGGACCCGCGCATCGCCCAGGTGCTGGCCGACATCGCGCAAAACCCCGCTGGCGACAGCAGCGCCGCCCAGTACGCCGCGCGCTTCACGCTCTCGTTCTCGCGCTTTGTGCACTTGTTCAAGGAACAGGTCGGTGTGCCGCTGCGCACGCTGCGCATGTGGAAGCGCGCGCGCAGCATGCTCGACTATGTGACGCAAAGCGCCAACCTGGCCGACATCGCCCAGATCACCGGTTACCCCGACTCCTCCCATTTCAGCCATTCGATCCGGCAGGTCTTTGGCCTTTCGCCCAAGGACGTGTTCGCCGGTAGCCGCAAACTAAAACTGCACGGACTGCCGGCAAGCTCTGGTGGCAAGCACCGGCCCAAGACCTGAGGCGCGGCGACCGCAGCCACTTTGCGCAAGACGGCGACGTGACCGGCCACTACTCTGGCAGCTTGACAGCACAAGCCCAGAGAGTCGCCATGAACCGGATATTGAACGCAAACGAAACAGCTGCGCCTGCCACCGCCGGCGGCGCCCACGCCATCGGCCTGGCCGAGTGGTTGACGCGCCGCGCCGCCCGCGTGCCGCACGCACCAGCCCTGACCTGCGACGACATCACCTGGAGCTACCGTGAACTGGTGCAGCGCATTGAGTGCATGTCGGCGGTGCTGGCAGCCGGTGGCGTGACGCCCGGGGCCTGCGTTGGCTACCTGGGCCTGAACGACCCGATGTTTGTCGTCGTGCTGTTTGCAGCAGCGCGGCTGGGCGCCATCTGCGTGCCCTTGAACTTCCGTCTGACTGGCACCGAACTGCAGTTTGTGATTGGCGATGCCGGCGTGCACACGCTGGTCGTGGGCGAGGAACACATCGAGGTCATCGAGGGTGTGCGCAGCCAGCTTGGCTGCCGGCGCTTCATCCACCGTGGCGCCGGCGCGCCGGGGTGGGAGTCGGCCAGCACGCTGATGGCGGCCGCGCCACCCGTGCCGGCGGCCGTGCCGGCGCGCACGGACGATGTGGCCGTCATCATGTACACCTCGGGCACCACCGGCAACCCGAAGGGCGCGATGCTTACGCATGGCAACTTCTGGGCCAACAACCTCAACGAGATCCTGCTCTGGGACATGGTCTCGTCTGACGTCACGCTCAACTTTGCGCCCATGTTCCACGTCGGCGGCCTGCTGTGCGGCTCCATGAGCACGCTGGTGGCTGGCGGGCATCTGGTGCTGCAGCGCGCCTTTGAGCCCGGCGCCGTCATGCAGGCGATCACGCAGTACCGCGTCAGCGTCACCTTTGGCGTGCCGGCGATGCTGCTGTTCATGACGCAACACCCCGATTTCGAGCAGGCCGATCTGAGCTCGCTGCGCCTGGTTTCGGTCGGCGGCGCGCCCATGCCCGAGCCGCTGCTGGAACTGTTCAATGCGCGCCACATTCCGGTCCACCAGGGCTACGGCATGACCGAGTCGGCCTCGATGATCACCTTTCTGAGTCCGGACCGCGCCGTCGACAAGCTCGGCTCCTGTGGCACGACGCCGCTGCTGACCGAGGTGCGCCTGACCGACATGAATGGCGAGCCGGTGACGCAGGCCGACGCGCGCGGCGAAATCTGCGTGCGTGGTGCCAACATCATGGCCGGTTACTGGAAGCAGCCAGAGGCCACCAAAGCCTGTTTCACCCCGGATGGCTGGTTCAAGACCGGCGACGTCGGCTACCAGGACGCCGAGGGCTTTCTCTACATCTGCGACCGGCTCAAGGACATGGTGATCAGCGGCGGTGAAAACATTTACCCGGCCGAGGTCGAGAGCGTGCTCTACGGCCACCCCGACATTGCCGAAGTGGCGGTGATCGGAGCCCCTGACGAGCGCTGGGGTGAGCGCGTCGTCGCCGTCGTTGCGCCCAAGCCCGGCAAGACCCTCACGCTGGAGGCGCTGCAGGCTTTTTGTGACGGCAAACTGGCGCGCTACAAGCTGCCCAAGGAGTTGCGTCTGGTCGAGGCGCTGCCGCGCAACCCGACCGGCAAGGTGCTCAAGTCGCGCCTGCGCACGGCCAACGCGCAGGCCGGAGGCTGACATGGCCGGCCCGACGCTTGAATTCTGGCAATCGCGCTTTGCCGCGCAGAACACGCCCTGGGACCGGCGCGCGAGCAACCCGCAACTGCTGGACTGGCTGGCGCAGGGTCAGGTGCATCCCGGCGAGCGCGTGCTCGTGCCCGGCTGCGGCCATGGCTGGGAGGTGGCCGCGCTGGCGCAACATGGCGCGCTTGTGACAGCGATTGACTACGCGCCGGCGGCGATCACGCATTGCGGCGCGCTGCTGCAGCAAATCGGCCTGCACGCCGAGCTGGCAGAAGCAGACGTATTGAAATGGGCCCCGGCGCAGCCGCTGGACGCGATCTACGAGCAGGCTTGCCTGTGCGCCCTGCACCCCGACTACTGGGTACGCTATGCCGCGCAGTTGCGTGCGTGGTTGCGCCCGGGCGGCAAGCTGCTGGTGCTGTTCGCCCAGGCGGCCAAGCCGGGCGCTGCCCAGGGTTTCATCGAAGGCCCGCCCTACCACTGCGACATCCAGGCCATGCGCGCGCTGTTCACCAGCGCGAACTGGGACTGGCCCAAACCACCTTATGTGCGCGTCAGCCATGACAACGGCATGGCCGAACTCGCGCTCATCCTGACGCGCCGCGCCTGATCGCTGAACCCTACTGGAGACGAGATGAATTTTGAACACAGCCCGCGCACCCTGGCGCTGGTAGCGCAGCTCACACGTTTCATGGCCGAGCGCGTGCTGCCGGTGGAAAAGCTTTACCACGAGCAGGTGCAGACCGGTCACCGCTACCGCACGCCACCGGTGCTGCAGCAACTCAAAGAAGAGGCGCGCGCGCAAGGCTTGTGGAACCTGTTTCTGCCCGGCGATCATGGTGCGGGCCTAAGCAACCTTGACTACGCGCCGTTGGCCGAGGCCATGGGCCGGGTGCTGTGGGCCAGCGAGATCTTCAACTGCTCGGCGCCCGACAGCGGCAACATGGAGGTGCTGGCCAACTACGGCACGCCGGAACAGCGCAAGCAATGGCTGGAGCCGCTTCTGAACGGGACCATCCGCTCCGCGTTTTCGATGACCGAGCCCGAGGTGGCCTCGAGCGATGCGACCAACATCCAGTGCGAGATCCGACGCGACGGCGACGACTACGTGATCAACGGGCGCAAGTGGTACACCTCAGGCGCCATGAACGAGGACTGCAAGCTGCTGATCGTGATGGGCAAGAGCGCGCCCGACCATCCTGAAATACACAAGCAGCAGTCGATGATTCTGGTGCCCAAGGACACACTCGGCGTGCGCATCGTGCGGGACATCCGGGTTTTTGGCTACGACGACGCGCCGGTCGGTCACCCTGAGATCGTTTACGACAACGTGCGTGTGCCTGCGGCTAACCTGCTGCTGGGTGAAGGCAGGGGCTTCGAGATCGCGCAGGGCCGGCTCGGCCCCGGGCGCATCCACCACTGCATGCGCCTGATCGGCTGCGCCCAGCGCGCGCTCGAGATCATGTGCCAGCGTGCCAACCAGCGCTTCGCTTTTGGCAAGATGCTGGGCGAACAGGGTTCGGTGCGGGAAGACATCGCGCACTCGTTTTGCGACATTGAGCAGGCGCGCCTGCTGACGCTGCGCGCCGCCGACAAGATGGACCGCGAGGGCAACAAGGCCGCGCGCGACCTGATCGCCGCCGCCAAGATCGTGGTGCCCAGCATGGCGGCGCGCGTGATCGACCGCGCCATCCAGGTCCACGGCGGCGCCGGCGTTTCGCAGGACACTTTTCTGGCCGAAGCCTACGTTTACGCGCGCTTCATGCGCATGGGAGACGGGCCGGACCAGGTGCACCTGTCGGCGCTGGGCAAGGTGCTGCTCAAGCGCCATGCCGTGGCGCCGTCCAGCGCCAAAGCCTGAAGCACGGCATGAGCCCGGTCGTCGGCATTCCGCAGCTTGATCTGGTGCGGCTAGGTGCCTACCTCGAGGCGCAACTGCCCGCCTTTGCCGGATTGCGCTCGGCCGAGCGCTTGATCGGTGGCAACTCGAACCCGATCTGGCGCATCGCGGCCGACAGCGGGCGCTACATTCTGCGCACGCAACCGGCCGGTCTGCTGCTCAAGTCAGCCCACGCGCTGGACCGCGAATACCGCGTCATCACGGCGCTGCGCGACAGCGCGGTGCCGGTGGCCCGCATTCACCTGCTGTGCAACGACCTGGATGTGGTCGGCGTGCAGTTCTACCTGATGGAGTTTGTTGAGGGCCGTGTCCATCCGGATCCGCGCCTGCCCGAGTTGCCGCAGGCGCAGCGGGTCGCGATTTACCACAGCGCCATCGACATGCTGGCGACGATCCATCGCATCGACATCGACGCACTCGGTCTGCGCGACTTCGGCCGCAGCGGCCACTACTTCGAGCGCCAGTTGCACCGCTGGAACACGCAGTACCGCACCGCCTTGCCGCAGGGCGATGCGACGCTGGAAGCGCTGATCGATGCGCTGCAGCGGGCGATGCCAGCCGACGATGCGGTGGCCGTGCTGCTGCATGGTGACGCGCGCCTGGACAACCTGATGTTCGACGCTGCGGGCGAGCGCATCGCGGCCGTGCTGGACTGGGAGCTCTCTACGCTCGGCCATCCGCTGGCCGACCTGGGCCAGTTCCTGGCGGTGCAGGAACTGCCCAGCGACTACCTGCTGCCGGGTCTTGCCGGACTCGACCGGCGCGCCCTGGGCATCCCGACGGCCCAAGAGCAGGCACAGCGCTATTTTGGCGCCATGGGCCGCGCGCCGGTGGACCTGCGCTTCTACCAGGCCTTCGCCCTGTTTCGCCAGGCCGCCATGTCGGCCGGTCTGCGCCGGCGTGCCGAACTCGGCACCGCAGTGGCAGAGAGCGCCCTGTTCTTTGGCCAGACGCTCGACGTCTTTGCGCGCGTCGGTCTCGACATCCTGGCGCGACCGATCTGACCCGAATATTTTGAACCGAAGGAGCGTTCCGCATGCCCGTCACCGCCAGCCATCCATTCGACCTCAGCGGCAAGGTCGCGCTCATCACCGGCTCGACCATGGGCATCGGCGAGGGTACGGCGCGTGTGCTGGCGCAGGCCGGCGCCCATGTCGTCATCAGCAGCCGCAAGCAGGGCGACTGCGAGCGTGTGGCGCAGGCCTTGCGCGACGAGGGCTTGAGCGCCGAGGGTCGCGTTTGCCACATCGGCCGCATGGAAGACATCGCCAGCATGGCCGAACATCTGCGCGAGCGCCATGGCGGCCTGGACATCCTTGTCAACAACGCGGTGCTGAGCCCCTGGCGCACGATAGCCGACACCGACGTCGCCCTCTTCACCAAGACGGTGGAAGTTGATTTGCGCGGTTACTGGTACCTGTCGCTGGAGGCGACCAAACTGATGAAGCCGCGTGGCGGCGGCAGCATCGTCAACATCGCGTCGATTGCGGCCTGGCACCCGGACAAGATGCTGGGGCTGTATTCAACTTTGAAGACCGCCCTGATCGGCATGAGTCGGGCCTTTGCGCTGGAGTACGGCGAGTTTGGCATCCGCGTCAACACCCTGCTGCCCGGCGTGATCCAGACCAAGCTCTCCGAGGTCTACGACGCCCCGACGCAGGCCCGCTTCATTGCAAAGACCCCCGTGCGCCGCCTGGGCCAGCCGCAGGACATCGGCTATGCCGTGCTCTACCTGAGCGCCCCCAGTGGCGCCTTTGTCACCGGCGCCAGCCTGCCGGTCGATGGCGGTATCACCGTTTCGATCTTCTGAGCCAACGCCCCCGCTCAGTGCGGACTTGGTCCGCAATCCAGGGCGAGCGTCTGTGTTTTGCTTGCTTCGAATACCAAGCCTGTGTGCCTCGGCGGCCTGATCCACCCGTCATACTGCGCCGGCTCTCGTCTGTCATCCCTGCATGAATGATCCTTAGCTACTTTGCACAAGACCTTGGGAGAGACGTTTTGTATGCTTGATGCGAGCGCATCGGCTGGCTTTTCTGCCCGGTACCGCACCTCGACGGAGACAAACATTCCATGACCAACCCAGTGATTTTTGAAACGCACGGCCGCATCGGCGTGCTGCGCATGAACAACCCGCCGGTCAACGCGCTCTCGCCAGCGGCGGTGGCCGGACTGATAGAGGGCTTTGCCGCCTTCGAGGCCGACGCCTCGCTGCAGGCGCTGCTGCTGCACTGCGAGGGCCGCACTTTTGTCGCCGGTGGCGACATCAGCTCCTTTGACCTGCCCAACTTCAGCACCGCGCCCTTCAACACGTTTCTGGCGCGTCTGGAGCAATCAGCGCGCCCGGTGGTGGCTGCGCTGCACGGCACGGTGCTCGGCGGTGGGCTGGAGCTTGCCATGGCCTGCCATTACCGCCTGGCCCTGCCGGGCACGCGCGTCGGCCTTCCCGAGGTCAAACTGGGCCTGATACCGGGCTCGCTTGGCACGCAGCGTCTGCCGCGCCTGGCCGGTGTGCCGCTGGCGCTGGACATGATCCAGAGCGGGCGCATGCTGGACGCCGGTTGGGCGCTCGAAGCCGGCATTGTCGATGTGGTGCGCGAGGGCGACGCCCTGAATCTGGGCCTGGCCTACGCCGAGCAACTGGCAGCGGCCAATGCGCCAGTGCGGCGCACCAGCGAGTTGCCGGTGTCGCAGGCCGGCATCCCGTCTGATTTCTTTGCCGCTGCGCTCAGCGCCGCGCAAAAAAAACCGGCCTACCCGGCGCTGGCCGCAGCGGTCTGGTGCGTGCAGGCGGCAGCCGAATTGCCGTTTGCGCAGGGCGAGCAGGTGGAGGCGCGCGAGTTCGAAGTGCTGCGGCCATCGGCCACCTCGCGTGCCTTGCGCCATCTGTTTTTTGCCGAGCGCCAGGTCAGCAAGATTCCGGGGCTGCCCAAAGACGTGGCGCTGCGCAAAATCGCGACTGTCGGCGTGGTCGGTGCCGGCACCATGGGCGGCGGCATTGCCATGAACTTCGCCAATGCCGGCATTCCGGTGGTGATTGTTGAAGCCAACGATGAAGCGCTGCAGCGTGGTCTGGGTCTGGTGCGCAAGAACTACGAGGCCAGCGCCGCCAAGGGCAAGCTCAGCGCGCAGCAACTGGCGCAGCGCCTCGCTCTCTTGACCGGCTCACTCGACTACGCCGATCTGGCTGGTTGCGATATGGTCATCGAGGCCGTCTTCGAGAACATGGATTTGAAGCGCCAGATCTGCGCCAAGCTGGGCCAGGTCTGCAAGAGCGGCGCCATCATCGCCACCAACACCTCGACGCTCGATGTTGACGAACTGGCGGCGGCCACCGGCCGTCCCGCTGACGTTGTTGGCATGCACTTCTTCAGCCCGGCCAACGTCATGCGCTTGCTCGAAGTCGTGCGTGGCGCCAAGACTGCGCCCGAGGTGCTGGCCACCGTGATGAAGCTCGCCGGTGTCATCGGCAAAGTGGCCGTGGTGTCGGGTGTCTGCTACGGTTTTATCGGCAACCGCATGGCCGAGGTCTATATGCGTGAGGCCGAGTTTCTGCTGCTCGAAGGCGCGCAGCCGCAACAGGTCGACCGCGCCGTTGAAGCGCTGGGCATGGCCATGGGCCCGTGCCGCATGCTCGACATGGCGGGTATCGACGTCGGCGCCAAGACCGTGATCGAGCGCGACAAGGCCGGCGGCCTGCCCGCAGACCCGAGCTACCGCGTGCTGGTGCGCAAGCTGTTTGAAATGGGACGCTTCGGCCAGAAGACGCTGGCGGGCTATTACCGTTACGAAGGCCGCACGCCCGTGCCGGACCCGGCGCTCACCGAGATCTGCGTCGCGCTGGCGGCGCAATACGGCATCCAGCGGCGCAGTGACATCAGCGACCAGGAGATCGTCGAGCGCCTGCTCTATCCGCTGATCAACGAAGGCGCGCTCATCCTGTCCGAGGGCATTGCCTACCGGGGCGCCGACATCGACATGGTGTGGGTTGCCGGCTACGGCTTTCCGGACCACCGCGGTGGTCCGCTGTTCCTGGCCGACGAGATCGGTCTGAAGAAGATCGTCGAGCGCATGGCGGCCTACGCCACAGAGCGCGGTAACGCCTGTGGCTATTGGACGGCCAGCAATTTGCTCAAGAACCTCGCCACGCAGGGCAAGCGCCTGAGTGACAGCAGCGCGCCCTGAAGTCTTGTATTCTTTGTCCCACTGAATTTCACCGGAGTTAGCCATCATGAGAGAAGCCGTCATTGTTTCAACTGCCCGCACCCCAATCGGGCGTGCCTTCAAGGGTGCTTTCAATAACATCAAGTCGCCGACCTTTCTCGGCCACACGATTGCGCACGCGGTGCGCCGCGCCGGTATTGACGGCGCGGAGATCGACGACGTGGTGATGGGCTGCGTGCTCACGGGCGGCACCGCCGGCATGAACCTGGCCCGCAATGCCGGTATCGCCGCCGGCTTGCCGCTGACGGTGTCGGGCCAGACCATGGACCGCCAGTGCTCGTCGGGCCTGATGGCGATTGCCACGGGCGCCAAGCAGATCATGGTCGACGGCATGGAAGTCGTCGTCGCCGGTGGTCAGGACAACATCTCGGCCGTGCAAGCGCCCTACATGGAGTGGGTGGCGCGCGAAAAGGATCCGGCCGTGATCGCCAAGGCGCAGCACACCTACATGCCGATGCTGCAGACGGCCGAGTTCGTCGCCAAAAAATACGGCATCACGCGTGAAGCGCAGGACCGCTATGCGTACGAGTCGCAGCGCCGCACCGCCGCAGCCCAGGCCGCTGGGCGCTTTGACGCCGAGATCGTGCCCCTGACCAGCAGCATGGCGGTGGTCGACAAGCTCACGAAGGAAGTCAGCTACAAGGAAGTCACGATCACAAAGGACGAGGGCAACCGGGCCGACACCACGTTCGAGAGCTTGCAGGCATTGAAGCCCGTGATCGACGGCGGTGTTGTCACGGCCGGCAACGCCAGCCAGTTGTCGGACGGTGCCTCATCCTGCGTCTTGATGGAAGGTTCGCTGGCGCAGCGGCGCGGTCTGCAACCGCTGGGCATTTACCGCGGCATGGCGGTGGCCGGCTGCGCACCCGAAGAAATGGGCATTGGCCCGGTTTACGCGATTCCCAAACTGCTCAAGTTGAACGGCCTGAAAGTCTCCGACATCGGCCTGTGGGAACTCAATGAAGCGTTTGCCTGCCAGGCCATCTACTGCCGCGACCACCTTGGCATCGACCCCGAAATCTACAACGTCAACGGCGGCGGCATCTCGATCGGCCATCCCTACGGCATGACCGGTGCGCGCCTGGTCGGCCACGCGCTGATCGAAGGCAAACGCCGCGGCGTCAAGTACGTTGTCATCACCATGTGCATCGGTGGTGGCATGGGTGCGGCCGGGTTGTTCGAGGTCGCCTGAGGCCGAGAGTCACGCTGCTGCGGCTCAGTCGCGCAGCGCTGACAGGAACTGCTGCAACTCGGGTGTCTTGGGATGCTTGAAAATGTCGTCCGGGGAACCGGACTCATGGATCAGCCCCTGGTGCATGAACACGATGCGGTCGCTGACCTTGCGCGCAAAGGCCATCTCGTGGGTGACGAGGATCAGGGTCATGCCCTCGTCGGCCAGCATCTCCACCACCTGCAGCACTTCACCCACCAGTTCGGGGTCCAGGGCCGAGGTGATTTCATCGCACAGCAGCACGCTCGGTGCCATCGCCAGCGCCCGTGCAATGGCAACGCGTTGTTGCTGACCACCCGAGAGCTGGTCCGGCAGGCGGTCAAACATGCCGTCCAGCCCGACGCGCGCCAGCAGGGCCTGTGCGCGAGCGCGAGACTCTTCCTTGGGCAAGCCCTTGACCAGCGAGGGTGCCAGCATGACATTGCGCCCGGCGCCCAAATGGGGAAACAGGTTGAAGCTCTGGAAGATCATGCCCACCTGTTGACGCAACTCGCGCATCGCATTGCGGTCACCATGGCGCAGCGCCTGTCCATCGATGCTCAGGCTGCCTTGCTCGAAAGTCTCGAGTCCGTTGATGCAGCGCAGCAGGGTGCTTTTGCCCGAGCCGCTCTTGCCGATGATGCAGACCACTTCCTTGCGTCGGACCTGCAGGTCGATGCCTTTGAGCACCTCGGTTGATCCAAAGCGCTTGTGCAGGCCGCGGATGTCAACCAGTGCGAAGTCGGGGGAGTTGGTGTCAGTCATGGTTTCAGGCCAGGCGGTGGCTTTCCAGTTTTTGGCTCCAGCGCGACAGCGGATAGCACAGGGCGAAGTACAAAAGACCCACGAAGGTGTAGGCCAGAAAGGGTTGGTAGGTGGCGTTGGAAATCATCTGCCCGGCCTTGGTCAGTTCGACAAAACCGATGACCGACGCCAGGGCCGTTCCCTTGATGATTTGCACCATGAAGCCCACGGTGGGTGCAATCGCCACCCGTGCCGCCTGCGGCAGGATGACATGGCGCATTTGCTGCGTGAAGTCCAGCGCCAGACTGGCCGAAGCCTCCCATTGCCCGCGGTGGACCGAGTTCACGCAGCCGCGCCAGATCTCGGTCAGGTAGGCGCTGGCATAGAGCGTCAGGCAGATGGCGGCCGATACCAGGGGCGAGGTGTCCATGCCGAGCAGGGCCAGGCCAAAGTAGACCAGGAACAACTGCATCAGCAAGGGCGTGCCCTGGAAGATCTGCACATACCACGCCACCGCGATGCCGGCGCCACGCCATTGCGCAAAGCGCAGAAACAGCAGTCCCATGCCGAGCACACCACCACCGACGAAAGCAATGAGCGAGAGCAGCACGGTCCAGCGCATCGCGCCCAGCAGAAACGTGAAGATGTCCCAGAGTGCAAACTGAACCATTGGCAGCTCCGCTTCAGCGGCTCACAAAAATGAAACGCGGGCCGGCCCAGTTCAGCAACTGGCGCAGCGCGACGGCCAGTGCCAGATAGGCCAGGGTAGCGATGATGTAGGACTCAAAGCTGCGAAAGGTGCGGCTCGAAATGAGATTGGCCGCTTGCGACAGCTCTTCAGCTGATATTTGTCCGCACACGGCCGAGCCAAGCATGACGATGACGATCTGGCTCACCAGGGCCGGCCAGATCCGCGCCAGCGCCGGGGGCAGCACCACGCGCGAGAAAATCTGCCACGGCGTCAGCGCCAGGCTCATGGCCGCTTCGATCTGTCCGCGCGACGTGGCCAGCAGACCGGCGCGAATGATCTCGCAGGCGTAGGCGCCAAGGTTCAATACCATGGCCAGCACGCAGGCGACTTCGACCGATAGCCGAACGCCGAGCGAGGGCAAGCCAAAAAATATGAAGAACAACTGGATGATGAAGGGCGTGTTGCGCACCAGTTCCACATAGCCGCCCACCACCTGCTTCAGCACCGCTGTGCCATGCAGGCGGGCCCAGGCGCAGGCCGTGCCCAGCAGTGAGCCCAGCAGCGCAGACGCAGCGGTCAGCGCGGCCGTCAGGCCCAGCCCGCGCAAGAGCATGGGCCACTGCGCCAGCACAACGGAAAAGTTGAACTCGATCATGCGGGTCGTGGCCTTGGGCGTTTCGTCCGCTTAGTCCGGCAGCACGCCGGTGCCGCGGCCCAGCCACTTTTGCGAGTAAGCCTCCAGCGTGCCATCGGCCTTGGCGGCGCGCAGGATTTCGTTGACCCTGTTCAACAGCGCGGTCTCGCCCTTGCGCACGCCGATGAAGTTGGGCGAGTCTTTCAGCAGCAGCTTGTATTCGGCCTGCACCTGCGGATTCTTCTGGATCGCAGCGGCGGCGACAGCGGCGCCGGTGGCCAGCAACTGGGTTTGTTGCGAGATGAAGGCGGCAACCGTGGTGGCGTCGTCTTCAAAGCGCATGGTCTTGAGGGTCGGCGGCGCCATCTGCTGCAGCACATCGTCCTGAATTGTGCCGCGTGTCACGGCAATGGTCTTGCCGGCCAGGTCGGCAAAGCTCTTGATGCTCAGCGCCTTCGGGCCGAAGACGGCCTGGAAGAAGGGTGCGTAGGCGACCGTGAAGTCGATCACTTTTTCGCGCTCGGCGTTCTTGCCCAGGGCCGAGACGATCAGGTCGATCTTCTTGGTCTGCAGATAGGGAATGCGGTTGGGCGTGCTCACGGGGACGAACTCGGCTTTGACGCCCAGCTTGTCGGCAATCAGCTGCGCGGTGGCCACGTCGACGCCGGTGAGTTTGAAATCCGGACCCATGTAACCGTAAGGCGGGAAGTCGGAGGCCACGCCCAGGGCGATTGATTTTTTCGCGAGAACGGCAGTGAGCGAATCGTCGGCTTGTGCTGGCGACGTGCAGAGCAACAGAACGCCGGCAAACAGGCCAGCCAATGTGGAGAGCGCTTTGGATTTCATGAGGTTTCCTGTCGTAAAAGAATGGGACACGGGTTGCTTTGCGCAAGATGTGTGCCATCCAGTCCGGGTCAGTTGGCACCGCTATTGCAAACAGATCCGGCAGAATATGAAATACTTGTTTCTTTGTGATTGATTTATGAAAAATATGTTTCTTGCCGGTGCGTGCGCCGCCCTGTTTTGGGGCTGTCGGCACCAAAACCTGCAACGCGGCCTGACATGAAGAAAGTCGCCAGTCTGCGCGAGCGCATCCAGGCCCAGTACGACGCGCTGTCGCTGGTCGAGCGCAAGCTCGCCGACGTGGTGCTGGCCCACGAGAAGGACGCGCTGGCCTACAGCGCGACCGAACTCGCGGCGCTGGCCGGTGTCTCCAAGGCCAGCTCGGCGCGCTTTTTCAAGCGCCTGGGTTTTGCCGGATTTCAGGCCTTTCGCCAACATCTGCGTGAGGGCGCGCTGTCAAGCTCGCCGCTGCAGCGCATGGCGCAGCAAGGCACGGCGGGCAGCCCCTTGCAGCAGCACATCGCGCACGATGCGCAGCGCCTGCAGGCGTTGGCAGAGGATGTGAGCGATGCCTGCGTGCAAGTCGCTGTCGAGACGCTGCTTGGCGCGCGGCGCATCTGGGTGGTGGGCTACCGCAATGGCTACATGGCGGCTTTTTATGCGCGAGCCTTGCTGACCCAGGTGCGCACCGAGGTCTACCTGCTCAACGATGCAACCGGGGAAGATGCCGAACTGCTGGCCGAAATCGGCCCGCAGGACGTCTTGCTTGCCATGGACTTTCGCCGCCGCACGCGCCGTCTGTCGCAGGTCGTGGGGATTGCCTGCGACGCCGGTGCCGCGCTGGTGCTGCTGACCGATGGCCGCGCTTCCACGCTGGCGCCGCGCGCCAAGGCGGTGTTTCATTGCGCGACGCAGGACGGGCCCGTTTTCGACTCCTATGTGAGCGCCATCAGCCTGATCAATTACCTGGCCACGGCCGCCTTGTCCCGCATTCCCAAAAAAGCCCGCAGCCGCATGGCGCGTGTCGAACAGATCCACGCGCAGCTCGCCGATCTGCAATCCCAATCCTGAACCGGTCCCGCACCATGAACCCTGTTTCCAATCTTCCCTTCACGCTGCTGCGCAATCCGCGCCATGACAATGCCGAGCCCTACGGCGCCCAGCGCGAAGCGCTGCTGAGCGCACCAGCCCTGGCGCAGGCGCAGGCCGTGATCACCGCATGGCCGGGCTACTGCGCCACACCGCTGCGCTCGCTGGCCGGTTTGGCCGCTGCGGCCGGTGTTGCGGCCATCCACTACAAGGACGAGGCCTCCCGCTTCGGGCTGGGCAGCTTCAAGGCGCTGGGCGGGGCCTATGCCGTCACGCGCTTGCTGTGTCGCGAGATCGGCGAGCGCCTGGGGCGAACGGTCAGCCCCGAGGCGCTGCTGCTTGAGCCCGCGCTGCGCCAGGCTTGCGCCGACATAACGGTGACCTGCGCCACCGATGGCAACCATGGCCGCTCGGTGGCCTGGGGCGCGCAAATGATGGGCTGCCGCTGCGTCATCTACATTCACGCCAGCGTCAGTGAGGGTCGCAAGCGCGCCATCGAAGCCTACGGCGCGCACGTGATCAGAACCGCTGGCAATTACGACGACTCAGTGCAAGAGGCTGATCGCGATGCCCGGCGCAATGGCTGGTTCGTGATCTCCGACACCTCGTACCCGGGCTACATGGACATTCCACGTGACGTCATGCAAGGCTACCAGTTGATGGTGCACGAGGCGGTGCAGGCCATGGCGCAATGGCCCACGCATGTGTTTGTGCAGGCCGGTGTGGGCGGCTTTGCGGCAGCGGTCTGCGCTTATTTCTGGGAACGCTCGGCTGCCAGGCGGCCGGTGCTGGTCGTGGTCGAGCCCGAGCGCGCCGACTGCCTGATGCAAAGCGCCAAAGCTGGCGCGCTGGTGGCGGTCAAGGGCGATCTCGACACCCTGATGGCCGGTCTGGCCTGTGGCGAAGTGTCCTTGCTGGCCTGGCAAATTCTGGAACGCGGCGCCGACGCCTTCTGCACCATTGGCGACCCGGCAGCCGTTGAACTGATGCGATTGCTGGCGCGTCCGCTTGCCGCTGATCCGGTGATCGTGGCCGGTGAATCCGCCGTGGCGGGCCTGGCGGCGGCGCTGCTGATACTGCAGCAAGCGCAGGCCCGTGACGCGCTGGGACTGGGCGCCGACAGCCGGCTTCTGTTTTTCGGCAGCGAGGGCGATACCGATCCGGCGCTCTACGCGCAACTGGTGGGCCGCAGTGCGACCGAAGTCTTGCAGGCGGCGGACGCAGCATGAGCCAGACCGCGATGGCGCAAATCAACGGCGCGCGCCTGCTCGAGAGTCTGCAGGCCCTGGGGCAGATTGGCGCCTTGCCGGGCGGCGGCGTCAATCGTCTGGCCCTGAGCGACGCAGACCGGCTCGGCCGTGACTGGGCGGTTGCGCGCATGCGCGAGTCGGGCCTGCGCGTCGAGGTCGACGCCATCGGCAACATCTTCGGCCATTGGCCGGGTCTGCAGGATGGGCCGCCGGTGATGATGGGTTCGCACATCGACACCGTGCGCACCGGCGGGCTGTACGACGGCAACTACGGCGTGCTGGCCGCGCTGGAGGTGGTGCGGACGCTGCGCGAAGCCGGCATCAAGCCGCAGCGGCCACTGGCGGTGGCCATTTTCACGAACGAGGAAGGCGCGCGTTTTCAGCCCGACATGATGGGCAGCCTGGTTTATGTCGGCGGCATGCCGCTGGCGCAAGCCCTGGCCAGCTGCGACAGCGAGGGCCTGACGGTTGCGGCCGAGTTGCAGCGCATCGGCTACCAGGGCAGCGTACCGGTCGGCGCGCCGCAGGCGGACAGCTACCTTGAACTGCACATCGAACAAGGCCCGGTGCTGGAGCGCCAGGGCATACAGATCGGCGTCGTCGAAGGGGTGCAGGGCATTTCCTGGACCGAGTTCACCGTAGCAGGGCAATCGAACCACGCCGGCACCACACCGATGGCGCTGCGCCACGATGCCGCACTGGTGGCGGCGAAAGTGGCGGTGCACGCACGCGAGCTGGCACAGCGCATGGGCGGACGGCAACTGGCCACCGTGGGCGCGCTGCAACTGAGCCCCAATCTGGTCAACGTCATCGCGCAGAAAGCGGTCTTTACGGTTGACCTGCGCAACACCGACGCTGCGGCGCTGGCGCAGGCCGAGGCCGAACTGCTGGCGTTTGCCGAACGCGCCGCGCAGGCCGAAGGGGTGCAGCTGAGGACGCGCTCACTGGCCCGCTTCGAGCCCGTGGTGTTTGATGCGCAACTGGTGGACCTGGTCGAGAGCCAGGCCAGCGCCTTGGCTTGCACGCACCTGCGCATGCCCAGCGGCGCCGGGCACGACGCGCAGATGCTGGCGCGGGTCTGTCCCAGCGCGATGATTTTTGTTCCCAGTGTTGGCGGCCTGAGCCACAACGTGCGCGAATACACCGCACCCGATGACCTGCTGCGCGGCGCCCAGATCCTGCTGCAGGTCGCGCTCCTGCTGGCCAATCGAACTTCATAGGAATTACCCATGCCACGCTACCTCAATATCGCCATGGGCCAGCTCGGTCCGATCCAGCGCACGGACTCCCGCAGCCAGGTGGTCGCGCGTCTGTGCGATCTCATGCGCCAGGCGCACGCGCTGGGCGCGCAGCTCATCGTCTTCCCGGAACTGGCGCTGACCACATTTTTCCCGCGCTGGTACATAGCGGATGAAGCCGAACTCAAGCAGTACTATGAGCGCGAGATGCCGAGTGCTGCGACCCTGCCGCTGTTCAATCTGGCGCGTGAACTGGGCATGGGCTTTTACCTGGGCTACGCCGAACTAGCGCATGAAGGCGGCGCAGAGCTGCGCTACAACACGTCCATCCTGGTTGACCGCGCCGGCGCTATCGTCGGCAAGTACCGCAAGGTGCATCTGCCGGGGCACCGTGAGCATGAACCCTGGCGGCGCTTTCAGCACCTCGAAAAACGCTACTTCACACCGGGCCCCGGCTTTGGCGTGACACAGGCCTTTGGCGGCATCGTCGGCATGGCGCTGTGCAACGACCGGCGCTGGGCCGAAACCTACCGCGTGATGGGACTGCAAGGGGCGGAACTGGTGCTGATTGGCTACAACACCCCGGTGCACAACGCGCCGGCGCCGCAGCACGACGATCTCTCGCTGTTCCACAACGCCTTGTCGATGCAGGCCGGCGCCTACCAGAACGGATGCTGGGTGGTCGGCGTGGCCAAGGCCGGTCTTGAAGAAGGGGTAGACAGCATCGGTGGCAGTTGCATCATTGCCCCCTCAGGCGAGGTCGTGGCACGCTGCCACACCAAGGACGACGAGATGGCCATCGCGCGCATCGATCTGGATTTTTGCGCCGTCTACAAGCGCACCACGTTCAACTTCGACCTGCATCGCCAGCCCCATGCCTATGGCTTGATTGTTGAACGCAAGGGCGAAACGCTCAGTGCCGACGGCACACCGCTTTGATGACCGGCAACCGGCGCCTGCAGCCGGCGCCGCGTGGGCTCAGAACGCGAACTCAAGGCTGGCGTGCGCGGCCAGCACGCCGCTGGAGGCAAAGCTGACGCGGGCTTCGGCGAAAGCCGTGGTCTTGCCAAAGCGCAGCACCGTGGCTTCGACGATGAAGTCGTCGTTGACGGCCGGGCGCAGGAAGTGGGTGTGCTGGTAGACCGTGCCCTTGGGAAAGCGGTCGGTCGCCATCGCCAGCGAGGCCACGGTGTCGATGGCCGACATGATGACCTGGCCACAAACGGCGCCGCTGGAAAATTTGAGTGCGTCGCTTTGCGGCAGCAGGCCCGAAACCTTGCCCTTGCTTACCTTGAAGTCGCGCATGCCAATGCCCTTGACCCAGGGTGCAAACAGGTACTCGTAAAACTCCTGCACCGTGGCGTCGGTCAGGGGAATGCAGTGCATCGGGCGCGGATCGCTCATGGGGTTTCCTTCTTCATGTGGGGCGGATGCTGTCGTGCCAGCGGCCCATGCCGCGCAGCCAGCGGTCCGGGTCTTCCACCTTGCGCCGCAGTTGCTCGCCGATCCAGGGCTGCGGCAGGATCAGGAAGCGCTCTGCGCTCAGACCTTTGACGACGGCCTCGGCCACCGTCTCGGCCGAGACCATGCCTTCGCTCAAGAGTCGCTGGTGCTGTGCGGGTTCGGCGCGCAGCAGCGGTGTGTCGACACCGGCCGGGCACAGGCAGCTGACCTTGATGCCGCGACTCCCGTAGGTAATCGCCAGCCATTCGGCAAAGGCGACGGCGGCGTGTTTGCTGACTGCGTAGGGCGCGTCGAACTGCGACAGCAGCCCGGCCGCCGAAGCCGTCTGCAGCAGATAGCCCTGGCCGCGCGCGAGCATGGCAGGCAGCAGCGCGCGCGCCGCATGCACGTGCGCCATCAGGTTGACGTTCCAGACCTGCCGCCAGGCAGCGTCGGGCAGTTCGGGTCCGCCAGCGATGCTGACGCCGGCGTTCGAGCAGAACAGGTCGATTGCGCCAAAGCGGTGCTGCGTGGTTTCTATCAGGTGCAGCAGGTCGGGCTCGCGGGTGACGTCGCAGTGCAGGCCCAGGCCATCAAATTCTTTCGCTACAGCCTGCGCCGCCGCGCCGTCGCGGTCCGCCACCACCACGGCGCGTGCGCCCTCTTGCGCAAAGCGGCGCGCCATCGCCGCGCCGATGCCGCTGGCACCGCCAGTGACGACAACGACCTTGTCCTTTAGTTGCATGCGCGGTCCTTGCGCGGCTTATTCGGCATGGCGGCGCCCGAGTTCCGTGACGAGCACGATCTTGCCGGTGACGCGGCGCTCGGCAAAGGCGCGCAGCGCTTCGCGGGCCTGCTCCAGCGGGTAGCGCGCGGTGATGGCGGGCTTGATTTTTCCCTGTGCCACGAGCTCAAAAAATTCCGCCATCTGCGCCCGGTAGGCTTGCGGCTCGTTGTGTTGAAAACCACCGTGGTAGACGCCGACGATGGAGCAGCCCTTGAGCAGCGTCAGGTTCAGCGGCAGCTTGGGAATCTCGCCGGCGGTGAATCCGATCACCAGCAGCCGCCCCTTCCAGGCCATGCTGCGCAGCGCGATCTCGCTGTAGGCGCCGCCGACCGGGTCGTAGACGACGTTGACGCCACGGCCGCCGGTGAGTGCGCGCAGGCGCTCGCGCAAATCCTCGCGGCTGTAGTTGATGGTCTCGTCGGCACCGTGCGCGCGGCACAGGTCCAGCTTGTCGTCCGACGAGGCTGCTGCGATCACGCGTGCGCCCATCAGTTTGCCGATCTCCACTGCCGACAGGCCGGTGCCGCCGGCGGCGCCCAATACCAGCAGGGTTTCGCCGCTTTGCAGTTGGGCGCGCTCGCGCAGCGCGTAGTGCGTCGTGCCGTAGGCGATGCTGCAGGCCGCCGCGGCCACCAGCGACACGCCGGCAGGCAGGCGCAGCACGCAGGATGCGCTCGCGCTCACCTGTTCGGCGAAGCCGCCCCAGCCCGGTGAGGCCACGACGCGGTCGCCCGGCGACAGGCCGCTGACACCGGCGCCGAGGGCGCGTACCGTGCCGGCGACTTCACCGCCAGGGGAGAAGGGCAGTTCCGGCTTGATCTGGTATTTGTTCTCGATGATCAGGGTGTCGGGAAAGTTGACGCCGCAGGCGTGGACATCAATGACGACCTGGCCCGGCGCGGCTTCGAGCGCGGGCCGCTCCTCGAGTACCAGGGTCTCGGGCGGGCCGTGGCGTTTGCATAGAACTGCTTTGATGGGGAACTCCAGCTTCCAGGTGAATCGGTCAGCGCATGCTAGGGGGCACTGGCGCAGGCGTCTTGTGCGGACTGGCTGCGCCAACGCTTGCGTCAGCCAATTGGCGCAAGACGCGCCGCCTGCGGCCGGCTACGATGGTGCCTCACAGGCTTGCGCCGCATTGAGGAGATGGACATGGAAGTTGCAACCGATCGCCCGAATCTGCCGGGCCAGAGATGAGCGAGCAGTTTGTCGGCACCATGCCGGTCCAGCCGCACTTTCGCTTCGATGTCGGTGCGTTGCAGGACTACATGCGCGCGCATGTGGAAGGGTTCAGCGGTGAACTGACGGTTGAGCAGTTCAAGGGCGGCCAGTCGAACCCGACCTTTGCGCTCACAGCCGGCGCAACGCGCTACGTGCTGCGCAAGAAACTCGCTGGCGTGCTGCTGCCCTCAGCGCACGCGGTGGACCGCGAGTACCGTGTCATCACGGCGCTGTACCCGACCGGCGTGCCGGTGGCGCGCAGCTACTGCCTGTGCGAGGACGCGGCCGTCATCGGCACACCTTTCTACATCATGGCCCATGTGCAGGGCCGCGTGCTGTGGGACCCGACGCTGCCGGGTATGTCCGCTGCCGAGCGCAGCGCGATTTACGACGACATGAACCGCGTGGTCGCCACCCTGCACGGGGTTGATGTGGCGGCGGTCGGCCTGACTGACTATGGCCGCAGTGGCAACTATGTTGCGCGCCAAATCGGCCGCTGGAGCAAGCAGTACCTGGCGTCGCAGACCACGCCGATTGAAGCCATGGACCGGCTGCTGGCCTGGCTGCCGCGGCACATCCCGACTGATGAGACCACGACGGTCGTGCACGGCGACCTGCGCCTGGACAACCTGATTTTTCATCCGAGCGAGCCGCGCATCATCGCCGTGCTGGACTGGGAGCTCTCGACGCTGGGCGACCCGCTGGTGGACTTCGCCTACCACATGCTGACCTGGCACCTCAAGGCCGACGAGTTTCGCGGCATGGCCGGCGTCGACCTGGCGGCGCTGGGCATTCCGCTGGCGGCGCCCTATCTGCGCCGCTACGCCGAGCGCACCGGACGCGGCGCGATTGATCCGGCGCAGTGGGACTTTTACCTGGTCTACAACATGTTCCGTCTGGCCGCCATTCTGCAGGGCATCGCCAAGCGCGTCGAAGACGGCACGGCTGCCAGCGCCGCCGCACGCGCCACCGGCGCACAGGCACGACCGATTGCCGAGGTCGCCTGGCGCATGGCCGCCGAGCGCCTGAACGCGCGCTGAACCCCTTTATTCAAACCGACACATTTCCCCGAAAGGATTCCCATGGCATTCGATCCCTCCCCCAAGGTCATAGAGCTCCAGAAAAGGCTTACCGCCTTCATGGAAGAACACATTTATCCAAACGAAAAGCGCCACGTCGAGCAGGCCGAAGAACTCGGCCCGTGGAAGGTGCACCCCATCATGGACGAACTCAAACCCAAAGCGCGCGCCGCCGGTTTGTGGAACCTGTTTCTGCCCGAGTCGCCGCATGGCGCGGGCCTGACCAATCTCGAATACGCGCCACTGTGCGAAATCATGGGCCGCTCGTTTCTGGCGCCCGAGGTCTTTAATTGTTCTGCGCCTGATACCGGCAACATGGAGGTGCTGGCGCGCTACGGCACGCCGGAACAACAGGAGCAGTGGCTCAAGCCGCTGCTGGCCGGTGAGATCCGCTCCTGCTTTGCCATGACCGAGCCCGGCGTGGCCTCGAGCGACGCCACCAACATCGAGTCGCTGATCCAGCGCGACGGCGATCACTATGTGATCAACGGGCGCAAGTGGTACACCACCAACGCCACCGATCCGCGCTGCCGCGTGGCCATCTTCATGGGCAAGAGCAATCCGGACAATCCGGACCGCCATCGCCAGCAGTCGATGATCCTGATCCCTATGGACGCACCGGGCGTGACCGTGATGCGCTCGCTGCCGGTCTTTGGTTTCTACGGCATGCCGGACCGCGCTTCCGAGGTCATGTTCAAGAACGTGCGCGTGCCGGTATCCAATCTGCTGCTGGGCGAGGACCGCGGCTTCGAGATTGCCCAGGGCCGTCTTGGGCCAGGGCGCATCCACCACTGCATGCGCCTGATCGGGCTGGCCGAGCGCGCGCTGGAGCGCATGTGCCGGCGCAGCCTGTCGCGCGTGGCTTTTGGCAAACCGGTGGCGCAGCAGGGCGTGACGGTTGAGCGCATCGCCGAGTCGCGCATCATGATCGAGCAGGCGCGCTTGCTCACACTCAACGCCGCGCACCGCATGGACACGGTGGGCAACAAGGTGGCGCGCACCGAGATCGCGATGATCAAGGTCGCCGTGCCGACCATGGCGGGCAAGGTGATCGACTGGGCGATCCAGGCGCATGGCGGCGGCGGCACCAGCAATGACTTCGGCCTGGCCCACGCCTACGCCATGTCGCGTGTGCTGCGCCTGGCCGACGGCCCGGACGAGGTGCACCGCAACCAGATTGGCAAGCTTGAGCTGCGCAAGTACCAATAGACTCCCCAGCCTGCGCGCCAGCCAAAGAGCTGGAAGCGCCCTGTATCGGCGACTGCAGGACAATAGATATCCGTCTAGCAAAAGTATTTCACTGTCCGGCAAAGGATGATGGCGTCAAGGCCCTTAGTATTTTCGATACCGGTGCGAAATTCTTGCTTCAATCAATAGGAGACTGTCATGCCCATGTTGAAACTGAAAGCCAATCTGAGGAGGAATTGATGTTCAGTTTGTCCTGCAGCGCCCGGAATATCCCGCAGTTTGTGTGGTCCAAATCAAGTTCGGCCTAGCATATGAAGAGGATGGCTGCCATAGATACCGTGCTTCTGATCATGTTCTTTATTGCATGGTGCGTTCTCGACTATCGTCTCGTGCAGTCTCCTGAGTATCCGAACAACATTCACAGCGATGATTGGGCCTTCGCCTTTGTGCCCATCACAACTCTGGCGTGCAACCTGTGGGCCAATCGACAACTGTCCAGGCCAAGAATGGTTCTGTACTCGATACTGGGCACGTTGGCGATGTGCATCGCACTGGCGTTAGTCGTCATGGTGTTTGGCATACCGTTTCACTTTCAGATTGGCGGGCATCAATAATCAGCAGCAGGAATAGAGAACTGCAAGGTTTATCGCCAGCAACGGTGCGCAACGCAATTCGGGTGTGCAGCGATTGCTGATCGTGACCCATGACGGCTTTCTGGCAATGCGATTCAATGAGTTGCATTTCTCGCCGTCCGGCGTTCATGGCGAATCGTCCCAACCCAGCAAGTTCCGTTTGCGACGCTCGGTCTCGTTGATTTTTGTCAACCGAACCTCGCCGGGTATGCAAGGTAATGACCGGCATACCAAATACGGGCAGATTCAACGGGCATTGCATGAAAACCTTAAGTTTGCGGTCAATCATGGCGATGGCATGTCTGACTATGTGCCTGATGTCAAACGCAATGGCAATATGTGTGCTCGTGGCAGGAGGTCGCTGCAAGGATATTGAAACGGGAAAGGAATACGTCCAGTCGGGCGATAAGCTGGTCGGTCCAGAGACCGACGAGGTCTACATGGAGTTGCCGAAACCATCAGGCCAAGAGGGTCCATGGAGTGCCACAAAGCAGCATAAATTTGTCGGCTTTTCGATGGTTATTCCCGACGATTGAAATTGGCATGTGGCGCAAGATAACAAAGACGGCTTGCACTTGGCAAAAGAGTTGGTGCAGTTTCAGGCGCCACTGCCGCTGCGGTGGCGACAGGTCGCCCGGGCTAACGGGTCAGCGCCTGAATGATTTCGCCGTGCCGGGGGTAAGTTTCCAGCAACGCGTTGCGCTCTGCCAGACAGAAATCGGCGAAGTCGAAACCCGGCGCCACCGTGCAGCCGACCAGGGAAAAGGCGCCGCCATCGACAACGCGGGACGCAAACCAGGTGTCGGCACGCACGACGTATTGATGGACGTGACCGCGCAGGATGTCCGGCCCGAGCAGCGTGCGGATCAATTCACCGGTGGCGCGCAGCTCGAGCACCTCAAGCGCCTGCCCCGCGTAGAAATGCCACATTTCGTCCGATTTGATCCTGTGGAATGCCGAGAAGTTGTCCTTCTCCAGCAGAAAATAAATCGCCGTGCAAACGCTTCGGAGGACGGGCGTGTTGTCGGGCGCGCCGGACACATCGATCAGGTGCGTGCTGCGGTAGCTTTCCTTGAAGAAACCGCCTTCGGGATGCGCCTGCATCTGCAGGGCCTGGATGTAGATTTGGGCAGAGAGTGGCATCGAAAGCTGTGGCGTGGTGGATCGGAGTGGATTGGCAAGCGGATTTATCGCACAACGACGAGCAGGGTCGTTTGCGCCGGCACCCGCACGCCGGAGCGGACGTACTTCACATGGCGCTCCTTGCTCGGCAGCAGCGTATCGACGCTGTAAGTCTGCGTCGTCGCCGTGTAACCGGCGTCAAGCGCCTTCGCTGTGGCTGGACGTTTGGCGGCGTAGGCAGAGGCATCCATCGGCATCAGCGCATAACCCTGGTCCGTGCGGGCCGGAAAACCGTACTTTGCCGGCGAGCCGGTGGCCGGCAGAAGCCCGAAGACACTGGCGCCGAAATGTGCAAATTCGTCTGCAAACCCGAGCCCATCATTGGCTTTTATCAAAGCGTCGAGGCACTCGTAACTGGTGCTGCCGACGGCGCAGTCCGTCACAATCTGGCGATAAATCGACAGGCCAAAGCGGCGATTGAGGTAAGCACCGAACGCGCCGCCCATGTCGTAGTTGCCGTAAGACCAATCAATGTAGCTGACAGCGCCGCCACTGGCGATGTAACGCGGCACCCGATACTTGGCAATCGCGTTGTAGCCCGTGCCATCGGCATTCCTGACAACGCTGGGGACGACGATGTCTTCCGTCATCATGGCCGAGGTTTCATTCAGCCAGTCGCTGAAGGTGATGTCCCTGACGATGGCTTGCTGATAGAAGTTCAGCATGTGCGTTGCCTCGTGCAGCAGCGACGATTGAATGTATTTTTCATTGAGATGGAGCTGACTCGCCTTGATGAAGAATACCAGTGCCTCATTGCTCTTGGCAAAGGCCGGGTCAACGGTCCTGCGGATGTTGTTGATGCTCGCGTAATAGCCGGCCCAGGGCGTGGCGTCCGGGGCATCCACGACGGCGATGTTGACATCCTGCAGGGGCGAGTCGGAAATCAGGTCGGACGGGTAGTTGTTCGGGCCCCAGTAGTCCCCCAGCAAAGCCGTCACTCGGGCCGACCCGCTGTCCTCGCCACAAAATGTCGATACCAGGGCCGAGATGTTGTCGGCAGTGACCAGCCCGCCAAGCTGGGCATTGGGGTCAACCCAGATCACGGCATTTCGTCCGTTGCCTACCGGGCACACCGCCTGCGCGGTTGTGGCATAAACAGGAGCGCCCTCCTGGGTCAGGTCGATCCAGTCGCGCATCGTCCCTAAGGCAGGCGAGGCCGGCCCCTGCGCAGCGGCTGCGGCCTGCTTGCGCTGGGGCACCGCTGCGCTGCGCTGCAAGCGCCGCAGCAAGGTCGCCGCCTTTGCGTTTTCTTCGAGCATCGAAGCATGGAATGCATCACCGGCCGCCTGGCGCTGCTGCTGGGAGCGGTCCAGTGCCGACAGTTGCGCCGCCTCGGGCGCCAGCGACGGCTCGGCGCGCCATGCCCCGCGCCCGCCCAGGGTGCCCGCGGCGGGCAGGCTCGACGCGGCGGACTGGCTTCCATTTGAAAATACCAGGGTGACCTTGCTGCCAGCAGGAATGCCGCCGATATCAATATCAACAAGTCGGTCTGAATCGGTGCTGTTCTGATACTTCCAGATGCCGATGCCGGTGCCGCTGAATACATTGACCTTGCTGGCAGAACAGTTCAGGCCGGCGCAATCAACCATCAGGGAAGGCGTGAGTGATTGAATCGGTGCAACGGTGTCGCCCCCGCCACAGGACGCGAGGAGCACAACCAATAACAGCCACAGAATATTCTTCATCTTTGCTCGCCATGACGGTAGCATGCCGCGCATGCCGGACCCGCACGTCCGATGTCCTAATCGTGGCAACTCTGATATGGGTCAACTCAATTTTTCGCGAAACAAGATTGGCCGGCTGGCGTCGTCGATACCGACCGTCAAAGTTTTACGCCAGCTACGAATCAAAACGAAATTCGGTCGAGCAGCAGTTGCTGTCTTTCGCCAGCGTCACCTTGAGTGACCTCTATGGAGCAAGCAGATCGAAATACCGTGTGACCGGATTGTGTCTTACCCTGCAGTCGGGGGAAATCAAAGCCAAGTCCGACCAGGAGGCGCCTCTTGCGCAACTGGCTTCAAACTCGTGGTGCCGCTTTGTACGCAGGCAGTAAGGCGCCCAGTCGCTGGCCCATCTCCGTGCCCAGCGCTTGCAGGCCACTGAGCGGCCTGACCATGACTTCAAAGTCCACGATCAAACCGGCTGCGTCAAACTGAATCAGGTCGATGCCCTTGAGTGCCTTGTCGCCTACGTTGGCGCTGAACTCCAGCACCACGCTCAGACCGTCGCCCGTGGCCAATTGGCGGTGATAGGTGAAGTTGCTGAAGACCGACATCACCGTGTTCAGGATCAGTGACACGGCCTGGGCGCTGGCATAGGGGCTGTGTGCCATCGGAGACCGAAACACGGCATCCGGGTGCAGCAGGGCGGGCAGACCTGTCAAATCACGCTGCGCCACCATTTCATGCCACTTTGCCAGCGACGCCGCCACTGCAGGGGTAAGTTTCGGTTCATGGTTCACAAGGGGTTCTCCTGTTTTTTGGTCATCAAGCCGCTGGCGCCGCAGAAAAGTTGGGCGCCGCCCTTGCGCTGTCGAAGCGAGGGTAAATGCCTAGTATTTTGGGGCATTTCAGGGCCTGTCGCAGCATGCTGACGCAAGACCGCTGCGCCGGGCGCCTTTAACCTAGCTGTCCATATAAGCCGAATCAGGACAGGAGACAAAGATGCAATTCAAAGCTGGGGGCACAAGCCCGGAGCGCGCCAATCGGCTGATGTGGATCACCCCGGACCGGCTCTTTTATCTGGGGCTGCTCGGCGTGCCATCGGTCCGCATGATGGGCACTTACACCGTCTATGTGGCCGTCACCGGCACGCTGCGCGTGCGTCTGGGCGATGGCCCTTGGCAGACCAGCGAGATGGCGGTGGTGCCGCCCTACGAGCCGCATCAGGTGCTGGTTGAGGGGCGTCTCGTCAATGTGATCCACGTCGAGGCAGAGACGGTCGATGCCGACGCGCTGCCGCGTGAACTCAAGTGCCGTGGCGCGGTGGATGCGCCCGCCTTCGTGCGCCTGGTGCAGCAGCGTCAGCGCGAGCTGTCGCAAGGCGGTCATGAGGTCGACCTGATGACGCTCAACTTTGACCAGACCTTCTTCGGCACCGAACTGGCGCCCCGGCGCATCGACAGCCGCATCGCCGATGTGCTCGCGCGCATCAAGCAGGACCCATCGGCACCAGGCATCGCCGAGGAGTATGCAGAGATGGCGCATTTGTCGTTCTCGCGTTTTCTGCACCTGTTCAAGCAGGAGGTGGGTTCGCCGTTTCGCAGTTTCAGAACCTGGAAGCGCGCGCGCAACCTGCTGCACTACGTCAACCGGACCTCGAATCTGGCCTATGTGGCGCTCGATACTGGCTATCCCGATTCGACCCACTTCAGCCATTCGATCCGCAAGGTCTTCGGCCTGAAGCCGAGCGACATCTTTGCTGGCTCGCGCAAACTCGCGGTCTACAGTCACGCGTCGGCGACGACGTCCTCCCCGGGCGCACGATAGATCCGGCCCGCGTGGAATCCGGAATGCAAGCGGGGCCACCGATGATTCGCTCCTGCTTTGTCACGGGCACCGACGTCGCGGTTGGCAAGACGCTGGTCGCCAGTGCGCTGGTGAACCGTTTGCGCAACCACGGCGTGCAAACGGTCGGCATGAAGCCGGTCGCCACCGGCGCCACACTGGTGCACGGTCGCTGGCGTCAGAGCGATCTGGAACAACTGGCCAAGGAAGGCTCGTTTGAGTTTCCGGGGCGCGTGCTCTCGCCCTACATCTTTGCACAGGAGTCGTCGCCGCAGCAGGCGGCCGAGATGGCCGGCGTCCAGATGCGCATCGAGGAGATGGTCGACACCTTCGATGTGCTGGCAACCTGGGCCGACGTCATCGTGGTCGATGGTGATCGCGATTTTCTGGACCCGCTCGGTGCCGACTTCGATACCGCCGACCTGGCGCTGGCGCTGGATTTGCCGGTGCTGCTGGTGGTTGGCATCAAGGACGGCTGCGTTGAGCAGGCCCTGCTGACCGAGAAGGCGCTGCGTGCGCGCGGTCTTGAACTGGTGGGCTGGGTCGGCAACCGGGTCGATTCCGACTTGACGCAGGAACAGGCGCAGCACCATGTGGAAGCATTGGGCCGGCACCTGGGCGCACCCTGTCTGGCGCAGATACCGCGACTCGACTTGCCGCAAGCCGCAACGGTGGCGGCGCAATTCCAGATCGATGCCTTGCTGGCAGCGCTGCTGCGTTGAGCCGATTCGGTGTGCTATCGCGCTGGCTGGGAGTGGCTGTGCGCCAGCAGCGCGGCCTCGACCCGGCTGCGCACCTGCAGTTTTTGCAAAATGTTGGTGACGTAGTGTTTGATGGTCTTCTCTGACAAAAAGATGCGCTCGCCAATCTCCCGATTGGTCAAGCCCGTTCCGATCAGCGCCAGGATTTCGCGTTCACGATCGGTCAGTTCCTGCAGCGGATCCGGCGCTCTTCCCCGCGTCAGGGAAACCAGCATTTCAGCCGCGATGGACGGCGAAACATAGACGTCGCCAGCAACGGCCGAGCGCACAATGGCAGCGAGTTCCTTGGCCGACACCCCTTTGAGCACATAGGCGCGTGCGCCCGCCTTGAGCGCGGCCAGCAGCTTGTCCTTGTCGTCCGAGCCAGTGAGCATCACGATCACCGTCGCCGGGCAGGCCGTAGCGATCTTTTCTGCGCTCAGGATGCCGCTCCATCCGCGCATGCCGATGTCAAGCAGAACCAGATCGGGCAGCAGTTTTTGCGCCAGTGCCAAAGCTTCTTCTCCGGAATCGGCTTGCGCAACCACCTTGAACCCGGGGTCCATTTCAAGTGAGTTGACCACGCCTTGGCGGAAAAGCGGATGGTCATCGACTACCAGGATGTTGATCACATCATTCATTTTCAATTGACTTCGGGTTCAAGGGCAGGCTTATCAAAATTGTCGTTCCCGCGCCGGGCTTGCTCTGCAAATGGAATGATCCGCCCAGGACTTCAACGCGTTGACGCATTCCGTGCAAGCCGAAGCGTCCTTTGCCCAGGACGGCAGTTTGATCGAAACCCGGTCCTTCATCGCTGATCTCAAGGGTCAAAGTGCTGGCATCGCCCGCCAGCCTGACCTGACAGTGAGCGCCCGGCGCGTGCCGGAAAGCGTTGGCCAATGACTCCTGCAACAGACGGTAGAGCGTGACCTTGACACGAAACGCCGCCGTGCCTGGCACGATCGATGTTGCCAGCAGCACGCGGCAGTCCGTCTTGACCTGGAAATCCCGCAGCACCCGCTCGGCAATTGCGTCAAGACCCATCTGGCCGATGTCGGGCAGGTCGAGGTTGGCTGATATGCTGCGCAAGTCCGTCAATGCCGATTGCACCGCCGTGCAGCTCAGGCGCAAATTTTTTCGCCATGGCGTTTGCTGCAAGCTGTCTTCGCCAGCGAAAATGTCGTCGGTATTTTTGAGTTGCATCAGCGCGAAGCCAAGGTCCTGCACGGGCCCGTCGTGGATATCCGCCGAGATGCGGCGCAGCAAATCCTCGTTCACCGCGGTTGCGCGCTCTGCCGCCCGAATGACCCGCGACTGCAACTCGCTGTTTTGTTCGTTCACTTCGGTCAGCTGGCGGATCTTCTCGCCCAGTTGGCCTTGTTGCTCGATGATGGTTCGACTGCCGCGGCGCACCACGACAAACAACAACAGGTACATCGACAGCATCACGCCTGCCACCAGCAGCCAGCCGCGGCGCGTGGCCACCGCAGCCTCACGGTCAACGTCATCCGGTTTTACATAGAACTCGGCCGCAGCGATGATGTCTCCGGTCTGGTCTGCATGGATCGGTGTATAGGTTTCGATCAGGCGCGGCATCGGCTGGCCATGCGTGAGCTGCTCGGCTTGCGAGCGTTCGCTTATTTCCGCAAAGATATTGCCGGCCAGGGCTTGTGCCAAGCCTTGACCGATCGGAAATACCCGGCCGCGCAGATCGGGGTCGCTGCTGAACAGGACGTAGCCGTCCTTGCGCCAGATTTTTAGCGCAACAATTTTTTGCCCAAGCGGCGTGCTCGTCAGATCGGCGCGCAGCGCGTCCTGCTCACTTGGCGTGAGGTCGCTGGCGTTGGCCAGCGACTGCACATGGGGCGCGATGAAGCTTCCCACATAAAGCGCGGTAACGGCGCCCGTGCGGTGCACCACACTGTCCTTGACCTGCTCGCCAATCCACCATCCGATGACCACCGTTGCGGCCAGCAGAATCGGAAAACTCAGTGTCAGGAACTGCTTTGACAGCGACAGTCGGGCGAAAGCGTCTTTCATCTGTGGGAGGGAATACCGATTGACAGGTCCTGGCGCAGCGTGCAACGACAAACGCTGCAGCCGCCGCCCACTGTAACAGCCAGCGGGGCCAGCCGACAGGGACCAAGGTCTGAAAAATGGTGGGCCCTTTGACCGCACAAGATGGCGAACTTTGGGCGTGTTATGAAATGTTGCATTGTTTCAGAATTCAGCATGTGCAGGCATCGGTGCAAGCCATCAATCGATTAAGGAGTTGATGTGATCGTAAAAAAACTTGAGGGAACGCTGCTGAACTTTTGGGTTGCCAAGTCCAGGGGGCTTACACGCCTGTCGGAACCGCCTTTGGCCGGCGCGAAACACGACCCGGACAGCGGCAGTTGGCATCCGGCCACCTACCGACCCGCCAGCAACTGGTCCCAGGCCGGGCCGATTGTGTCCGATGAATGGTACGCAATCGAAGACATCCTGATCGAATGGTTCGGCCCCGAATGGACCAGCGTCAACACCGTCGTTCACATTCCGACCGTGTGGTTCATGCGGGCCTATGTGGCTTCACAGTTCGGTGACGAGGTTGAAGACCTCATCGCCGGAGAGGAGCCGCTCCAGGATCAGCCGCCTTCGTTGCGCAATGCCGCCTTGTGTATCTTGCCGGCCGGTGTCAGTGGCAACTCGTCGCGCAGCACGATCTGACGCGGCACCTTGTAGTCGGCCAGTTGCTCGCGGCAGAACTGAGTGACTTCGGCTGCGCTCAAGTCCGAGCCCGGCTTGGCAACGATGTAGTAGCGGCCGATCTCGCCCATCATCGGGTCTGGCACGCCAATGCCGGCGACCATCATCACCTTGGGGTGGCGCGCGATGAAGCTCTCGACTTCCACCGGGTAGACGTTGAAGCCACCCTGGATGAACATGTCGCGCGAGCGGCCCTTGAGTGTGATGACGCCGCGGTTGTCCACCACGCCCAGGTCGCCGCTGTGCAGCCAGCCCCCAGCGTCGAGCGCAGCGTTGGCCGCTGCCGCGCCGACAAAGGTCGCGATCACGCCGGCGCCGCGGTAGCAAAGCTCGCCGACTTCGCCGCTGGGCAAAACGCTGCCGTCGGCTGCCAGCACGCGCACCGCGCCATTGCCGATTGGCTTGCCGATGCTGTTCATCAGGTCGTCCTCTGTGCAGTCCCACGGTGTCATGACCAGCGCGCCGGATGACTCGGACAGACCGTAGAGGTTCATCAGCGCCGCGTTGGGCATGCGCGTCTGCAGTTGCGCCAGCAGCGTGGCGTCGACGTTGGAGCCGCCGACGTAGACCAGGCGCACGCGCTGCCAGTCGATGGCGCGCGCCTGCGTGTCCATCAGCAGCAGCGTCATCATGGTGGGCACGCCGCCAACCAGGGTCGGTGGGTGCAGCGCCATGCGATCGAGCACCAGTGAGGCCTTGAATTCGGCGATCAGGTCGATACAGCCACCACCGAGCAGCATGCTGAGAATGCCGCAGGTGATGCCGCCGACGTGGTTGAGCGGCATTGGCAGCGTCAGTCGGTCGTGTTCGTCCAGCCGCATGTGTGCGGCCTGCGCGCGCGCCGAGGCCAGCATGCTGCGATGCGTCAGGCCGGCGCCCTTGGGGCGGCCGGTGGTGCCCGAGGTGTAGATCACCATTGCCAGATCGGTCTCCAGCACCAGGCCCGTGGCCCGCGCCAGGGCCTGCTGCGCCAGCGGTGTTGCGAGCAGATCGGACAGGCAGTTGGCGTTGCCACTGCTGCGCCGGTCGATGCCCATCACGCCTTGCAGCGTGGGCAGGCGTGGTGCCAGTCGCTCCCACATGGCAAAGAAATCAAAGTCGGCATGGCTGGCCAGCGTGAAGACAAACTTCACCTGGCTGTCGGCCACCATGTATTCAAGCTCGTTGTCGCGGTAGCGCAGGCTCATGCCGACCACGGTGACGCCGATTTGCGCCGCGCCGTAAAAAATCTGCAGCCATTCGATCTGGTTCAGGGCTGCGATGCCGATGCGATCACCGCGCACCAGGCCGAGCGCGAGCAGACCGCAGGCTACACGCTGGGACGAGGCTTCGATGTCGGCGTAGGAATAGCTGTGGTCGCCGTCGATGCAGGCGCTGGCGTCGGCGCGCCGCAGTGCCGCCTCGGCCAGCGTGGCACCGATGGTCGAGGCCGTGTTCATCAGTCCTGGCGCAGGTGCAGCAGGGCGCGCGCTTCGGCCGGTGTCGCGATGGAGCGCCCGGCTTCACGTGCGTACTGCGCGAGCTGGGCGATCAACTGGCCGTTCGAGGTGGCCTTGGTGCCGTCAGGCAAGTAGAAGGTGTCTTCAAGGCCGGTACGCAGAAAGCCGCCGAGTTCGGCGCAGCGCCGGTGCAGCGGCCAGATTTCCTTGCGCCCGATGGCGGTGACCTGCCAGTTTGAACCCGGCACGATGAGTTTGATCAGGATCGGCAACAGTTCCGGGTCGGCCGGCATGCCGGACTCGACACCCATGACGAAGTTGTATTCAAGCGGGCCGGTGTACATGCCGACGCGCTGGTACATCTCGACGCAGCGCACGATGCCCACATCAAAGCACTCGAACTCGGGCAGGCAGTCCACCTCGTTCATGACGTCGATGAATTCCTTGACCTTGCCCGGTGCGTTGTCGAACAGCATCGGCGGCCATGCCCAGGTGCCGTTGGCCTTGACCTTGAGGTAGTTGAGCGAGCCGGCATTGCATGCCGCCATTTCGGGCCGGGTCTCGCGCACGCATTTGAGCGCGTCCAGATAGGCCGGGCCGACCACGCCGGTTGTGTGGTTGATGATGACGCCGGGGCAGGCTTCGCGGATGGCCTGCTGGATGTCACGCGACACCTGCGGATCCCAGCTTGGCAGGTTGCCCTTGCCGGGCTCTTGCTGGCGAAAGTGGCAGTGCATGACGGTGGCGCCCTCGTCGTAGGCGGCGCGGGCTTCCCTGGCCATTTGTTCGGGCGTGACCGGCACATGGTGCTGCACCGGATCGGTAAGGCTGCCGGTGAGCGAGCAGGTGATAACGACTTTGTCGGACATGGGATTCTTTCAATGGCGATGGGTATGAAGCGATTCATCTTAGGCGCGCAACAGTGCCTGGGTCTTGCGTTATCTTGCTAACCAGTTTGCGCAAGACCGCCGGACCGGATCGCCCTAGGCTTGCCGTTCAGAACCGCTGAAAGGCGCACAGGAAGGTGGCATGAACAAAGAGAAACCGGCAAGCGCACTGAGCTACCCGTTTGCGGTTCCGGCGCGTGGCCAGACCTGCGAAGTGGCGTCGGGCGTGCACTGGATCCGCATGCCGCTGCCGTTTGCGCTTAACCACATCAACCTGTGGGCGCTCGACGACGGCGCCGGCTGGGCCGTGGTTGACACCGGCACCAGCAGCGATGACAACACCCAGGTCTGGCGTGAACTGTTTGCCCAGGCCACCGACCCGCGACCGATCACGCGCATTTTTGTGACACACATGCACCCCGATCACGTCGGCATGGCCGGTTGGCTCACGCGCAAGTTCCGCATCCGCTTGTGGATGACGCGGCTCGAGTACCTGAACTGTCGCGTGCTGGTGTCGGAGAACGGTCGCGCAGCCTCACCCGATGACCTGAGTTTTTACCTGCAGGCCGGCTGGTCGGCGCCGGCCATTGAGACTTATCACAAGGCTTTTGGCGTCTTCGGCAAACACATCCATGCCCTGCCCGACAGTTACCGGCGCCTGCAGGATGGCGAGGAGCTGCGCATTGGCGCATGCAACTGGCGCGTCGTCGTCGGCAGCGGCCACTCGCCAGAGCACGCCTGTCTGTATTGCCCCGAACTCGGTGTGCTGATTTCGGGCGACCAGGTCCTGCCGCGCATCTCGTCGAACATATCGGTTTTTCCGAGCGAGCCCGACGCCGACCCGATGCGTGACTGGCTGGCCTCGCTGCAAAAACTCAAACGCGAAGTGCCCGCCGACGTGCTGGTGCTGCCTTCGCACAACGAGCCCTTTCGCGGCCTGCATGCGCGTCTGGACCAGCTCGCTGCGGATCAGGAGCGCACCTTTGAGCGACTCAAGCGCGTGCTGCAGCAACCGCGCCGCGCGGTCGAGCTGTTTGAAGCGCTGTTTGGTCGCCCCATTGGCGAGGACAACATTCCGCTGTTCCACATGGCCACGGGCGAAACAGCCGCCTGTCTCAACCACCTGATCTACCGCGGCGAAGTCCAGCGCGTGCTCGACGACGACGGCGTGCACCGCTACTTCCTGCGCTGAGCTGCAAAGTCAAAAAGACTTGACACCGTGTTCGCCTTCTTGCTATACCGCCCCACATAAGCAAGTCGGAGGGCCCCATGTCAAATGCCGTTGATTCACCTGAGCACGCCAGTTTTGCCGATGTCTTCGAGCGCCAGCGCGCCACCGCGCTGCGACTGCGCACGTCCACCGCTGCCGAGCGCATCGAAAAGTTGAAGCGCCTGCGCGCTGCTGTCATCGCCTACACCGACACCTGGTGCAAGGCCGGCTGGGCCGATTTCCGCAAGCCGCCCGGTGAGGTGGAACTGGCCGAGGTCCTGCCGGTGGTGGTGGAGGTCAATGACGCCATCCGCAAGCTCAAGTCCTGGATGAAGCCGACGCTTGTGTGGCCCACGCCGATGCTGATGGGGACCAAGTCCTGGGTTAAGTACGAGCCGCGTGGGCGCTGTCTGATCATCTCGCCCTGGAACTATCCGGTCAACCTCACCTTCTGCCCACTGGTGGCGGCCATCGCCGCCGGCAACACCGTCATCATCAAGCCGTCTGAAATGGCGCCCAATCTGGCCGCCGCGATGGCCAGGCTGGTGCGCGAGGTCTTCAGTGAGGACGAGGTTGCCCTGTTCGAAGGCGACGCCAGTGTGGCCCAGGGGCTGCTGGAACTGCCGTTTGACCACATCTTCTTTACCGGCAGCCCGATGATCGGCAAGGTGGTGATGGCGGCTGCGGCCAAACACCTCACCAGCGTCACGCTGGAGCTCGGCGGCAAGAGCCCGACCATCGTCGACGCCAGCGCCAATCTCGATCTTGCCGCGCAGAATGTGATGTGGGCCAAGTGCACCAACGCAGGCCAGACCTGCATCGCGCCCGACTACGTGTTTGTGCACAGCTCGGTGAAGGACGCGTTTGTGGCGTGCTGCCGCGTCCAGCTTGAGCAGGCCTTCGGCAAGGATCCGGCGGCGCAGAGTCCGCACTTTGCCCGCATCGTCAACACCCGCCACGCTGCTCGCATCAAGGCGCTGCTCGACGACGCCAAGGCACGTGGCGCGCGCGCCCTCACGGGTGACGTGGTGGCGCTCGACGACTGCTACATCGCCCCCACCCTGCTCGATGGCGTGCCAGCGGATGCCAACATCATGCACGAGGAAATCTTCGGGCCGCTGCTTCCCATTCTGGTATTCAACGAACTTGACGAGGTCATCGCACACATCAATGGCGCGCCCAAACCGCTGGCGCTCTACCTCTACAGCGAGAACAAGGCCTCGATCGACAATGTGCTGGCGCAGACCTCGTCGGGTGGCGCCTGTGTCAACCACGCCATCATCCACTACCTGCACGGGCATCTGCCGTTTGGCGGTGTGAACAACTCCGGCATGGGCAACGCCAACGGGCGCTACGGTTTTCGCACCTTCAGCCACGAACGCGGCGTGGTGCAGACGCGCTTCGGTCTGGCAACCAGGATGTTCAAGGCCGGCGAGGTGCCACCCTGGATGCTGGGTCTGCTGCGCAAAATCTTCCGCTGGATCTGAGGCAGCTTGCCATGGGCATCGACATCACCAGCGAAGTGCGCAAGGAAGCGGTGGCTTCCATCGAGCGCTACTTCCTTGAAAGCCGGGATCAAAAAATCGGCAATATCGCTGCCGCAGAGTTGCTGGCATTTTTTGTCGAGGAAGTCGGCCCGGTCATTTACAACATGGCCGTCGCCAAAGTTCAGGAGCGCCTTCAGATGCGCGTCATGGAAATTGACATGGAAGTGACCGAGGACGCGTTTCAGTACTGGCGCAAACGCGAGCAGGCAAAAAAACGAAGGTGACTGTTGCCCAGCGGTCAGTCTCGAAAGACCGGCGCTCGCTTCTCGCGCATCGCCTGCCCCGCTTCCGCGAGGTCTTGTGACATCAGCATGGCGGCGTTCCAGGTGGCAATGTAGTTCAGACCGTCGGCCACCGAATGGTCGCGCACATGGGTAATCATCTCCTTGGTGCCGCGCAGGCACAGTGGCGATTTGGCCGCCAGCAACGCAGCCATTTCCTGCACACCGGCGCGCAGCGCGGCTTGCGAGGCGTAGCAGCGATTCACCAGGCGCATCTCGGCTGCCTCGGCGCCTGAAAAGCGCCGGCCGCTGTAGGCCAGTTCGCGTGCCATGCCTTCGCCCACCAGGCGCGGCAGACGCTGCAGCGTGCCGACATCGGCCACCAGCCCGACATCGATTTCCTTGACCGAGAACCAGGCTTCGCTGCTGCAGTAGCGCATGTCGCAGGCGGTGATGATGTCGATGCCGCCGCCGACGCAGGCCGCGTGCACCTCGGCCAGTACCGGCTTGCGGCAGCGTTCGATCGAGCTCACGGTGTCCTGGATGTCGAGGATGGAGCGGCGCAGCTTTTCGCGCGCGCGGCCGTCGCAATCGTCCTGCGCTTGCGTTTTGAGTTCAAGCAGCATCTGCAGGTCCAGCCCGGCCGAAAAGTGGCCACCGGCCGCAGACAGAATGCCCACGCGCGCCCCGGGCGTCTGGTCCAACCATTGCATGGCCTCACGCAACTCGCGCCACATGGCGGCGTTGATCGCATTCGCCTTGTGCGGGCGGTTGAGTTCAATGCGGGCCACGCCCGCTGCCAGCGAAACCGCCAGTGTCTCGAAGTGGGGTGGCAGGGGCGCGTTCATGGTGCGGTCCTATTTCTGTTCGAGAACCGGATCAAGGTAACCCGTCACCAAAACCCATTTGTTGCCGGTGACCTGCGTCATGCGGACTTTCTTGTTGCTCTGACGGTTGTCCTTGGTCACGTTGAACGGCGGGTTACCGAGTTCATCGGGGCCGAGCTTGGTGGCCTCCATTGCGGCGTTAAAGGTTTCCGCGTTGAACTTCTTGCCGGCCTTGTCCGCCAGTTTGGCGAAGGTGGTCATCGCATAGTAGGAGTACATGGAGTACAGGCCCGGGTCATCGGTAAAGCGTTTCTTGTAGGCTGCCACCCATGTCCGTACTGCGGGGTTGGCGTCATCAGCATAGGGCAGCGGGATGAAGGTGGCGCCATAAACGCCATCCATGGCGGCGCCGCCCAGCGTCGGTACCTGCTGCGAGTAGTTGGCTGCGGTACCGAGGAAGTCCGGGTTGAAGCCGATCTTGCGCGCTTCGCCGACCGAGCCGATGTACTCGCGCAGGGTCGAGGCGTTGATGACCAGATCACAATTGGCCGCTTTGAGCTTGGCCATCTGGGAGGCGAAGTCGGTGGCGCCGCGCTTGTAGGAGACCTTTTCGGCCAGCGCCAGACCCTTGCTCTTGAGGTAGACCTCGGCTGCCTCCATGACCTCGCGGCCATAGTCGTCGTCCTGGTACAGCACGCCGATGTGCTTGTAGGGCTTCTTCTTGAGCATGTAGTCCAGCGTCGTCGTGGACATGGTGAAGTAGGACGGTGCCAGCGCAATCTTGTAGGGACTCGGCGGCTCCGACAGCGCCGGCGAGGCGCCTTGCGGCATGAAGTTGAAGACCTTGTTCTCCAAAACAAAGGGCAGTGCCGCCATGTTGGTGGCTGTTCCCAGATGCCCCAGGATGGCGAAGACGTTGTCCTGCTGCACCAGCTTTTGCGCGGCTAGCAGGGCGCGCTTGGGCTCATAGCCGTGGTCTTCAATCACCAGGCGGATCTTGCGCCCCTGGATGCCGCCCTTGGCGTTGATCTCGTCGACGGCCATGTTCATGCCGTTGCGTGACTCCTTTCCGTAGTTGGCAATCGGCCCCGACAGGTCGGTGACCAGTCCGAGCACGATCTCGGTATCGGTGACGCCCTTGTTTTGGGCAATCGCCAGGGTGGCTGCGCTCAGCAGCAAAGTGGTCAGGCAGGTCTTCAGCATGGGCTATGCTCCTTGTGGTGGGTGAGGGAAAAGTGATGGTTTCGGCTCTGGAGGTTCAGGCCGGTTTGGTGAAACAGGGGGCTCTTTTCTGCATGAAGGCGGTGACGCCCTCGACGGCTTCGGCGCTGCGGCCGGACTCGACCATGCAGCGGTGCTCCAGATCGAGTTGCTCGGCCAGCGAGCGATCAGCGGCGCCGTCTGCCAGCAGTTTGATGCGCCCGAACGATCCGGTGGCGCCGCGCGCCAGCGAGGCCGCCAGGGCAAACGCACGCTCGGCCAGCTCGGCGTCCGGGCAGACCCTTGAGACGATGCCCAGCGCCAGGCATTCTTGCGCTGACAGGGCTTCGTTGGTGAAGAAGATTTCCTTGGTCCGGGCTGCGCCGATGCGTCGGGCCAGGAACCAGGAGGCGCCGACATCAGGCGTCAGGCCGATGGCCGAATAGCCGCCGCGCAGCTTCATCGACTCTGCGGCAATGACGATGTCGGCGCACAGCGCCAGGCCAATGCCACCGCCGCCGATTGGTCCGTTGAGCGCGCTGATCACCGGCACTGGCAGCGTTGCGAGTTGGTGGATGGCGCGGTGCAGCGGCGGGATGCCGCGCTCCAGCAGATCGCCCAGTTGGTCGAGCGCGCGGGAAAAATCGGTGATGTCGCCACCGCCGCAGAACTGTCGGCCGCGCGCCTGCAGCAGCACGGCGCGCACCGATTGATTTTTCGCTACGGTTTCGATGGCCGCGATCAGGGCGGCCGACATCTCAAAGTCGAGCACATTGGCGCGCTGTGGTCGGTTCAGGGTGAACACGGCCACGTCATCGCGGTAGTCAAGCAACAGGGCAGTGGGCATCGCGTGTGTTGTTTCGCAGTAGTAGATCGGGCGCAGAATAGACCGCCTGCCGCCAGGCGTCTTGCGTCAATTGGTTACGCCGGGTGGTGCCCGACTTCGCCCGTGCGCCTAAATGCTCGCCGCCAAGCGACTGCCCTGGTCGATGGCGCGTTTGGCGTCGAGCTCGCCGGCTTCAAAAGCGCCGCCGATCAGCTGCGAGGCCGCGCCCTGTTGCAGCAATTCATCATGCAGGACGCGCAGCGGCAATTGCCCGGCGCAGACGATCACGGTGTCGACCTCGAACAGCCGCGGCTGGCCGTTGATCAGCGTGTGCAGGCCGGCGTCGTCGACCTTGAGGTACTCGACGCCGTTGAGCATCTGCACGCCGCGCCGGCCCAGCGTCAGGCGGTGCGTCCAGCCCGTGCTGCGCCCCAGCCCCTTGCCGACGGGCCCGGTCTTGCGCTGCATCAGGTAGACCGAGCGCTCCGATTTCGCCGCTTGTGGCACTACACCGGTGACGCCGCCGCGCGGGTGGTTCTCGAAGTCAATGCCCCATTCACGTGCGAAGGTGGCGCGGTCCAGCGCCGCCGAGGGGCCGGCGTGCGAAATCAGTTCCGCCACATCAAAGCCGATGCCGCCCGCGCCCATGATCGCCACCCGCTTGCCGACCGGCCGGCGACCCAGGATGGCGTCGATGTAGCCGATCACCTTGGGATGGTCAAAGCCATCGAGTTGGGGTTGGCGCGGCTCGATGCCGGTGGCCACCACCACCTCGTCAAAGGCCATGGACTTGAGCAGCGCGGCATCGACCCGCGTCTTCAGGCGCAGCGTGATGCCATGCACTTCGATCATGCGCGTGTAGTATCGCAGGGTTTCATGGAACTCTTCCTTGCCCGGTATGCGCTTGGCCAGATTGAACTGGCCGCCGATGCTGTCGGCTGCGTCGAACAGCGTGACGTGGTGGCCGCGCTGCGCCGCCACCGTGGCAAAGGAAAGACCGGCCGGACCGGCGCCGACCACAGCGATTTTTTTAGGCTGGGCCGTGGGCAGGTAGTTCAGCAGGGTCTCGTTGCAGGCGCGCGGGTTGACCAGGCAGCTGACCTGTTTGTTGCCGCCGAAAGTATGGTCCAGACAGGCCTGATTGCAGGCGATGCAGGTGTTGATTTCGTCTTCGCGTCCCTGCTGCGCCTTGCGCACCAGTTCGGGGTCGGCCAGCATCGGGCGCGCCATCGAGACCAGGTCGGCGTCGCCGCGCGCCAACACCGCTTCGGCCACCGAGGGCATGTTGATGCGATTACTCGTGATCAGCGGAACACTGAGCGCGGCACGCAGGCGGCCGGTGACGCCAGTGAAGGCGGCACGCGGCACCATGGTGGCCACCGTCGGCACCGGTGCTTCATGCCAGCAGAAGTGCGTGCTGATGATGCTGATGCCGGCGGCCTCGACCGCTTTTGCCAGTTGCAGGATTTCGTCGCGTGCCAAGCCGCCTTCGAGCATGTCCATGGCCGAGATGCGAAAGATCAGGATGAAGTTCGCTCCGACGGCTGCGCGCACCCGGCGCACCACTTCCACGGACAAGCGCATGCGGTTCTCGAAGCTGCCGCCCCATTCGTCTGTGCGCAGGTTGGTGCGCTGCACCAGGAAGGTCGAGAGCAGGTAGCCGGCCGAGCCGATGATCTCGACGCCGTCATAGCCGGCCTGCTGGGCCATGCGCGCGCAGTTGACGAAGTCGGCGAGCTGCTTCTCGATGCCCTCGGCGTCGAGCTCGCGCGGCGTGAACGGGGCGATGCGCGACTTGACGGCGGAGGGCGCAACGCAGTTGGGGTTCGGCGCCAGTGCGCCCATGTGCAGGATCTGCATGCAGATTTTGACCTCAGGGTCGGCCGCGTGCACGGCATCGGTTACCAGACGGTGCTGCGCCGCCTCCTCGGGTGTCGAGAGCTTGGCGCCGAAACCGGCTTCCTCATTGGGCGGTACGCCGCCGGTGATGATCATGCCGACGCCGCCGCGGGCGCGCTCAGTGAAGTAGGCCGCCAGTCGTTCGAAGCTGTTTTCAACTTCTTCGAGACCGGTGTGCATGGAGCCCATCAGCACGCGGTTTTTCAGCCGCGTGAAGCCCAGGTCGAGCGGCGTGAAGAGCAGGGGGTAGTTCGGGTGTGGGTTCATGAGGCGATTGAATGAAGTGGGTGAGAGTTGGCCGGGTTTCAGCAGGTTTGCGTGAACAGCTCACGCCCGATCAGCATGCGCCGGACTTCGCTGGTGCCGGCGCCGATTTCGTAGAGTTTGGCGTCGCGCCACAAACGCCCTACGGGAAAGTCGTTGATGTAGCCGTTGCCGCCAAAGATTTGAATGCCTTCGCCCGCCATCCAGGTGGCTTTTTCGGCGCACCACAGAATCACGCTGGCGCAGTCCTTGCGCACCTGACGCACATGCGCGCCATCGAGTGCGTCGATGTTCTTGGCCACGGTGTAGGCGAAGGAGCGAGCGGCCTGCAGCACGGTGTAGATGTCGGCCAGCTTGCCCTGCATCAGCTGGAACTCGCCAATGCTGCAGCCAAACTGCTTGCGCTCGTGCAGGTAGGGGATGATGTTGTCCATGACGGCCTGCATGATGCCCAGCGAGCCGCCAACGCCGACCGCGCGCTCATAGTCCAGGCCGCTCATCAGCACCTTGGCGCCGCCGTTGAGATCACCCAGTATGTTCTCGCTCGGCACTTCGACGTTCTGGAACACCAACTCACCGGTGTGGCTGCCGCGCATGCCGAGCTTGTCGAGCTTTTGCGCGCAGCTAAAACCGGCCATCCCCTTTTCAATCAGGAAGGTGGTGATGCCGCGCGCGTTCAGTTCGGGTTCGGTCTTGGCATAGACCACCAGCGTGTCGGCGTCAGGCCCGTTGGTGATCCACATCTTGCTGCCGTTAAGCAGGTAGTAGCCGCCCTTGTCCTCGGCCTTGAGCGTCATGCTGATGACGTCGCTGCCGGCCTGCGACTCGCTCATGGCCAGCGCGCCAATGTGTTCGCCACTGACCAGCTTGGGCAGGAACTTGCGGCACTGGGCCGCGTTGCCGTTGCGCTTGATCTGGTTGACACACAGCAGGCTGTGCGCGCCATACGACAGGCCAACGGCAGCGCTGGCACGGCTGATTTCCTCCAGCGCAACCAGATGCGCCAGGTAAGTCATGTTGGCGCCGCCGTATTCCTCGCTGACGGTGATGCCCAGCAGACCAAGCTCGCCCATCTTGCGCCACAGGTCCATCGGGAACTGGTCGCTGCGGTCGATGGCCTGGGCCCGTGGTGCGATTTCGGTCCGGGCAAAATCCTGCACCGCGTCGCGCAGCGCGTCGACGTCTTCACCGAGTTGAAAGTCGAGGCCGGGCAGCGCGTGCATACTTACCCCTTGTGTCAGGCCGCCTTCCCGGCTCCGTACATGGAGGCGATGAGGTCCTTGTATTTTTCGTTGACAAGTTTGCGCTTGAGCTTCATGGTCGGTGTCAGCTCTTCGTCCTCGGCGGTCAGCTTGTTCTCGATCAGGCGGAACTCCTTGATCTGTTCGACCCGGGCGAATTCCTTGTTGACCTTCTCGATCTCGGCGCCGATCAGGTCGAGCACCTGGCGACTGCGGCACAACGAGCGGTAGTCGGAGAACTCCACTTGCGCGTCCTGCGCCCACTGCTCCACGTTTTCGTGGTCGATCATGACCAGGCAGCTCAGGTAGGCGCGCTTGTCGCCGATCACCACGGCGTCGGTGACATAGGGGCTGAACTTGAGCTGGTTCTCCCATTCTGAGGGCGTGATGTTCTTGCCGCCAGCGGTGATGATGATGTCCTTGATGCGGTCGGTGATGTAGTAGTAGCCGTCGGCGTCGACGCGCCCGGCGTCGCCCGTGTGCAGCCAGCCGCCCTCCAGTGTCTCGGCGGTTTTCTCAGGCAGATTGAGGTAACCCATGAAGACGGTCGGACCGCGCAGTTGCAGTTCGCCTTCGTCCGAGATGCGCAGCTCCATCGGCGGAAACGGCATGCCGATGCTGCCTGGGCGGCGGCGTTTCGGTGTCAGCGTGGAGCCGCCGCCGGACTCGGTCATGCCCCAGGTCTCGCGCAGGTCGATGCCCATGGCGTGGTACCAGCGGATCAGTTCGGGCGAGATCGGCGCCGCGCCGGTGACGCCGCAGAGCAGTTGGTTCAGGCCCATGGCCCGGCGCAGGTTGTTCAGCACCAGTTTGCGCGCCAGCCAGTAGCGCAGGCGCAGCCCCGTACCCGGCTCCTGCCATTGCTCGTGCACGCTGGCCATGGCCTGGCCGGCGGCGATCGCCTGGGCATAGGCCCATTGCTGCAGACCGGAGGCTTCCTTCAGCGCAATCATCGTGCTGGAGTAAATTTTTTCCCAGATGCGTGGCACACCGGCGAAATAGGCGGGCTGCACTTCGCGCAGGTTCTCGAACACGGTGTCCGGGTTCTCGACAAAATTGAGAATGTGGCCGGTCTGGATCGCCGTGTACTCGCCGCCGATGCGCTCGGCTACGTGGCACAGCGGCAGGAAGGCAATGCGTTCGCTGTAAGCCGGCAGGTCCTTGAACAGCACGGCGCTGGCCATCAGGCAGGACGCCACCAGGTTGCCGTGCGAGAGCATGGCGCCCTTGGGTTTGCCGGTGGTGCCGGAGGTGTAGACCAGAATCGCCAGATCGTTGGCCGTGCGCGCGCGCAGGCCCTCGGCCACGATGTCGGGATGCTGTTGCCGGTAGGCCCGGCCGACTTCCAGGAAACGCTCGAAGCTCATGACCTGCGGGTCGTCGAGCTTGCGCAGTCCTTCCATGTCAAAGACGATGACCTGGCGCAGCTCGGGCAGACGCTCGCGCACCTCCAGGTACTTGTCGAGTTGCTCTTCGTCTTCGACAAAGAGGAATTGGGTGCGGGAATCACTGCACAGGTATTCAAGCTGCGCTGCCGCATCGGTCGGGTAGATGCCATTGACCACGCCGCCGGCGGTGAGCGCGCCCAGATCGGCCCAGACCCATTCACGGTTCGTGTTGGACAGCACCGAGGTGACGTCACCGGCTTGCATGCCAAAGCTGCGCAGAGCGGCGGCGACATCGGTGACGATCTCGCCGACCTCGGTCCAGCTGTAGCTGCGCCAGATGCCAAGGTCTTTCTGGCGCATCATGGTCGCGCTGGAGCGCGTGCGCACACCATGCCAGAACATTTGCGCCAGGGTCGCGTAATCGGGAGAAGTGGTCAATGCAGTGCTCATTGGGGCCATCAGGTTATTCAGGTTGATCGGTCAAGCAGAAAGTTGTTGCCAGCGGCCACACTCAGCGCCAGGTTTTTTTCTTTTTCCAGCGCCGCTCGCCGCGCACACCGGCTTCCTTCATCCCGAGGTAGAACTCCTGGATGTCTTCCTTCTCGCGCAGGCGCGCGCAACTGTCTTCCATCACGATGCGTCCGTTCTCCAGAACGTAGCCAAAATCACCGACGTTGAGCGCCATGTTGGCGTTCTGCTCGACCAGCAAAATGGTGGTGCCGCGCTCGCGGTTGATGCGCACGACGATCTCGAAGATGTCCTTGGTCAGCTTCGGGCTCAGGCCCAGGCTCGGCTCGTCGAGCAGGATCAGTTGCGGCGACGCCATCAGCGCGCGCGAGATGGCCAGCATCTGCTGCTGGCCGCCCGAGAGCAGGCCGGCGTGCTGCGCGGCGCGCTCGTGCAGGATCGGGAAGTAGGCGTAGACCGACTCCAGATCGCGCGCCACACCGTCCTTGTCGGCTCGCGTGTAGGCGCCCATCAAGAGGTTGTCGCGCACTGACAGCAGCGGGAACACTTCGCGCCCTTCGGGCACATGGCTCAGACCGCGCTTGACGATCAGCGTTGGGTCCTGCGCCGTGATGTCCTGGCCGTTGAACTCCACCGTGCCGCGCGTCGGGTCCAGAATGCCGGAAATGGTTTTCAGGATGGTGCTCTTGCCCGCGCCGTTGGAGCCCAGCACGGTGGCGATTTCGCCCTTGCGCACTTTCAGGCTGACGCCGCGGATTGCCTTGATCGGCCCGTAGGAGCTCTCGACATTCGAGAGCGCGAGCATGGTGGGTGCTGTGTTGTCGCTCATGCCACCCTCCGCAAGCTGGCCACGTCACTGACGGTGCCGAGGTAGGCTTCGATCACAGCCGGATTGTTCTCGACCTCGCTCGGGTTGCCCTGGAACAGGACTTCACCCTGGTTCATCGCGAGCACGCGGTCCGACACACGCGAGACCAGGCTCATGTCATGTTCGACCATCAGCACGGTGACGCCGAGCTCCTCCTGGATGTCCTGGATCCACCAGGCCATGTCCTCGGTCTCTTCGGCGTTCAGTCCGGATGAGGGCTCATCGAGCAGCAGCAGTTTGGGTTCGGTGCACAGGGCGCGCGCCAGTTCCACCACCTTGCGCACGCCGTAGGGCAGACCGGCCACGTGGGAATCGCGGTAATGCTGGAGCTTGAGCAGGTCGATCACCTCTTCGGCCTTGCGCCGCGCTGCCAGCTCGCTGCGCCGCGCCGCTGGCGTGAAGAACACTTCGGCGAGCAAGCCGCAGCTGCGGTGGGTGTGGAAACCGATCAGCAGGTTTTGCAGCACGGTTGCGTACTCGAACAGCTCGATGTTCTGGAAGGTGCGCGCAATGCCCAGCGCAGCGATGCCATGCGGTGGCAGCGCGGTCAGCAGTTCGCCGTCAAAGCGGATCTCGCCCGATGTCGGCTGGTAGATGCGGCTGATCAGGTTGAACACGGTGGTCTTGCCGGCACCGTTGGGTCCGATCAGCGTGAAGACCTCGCCGCGGCGCACGTCGAAGCTGACCTTGTTGACCGCCAGAACGCCGCCAAAACGGACGGAGATGTCCTTGACCGAAAGCAGGATGTCTGTCATGAAGGGGGTTCTCGCTTATTTTTGCTGTTCGGACTTCTGGAACGATTTCTGCCGCTTGAACATGCCTTTGCGGTAGATCGGAAACAGTTCGAGGTAGGTTCGGATCTTGAGCCAGCGGCCATACAGGCCCATCGGCTCAAACAGGACGAAGGCCATCAGCACCAGGCCGAAGACGACCGACTGCAAGCCGGTGGCCTGGCCGATGGCCGGTGGCAGATGGTCTTTGGCCAGCGAGATCAGTTGCGGCATGGTGATGATGAAGATCGCACCCAGGTAGGCGCCGTGCACGGAGCCGAGGCCGCCCACCACTACCAGCAACAGCAGTTCGACCGATTGCGTGATGCCGAACTGCTCAGGCGAGATGAAGCGCAGCTTGTGCGCGTAGAGCGCACCGGCCAGGCCAACGATGACGGCGGAGAGCGCAAAGGCGACCGTCTTGTAGCGCGCCAGCTGGATGCCCATGCTCTGCGCCGAGATTTCGGAATCGCGAATGGCGATAAAGGCGCGCCCGGTTGAGGAGCGCAGCAGGTTGAGTACGGCGAGTGTGACCAGCACGGCGACAGCCAGGCTGAGCCAGTAGAAGGATTCGCTGGACTTGAGTTCCCAGCCCCAGATTTCCGGCACCTTGACCGCCATGCCGCTGTTGCCACCGGTGACCGATTCCCAGCGCGCCAGTGCCTCTTCGACGATGAAGCCAAAGGACAGGGTCGCGATCGCCAGGTACATGCCCTTGATGCGCAGCGCCGGCAGGCCGACGACGACACCCACGGCGGCCGACAAAGCGCCCGCGGCCAGCATAGACAACGGAAACGGCCAGCCCTTGGTCGCCAGATAGGCCTCGGTGTAGGCGCCCACGCCAAAGAAGGCGGCGTGGCCGATCGAGGCCAGACCGGTGTAGCCGGCCAGCAGCATCAGGCCCAGGCCGGCAACGCCGTAGATCAGCACGAAGTTGAGCTGCGACAGCCAGTAGGAGGTGGCCCATAGCGGCGCTGTCAGCAGCGCCAGCAGCAGCAGGCCGTACCAGAACAACTGGCCCCGGTGCTTGACCAGATTGATGTCCTGAACGTAATCAGTCTTGAAGATAAAGCGCATGGGAAATCCTCAAACCTTTTTACGAACACTGCCGCCGAACAGTCCGGTCGGCTTGAGCACCAGCATGATCAGCACCACCACGTAGGCGGCGATGTCCTTGAAACCCTCGGGCAGGTAGAAGCCGGCGAAGGATTCGACGATGCCGATGACCAGGCCGCCAACGATGGCGCCGGGCAGGCTGCCAAAGCCGCCGACCACTGCCGCCGGAAACGCCTTCAGGCCGATGTAGCCCATGTTGGCGTGGACGAAGGTGATAGGCGCGAGCAGCAGACCGGCCAGCGCCGCGACTGCGGCAGAGAGGCCCCAGACCAGGCCGTTGAGGCGCTTGACCGGAATGCCCATGTAGTAGGCGGCAATCTGGTTTTGCGAGGCCGCCTGCATGGCGATGCCGATCTTGCTGTAGCGGAACATCAGGTACAGGCCCAGACACAGCACGGCAGTGATCAGGATGATGGCCAGTTGCTCGGCGCTGAGCACCAGGCCCGACATGTTCCAGACCACGCCCTTGTACGGGACCTCCAGCGTGTTGGTGTCCGAGCCAATGCCGGGAATCATGGTGATCAGGCCGCGCAGCACATAGCCCAGGCCGATGGTCAGCATGACCACCGTGAACTGCGGCTGGCCCAGGATCGGACGGATCGCGATGCGCTCGACCAGAAAGCCGAAGCCGCCCATGCCGACGACGGCAATCAGCGCCGCGGCCCAGAACGGCAGTCCGACCATCTTCATCAGCACCAGGCCGGAAAAGGCGCCCAGCATCATCAGTTCACCCTGCGCGAAGTTCACGGTCTCGGTGGCCTTGTAGATCAGCACGAATCCGAGCGCGATCAGCGCGTAGATGCAGCCGAGCGAGATGCCCGAAATCGTCAGTTGTAGGATCACCAAGTTGTTGTCTCCTGCGCTCGTCGCGCCATCAATCGTGAAAAATCAGTAGGTCAGTGCGCCGGTGATGGGCATGAACTTGCCATCCTTCACGCGCGTCAGAATGCCCGAGCGCGCGCCCAGATGTTCGTTCGCAGCAAAGCTAACCGGAGCGGCCTGGAACACGCCGGTCCAGCCCTTGACCTGTTCGAGCGCGGCCACCAGCGTGTCGACGGTGAGCGTGCGTCCGGCCTTGCGAGCGGCTTCCGCGAACAACTGCACCGACATGTAGCCGTAGATGAGACCGTCGTCGGGTTCTTTCTTGTACTTGGCCAGGTAGCGCGCGAGCACGCCCTGCAGCGCCGGCGTCTGGGTCTGCGCGTTGATGGCCACAAACTGCGTCATGGCGTACAGGCCTTCAACGGCAGCGCCGCCGATTTTCACCACGGCGCTGTTGGCGCCGGCCAGCGTCACCATCATGTCCACATTCCAGCCCTGCTTCTTGGCTTCGATGCAGGCGCCGGCGGTCTCGCGGATGATGGTGCCCAGCACCACCAGGTCGACGTTGGCGGCCTTGAGCTTGGAGATCTGCGAGGCAAAGTCGATCGCGCCGCGCTTGTAGCTGGTCTGCTCCACGATCGCCATGTTGTGCACCTTGAGTTGTTCCTCGGTCGCACGCAGCACGCTCAGGCCGGTCTCGTCGTCCTGGTACAGGATGCCGACGCGTTTCTTGCCCAGCTTCTCGACCGCGTGGCGCACCATGGCGCGCACCTGGATGCCGTAGGGCAGGTTCAGGCCGAACTTGATGTGGTGAAACGGCGCGTAAGTGAATTCAGCCGGCGTGCCCGAGAACAGCACCGGCACATTGGCTTCGAGCATGAGCGGCATGGAGGCTTGCACCGGCGCCGATCCGAGGCAGGCGATCATGGCAAAAACCTTGTCCTGCCCGACCAGTTTCTCGGTGGCCAGCACGGCTTTCTTCGGGTCGAACGCCGTGTCCTCGACCAGCATGCGCAACTGGCGGCCGTTGATGCCGCCGGCCGCGTTGATGTCGTCCACCGCCAGCAGCATGCCGTCGCGCAGCGGGCTGCCCAGCGCCGCCACCGGGCCACTCAGGTCCTGGTGCGAGCCGATCAGGATCTCGGTATCGGTAATGCCCTGGGTGCGGCCTTGGGCGCTGGCGTTGCGGCTCAGTGCCGTCAGTGCAAATGCACCGGCAGCGCCTTGGACGATCAGGTTTCTGCGGTTGATGCTCATGGTGTCTCCTGTTATAGGGTGCCGGTGAATCAAGAAGGGATGAAGTCGCTGACGGGCAGCCACTTGCCGCCCTGGATGCGGTAGATGCGCATGTCGGTGCCACCGAGTCGCTTGGTCGGGCCGAAGGTGATGGGCGCAAAGCCGAGTTCGTCAGCCGGGATCTGAAGGCGTTCCATCGCTTCGTTAAAGCGCGCCGCCGTCAGATTGGCGCCTGCGCCTTCCATGCCCTTGAGCACCCAGCCGGCGCTGGCGTAGCCGCCCGAGGCGTACTGGCCGGGCTCTTCGCCGTACTTGGTCTTGTAGGCGGCAAACCATTTCTTCATGCCTTCGGTCGGGCCGCTGGCGTCGGGCGGCAGATTCAGGCCGACGGCCATCAGCCCTTCCATGGCGTCGCCACCGAGTTTGGGCACCTGGGCCGAGAAGGCTGCTGCGGAGCTGATGAAGTCCGGGCTGAAGCTGAGCTTTTTGGCTTCGGCCAGCGTCGCCACGGTCTCGCGCGCCGTTGTACCCAGCACCACGGTGTCGCAGCCAGCGGCCTTCAGGCGCGCCACCTGCGACGTGAAGTCGGTGGCGCCGCGTTTGTAGGTGGTGCGCTCAAGCAGGTTGATTTTCTGCGCCGCGGCCTCGGCGTTGACGCCGCGCATCAGGTCCTGGCCGAAATCGTCATCCTGCACCAGTGAGCAGAACTTGCGATCGGCGCGCGCCTTGATCAGAAAGCGCATCATGACCCGGCCCATGCCGTTGTAGGGTGGTGCATGCGCGAATTTCAGCGGTGAGGGCGGGTCGTAGGCCAGCGGCGAGGCGGCGTTCGGAAAGGCGTGGATGATGCCGGCCTCGAGAAAAATCGGCAGCGTGGTGACCGCAACCGCCGTGCCCATGGTGCCCAGAACCATGAAGACGCGGTCGCTCTGCACCAGCTTCTGCGCGGCCATCATGCCCTTCTTGGTGTCGTAGCCAGAGTCCTCGACGATCAGGCGGATCTTGCGCCCGGCAACACCGCCGGCGGCATTGGCTTCATCAAAGCGCATGCGCAGGCCGTTGACGACTTCCTTGCTGAACGCGACTACCGGGCCGGACAGGTCCTGCACGGTGCCGATCAGGATTTCATTGGCGCTTACGCCGTTCACTGTCTGCGCCTGAATCGCTTGCGCGCCCAGCAGCGCGCAGCCAAAGATCAGGCAGCCCGGGAGCCTTTTTTGAAACCAGTTTCGCATCTTGATCCCCCCTTGATGACGTTTGAACCGAAAAGAAAGTCGCTTTCGCGGTGCCTTGCCCATTGCCGTGAAGCACGGGCGAACCCAATTTGGCATGGTAGGGGCGCGACTGCAATGGTTCTTGCGACTAGTGGCTAACGCAACTAGGGGTTTCCACTAGCCCCGGCAAGCGCAGGCTTGCGATGGGGCGGGCATCCGGCGTGGCAGTGGATGGCGCTCCAGTCCTGGTTCCGATTCGAAAGTTGCTATGACGGGCACTTGTCAATGCCAGCGAGACAGTCGGCGATGGCTCGGGTCAGTGTGCCGTCATCTCCGCTTAATTCCCAGATCATGACGCCCCTGAGCCCCTTGGTGGATATGTAGAGCATCTTGTTGCGCACAGCCTGGGGAGAATCAAAGCTCCAGAAGGTGCTGCCGTTGTACAACCAACTCGCGTAGGCGACGGCGTCCCAATATTCCGGATAGCCTTTTGCTTTTAGCACCTTGTAGTCATCAATGCCCCGTTCCCAGGCGCCGCGGGGCAGGCCTCCTGCGCTTTGGTAAAGGCCCGGGCTTGGCACTCTGGTCCAGCCGTGCCCGTAAAACGGGAGGCCGATGGCGATCCTGGCCGCCGGCACCCCTTTGCCGATGTACGCGGATACCGCCCCATCCACCGACAATTTCGACGCTGACGGATCGAAGGCGTTTGGATAAAGGTTAGCGTGATGATTGGTTGGGCCGTTTGGCTCCCAGGAGCCGTGGAAGTCGTAGCTCATCAGATTCAGCCAATCAACGACCGCCGAAATCTTCTGCAGATCCATCATCGTGTTGTCGTAGGACGCCGCAACCGGCGTCGCTGCGGTCAGCAGTCGACCCGGGCTCACAGCATCGAGTTGCGTTCGAAACTCCTGCAGCAGCAGCGTGAAGTTGTCCTTGTCTTCCGGGCGAAAACTGCAGGTGGCACCACAGGCACCGGGGTACTCCCAATCGATGTCGATTCCGTCGAACACGCCGGGGCCGCTGACGCCAGCGGCGAACTGCCCCTTGATGAACATGTCCACGCAGGATTGCACGAACTTCACCCGGTTGGCCGCGAGTGCTGCGTCAGAGAATCGTGCGGAATCGCTCCATCCACCAATCGAGATAACGACCCTGATCTGCGGGTAGATCGCCTTGAGTTTCCTGAGTTGGTTGAAGTTGCCTTTCAAGGACTGGCCAACCGAGTCCCCAACGCCGTCCACACTTTCGCTCGCGGTAAAGCTCTTGCCCCAATCCGCGAAGGTATCGAGGCTGCTGCAGGTGAGGTTGTCGGCGATGCCGGCAAATGCGTAGTTAACAACGGTCAAAGTGTTCGCTGCGCCCGAGACGGCAACATCCTTGACCAGGTAATCACGCCCATAAATCCCCCATTGGATGAAGTAACCGATGACCTCGCGACCGACTGCGGGAGGAGGCGGTGGAGGAGGCGGAGTCGACTTGACGAAGAACGCAATGACACTCGTATCGGCGGTCAGGCGCACGGTGGTCGGGTTGGCGCTGCCAGACGCGCCGCCTCCCCAGTGGTCGAAGCGCCAGTCAGTCCATGGACTTGCCTGCACGGTGATGATGCAGTTTCGCTTGCAGGTTTGCGTGATGGGCGCCACAGACCCGCAGTCGATGCCACCCCCGACGCACGTCACCGACGTTTTAAGCGTAAATCCCGAGGTGGCCGTGTGGGAGGTGGACGAAAAAACCGTCAACCCGCACAGCAATAGCGAGATCATGATTCGTCCAAGCGTTGTCATGAACATCCCCCAGATACGATTGCCTGGACCACGCTATGCCAACCGCGCCGCCGTGCGTTGCGAATGATCAAGGCTTCCGATCATTTTTAATTCCGTCGCGGCTTCCAGTGCAGCGGGAGCGATGTCCCCCAAGTCACTTTTTCGGCATCGCCACCTTCCATCGTTCAATCCTGGTGCAACTCGTCCGTTCCTTGTCAATTGCTAATTGTCAGATGTCAGTTGGTATACCGGATACAAGCGGAGAAACATCGTAAACGCCATCCACAGCAGGCTATCTGGAAATGATCAAAAGCTGGTGTCATCAGGCGCCTGTCGTGCGCACTCAGGTTCAACCCGTCAACGGGTCAGGCAAGGGCGGTGCTTTGCCGCAAAACCAACTCAAAACCCAAATCGACTTTGGGCTCGGCGACAGGCTCACCCCGCATCAGCTGCAACAGCATTTGCGCGGCTCGAACACCGATCGCCCAACGTGGTGTTTTCACCGTGCTAAGGCTGGGTACGAATTCAGCGCTGCCCGGTAAATCATTGAAGCCGGCGATCGAAACCTGGCGCGGCACCTTGATGCCCATGCGCAAGGCGGCCAGCAAACCGCCCTGGGCCAAGTCATCGTTGCAAAAGAAGATGGCATCAACACGCGGGCGAATGCTGATGATCTGTTCGAACATGGTGTTTCCCACCTTCAGCGAAGAGGGCGCGGGGTTCTGCCACTCAAGCGTGGCATCGTACAGGCCCGCCGCCTGCAGACAATCACGGTAACCCTGCGCTCGCTGAAGCGTGCGTGGGTCGAGCTGAGCTGCGGCAAAGGCAATCCGGCGGCGCCCCGTGTCGATCAAATGTTGCGTCATGGCGCGCGCCGCGTCGCGCTGTGAAAATCCCACGCTGTACATACCCTCCTGCGCAAGGGTTTCCATCAAGTACACACAAGGAATGCCGCTTTTTGCAATGAGCTGCCTGGTCGACTCTGAGTGCTCCGACCCTGTAACCAGCAACCCGGCCGGCCGATGCATCAGATACCCCTTGAGCAGTTGTTCCTCTTCGGACGCGTCATAGTGGGTGACCCCCATCAGCGTCTGGTATCCATCTGGCAAGAGTGTGCGTTGAACGCCCTCCAGCAAATCGACGAACAATTGATTCGAAAGCAGCGGAATCAGTATTGCCACGTGCGAACTCCTGCTCGATGCCAGCGCGCGCGCAGCCGGGTCCGGCACATAGCCCAGGCGTTTGGCCGCCGAAGTGGCACGTTCCACCAGTTCAGGCGCAACCTTGCGGTCCCCGCGCAGTGCACGTGAAACCGTCATGCGGCTCACACCTGCGGCCAAAGCCACGTCGTCGAGCGTGACCCGACCTGAAGCCCTCGTATCCCGTTTTTTCGTGACCATGATGGAATCCTATCAGATAACGCTACCTGACAGCCGGTCGAGCCGCGCATGATGGATCAAATAATCCGGCCAGCCATTTTGCTTTACTTTCATTGAAGAAACTGCTTGCGACATATCAAGAAAACCGGATGAATATCGGGTAAACCCTAGCCAAATTTGATCCGTCGATGGTTAAGATAGCGCTATCTAATTTTGAGAATGGTCAATGATTCAGGTTCCGATATCCGTGCCATCACCGTCAGCCGATCATCCTCGGGAGGCTCTGCGGCTCATCGTCATGGGAGTCGCAGGATGCGGCAAGTCCACACTGGCGCAGCACCTGGCTGACGCGCTGAAGCTGACTTTCGTCGAAGGTGATCAGTTTCATCCGCCAGAAAATATCCAGAAAATGAGCCGAGGAATCGCCCTGGACGACGCGGACCGGGACGGGTGGCTCGATCGTCTCGGTGTTGAATTGCTAAGTCATCCCGGTGGGGCGGTTCTGGCCTGTTCTGCGCTCAAGCGTATCTACCGGGCGCGTCTTCGCCAAGCGATTCCGCGGTTAAGCTTCGTGCATCTGAGCGTCACGCAGGAACTCGCAAATGCGCGGGTCCAAGCCCGATCCGGGGGGCATCCATTCCCCAGTAGCCTGGTTGCAAGCCAATTTGCGACCCTGGAGGATCCCCGCGGCGAAGAGCGTGTGCTTCAGTTGGATGGTGCGAGTGCGCCGTCCGAGTTGTGCGCGAAGACGATCCAGTGGATTGATGCCCAGGGTCGTCAGTCAAACGCCAAATAGAAGGAGTAATCGCACTTGGCCAAAGTCACTTTGAAAAACGTCGTCAAACGGTTCGGATCCGTCAACGTCGTCAACGATTTGTCGATCGAAATTCAGGACAAGGAATTTGCCGTGTTGGTGGGCTCTTCGGGCTGCGGCAAGTCGACCGCCCTGCGCATGATCGCCGGCCTGGAAACCATCACTTCGGGCGAAATCTACATCGGCGACACGCTGGTCAACGACATGGCCCCGAAGGATCGCGACATCGCGATGGTGTTTCAGAATTACGCCCTGTACCCGCACATGAATGTGCGCGAAAACATGGGCTTCGGCCTGAAGATTCGCAAGCTCTCCGAAGCCGAAATCGACGACAGGGTGCAGGAGGCTGCCGACATTCTCGGACTGGGCGAACTGCTGGAGCGCAAGCCCAAAGAACTCTCTGGTGGCCAGCGCCAGCGCGTGGCGGTAGGCCGCGCCATCGTACGCAAGCCCAAGGTGTTCCTGTTCGACGAGCCACTGTCCAACCTGGACGCCAAGTTGCGCGTGGCGATGCGTGCCGAAATCAGCAAGTTGCACCGCCGCCTGGGTGCAACCATGATCTATGTCACGCATGATCAAGTCGAGGCCATGACCATGGCCAACCGCATCTTCATCATGAACAAGGGCGTGGTACAGCAAAGCGGCGCGCCGATGGAAGTCTATGCCCAACCGGTCAACCGTTTCGTCGCCGGCTTCATCGGTTCGCCGGCGATGAATTTCTTCGACGCCCGTCTGGTCAGCGAAGCAGGCCAACTGTTCATTGATGGTGGCAGTTTCCGCATTGCCATGCCCGAAGTCTTCCGCGCCAAGCTGCTTGCGCACGCCGGCAAGGAGGTGGTCTTCGGTGTTCGCCCGGAAGACATTGCGCTGCATGAACCGGGCTCCGATGTCGGCAGTGCGATCAGCGCCAGGGCCGAGGTGGTGGAGTTGCTCGGCTCCGAAATCTTCGCGCACCTCAGCTGCGACGCGCATGCCCTGGTGGCGCGCATGGCCGTGCCGAAGCAGCCGATCGGTGTCGGCGAAACGATACAGATCGATTTCAAGATGGCCAACACGCACGTGTTCGACAAGAACACTTCAGACGTCATCGTTTAGGGTGGATGGTTCTTTACTCTTTTAACTTGGAGGTTTTCATGGAATACAAATTGTCAAAAATCGGGGTTGCACTGGCTTCAATGTGTCTGTGCGCGGGTGCAATGGCGCAATCGGGTGAAATCCGTGTGCTGGTGGCCAACCACCCTTATGGTGAATTGCTCAAGCTGTCGATTCCGCAGTTCGAGAAAAGCACCGGCATCAAGGTCAACGTCGAAAGCTTGCAGGAAAGCCAGCTGACGCAAAAGCTCACGACTGAATTCGCCACCAAATCCTCCACCGTCGACGTCTTCATGACGCGCCCGCTGCAGGAAGGCAAGATGTTCTCGAAGAATGGCTGGTACGCACCCCTGACTGGCTATGACTTCAATGACTATCCGAAGAACATCATGAACGCTGCCTCTTTTGGCGGCAAACCCTACATCGTTCCTTTGGTCACCGAATGGCAGGTGCTCTACTACCGCAAGGACCTGCTGCAGCAGGCGGGGCTCAAAGTGCCGACCACCTTCGATGAACTCGAAGCAGCCGCCCTTAAGCTCAATTCCGAAAATGTCGCCGGCTTCGCTTCGCGTGGCAAAGGCGCGGCAGCCGTAACCCAGGCCTCGAGCTACATATTCAACTACGGTGGCCAGTATCTCGACAAAGGCACGGCGGTCTTCAACTCGAAACCAGCCATCGACGCGATCCGTTATTACGGAAAACTGCTCGGCAACTATGGTCCGAAGGGCGTGACTTCGATGTCATGGGAAAACATCATGCCGCTGTTCCAGGCCGGCAAGGTTGCGATGTGGACTGACGCCTCGGTGTTCTATGGCCAGGTCGTTGATCAGTCCAAGACACAAATCCCGGTGGCTAATTTTGACATTGCCAACTTCCCCGCAGGACCCAAGACCAATGCGCCTTTCATCGTCTCTTCGTGGGGAATTTCGGTAGCCAGCCAGTCCAAGAAGAAAGACCTGGCCATGAAGTTCCTGAACTGGGCATCAAGCAAGGAAATGGCGATCAAAGGCATGATGGGCAACATCACAATGGCACGTTCATCGGTCTGGGATGACCAGATCGTGCGCAGCAAGATGAACCCCGGCCTGATCGAGACGCGCGCCTTTGCGGCCAAGCACGGCACGCCGGTTGACCGGCCCTACATGAGCGCCGTGGGCGAGGCGCGCGACCTCATCGGCGAAATCATCATCGAGTCGATCAACACCAAGGGCACGTCCACCAAGCTCGATCAGATGGCCAAGGAAAAAGTCACGCGGGTCAACGAACTGCTGCAGGACAGCGGTGAATTCGGCAAGTAAACGCACTGCTGCTTGACTTGTACGCGGGCAGTTCACCTCGGTGGACTGCCCGTATGCCAGGTTGAGATCGCTCAAGAATTTTCGCGTAGAAGGCCAGTCATGATCCAGTCAAGCTTTACCGAACGGAATTTGCGGATTTTGTTTCCGCTTCCAGCCGTCGTTTTCATCGGCTTGCTGATGGTGTTTCCGATTCTCTACACCCTGTACCTGAGTTTTACCAACTGGAATCTCACCTCGGGGATGGAAGCGTCGTTTGTCGGCCTCAACAGCTATCTGCGCGTCTTCTTCGAGCCACGTTTTCTGCGCGCCGTTGGCCGAACATTCTCGTTCACGGTGTCTGCCGTGGCGATCGAGGTTGTGCTGGGTGTTGCCATTGCACTGATTCTGAACCGCGCCTTTGTTGGCAGGAGTCTGGCCAAACTGCTGCTCTTGCTGCCGCTCGTGGCCACGCCGGTCGCGGTGGGCATTGTCTTCAATCTTTTTTACGACCCGACTATCGGTCTGCTCAATTTCGCCCTCGACGCCATCGGGCTGCCGCAGGGGCGCTGGGTCTCAAGCGAAAACACCGTCATTGCGTCGCTGGTCCTGGTCGATGTCTGGCAGTGGACACCGATGATCACGCTGATCGTGCTCGCCGGCCTGGCCGGTTTGTCGGAGGAGCCGGTCGAAGCTGCGCGCGTAGACGGTGCCAGCGAGTGGCAGATTCTGCGCTATGTCACCATCCCTATGGTCATGCCGGTCATTCTGACGGCGATGATTCTGCGCCTGATCGATGCGCTCAAGACCTTCGACATCATCTTTGCCATGACCGGCGGTGGCCCTGGTTATGCGTCCGAGACGCTCAACATCATGGGCTTCAAGTACAGCTTCGAGTACTTCCGCATGGGTCAGTCGTCGGTCATTCTGGTAGCCCTGTTCCTGGTGGTGCTGCTGTGCAGCCTGGGCATCATGAAACTGCGCGCGTCGAGCGAGAACTGAGGAAGCAGTCATGAAGAAAAACAAAATCGTCAGCACCGTCCTGTTCTACCTGCTGGTCCTGATCATTGCGCTGGTCGTGCTGTTTCCTTTCCTGTGGATGCTGACCTCGTCGTTCAAGACACAGGTCGACATCATCTCCTGGCCGCCCAAGCTGTTCTTTGAACCAACGCTACAGAATTACCGCAAGGTGTTCGAAGAGCAGGACTTCCTGAAATACTTTTTTAACTCGACCCTTGTCGGCGCGATGGCGGTCGGCCTGTCCCTGTTGCTAGGATTGCCGGCGGCCTACTCGATTTCCCGCTTTGCCCAGAAAAAGCTCGCCTTGTTTATCCTGCTGGCGCGCCTGATGCCCGGCATTTCTTTCCTGATGCCCTGGTACATCATTTTCTCGCGACTTGGCCTGATGGACAGCTATGTCGCGTTAATCCTCTCGCACATGCTGATCGCGCTGCCGATTGTGGTCTGGATCATGTCGACCTATTTCAATACGATTCCGCGTGAGCTCGAAGAGTCGGCCATGGTTGACGGTGCCACGCGACAGCTCGCGTTTCTGAAGATCATCCTGCCCCTGTCGGGTCCTGGCATCATCACCGCCACAACACTGTCGTTCATCTTTTCCTGGAACAACTTCATGTTCTCGCAAGTGCTCAGCATGGAGCGGACCAAGACCCTGCCGATCGCCGTCTACAACTTTCTGTCCTATGCCGAAGTCGACTGGGGCGGCGTGATGGCCGCTGCCGTGGCCATCATGGCGCCGGCGCTCATTCTGACCATGATTTTCCAGAAATACGTGGTCAAGGGGCTGACGATGGGCGCTGTCAAAGGGTAAGCGGCATTTCTACCATTCGGCGAAACTGCCGTCCTTGTGACGCCAGATCGGGTTGCGCCAGCGGTGGCCGATAGCGGCGCGCTCCTTGACGTACGCTTCGTTGATTTCAATCCCCAAGCCAGGTCCTTGCGGAATCACGACATAGCCTTTGTCATAGGCAAAGACTTCCGGCTGTGTCAGATAGTCCAGCAAGTCATTGCTCTGGTTGTAGTGGATGCCCAGGCTTTGCTCCTGGATGAAGGCGTTGTACGACACGGCATCGACCTGCAGGCAAGCGGCCAGTGCTATCGGGCCGAGCGGGCAGTGCAGCGCCACGGCGACGTCGTAGGCTTCGGCCATGGTGCAGATCTTGCGGGTTTCCGTGATACCGCCGGCGTGCGAGACATCGGGCTGGATGATGTCGACATAGCCTTCGCTGAGAATTCGTTTGAAATCCCAGCGTGAATAAAGTCGCTCACCCAGAGCAATTGGCGTGCTGGTCAGCGGCGCGAGTTCCTTGAGCGCCTCGTAGTTTTCGCTCAAAACCGGCTCTTCAATGAACATCAGCTTGTATGGATCCAGTTCCTTTATCAGCACTTTGGCCATCGGTTTATGGACCCGACCGTGAAAGTCGACGCCGATGCCGACGTGAGGACCGACTGCGTCGCGCACCGCCGCCACATTGGCCAATGCCGCTTCAACTTTTTCATGCGAATCGACGAACTGCAGTTCTTCAGTTCCGTTCATTTTGACCGCCGTAAACCCGCGCGCCACAGCATCTTTGGCGGCCGCTGCAACATTGGCCGGGCGGTCGCCGCCAATCCAGGAGTAGACGCGGATACTGTTGCGCACCGGGCCGCCCAGCAGTTGGCTCACCGAGACCCCGAGCGCTTTGCCCTTGATATCCCATAGCGCCTGATCGATACCGGCCAGCGCGCTCATGTGGATTGCGCCGCCGCGATAAAAGCCCCCGCGATACAACACGGTCCAGTGATCTTCGATATTGCGCGGGTCCTTGCCGATGAGGTAGTCGGATAACTCTTCAACAGCAGCTGCCACGCTGTGCGCCCGACCTTCAACGACCGGTTCGCCCCAGCCGAACACGCCTTCATCGGTTTCAATTTTCAGAAAACACCAGCGCGGTGGCACGATGTAAGTGGTCAGTTTGGTGATCTTCATTGTTCCTTCTCTTCTCGAGGAATGGGGTTGCTGACAAGCCTGCTGATTTTGCTTGAATCAGCTTGATTTCTGCTCTTGCGTGGAGTGCCATGCGACAATGAATTCGTCGGCATTTCGGGCGACCTCAGTCGCGCTCAGGCCTGGCTTATAGAGCGCTGAGCCCAAGCCAAAACCGGATGCGCCCGCAGCGACAAAGGACGCCATATTGGCGGGTGTGATTCCGCCCACCGGAATCAAAGCGACGTCACCCGGAATGACCGCGCGCCATGCTTTGACCACGACTGGACCGAGTTGCTCGGCAGGGAACATTTTCAGTACATCAGCGCCTGCGGCCAGCGCGGCAAATGCTTCGGTCAGGGTGGCAACACCTGGCGCGCAGGCCATGGCAGCCTGTTTGGCGGCACCGATCACTTTGGCGTCGCTGTGCGGCATCACGATGATTTCGCCGCCTGCTTGTTTCACCTGCGCAACGTGTGCTGTCGACAGCACGGTGCCCGCACCAACCACACAGTCTGCGGCCAGCGTCAAGCGCAATGTCCGTATGCTTTCAAAGGGTTGCGGGGAGTTCAACGGCACTTCGATCACCCGGAATCCGGCCTTATACAAGGCGAGGCCGATGGCCGCGACTTCATCCGGACGAATCCCTCGCAGAATGGCGATCAGCCCACAGTGTTGCATTGCAGTCTTGAGCATGTGACTTTCCAGTTAGGGTTGCAAGTGACGCAGCAGACCGGCAGCTTTTGCCAGCCGCCATAAGCCACGTTCGGTCGCTTGCCCCGCTACTTCGACCTGATCAATGCCATAGGCTTTGAGGGCACGCGTGTAACGATCACACAGTGCTGCATTGCCGATCAGTATGACCCGCGCTGGCTGATGGGCGCGTTGCGACAGCAGAGTTTGCAATGCCGCTACTTCATGGCCGATGAGCAGCCCTGAAAGATATTCACGCTGACCCATGCCATCAAGTACGCCCGTCAGGCCCAGTGCGCGTGTGCTGAAAATGGTCGACAGGACGCCGGCACTTCCGGCCGGGCTTTTCGGTACCAGGACGCCGCGATCAAACGCCGCATGATTGTCATCGTTGCCATCATTGGTTTGCATGCCGCGTCCCAAAATGGTGTGCTCGCAAAGCGCCGCGTAGACCTCGCCCGTCATGAAGGTATGGAAATGCTCGATGTAGCTTTGCACTTCACGGTGCTGTATTCGTACCTGCACCCATTTGGAATGACTGCCAGGCAAGCCGATCAGGATTTCCTCCTGCTCAGCTTGTTGTTCTGCGCCGGTTGGCGTCTTGGCGAAGTCGGGCATGCTCAGCGCACCAATGACCTGGGTTTCTTCACCACGCATGACATTGGGCAGTGCCGAGTTTTCGATCAGGCCGGGAACAATATGGACCACCTGGCCGCCTCGGGTATGCACTTGGCTCAGCGTGCCTCCGATCTGATCGACCGCGATCGGTAACGTCAGATAAGGCGCTTCAAGCCAGCCCTGGCGGCTGCCGACCATCCCGGCCGCGATTACGGGGGCCTGCGGTGCGGCACGGAGCCAGTCGCCGCAAGCCTCTTCAAAAGCAAACTCAAAGCCCGATTTTGAGTCGACGACGGAGTTTTCGGGTGGCACGACCACCGGCAACTGCATCACGCCCCACGGCAGGGAGCGCAGTTCCAGTACCCGACCGTCAGCACCGAGGCGATAAGCCCGCAACGACGAAGTGCCCCAGTCAAGGGCGATGAGTTGTGTTTGACTTTGTGCTTGATTCATTGGTTTGTTTGAATCTGCTGCAACAGTCAGGATTCGACATGGATGAGGACCGTCCGCGAACAATTGTAGGCCACCAATTGGCCGCAACAGCACCGTGATACATTGGACCTTCCTCTGGAGCAGCACCTTGAAAATGACCTTTCGCTGGTACGGCGAGTCCGACCCCGTCAAGCTCGAATACATCCGCCAGATCCCCGGCCTGTACGGCATTGTTTCCGCCATTTACGATGTGCCAGTGGGCGAGGTCTGGCCCATGGACAAGTTGCAGGCACTGCGTGCGCGCATTGAAGGCGCAGGGCTGAAGTTTGAAGTGGTTGAAAGTGTTCCAACCCACGAAGACATCAAGCTGGGAAAGCCGACACGGGACCGCCTGATTGCCAATTTCCAGCAAAACATCCGCCATTGCGCTGCGGTGGGTGTGAAAGTGATCTGCTACAACTTCATGCCGGTATTTGACTGGACCCGCACCGAAATGGCCAAGGAACTGCCTGACGGCTCCTTCACCCTGGCCTTCGACGCCCAGGCCGTGGCCAGGATTGACCCGGAAAAAGGCATCGCTTTGCCAGGGTGGGACGCCAGCTACAAACCGGAACAGCTCAAAAGCCTGCTGGCCGAGTACAAAGCGGTGGATGAGGAAACCCTGTGGTCCAACCTCGAATACTTCCTCAAGGCCATCATCCCGGTCGCTGAAGAAGCCGGTATCCGGATGGCCATGCACCCGGACGACCCGCCGCGCCCCATTTTTGGCTTGCCGCGCATCGTCAAGAACCGCGAAGACTTGCAGCGCCTGGTCAATATGGTCGACTCAACAGCCAACGGCCTGACCCTGTGTTCGGGCTCGCTGGGCGCGGATTTGTGCAACAACGTTGAAGCCCTGGTGCGCGAATTTGGCAGCCAGGGCCGTATCCACTTTGGCCACCTGCGCAATGTCAAGGTCGAGCCGGACGGAACGTTTTATGAATCCACGCATCGGTCGTGCGACGGCTCGCTCGATATGGCGGCCATCGTCAAGGCCTACCACGACATCGGTTTCGACGGTTATGTGCGCCCGGACCATGGCCGCATGATCTGGGGTGAGACCGGCAAACCGGGCTACGGCCTGTATGACCGCGCGCTGGGGGCTGTCTACCTCAATGGCTTGTGGGAGGCCATCAGCAAGTACCTGCCAACGGGCCAGTGACTCGAAATTTTGGTCTTGTTATTGAATCAATGGTTTTCAGAGAAGACAAGACAAACGCGTGACGCCTATGTTTTGCATAACAACCGGCGCCGTTTCGACCCGCCCACCGGTAAGCACCGCCCAAAGGCAGAATCATCGTAATCGGCGCGGGCAAGTCATCGACGGCGTTGCATGCTCAACGTGGACGCGCGAGGCCATCTTCCTCAACGACCGGTCCAGACCGGTTTGCGCTTCTCGTTGAACGAGGTCAGGCCTTCGCGCGCGTCTTCGGTCATGGCCAGCAGGGCGATCTGGCCTTCGGTGTAAGCAATGGCCTGGTCGAAAGACATGGCCTCCATGGCGCGCATGGCGTATTTGCCGCGCCGGATCGCGGTGGGTGATTTGTCGGTGATGCGCGCAAGCAGCCAGTTGACACGCGCGTCGAGATCGGCCGCCGGCACCACATGGTTGAGCAGGCCGGCCTGCAGCGCTTCCTGCGCCGGGAACGGCTCGCCGCTGATGGTCCATTCGCGCAGCACGCGCTTGGGCACGATGTCCTTGAGCAGGCTCAGCACCTGCATCGGAAACAGGCCGATCTTGACCTCGGGCAGACCAAACAGCACGTGGTCTGCGGCGATCGCGAAATCGGTCATGCACAGCAGGCCCATGCCGCCGGCCATGCAGGTGCCGTTGACACGGGCGATGCTGGGCAGGGTAGCGTTGCTGGCTTCGCGCAGCAGATCGGCGTAGTCAATGTTGGGGCGTGCAAGGTCGAACGCGAAGCCGGCGCCGGGCTGCAGGTCGCCGCCAGCGCAGAAGGCCTTGTCGCCGGCGCCAGTCAGGACGATGGCGCGCACCGCCAGGTCGGCGTGGGCCTGGCGAAAACCGTCGCGGATGCCGTCGACGACGCCCTGGTTGATGGCGTTGCGCTTGTCGGCGCGGTTGATCGTGATCCAGAAGACGGCTTCGCGCCGCTCCAGCAGGACGCTGGGCTGCTCGCTCATGGCGCGGCCACTGCGTCGGGCTGCACCTCAACCAGGATGCGCTTACCCTGGACCTGGTCGCCGCAGACTGCGTGCAGGGCCAGCACGGTGCCGGCCACCGGAGAAAAGTGAACGTGTTCCATCTTCATGGCTTCGAGCGTCACCAGGGCCTGCCCGGCTTCGACGCGCTGGCCGACCGTCACCGCCACTGCAACGACGCGCCCGTTCATCGAGGAGCGCACCTTGCCGTCGCCGCCGCCTTCGCCCTGGCGCTCCGAGGCCGCGCGCGTATGGTCCTGCACCGCAAACGAGTAGCCACGGTAATGCAGCAGCAGGTGGCCGGCGTGGCCGCTGTAGACCGCCGGCTCGGAAATGCCGCCAATGCTGACGCGAACGCCGTGTGCCGTGAGCTCGCTGAGTTCGACTTGGGTTTCCTCGGCGCCCAGGCTGACCGTGAAGTGCCGCAGTCCCAATTGGGTCAGCATGGCCGAGCATTTGACATCGTCGATCTCGAAATGCAGGCCGGTCGGCAGCGTGTGTGCAAGCTGGCGCTGCGGCGTGCGGTGGCCGGCGCTAGGGGCCGTCACCAGCAGCAAACAGGCGGCAATCGCCGTGGCGCGTTTCTGCAGGTCGGTATCGGCGGCCAGCAAGGCGGTCTTGTTCTGCTCGATGAAGGCGGTGGTGGCGCCACCAATGGCAAAGACGGGATGCGCCAGGCAGCGCGTCAGAAACACCTGGTTCGTCGTGACGCCCAGCAGCACCGTGTCTTCGAGGCCGCGGATCAGCTTGCGCCGGGCTTCGTCGCGCGTGCGGCCGTGGGCAATGATCTTGGCGATCATCGAGTCGTAGTAGGGTGGAATCTCTGTGCCTGATTCGAGTGCGTGCTCGACCCGCAGATGGCTGGCTGCCTGCCACAGCGCGACAGTCCCGCTGCGCGGCATGAAGCCCTGGTCGGTGTCTTCGGCGCACAGGCGCACTTCGATCGCGTGGCCGTGGAACTTGACGTCGGCCTGCGTCAAAGGCAGGTCCTCGCCGGCGGCCACGCGCAGTTGCAACTCGACCAGATCAAGGCCGGTGATGGCCTCGGTGACCGGGTGCTCAACCTGCAGCCGCGTGTTCATCTCCATGAAGTAGTAGTTGCCTTCGCGGTCGAGCAGGAACTCGAGCGTGCCCGCGCCTTCGTACGCGATCGCCTTGACGGCCGCGACGGCGGTGGCGCCCATGCGCTCGCGCAAGGCCGCGTCGACGGCGGGCGAGGGCGATTCCTCGACCACCTTCTGGTGCCGGCGCTGTACCGAGCAGTCGCGCTCACCCAGATGGATGGCGTTGCCCTGGCGGTCGGCGAAGATCTGGATTTCGATGTGGCGCGGCTCGATGATGGCGCGCTCCAGGATGACATGCGGGTCGCCGAAGGAGTTCTGCGCTTCGGACTGGGCGCTGCGCAGCAGTTCGGCGAATTGCGCGGACGAAGGCACGAGCCGCATGCCGCGTCCGCCGCCGCCGGCCGTGGCCTTGATCATGACCGGAAATCCCACCAGTGCCGCCTCCTGGGTGAGACGCGCCTCGCTCTGGTCGTCGCCCTGGTAGCCGGGGATGCAGGGCACGCCGGCGGCGATCATCAACTCCTTGGCGCCGGCCTTGTTGCCCATGGCGGTGATGGCTTCGGGCGAGGGGCCGATGAAGACCAGACCGGCCTCGCGGCAGGCCTGGGCGAAAGCCGCGTTCTCGGCCAGAAAGCCGTAGCCGGGATGGACGGCGTCCGCGCCGGTCATCTTTGCGGCCTCGATGATGGCCGGGATGCAGAGGTAGGACTGGGCCGGCAGCGGCTCGCCGATGCAGACCGCCTGATCGGCTTCGCGCACATGGCGCGCATGGGCATCGGCAGTCGAGTAGACCGCCACCGTGCGGTAGCCCAGGGCGCGTGCGCTGCGCATCACGCGCAGTGCAATTTCGCCCCGGTTGGCGATCAGGATTTTTTTGAACGGGGTTGGGCGTTTCATGGTGTTTGGTGTGGAATGTGGGCCAGGCGGCTCAGGCTTGCTTGGGGAAGATGCCCATGTATTTGGAGAGGATTTGTAGCATCACCTCGTCAGCGCCGCCGCCAATCGAGGCCAGGCGGCCGTCACGGAAGCCGCGCGAGATGCGGCTGTCGGCAAAGCCCATGCCGCCCCAGAACTGCACGCAGGTGTCGGTCAACTGGCGCATCAGGCGCCCGGCCTTGAGTTTGGCCATGGTCGCGAGTTCGGTCGCGTCCTGTCCGGCCACCACTTTCTCGACGCCGAGCCAACTCAGGGCGCTCAGCGCTTCGAGTTCGGCCTTGAGCTCGGCCAGCTTGAAATGCACCCACTGGTTGTCGAGCAGGGGTTTGCCAAAGACCTGGCGCTGGCGGGTGTAGTCGATCGTGGCGTCGAGCAGGTAGCGCATGGCGCCGATGCCGTTGAGCGAGCCCCACAGGCGTTCGATCTGGAACTGCTCCATCTGGTAGATGAAGCCCATGCCTTCCTCGCCGATGCGGTAGCGCTGCGGCACGCGCACATCATCGAAGTAGAGCTGGGCCGTGTCGGACGAGTGCATGCCCATTTTTTCGATCTTGGCCGCCACCTGCACGCCCTTGGCTGCCATCGGCACGATGATGAGCGACTTGTTGCGGTGCGTTGAGCCGTCCGAGGTATTGGCCAGCACGACGCAGAAATCGGCTTGCGTGCCGTTGGTGGTCCACATCTTGCCGCCGTTGATGATGTAGTCGTCGCCGTCCTTGCGCGCCGAGGTCTTGATCGATGCCACGTCCGAGCCGCTGCCGACTTCCGAGACACCGAGGCAGGCGACCAGATCGCCGCTGATGGCACCGGCCAGGAACTCGCGGCGCAGTTCGTCGCTGCCGTGCTCGGCCAGCGCCGGGGTCGCCATGTCGGTCTGCACGCCGATGGCCATCGGCACACCGCCGCAGTTGATGCGGCCCAGCGTTTCGGCCATCAGGGCGCCGTAGGAATAGTCGAGCCCGAGGCCGCCGTATTCAACCGGCTTGCAGACACCGAGCAGGCCCAGCGTGCCGAGCTTCTTGAAGATGTCGTGCGCGGGGAAGGTGCCGGCGCGCTCCCAGGCGTCGACATGCGGATTGACTTCGGCGTCGATGAAGCGCTCGAGCGTGCGGCGCATGTCATCGTGTTCGGGGGTGAGCTGCATGGTGTAAACCTTGAATCAAAGAGGTGGGTCAGGGACGGGCCACGGCGAACTGCATGGCTTGCGGCTTGCGCGCGTCGGCTTCGCGGCAGACCGCAAATACCTCGCTGAGCACGGCGCGCGTGTCGCGCGGGTCGATGACGCCGTCGTCGAGCAGCAGCGCGCTGGTCGTGAAGACGCTCATCTGGCGGTCGAAGCGGTCGATGATGCGGGCCTTGAGCGCGTCAATCTTCGCGTGGTCAACGGCTTCACCCTTGCGCTGCATGGCGGCCTCGGTCACGATGGCCATGGTGCCGGCGGCCTGCTCGCCGCCCATCACGGCGGTTCGGGCGTTGGGCCAGGAGAAGCAGAAGCGCGGATGAAAGCCGCGACCGCACATGCCGTAATTGCCGGCGCCGAAGGAGGCGCCGCAATAGATCGTGATCTGCGGCACGGTGGCGTTGGAGACGGCCTGGATCATCTTGGAGCCGTGCTTGATGATGCCGGCCTCTTCGTAGTGGCGCCCGACCATGAAGCCGGTCGTGTTGTTGAGGTAGAGCAGCGGTGTCTTGCTCTGGCAGCAGGCCTGGATGAAGTGGGTGGCCTTGGCCGCGCCGTCCGGATCGATCGGGCCGTTGTTGGTGATGACGCCGACCGGCCAGCCTTCAATTTTGATGTGGCCGCAGACCGTGGCGCTGCCGTAGTTCTCGCTGAACTCCAGAAAGTTGGAGTCGTCGGCAATGCGCGCGATAACCTGGCGCATGTCGACCGGGCGCTTGTAATCGGCCGGCACGATGCCCAGCAGTTCCTCGGCCTCGAAGCGCGGCGGCTTGAAGCTGCGGGGTGGCTCGGCGGGCATGCCGTGGTTCCAGTCGATTTGCGCCATGATTTCGCGCGCCAGGCGGATCGCGTCGCGGTCGTCCTCGGCCAGGTAGTCGCCCAGGCCCGAGATCGAGGTGTGCATGACGGCGCCGCCCAATTCTTCTTCCGTTGCGACCTCGCCGGTGGCGGCCATGAGTAAAGGCGGTCCCGCCAGGAAGGCGCGCGAGCGGCCACGCACCAGGATGATGTAGTCGGCCAGGCCGGTCTGGTAGGCGCCGCCGGCGGTCGAGGAGCCGTGCGTGACCGTGACCACCGGTTGCCCGGCGGCCGACATCAGCGCCAGGTTGCGGAAGGAGTTGCCGCCGCGGATGAAGTCCTCGACCTTGTAGGTCATCAGGTTGGCGCCGGCGCTCTCGACCAGTTGCACATAGGGCAGCTTGTTTTCGAGCGCGAGTTCCTGCACCCGCAGCACCTTGTCCAGGCCCATCGGTTGCAGCGCGCCAGCGTCGATGCCGGAGTCCGACGCCAGCACCATGCAGCGGATGCCGCTGACAAAGCCGATGCCGGCAATGGCACCGCCGCCGGGTACGCTTTTCTCCAGATCGGGCGTGTCCAGTCCCAGCCCGGCCAGCGTCGAGAGTTCAAGAAAAGGTGTTCCGGAATCGAGCAGCAGCGAGAGGCGCTCGCGCGGCAGCAACTGGCCGCGCTTTTCGAAGCGCGAACGCGCGGCGGTGGACTTGGCGCGCGTGCGTTCCTCCAGCGCGCGCACGCGCTCGATCAGCGCGAGCATGGCAGCGCGGTTCGCCTTGAATTCTTCACTGCTGCTGGAAATGGGGGATTCAATGTGGGCCATGAATGTCTTGGGCGAAATGCGCCATCCTTGTCAAAATTCAACGGATTAAAGACCCGGAGTTCGGGACTGTTGGCTCAGTTTAGGCAGCGCCTTGCGGCCGGTCTTGCGAAAACTGGCTGTAAGCAGACTCAGTTGGCAGTCATCGCGTCCCGATGCTGTTCATGGCAGTGGATCCCGGATCAAGTCCGGGATGACGCCGTTGATTTGTCACGGGGTCCCGAGGCTGTCATTGCGGGCTCCGACCCGCAATCCATGGTTTGGGGTTTCCGGCAGGAACGCGATCAAGCGTTGCCGGTGCGCAAACGCAGGCGGTACTTGTCGATCAGCGCGCTCGGCTGGTAGGACAGCTTGGTCTTGCGGAAATTGGCCAGGCCCATGTCCTGCTCGAAGTTGAGCCACTGCACAGTTTGCGGCGTTGCCGTCACGAAGTGGTGGAACATGTACTGGGCAATGCCCTTGTAGCGCGCCAGACCCTTGGCAAAGCGCATGACGAAGACGCCGCTGCTGATCTCCTGCGCCAGCACGAAGCCGGCCGGTTCATCGTCGGCGTAGTGCAGGAAACCCTGCAGGCCGAATTCTTCCAGGTGGGCCAACGCCTCCAGGCAGGGTTGCTCGTCGGCCTCGCCGCGGGTCTTGCCCTTGTCCGCCATCCAGCCGGCCAGCACGGCGCGTGCTTCGTCCAGTTGGCCGGCCTCCAGCGCCACACTGCGCACGGCATGGCTGGAGAGAAACTGTTTCATCAGGTTGCGCTTTTTCAGCAGTTTGGTGCCGCGGTAAAAACGGAAGTTGTCCGCCGGGTAAAGGTAGTCGGCGTCGTCGCGCGAGGCGACGGCTTCGAAGACGGTGGCGTCGAGTTGCGCCACCTGCTGGCTTGAGAGCGGGTACAGGCAGTCGTATTGCGCCAGCAGTTGCGTCAGCAGCGGCAGGCTGGCCTGCTGGATGTCGAACAGCGGGATCGCGTGGCGCGAGCCATCGTAGGTGCGCCCGCTGATCAGCGGCCACTCGCCTTCGACCAGGCGGTAGTCGTGCGCGGCGCGGAACAGATAGAGGTTGGAGAAGACCAGGTCCGATAAGCGCTCCCGGCCAGCGCCGGCATGGCAGGCGGCCAGCGCCGTCTCGATGCGCGCGCGCTGCGCCAGTTCCAGCGGCAGGCCCGGCGGCAAGGGCGCGCCGGCCGCCGCCGCCATCGCAGGAATCATTTTGCCGGGCCGTAAGCGCCCGGCGCGGGTGCGTCGGCCGGGGGGCCGGCAAAGCACTGCGCAATGGCGAGCCACTGATCGGCCGCTGTGCCCTGCGATGTGAGTTGGGTGTCGGCGCGGTTGCGCCGCTGCGTGACCAGCAGGCAGAAATCTTGGGCACTGCCGCGCACCCAGTCGGTATCGGAGGGCTCGCCCCAGGCCCAGAGTTCGCCGTCGGGCGCGCGCAGTTCGATGTGCGGCACGTTGCCGGGAACGGCCAGCTTGCGGTTGACAAAACTCCAGCCAAAGGTGGTGACGCCGATGTGCGCGATGTGCTTGAGCCGCGTTGTCGCCGGGCGCTCGCGTTTGATCACGTCCCAGATGTCCTGGCCGTGGGCCCAGCTTTCCATGAGCCGCGCGGTGGCAAAAGAGCGCGCGCTCATGGACGGGCCGTACCACGGCAGGCGCGCTTTGGGGTCCAGGCCTGCGAGCGCCGCCACCAGACGCTCATGCAGGCCGCGCCAGTGCTGTGTCAGTGCCGCGCCGTCGAAGGCGCCGTACTTGAGACGGGCGATGACGCTGATAGGTTCGCCCGCTGCCATTTTGGGGCCGAGTTCTTTCATGCCTTTGATGAAGGCTTCGGGTTCGGTAGCCGACTGCAGCGCGGTCTCGTCGAAATAGCACAGGTGCGCAATCTCGTCCCATGGCGTCCAGCCAAAGAAGGTGCTGCGCGTTTGCCATTGCGCAGGCGTCAGGGTTTCGCAGAGATCGGCCAGTGCCTGGTATTCGGCCAGCAGGTCGCGACAGGTGTCTTGCATGGTGGGGTCCTCCAGCGGTCTTGTTAAATTCCGAGCTGGCGCGCGGCCAGGTCTTTGAGAATTTCCTCGGAGCCGCCGCCAATCATCATGACTTTAACCTCGCGGTAGATGCGCTCGCTCTTGGTGCCGCGCATATAGCCCATGCCGCCCAGGATCTGGATTGACTGGTCGGCGCAGAACTGCATGGCCTGCGTGGCCAGCACCTTGGCCATGCAGATGCGCGCAACCAGTTGATTCGGGTCGCCCGCCTGGTGCTTGATGCGGTAGGCCAGTTCGTAGATCAGGCAGCGCGCGGCGTCGATGCGCAGCGCCATGTCCATCATCTTGTGGCGCATCACCTGGCGTTCCGACAAAGGCTGGCCGAAGGTCTGGCGCTGGCGCGCCCAGTCCAGCGCCTCTTCCAGGCAGACCTGGGCGTAGGAGCAGGCCGAAGCGGCCATGCCCAGGCGCTCGGAGTTGAAGTTGCTCATGAAGGTCTTGAAGCCCTTGTTCTCGACGCCGATCAGGTTGCGCACGGGCACGCGGCAGTTGTCGAAATGCAGGTGGGCGGTGTCGGAAGACCACCAGCCCATTTTCTTCAGTTCGGTGCGGGAGAGGCCCGGTGTATTGCCCTCGATCAGCAGGGCCGAGATGCCGCCCGCGCCCTTGTTGGCCGGGTCGGTGCGCACGGCCACGGTGAAGAAGTCGGCGCGCATGCCGGAGGTGATGAAGGTCTTCTCGCCATTGACGATGTAGTGGTCGCCGTCGCGCACCGCCGTGGTTCGCAGGGCCGCCACATCAGAGCCGCCGGAGGGCTCGGTGACGGCCAGCGCGGCAATTTTGTCCCCGGCCAGCACGCTGGGGATGACGCGCTGCTTGAGTTCATCCGAGCCATGGTTCAGGATCGGTGGCAGGCCGATGGTGTGCGAATTGAGCGAGGCCGAGACGCCGCCGCCGCCGCTGCGCGCAAACTCCTCGGCCGCCACCAGGTGGTAGAAAACATCGACCGGCGTGCCGCCAAATTCTTCCGGGTAGCCGAGGCCCGCGATGCCGAGTTCGGCGGCGCGCTTGTAGAGCGAGCGCGGAAAGGTGCCGGCTTCGTCCCACTCGTTGACAAAGGGCGTGATCTCGCGTGCGACGAAGTCGCGCAGCGTGGCCCTGAACTGCTCATGTTCAGGCGAGAAGTAGTGGGGCAGGGGTTGAAAGTCAAACATGGTGCGCGCCAATCTTGGGTTCGGGTTGACTCAAGCACAGGCCGGTTGCTCCCGCCTGGCTTGAAGACCCAGCTTACGGCAGTCGCCGGGGCCGGTCTTGCGTCAATTGGCTGCGAGAGCCAGGGCGCGCCGAATTCGCGCTAATTGCGCAGGAGCAGGGCGCCCGAAATCAAGGCAAGAATGACCAGGTGCGGCGTAAAAGTCGCGAGGATAAATCCATTTGATTTGATGTGATGGACGAAGTCCAGGGCGGTTCCCGTGTGCTCATGGGCCAGATCAAGGTCAAAAGTGGGGGCCGGTGTCGTGCGTGTTTTTTGCATGGAGTGATCGTAAGCATCAAAAGTTAAGGGCTGCTTATGCGGCTGGGCCGCGCAGCCAGGCTATTCTGGAACGCATCGGGCGCTTTTTCACAGTGGAAGTGGTAACGGGAAGAAACAATTGAAAGCTTCATGGCGAAGCGAAATTCACGGCACGGCACCGGGCGCGATCTGACCAGTTTTCGCAAGACAGGGTGGCTGCTCGGGTTAAAGTTCCCGGCAGGCCTGCAAGGCCATGAATCAATGATTTGAAAAGAGACAAAACCCATGATTGCGCAAACCATCTTCAGCCTCGAAGGCCGCACGGCCCTGATCACCGGCGCCTCCAGCGGCATCGGCTTGCACATCGCCGGCGTTTACGCCCGCGCTGGCGCCCGCGTCGTGCTGGCAGCGCGCCGGCTCGACCGTATCGAGGCTGCGGTAGACGAACTGCGCCGCGCCGGGCATCAGGCCTCTGGCGTCTTCCTCGATGTGACGCAGACCGACACCATTGGCACCGCTTTTGATGCGGTCGAGAAAGACCTGGGCGCGCCGCCTGATATCCTGTTCAACAACTCGGGCATCCTCTATTCAAAAGGCTTTCTGGAGCAGGAAGAGAGCGAAATCAGCCGGGTCTTCGACACCAACCTCAAGGGGGCCATGCTGGTGGCGCAGCAGGCGGCGCGGCGCATGAGCGCAGCCGATGGCGGCGTCATCATCAATATTGCGTCGACCGCGGGTTTGCGCGCCGGTGGTTCGCTCTCGAGTTACTGCGCCTCGAAAGCCGCATTGATCCATCTGGGCAACGTGATGGCGCTGGAACTGGCGTCCAAAGGCATACGGGTCAACACCATTTGCCCGGGCAATATAGAGACCGACATGCAGGCGTCGCTGAAAGATTTCGAGAAGGCCCTGATCAAGCGCACGCCGCTGCGGCGTTTCGGCAAACCGGAGGACCTTGATGGCGTCGCGCTGCTGCTGGCGTCCGATGCGGGCCGCTACATGACGGGCACGGCGATTGCGGTTGACGGCGGTCAGACCCTGACCTGGATGTAGATCAGCCCCAAAGCACCGAGCGCATCGAGATCGAGGCGGCCTGGAATCCGGTAGTGAAGAAACGCGGCATTTCAGACGGGGCGGCGGCACCGGCCGCGTAGAGCAGTGGCAGATAGTGATCAGGCGTGGGATGCGCCTGTTTTGCAAGCGCACCGAGCGACTGAAAGTTCGCCAGCGCATCGAGCTGCCCCTGCCTGATTTGTTGCTGCACCGTGGCGTCAAATTCCCTGGCCCAGTCGTAAGCCTCGTGCGCTGCGCTGCCTTGGCGCGTGGCTTGCAGGTTGTGCACGATGTTGCCGCTGCCGACGATCAGCACGCCACGCTGGCGCAGCTTGCGCAGTTGCTGGCCGAGCGCATAGTGCTCGGACGGCGGGCGGCTGAAATCCATGCTCAGCTGCAGCACCGGGATATCCGCTTTGGGAAACATCGGCTTGAGCACCGACCAGGTTCCATGGTCGAAGCCCCATTCGGCCGGGTCGACACCGAGCGCGCTGCCGCTGGCCGGGGACTGCAGTTCTTGCGCCAGTTTCTGTGCAAGCGCCGGCGCCCCAGGCGCCGGGTACTGCTGCTCGAACAGCGCCTGCGGAAAGCCGCCGAAGTCGTGAATGGTTTTGGGTTTGGCCATTCCTGTGAGTTGCCATTGGCCACGGGTCAGCCAATGGGCGGATATGCACAGGATCAATTGCGGCGGTCCGTTGCGTGCCAGTATCTCGGTCCCCATGGCCTGCCAGGCGCGACGCCAGGGGTTGTCTTCGATCGCGTTCATCGGGCTGCCATGGCCCAGGAACAGCACCGGCAGGGTGGGCGACGGTTTGAGGGCCTGGATGACGGGCAGGCTGGCGGCGTTGGCCAGCGCGGTCGATACGACGGCGGGCAGGGCGCCAATCGCGGCGAGGGAAGTTCTGCGGTCCATGGGTCTGATCCTGACGGTGTGCTCAACTACAATTCTATGAAGGATGAACGTCGTCATGCACAACCCGGTTGGAATCTATGAAAAGGCCCTGCCCAAAGACCTGAACTGGGCGCAGCGTTTCGACGCGGCCCGCGCGGCCGGCTATGAATTTCTGGAGATGTCGGTCGACGAGACACCCGAGCGCATGGCGCGGCTGGACTGGACGCTGGCCGAGAGGCTTGACTTCTTTCGTGCCTCGCGCGAAGCCGGCATTCCCGTGCCGTCCATGTGCCTGTCGGGGCATCGCAAGATTCCGTTTGGCAGCGCCGATCCGGCGATACGCGCCCAAGCCGCCACCTTCATGGAAAAGGCGATCCGTTTTGCCGGCGATACCGGTATCCGCGTGATCCAGCTGGCCGGCTATGACGTCTACTACGAGCCGACCACGCTTGAATCGCGGCAGCGCTACTACGAGGGCATGGAGCGCGCCCTGGAAGTGGCAGCGCAACACCAGGTGATGCTGGCGCTGGAGATCATGGACACGCCGTTCCTGAACTCGATCAGCAAGTACCTCAAGCTCAAGGAGCGCTTGCCATCTCCTTGGTTCAAGGTCTACCCGGACCTGGGCAACCTCACGGCCTGGGGCAACGATGTGGCCGAGGAGTTGACGGCGGGCATCCACCACATCGTCGGCGTTCACGTCAAGGAAACCAAACCGGTCGGCCCTGGTTTCCCCGGTGCGTTTCGCGATGTTCCGTTTGGTGAAGGCACGGTCGATTTTGTCCGCTGCTTCAAGACGCTGCGTGAACTCCGATACGCGGGGCCGTTTCTGATCGAGATGTGGACCGAGAAGGCTGCCGATCCACTGCAAGAGATCGCCCGGGCCCGTCAGTGGGTGGGCGAGCGCATGAAACTCGGAGGCTACGCCTGATGTTGGAATTGCTGAAAAAACAGGTGCTCGAAGCCAATCTGGAATTGCCCAAGCTCGGCCTGGTCGATTTCACCTGGGGCAATGTCAGCGGCAAGGACGCGCAAAGCGGCGCCATCGTCATCAAGCCCAGCGGCGTTGCCTACGAAACCATGACGCAGGACGACATGGTGGTGGTCGACATGACGGGTCGTGTGCTCGAAGGCCGGCTGCGGCCCTCATCCGATCTGGCAACGCATCTCGAGCTCTATCGCCACTTTCCGTCGATCGGTGGCATCGTGCACACGCACTCGACCTGGGCCACCGTCTGGGCTCAGGCCTGCCGCGGCATTCCGGCCTTGGGGACAACGCACGCCGACTATTTCTTTGGCGAAATTCCCTGCACGCCGACCCTGACAGCCGGGCAGGTCGGTGGCACGTACGAACTCGAAACCGGGCTGGCAATCGTCAAGTGTTTCCAGGACGCGGGTCTCGATGCGAGTCGCATGCCGGCCGTGCTGGTCGCCAATCACGGCCCGTTTGCCTGGGGCGTCGACGCCAGCGCAGCAGTCCACAATGCCGCCGTGCTGGAAGTGACCGCCCGCATGGCCTTGCTGACGCTGCAATTGAACGCAGACCAGCCGGCCATGCCGCAGTACCTGTTGGAAAAACATTTCCTGCGCAAGCATGGGCCTGGCGCTTACTACGGCCAGAAGTAGGGCGGTTTAGCTTTCTTCCGGCACGCGCACCACGTTGACGCCGGCTTGTTCGAGTTCCTCGCAGAAGGACAGTGGCGCCATCCAGTCGGTGACGATCATGTCGATGCGCTCAAGCGGGCAGGTCAGAAAGCTTGACACGCAATTCATCTTGGTGTGGTCGGCCACCACGATCACCTTGCCGCTGGAGTGTTCGATCATCCGCTTGTTGACGCTGGTCTCCTGGTTCACCGCCGTCGTGCAGCCCTTGGTGATGCTGACACCGTTGATGCCGAGCACGGTCAGGCTGGAAAACACGCCACTCAGGCCCGCCAGGGTCAGGTCGCCAACCAGTGATTTGGACTGGGCGCGGTAGTCGCCGCCAAGCAGGATCAGTTCCTGCTGGGGATCGAGTTCGAGCGCCAGGCAAGCGGCGTTGTTGGTGACGATGCGCACCTTCTTGCCGTGCAGGTAATGGATGAACTCCAGCGTGGTTGATCCGGCGTTGACAAAAATGGTTTCGTTGTCCTTGACCAGGGAGGCGACGTAGCGGCCGATCAGGGCTTTTTCGCGCTTGGCCGTGTGGTCTTTTTCTTCAAATACCTCCTCGAGTCGCAGGCCCGACACCGAGACCGCTCCGCCGCGCGTGCGGTCCAGCAGCTTGTCCTGCGCCAGGGCGTCGAGGTCGCGCCGGATGGTGATTTTTGACACGCCGAATTCGGTCGCCAGTTCATCGGCCGAGATCGATTGACGCAGGCCCAGCATCTCCAGAATTTTTTTGTGCCGGTAGTTGCTGATCTTCGCGGGTGCGCGTGGGCTGATCATGGGCTTGGACTTTCGTGCTTTTTACTGGAAGGCGGCTCGCATGCCGGGGCTGGCCAGCGCGGCATAGAGCGCTTGCGACTGCTGGCGTTTGCGCGCGTAAAGCGCATGGTTTGCCGCGTTGCTGGCGTAGGTGATGGCGGCGCTTTTTTCCACCAGGCGCGCAAAGGCCGCCGGGTAGCTGGACTCGACCCCGGTGGCGACCGCGCCCGCAATCCAGGCGCCGCCCGAGGTGGCTTCGTTGTTGTCGAAACGAAGCACGGGGCGCTCGAAGATGTCGCTTTGAATCTGGTTGAACAGGTCGGACTTGCTCAGGCCGCCCGATACGCTGACCGAGCGGACCACGCCGCACAGTTGCTCCACCAGTTCCAGGCTGGCCTTCATCTCGATCGCAATGGCTTCGAGGATGGCTCGCGCCATGTCACCGCGCGAGGTGCTCAGGCTGAGGTTGAAGAAAACACCTTTGGCCTGCGGGTCCCAGTAAGGCGAACCACAGCCCTTGAAATGCGGCAGCAACAATAAATCGTTGGCGCCGGCAGGTGCCAGCGCCGCCTCGGCGTTGAGGGTGTTGAACGCTTCGTCGCCACGGTCCGTGCCCCTGCAGATGGACTCGTTGAACCAGCGGTAAATGGTGCCAGAGGTCAGCACAGCCGCTTCCACGATGTAAGCGCCCGGCACCGCCGAGACATTGCAGGACAGGCCCATGGCCGGATCGAAAACTGCTTGTTCTGCGTGGCCGATCAGATAAGACCCGGTTCCGGTATTGGAGACGGCGCGCTCGCCTGAAAAAAGCCCCAGCCCGAGCGCCGCGCACTGCTGGTCGCCGCCCGCCGAGACCACGCTCAGGCCGGCGCGCAGTCCGGTGGCGCTGGCGGCGGATGCGCTCAGGCCGCCGACCATCGAACCTGGTGCGACGAGCTCGCACAGCATGCCGGGCTCGACCTCGAACAGTTGCAGCAGTTCCGGGTCCCACTGGCGCGTGCGCAGGTTGAGCAGATTGGTGCGGCTGCCAAAGGTCTGGTCGGTGACAAAGGCGCCGGTCAGACCGTGGATGATCCAGTCCTGAATGCCCAGCATCTTGTGCGTCTTGCGCCAGACGTCGGGGCGGTTGCGGCGCAGCCAGGTCATTTTCAGGGCCGAGAAAACCGGTGATATCCGCAGCCCGGTCTTGCCGTAAACCAAAGGATTGGAGGCGCCCAGATCACGCGCCAGAGCGGCCGTGCGGCGGTCCTGCCACATGATGGCGGGGTGCAGGCACTCGCCGTTGCGGTCGACCGCTATGACGGAGGAACGCTGGGCTGTGACCGCAATGCAGAGCGGCTCCAGCCCATTGAGCTTGGCTACATCGGCGCAAGCGCTCAGGACTGCGAACACACTGGCCCGGCAGGCGAGCGGATCCTGCTCGACCCGGCCGTCGTCGAAGAAGGTCGGAACATTTTCACGCTGCGCCAGATGAAGCAGTTGCGCCTCAAGGCCGTAAAGGCAGGCCCTGACGCTGGTTGTCCCGACATCGACGGTGATGATCGCTTTCATGACTCGCCACTTCCTGCTTCAAGCATTTGACCGTGATTGTAAAACCAATGATCAAGACTTGGATCAATTTGATTCAATTTAGGTGCTGAAATGATCGCTTGCACGCCGACAAGCCGCCTAAAATTGGCTTTATCAAGGGTGATTTCTTTCATTTTGGCGTGTCGAGGTGATCTCTATGAAATTTGAAAAACGGTTTTTAACCGAGATGAACCGCTGCTATTCGGCCAACCGCATCGTCGTTGACGGTCAGTCCCGCATCCTGCTGGCAACCGAGGGCGAAGGGCCTTGCCTGGCCTGGAACGGCCCGGACTACGAGACCTCGCACACGGTATGGGACGGCCCCGGCGGCACCATGTCGATGGTGCCGATTCCCGGCACCAATGGTGAATTTCTGGCGGTTCAGAAGTTCTTCAAGATGTTCCAGTGGGAAGAGGCCAAGATTGTCCATGTGCGACCACTCAGCGGCGGTGGCTATGCGGTGAGCGACGTACTGCACCTGCCCTACATCCACCGCTTTGACCTGCTGAGCGTGGGCGACCGGCTTTATTTCATCGGCTGCACGCTGGCCACTACCAAGCAGTCCAAGGAAGACTGGTCCGACCCCGGCAAGATCTGGGTCGGCGAGTTCGTTCCCGGTCAGCCGCTGACGCTGACGGTGCTCAAGGACGGCCTGAGCAAGAACCATGGCTACAGCCGCTTGACGCGGGAATCCGGCATGGTGAGTCTGGTCACCTGCGAACAGGGCGCCTTCGAAGTGACGCCGCCGCCAACACCGGGCGCCGCCTGGCGCGTCGAGCAGTTCATGGACTGGCCGATCAGCGACATCTCGGCGGTGGACATTGATGGCGATGGTGAACTCGAGTTCGCCACCATCGAGTCCTTTCACGGCTCGTATTTCCGCATTTACAAAAAGATAGGCGGCAAATTCTGCAAGGTGTTTGAGCACCCGGAAGTCACCGAGTTCTACCATGTCGTTGTCGGTACAACGCTGGCCGAAAAGCCGGTGTTCATCGGCGGCTGTCGGCGCGGCAAGCAGCAATTGTTTTATGTCCATGCGACGCCGGAACTGAAGGCCGTGGTGATCGAGGAAGGTGTCGGCCCGAGCAATGTCTACGTCCTGCATGAGAAGGGGCGGGACATTCTGGTTTCGGCGAACCGGGAGAAGGCCGAAGCAGCGCTCTATTTCTTCAACTATTGATCCTTCTCAAAGAAACACGGCTCAAGGATCAAATTGATCCAATTGTTTTTCTGAAGATTCAGATTAATATCATTACAAACAATTTTTGGATCAAATTGATCCTGTTGACGAAGACTATTCGTCGATTCGCAATAAGGCGGCAAGATGGCAAAAGTAGATGAAATCACCAAGGAATCCTGGGTTCTGAGCACCTTTCCCCAGTGGGGAACCTGGCTCAATGAAGAGATCGAGCGAGAAGTCGTCAAACCCGGCACCTTTGCCATGTGGTGGCTGGCTTGCACCGGCATCTGGGTCAAGTCCGAGGGCAACACCAACATCTGCATCGACCTCTGGTGCGGCACCGGCAAGCGCAGCATGAAGAACCCGCTGATGGACGCGCACCACCAGATGGCGCGCATGACTGGTTGCGTCAAGCTGCAGCGCAATCTGCGCGTCTCGCCTTTTGTGATCGACCCGTTTGCCATCCGCCAGGTCGATGCCGTGCTGTCCTCGCACACGCACAACGACCACATTGACATCAACGTGGCCGCTGCCGTGCTCAAGAACTGTCCGGACACGGTGCCCTTCATCGGCCCGCAGTCCAGCACCGACGTCTGGCTTAAATGGGGTGTGCCGCGCGAGCGCATTACCACGGTGCGTCCGGGTGATGTGGTCAAGGTCGGCGACGTCGAGATCGTGGTGCTCGAAGCTTTTGACCGCACCATGGCGCTGACGATTCCGGCCGGCCAGACGGCCAAGGGCAAGATGCCGCCCGACATGGACGATGTGGCGGTCAACTACCTGGTCAGGACACCGGGCGGCAGTGTTTACCACAGCGGTGATTCACACTACGCCAATGGCTATGCCAAGCATGGCAACGAACACGCCATCGACGTGGCGCTGGGCAGCTACGGCGAGAACCCGCGCGGCGTCACCGACAAGATGACCTCGTCGGACATCCTGCGCATGGGCGAGGCCCTGAACTGCAAGGTCGTCATTGCCTACCACCACGATATCTGGTCGAACTTCATGGCCGATCCGATGGAGATCAACATGCTGTGGAACATGAAGAAGGACCGGCTCAAGTACAAGTTCAAGCCCTTTATCTGGCAGGTTGGCGGCAAGTTCATCTTCCCCGACAACAAGGACGACCTCGAGTACCACTACGACCGTGGCTTTGACGATGTCTTCACCAATGACACCGATCTGCCCTTCCCGTCCTTCCTCTGAGCGGATGCCCTGACCGTTCTGAACGACACAGGCCACAGCATGACAACAGCACCCGTCCACGGTCTGCAGCTCCAGGGCGTGAGCAAGCGCTTTGGCGATGTCTCCGTGGTGCAGGAGCTTGACCTGACGGTCGAGCAGGGCGAGTTTGTCGTGCTGCTGGGCGAGTCCGGTTGCGGCAAATCGACCGTGCTGCGCATGATTGCCGGCCTCGAGGAGGTCAGTGAAGGCCACATCTTCATCAAGGGCCGAGACGTCACGAATCTGCCGCCCAAGGCGCGTGACATTGCCATGGTGTTTCAGAACTATGCGCTCTATCCGCACATGGACGTGGCGCAGAACATGAGTTTTGCGCTGGATCTGGCAGGCAAGCCCAAGGCCGAGATTGAAAAGCGCGTGGCCAACGCGGCCGAGGTCCTCAACATCACGCACCTGCTCAAGCGCAAGCCCAAGGAACTCTCGGGCGGCCAGCGCCAGCGCGTTGCCATCGGCCGCTGCATTGTGCGCGAGCCCGCGATCTTCCTGTTTGATGAGCCGCTGTCCAATCTGGACGCCAAGTTGCGTGGCCACATGCGCACCGAGCTGGCGATGTTGCACGAGCGCCTGGGCAAGACCACCATTTATGTGACGCACGACCAGGTCGAGGCCATGACGCTGGCCTCGCGCATCGTGATCTTTCACAAGGGCCATATCCAGCAGGTCGGCACGCCGTCCGAAGTGTTCAACCGGCCCGCCAATCTGTTTGTAGCCGCCTTCATCGGCATGCCCAGCATGAACCTGCTTGAAGGCGCGCTGGTCACCGAGGGCGCGCAGGTGTATCTACGTGGTCCGGGTTTTTCGCTGGCCCTGCCGGTCGCAGGGCCGTGGCCGGCGCAACTGGTGGTCGGTGTGCGGCCTCAGGGGCTGCGCCTGGCGTCTGGCGCCGGCATGTTGCAGTTGCAGGTGGACGTGGTCGAGTACCTCGGCACCGAATCGGTTCTGGTGGGCAAATTGGCCGGTGGCAGCGAGGCCCGCATCACGGCGGTGGTCAGCGGCCACCGCATCGACCTGCTGCACAAGACAGTGGCGCTGGATCTGGAAGCGGGCGAACTGCACGTTTTTGACAAGACCAGCGGCCTGCGGATTCACGTTTGATGTTCGACAACCTTTAGGAGATGAATATGAAAAGACGCACCCTGATTCAAACCGCCGGCGGCGGCGCTCTGGGTCTGCTCGGCGCGGGTTTGCCCCTGTTTGGCTACGCCCAGGACCGCTATGCGAAATACAAGGGCCAGACCGTGGTGCTGAGCATTCCGGCGCACCCGCACTACGACGCCATGGTCAAACTGCTGCCCGAGTTCACCAAGCAGACCGGCATCAAGGTCGAGGTGGACAAGCTCGCCATGGCGCGCATGAAGGACAAGCAGTTGCTCGAGATGGCCAAGCCCTCGGGCGACTACGACCTGGTTTGCTACGTGGTGATGTGGAAGGGTGAATACGTCAAGAAGAACCTGATCCGCGAACTCGAGCCCTTCTTCAAGAACCCGGCGCTGGCTGACCCGAATTACGACTTCAAGGACGTGGTGCCGCGCTACGTCGAGAACATGGGCCTGGTCGGTGGCCCCAAGGGTTACCTGGCCGGTCCGGGCGCCAAGCTCTACGGCATGCCCTATGGCGCTGAGACCTCGATCCTGGCCTACCGCCGCGACATCTTCGCCAAGCACAACCTGAAGGCGCCGGACAACTACACCGAGTTTGAAAAGCTGCTGCCCATCCTCAAGGACAAGGCCGGCATCGGCGCCCTGACTTCGCGCGGCCAGGCCGGTCACCAGTGCGTGCATGCCTGGTTGCTGCACCTCAATCCGCTGGGCGGCAAGATCTTCGACGACAAGTGGAAACCGATCTTCAATAACGAAGTCGGCGTCAAGGCTCTCAAGTTCCTCAAGCTGGTCTCGGACACGGGTCCGGTCGGCATTCCGGGTTATGGCCAGGGCGAGATGATCACCTCCTTCCTGCAAGGACAGTCTGCGATGTACCTCGACTCCTCGCTGATCTTCGGTCAGGTCAACAACCCCTCGATCTCCAAGATCGGCGGCCAGGTCAGCTATGTGGTGCATCCCAAGGGTGTGCGCTATTCCTCGCAATCGGGCGGGCTGGGCCTGGCGATTCCGAAGAACGCCAAGAACGCGGATGCCGCTTTCCTGCTGATGCAGTGGCTGACCTCGAAAGAGCAGGACAAGGCAGTCTGCCGCATCGGCGGTGTGCCGAGCCGCAATTCGACCATGATGGACCAGGACATGGTGCGCCAGTACCCCGAGTACATCACGCTGCGTCAGCAGCTTGAGTATTCGGACCCGGACTGGCGCCCGATCATCGCCGAGTGGGACGAGATCAACATTCAGGCGCTCGGTGTGGCGGTGTCGGAGGCCTTGACCGGCAAGAAGACGCCGCAGGAGGCCTTGAACGGCATGGTGCCCAAGGTCACCGACATCATGAAGCGCGGTGGCTACCTGAAGGGCTGATCCATGCGCACCCCGCGCTGGGTTCCCTGGCTCTATCTGGGACCGGCCGTTGCCGTGATGGCGGCGGCCTGTCTCTACCCCTTGTTGTCGGCGCTGCAACTGGGGTTTTACGACTGGAGCATGGGCACCCCCTGGGGTGAAGCGAAGTGGGTTGGCATGGACGCTTTCAGCCGGGCCTTTCAGGACCCGGCAGTCTGGCGTTCGCTGCGCACCACGCTCTTGTTTGCTTCGGTCTGCGTCACGGCTGAAATGGTGCTGGGCATTGCGCTGGCGCTGGCGCTGGAGGGGCAGATTCGGGGTATGGCGTTTTTCCGCACGCTGTTCATTTTGCCGATGATGATCGCGCCGATCGCCGTCGGCCTGACCTGGCGCTACCTGTTCGATGCGCAGTTCGGCCTGCTCAACGCCATCCTGGCCATCTTTGACGCGGCACCGATCGGCTGGCTGGCGCAGGAGAACACGGCTTTCATCGCCATCATCATTGCCGACATCTGGCAATGGACGCCATTCGTCTTCATCATGATGATTGCCGCGCTGGCCAATGTCGACGGTGCCGTGCTGGAAGCCGCGCGGGTCGACGGCGCCAACTGGTGGCAGACCACATTTCGTGTCAAGCTGCCGATGGTGATGAACGTCATCGCCATCACGCTGTTGATGCGCCTGATCGACGCCTTCCGGGTACTTGAAGTCATTTACATCCTGACTTTTGGCGGCCCCGGCGACAGCACCGAAATCCTCTCCTTGCACATCTACAAGACGGCGTTTGTCGGCCAGCGCATGGGCAGCGCCGCGGCCATTTCGGTGTTGCTGTTGATGGTGGTGGTGGCGCTGTCCTGGTTTGCGCTGCGCCTTTCCAATCCGCTCAAGGACGAGGAGCGGTGATGAGTGTCAGAAGGCATCCGGCCCTGGTGGCAGCGCATTACGGCACCCTGATTTTGCTGGCAGTCGTGTGCGTGGCGCCCATCATCCTGATGTTCGCCACCTCGCTCAAACTGCAGACGCAGATATTCACCACCGGCATCCACTTCATTTTTGCGCCCACGCTGGAGAACTACCGCGACGTGCTGGGCGAAGACAGCTTCAAGCGCTACCTCGCCAACAGCCTGATCGTGGGCGTGGTGTCGACTGCCATCACGCTGGTGCTGGCTTGCATGGCGGCCTACGGGCTGGCGCGCTTTCGCTTCCCCGGGCGCAAGAGCATGGCCTACGTCACGTTGCTGCTGCGCACGGTACCGCTGGCGGTACTGGCGGTGCCGGTGTTCATGATCTGGAGCCAGGTCGGGCTGATCAACTCGCTCTGGGGTCTGATTCTGCTCTACGTCGCGGTCAATCTGCCGTTTGCGATCTGGCTGCTGTACGGCTTCATTTTGCAGGTGCCCAGGGAACTGGAGGAGGCCGCTGCCATCGACGGCTGCGGCCCGGTCAAGGTCTTCTACAAAGTGGTGCTGCCGCTGATCAAACCGGGCATTGCGGCAGCCTCGATCTTTACCTTCCGCATTGCCTGGAACGAGTTCATCCTGGCGCTGGTCCTGACCGACCGCGCCACCCGCACGCTGCCGGTCGCCGCCTCGCTCTACATAACCGACATCGGCGTCGACTGGGGCAAGATCATGGCACTGGGCAGCCTGATTGCCATTCCGCCGCTGATCTTCACCTTTATCGCGGCGCGCCAGATCATCACCGGACTGACCGCCGGCGCGGTCAAGGGATAGATCGCCCTGTGCCGACTGTTAGCCGGCAAAAATAAAGCCGTCCAGCACAACTATCGCGACGTTCAGCAAAGGTTTATTGCGCCAGCGCGCCGAGAATGACCTTGGCAACTGGCTCAATCCAGCGCCTGCTCATACGCTCGGTGGAAACACGAATGAACGCACAAACCAAACCTCGCGCTACCTCAAGCTCTGTCAATAGCGACACAGCCTCACAGTCCCTCTCACGGCGTCATGCCCTGCAACTGACGGGTTTGTCGGGCCTTGGCCTGATGGCGCCCGCCCTGCTGGCCGGCTGTGGCGGCACCGATGTGCTGCTGCGACCCAGGGTGCTGACGCCGGAAGTAAAGACGCAACTCGAAGCCGCCAGCGATTCCGTTTTTGCCCAGGTAAACCCGCCTGGCATGATCGCCCTGATCTCGGTCGATGGTGAAGGCGACTACTTCATCCGACGCGGCGTCAGCGATCGGTCAAGCGGTGCGCCCATGAATGAAGCGCACTATTTCAGGATCGCCAGCAACACCAAGACTTTCACTGGCGCTGCGGTGCTGATCCTGGCCGACGAGGGAAAGATCAACCTGGATGCGCCGATAGCGAGCTATCTTGCGGAATACAACATCCCCAACGGGGAGCGCATCACCGTTCGGATGCTGGGCAACATGACCAGCGGGCTGTTCAACTACTCGGACGATGAGTTGTTCCTTGAGCCGTTTGTTGCCAGCGGCTATTCATTGGCCTATACCCCGCAGCAACTACTGGCAACAGCCTTTAGTCACCCGCCCTATTTCCTGCCCGGTCCTGACGCAAAGCACAAATACTGCAACACGGACATCGTGCTGCTCGGTCTGTTGATGGAGAAGGTGACCGGGAAGTCGGCCAAACAGGTGATCGACGAAAAAGTGATCCAGCCTATGGGTCTGACGCACACCTACTGGCCGGACTCGGGGGCTTTGGCGACACCCTATACGCATGGCTACAGCAAACAGGACGACAGTGACAATTTGCTCGATGCCAGCACCTGGAACCCCTCCTGGGGCTACACGGCGGGTGCCCTGGTTTCCACTTTTGCGGACATGAAGATGTGGGCCAGGGCGGTCGCCGACGGCAGTCTGCTGTCCGAGCGCTCCCGGGCAGAGCGGTTCAAGTGGGTTGACGATCAGTACGGCTTTTGTGTCATGAAGGCCGGTTACTGGGTTGGACACCCAGGGACCATATACGGGTACAACTCGCATGTCTTTTTCCATACCGTGAAGAAGATTACCCTTGTCATTCTGGTTAATCAGGCGCTACCAGGCACGCCGGTCGAGTACTTCTCTGCGGCCTTGCGGACCATTCTTGACAAGTAATCTCCAGAAAGGATTCACCATGTCTTGCCACACCAGCCCGTCAATCCAAGGACTCGAGCGCATCCAGTCCAATCGCCGCGACGTTCTGCGCCTGGGCGGATTGGCCTGCGCCACGGCCCTGTTGCCGCCCTTGCTGTCGGGCTGCGGTGGCAGTGGCGCTGCGCCAATCGAGGTCGTTCTGAACGACATTGCCTACCCGACTGAAAAGAACCTGCTGATCGGCTACATGCTGTCCACCTGGGAATTTGAGCGCGAGGGGCTGACGCTGGACAGAATCATTATCCTGGACCACGACACGTCGGCGGTGCTGCAGACAATCGGGAAGGCCAGTCTGCCGAAGATCTTCAAGGGCGACCAGGGCAGCGTCCTCGGCTATCAGTTTGACAACCTGACCCGCTATTTCGTCTCCTTGCGCCTTACTATCCCCTTGGGTCAGGCGGTGCCGCGCACCATTCGGCACCGGCTGGTGTTCACCAATGGCCAGACCGTCGAAGGCGGTGTGCTCAGCCCGCGCACCAGCGAACAACCGCTCGTGATTGCATCCCCCGTTCGGGGTAGCCGCCAGGTATTCGTGAACCAGTCGACCATGGCCTACCATTTCGATGCTGCGCTATTCTTTCAAGGTGGCATTTACACCTCGGAGCGTTACGCTTTCGATTCGATGCAAGTCAACGAGGCCTTAACCGACTTCAATGCGGGCGACCCCAAGATCAACGCCTCGTATTTCAACTACGGCAGTGCCTTGTACGCGGTAGCGGATGGCGCGGTCATACAAGTCGAAAACAGCAAGCCCGAAAACCACGGTGACGCACGGGATGTGGTGCTCAACTCCCTGATCGAATATGCCGGCAACTACGTGATGTTGGACATTGGCGGCGGCCGCTACGCCTGCTATGCGCACTGCATACCGGGTTCGGTCAAGGTGCGCCCCGGTGACCGCGTGCGCAAAGGCGATGTGCTCGCCAGCCTGGGAAACTCGGGCAATTCCACCGCGCCGCACCTGCATTTCCAGATCTGCGACGGCCCGGACTTCTTCTGGTCACGCGGCATTCCGTTTGTGATCGAAGCGTATACCAAGGTCGGCGAGGCGTTCGGCACCGTTATGCCAGGACAGTACGTGACGCATTCGATGATGGAAGAAACGACTATCTTTGACCTTGCTGGCTGAAAGATCTGGGTATTGCTGACCTCCGGCCTGTCAAGGGCTGGTTGGGAATTGTCAGTTCGGAAATCTCTGCAGTTGATTGGTGTCTGCTGCAGCAGGTCAAGCAAACAAGTTCCGGATTTCACGGTGACTGGCGAGGTTAGACACAATCCGGTCAGTCGAGGAATCAACTGGTTCCCAACTCCCCTCTCCAAAGCGGCCAGCTGACTTTTTTGTAGCACGGCATATTGCGGACATTGAAATTGAATTCCCAGCCGACGCTGATGTGCTGGTTTGGAGGAGTCTGAATCGCAAATTGATCGGCAAGTCCCGACCATCAACAGACAGCCATTGTTGTTTTCGATAGCGGTCGCCGAGTTGAGGAAAAAATCAGAAGCGGTCACTCAACGAGAGAATATACGTTCTCCTACGTGCAACACAATCGCACCAAGGATTACGAATCGTCATTTATCGAGACCACCCATGCACAAGTATTTGATCACCAGGTACTCGTCCATACCGTACTTGGAGCCTTCGCGGCCCAGACCCGATTGCTTCACGCCGCCAAAGGGCGCGACTTCGTTGGAAATGATGCCGGTGTTGATGCCAACCATGCCGCTCTCAATGCCCTCGGCGACGCGCCAGATGCGTCCGATGTCGCGCGAGTAGAAATAGCTGGCCAGTCCAAACTCGGTATCGTTGGCCATGGCGACAGCCTGCGCATCGGTGCTGAAGCGAAACAGCGGCGCCAGCGGCCCAAAGGTCTCTTCCTTGGCCACCAGCATGTCCGGCGTGGTGTCGGCAATCACGGTGGGCTCGAAGAAGCTCTGACCGAGCGCATGGCGCTTGCCGCCCGTCAAAAGTCGCCCGCCCTTGGCCAGCGCGTCTGCAACGTGCTCCTCGACCTTCTTGATGGCGGCGTCGTCGATCAGCGGCCCCTGTGTGACGCCGGCCTCCAGGCCGTTGCCTACCTTGAGTTTCTCCACCGCCACGACCAGTTTCTTGGCAAACGCGTCATAAACGCCATCCTGCACATACAAGCGGTTGGCACAAACACAGGTCTGGCCGGCGTTGCGGTACTTGGACATGATGGCGCCTTCGACCGCTGCGTCCAGATCGGCATCGTCAAACACGATGAAGGGTGCGTTGCCGCCCAACTCCAGCGAGAGTTTCTTGATGGTCTTGGCGCATTGTTGCGCCAGCATGCTGCCGATTTCGGTGGAGCCGGTGAAAGACAGCTTGCGTACAGTGGGGTTGGAGGTCATCTCGCCGCCAATGGCGCTCGCCGATCCGGTCAGCACGCTGAAGATGCCCGCTGGCACACCCGCGCGCTCGGCCAGCACGGCTAGTGCCAGCGCGGAAAAGGGTGTCGCCGAAGCTGGTTTCAGGACCATCGGGCATCCGGCGGCGAGCGCCGGGCCCGCTTTGCGGGTGATCATCGAGGACGGGAAGTTCCAGGGTGTGATGGCAGCGCAAACACCAATCGGCTGTTTGATGACGACGATGCGCCGATCGGTCCAGGGGGATGCGAGTGTGTCGCCGCTGACCCGCTTGGCCTCCTCGGCAAACCATTCAATGAAGGAGGCTGCATACCCAATTTCACCCTTGGCCTCCGCCAGGGGTTTGCCTTGCTCAATGGTCATGATCATGGCCAAATCATCAGCGTTGGCAATCATCAGGTCATTCCATTTGCGGATCACCGCGCTGCGCTCTTTGCCGGTCTTGGCACGCCAGGCGGGCCAGGCAGCGTCTGCAGCGGCAATGGCGCGGCGGGTTTCCGCTGCACCCATTTTTGGTACGGTACCGATCACGTCGCCGGTGGCCGGATTTGTGACGGCGCAGGTTTCTCCACTGTCGGCGTCGCACCAGTTTCCGTCGACATACGCCTGCTGGCGCAGCAGTGAGGGGTCCTTGAGTTGCATCATGAGAGTGCTCCAGTTAAAAAGTTTAGTAGGCAGCCTGGTACATGGCCAAGACATCTTCGTACGTGACATCGCGCGGGTTGTTGACCAGCAGCCGCTGGATGTTCATGACATCGCGCGCCAGCATCGGCAGATCGTCTTCCTTGACGCCGGCCGCGCGCAGCGTTTGTGCGTAGGGCATCGCCGAAACATGTGCACTGATGACAGCGACGAAGGCCGCAGCCGCATCGCTGTCACTGGCGCTGCCCAGCTGCGGCACAATGGCGCGCCCCAGTTCGGCATAAAGCGCTTGCGCCTGGGGCAAATTGAATTTCAATACCGCAACAAAAACAAGGGAGTTGCTCAGTCCGTGCGGCAGTCCGTAATGGCCACCGAGCGGATAGGCCAGCGCGTGTACTGCACCAACCGGTGCATTGGCGAAGGCCATCCCGGCGAACAGTGAGCCCAGCAGCATGCTTTCGCGCACCGCTGCGTCTTGGCCATCGTTAACGGCCGCCAGCAGGTTGGGGTAGAGCAGTTGCAGTGCCTTGATCGCCAGCGCGTCGCTGAGCGGATTCTTCTTCAAGCGCGTCGTGAAGGCCTCGACCGCGTGCACCATGGCGTCGACCCCGGTCATGGCGGTCACCGCCGCTGGCAGGCCCAGTGTCAGGCGGCTGTCGAGCAAGGCCACGTCCGGATACAGCAAGGGTGAGACAACGCCTTTCTTTTCATGGTTTGGGGTCGTCAGAATCGAAATCGGCGTGACCTCGGAGCCGGTGCCGGCCGTGGTTGGCACCTGGATCAGTGGCAGTCGCGGTCCACGTGCCAAGCCAATGCCGTAGATAGCGGGCAAAGCCTGCGCTGTACACGCCAGCAGGGCGACCAGTTTGGCGGTGTCGAGCGAACTCCCACCACCAAAACCCACCACGCCGTCAGCGCCAACGGAACGCGCCGCATCCACTGCGGCCTGCACGCTGACTTCGGGAGGGTCAGCCAGCACCTCGGAAAACACCGTGGCCGTCAACCCGGCAGTGGCGAGTGAGGCCAGCGCACCCTTCAGCAATCCGGCTTTGATCAGGCCAGCATCGGTGACCAGAAACAAGCGCGTCATGCCCAGGCCTTTGGCAATCTCGCCCAAACGGTTGACGCCGCCTTGCTCGCAGATGATTTTTGGTGCCGTTTCGAAACTGAATGTTGTCATGATGAATCCCTATAAGTCGCTGTGTTCAAGTGACGATTGATTTCTGACCGCTGGCCAGACAAATTTCGCTGATCCTCAACCCTGAAGACGTGATTCGGGATGGAAAAACATCCTTCAGTTTCTCTTCATGTACCGGAATGAGGCGTTTCACTTCATAGTCCACTGCCTTCATCATGTCTTCGGTTGTTAGCACCAGATTGGTCGTGCTACCCAGCCCGAGACCGACTGGTATGTACATCTTGTCGGTACCGGTCCCTTCAATGTTTTCATAAACATAAACCAGGTCACCCGCGAGCACCCAACTGTCGCTTGACTCAGCCTGCATGTCATTGCGCACATGCACCCACTGGCTGCCATAGGTGTGCGTATCGGGTGCGCCATGCAGATCGATCCCGGGAATCACGTTCCGTTTGTCGCCGTCAATCAAACGCAGCCGACCCTGCCGCGCCAAATCCGCGACTCGCAGCACGTCTGACGGGTCCGTTGCCACCATCATGTAACGTAGCCGGTCCGGCAGTGACATGGCCCATATCCATTTCGTCAGCTCCCGCTCCTGAATATGGAAGACGGCATTTGGGAAAGATTCAATGTTTCCCATGTGGTCAAAATGCGCATGCGTAATGAAGATGTCATCAACGTCCTCTGGCCGGATGCCGCAGGGTGCCAACACGCTTTCCGGCGAATGCCAGTTTTCGACCCCGAACTTGCTCGAGATGTAGTGGCCGTATTCCTTGTCGTTGTAGCCTACGTCGACCATCGCGATCCGATCACGACTCTTGATTACAACGTAACAGTAGGGCAGCTTTCGTATGCCTTGGTTGTGCGCGCCGTAGATAACGCTACTGACGGCACATTGCGTAACGTAGGCGTATTCCATGACCCAGATTGAGTATTCAGACATAAGAGCAACTCAGAGTTTTAGTGAAAAAGTTTGGGGGTGCTGGCAACACAGTTGCAGCAAGCCTGACTGAAATCGACCGGCAACAGCCCGAGCTTCTCGGCAGCGGCCCGACTCAACATGGCACCGGCCACTTTGAGTTCGCGTGTCCAACTGTCGAGTTGTTCATTCAATACGTCGGATCGGCGCAGATCTGCATTGAAGCCGCGTGTAACGGCGGCTGTCTTGCCAAAAGCCAGCAGGAGATAGGCGTAGTGCTGCTGCGCGATCTTCGGCACCCATACGGCGCGCATGTCCGCCTCGGTCTGCCGGGTTTGCTCAAGCACCTTGGTCACTGCGGTCCAATCGGTTTCAAAACGAGCACCGAAGCGCGCCAGAACGAACAGCCCTGCTAGTTGCCCAATGATGCGGCCAAGCCGGTCATAGCAGGGACGGAGCCTTTCTACGTAACGGATCAGGTCATCGTTGTCGGTGCCAAGGTCTGCCAGCCAGTCCGTTGGCGCCATTGGCAAATCAAATAGCTCGCAGGCCTGTTCATGCAGCAAAGGAATGCTGTCAGCAAAATCATTGACTTGTGCGAGTTTCATTCGGTTCTCCGGGTAACAGGAATCCCGCCGGCATCAGCCTTTGCGCTCACGAATGATGCGCAAAGCCTCCTTCAAGTAGATCTTGAAGACGGGATAGTTCTCGCTCATGGGAAAGTGTCCGATGTCTTCCATCTCGATATAGACTCCACCTTTGATTTGTCGAGCGGTGTTCTCGGTCATCTCTGGCGTAGTCAGATAGTCGTAGGTGCCGGTCATCATGATCACCGGGCACTTGCGGCCATCGATACGCCCCAGCTCTTCGCGCAAGTCGTGATCAACAGAGTAGAAATAGAGGTCGCCTTTGAAAGCCTCTGAGCCTTGGGTGTAGTAAAACCAGGTCAGCCAGCGGTCCTTGTCGGGTGACTGCGGCGCCATCAGATCCCACACACCACTGGCGCAGACCTGCGCCGCATTGGCCATCGGGTGACGCCACCAATCCAGGTAAAAGCCAGGCGCGTAGTCGCCGGCCTCGACCGGTATCACGGCCTTGAAGCGCTCCGGATGCCGCAGCGCGAGTTGCAGGGCTACATTGCCGCCGAACGAAGAACCCATGAAGATCGGGTCGCGCAACTCCAGCGCGTCGCATAGCTTAACGATGAAGTTGACGTAGTGGTCAGCAGTGAGTTTGTATTCGGACTCCCACCACTTGGTGTTCAGCGGCGGATCCGATTTGCCGTGGCGCGGAAGATCATAGGCAATGACGCTGTAGTTCTTGGTGATCTCTTCATCTTCCAGCAATCCGCGCCACTGGTGGTTGTGACATCCCGCCGTGTGCTGGCATATCAGCGGCTGGCCTTTGCCGTTCTGCAAGTAAAAGACCTTGTATTCCATGCCGTCGACGTCGATCGTGACGTAACGTCCGGTAACAGGTGAATGGCGTGCCATGGATTGAGCTCCTTCGTGTAGAAAATGACCGGTGTTAAATCCCGTGCTTAAACAGGTACGCCGCACTTGCGCAGCAACTCGAACTGCACAGTGAAATTGCGTAAGTGCTGCATCAATACCAGGATGTTGCCTTCAAGCTTCAGGTCTTCCCGGAAACTCGCCGCCCAGATACCGTGGAACATCGGGCGTGGCATCGGCCTGCCAAACTCACGCCAGGTCTGGGCACTGGCCCGCAGTGCAAAGTCATAGGCGTCCAGCGGTGCCGGATCGGTGTTGATGTGCTTGACCTTACCGTCGTGCATTTCAATGATGAGTTTTTTCTCGCCCATGTCCCACATGTAGGTACAGGTGTAATACTTCGCCATCGCGGCAATCGTCTTGTCGCTGTCAGACAGGTTCTTGAACTTGATCGCCCAGCTTTTGATGTCTGTCGTCATGAAGACTCCTTCGAAATTGAAATGGAATGGGTTGGAACGGCTTCGTAGAATAAGTTGTCGCCCTGGAGCGGGGTGGACATCTGCATCCGATAGGCCAAAAACCAGAGGATCAAAACACCCAAGGCCCACCACATCATTTGCCAAGCCCAAAGCGAAGGCACACCCATGATCCAGCCTTTGGGACCGACATTGGGCGCGCCCAATAGATCATTTCCCAAAATTGCCCCCGGACCCATGGCAAAGAAAAACCAGATGAGGGTCAATGACCATGCGACCGGGCGCAGAAAGCGCTTCTTCGGTGCAATAGCGACGGTCTGCGCGAACAGGGCATGGAACTGCGCGCGGCGAACACGGTCATGCCTGTCGGCGGAAATCCAGGACACCACCGTGCAAGAAACAATGTTCAGGAAGATACCCCATCCGGCTGAGTGGATGGTCCACGGCCAACGCCCCCAAGGTAGATCGAAGCCCAGAAAACTGCAGACGGTGTTGCCCAGTGTCTCCGTGAACAATACACCCAGTAGGCCGGCGATCAGACCGACACTGGTTCCTTGACGTGTAATCCAGGGAAACCAGCAAACGCCTGCCAATGCTGGCCACAGTTGAAGGGAAAAACCCAAGGCAAGCGAACCCATTTGTGCTTGCGCGCTCGGTGCAAAGGTTGCCAACAGCAAAGCGGCAAAGATGATCGCCGCCATGCTGCAGCGGGCATAGAGCTTTTGTTGCGTCATATCGGCACGGGGCGTCAGGTAACGCAGAAAAACGTCGCGCACGATGATGGTACCTGTGGTCGCAGTGAACAGCGACACCATGGAGTGAATCGCTGCCAAAGCGCAAACCGCAAGCAAAGCCATGAACCAAGGGGCCGATTCGGCCAGAGTTAGCAGATAGCGCGCGTAGAGTTGGGCTTCTTTGCCCCGCCCAAGATCCGGCAGTACCGAGCCAAGCGCCAAGCCCGCTTCACGCAACGCTGCAGAAGCACCCAGGAAGTTTGCGCCCAGACCCTGGACCAGACCAAAGAAAACCAGCAGCAGGCCAACCCCGGCAGCGGAAACCCAGACCTGCTGTGGCCCGAAGCCTCTCGGGTCGCGGCAACTAAACGCCAGCATGGAAAACGCCGGCGAAGCCTGTATTCCCATCAGGGCAAAGCAGGTTGAAAGAATCATGGCGCTGGTCCACATTCCTGCAACCGGTTCTTCCCGGCCCATTCCTGCAGTGAATTGCACAACCCCAGGGATGTGCAGGTATGCGTTGTAACCCTCAGCAGAATTACCCCATGATCCGAGCGTACTGGCACCCAGTTTGGTCAAACCTTGGATGAAAGCATTGAAACCTTCGACGCCGCCGAGGTGCCACATCGCAAGCCACCCGAGGGCCAACATGCCTGCACCCAACATCAAACCCTGCAGGCTACCAACGTAGGCTACCGCACGCAGACCACCAATCGAGACATACAGGAACACCACGGCCGTCAGCAACCACATCGCCAGTCGGGCCGGCACCACACCTGCGCTGAGCCATTGAATCAGGTAACCGGTTGCGCTGAGGTGCATGCCCACGTAGGGTACGGCGCACACCAGGGCAATGCCAACCACCAAAATGCGCAGTGCGTCCCCACCAAAGTAGTCGCTGAGCATCTCGCCAGGCGTGATGTAACCAAAACGTTTGCTCAATAGCCACTGGCGTTTCATGAACAAGACACCGGTGAGCGGAATCGTCACGGCAGCCAGCGCAAGTTGGGCAAATGCAAGTCCGTCGCGCATCACCAGTGAGGGGTAGCCCAGCATTGCCCAACCAGCAAACGAAGCACCAGTGGCGCACAGCACAAATACCCATGCCGGCAAACTACGGCTGGCAAGGAAGAAGTCGCTCGACCCTTGCGTCAAGCGCGCGCTGCTGACACCCCACTGCATGCAGTAGGCCCAATAGAGCGCGATAAAGGCGAACAGCCAAACCATTTGCTCCGTCATGACGACGATTCCTTTTGGCGATGGCGCAAGGTGTGGATTAGTTCCCAGGTGCCGCGCATGCCATAGCGGATCACCAGATAGAACACGAGGCATGCCGCAAGAGCGCCAAAACCGGCCAGACCCAAGCCCAGGTTTTCTGGACCAAAGCGCGCACTGAACAAGGCACTGGCAATGAAACTCAAAGCAGAGATGCCGAATAACACCAGACCCAGGGCCACTTCGCCCGGACTGAATCCTTGCTCGAAGACATGGTTGATGACCAGATGCCCGACAAATCCCAGCACCAATAGCCCATATCCCAGCAGGCCCAAGGCCCAGTTCGCAGCACTGAAACCGGACAACAAAAAGCACATGCCAAATGAAGCAAAAAGACTCCAATTGGTAACCACTGCCAATCGTTTTTCAACGATCACAATGGCCGGGTCGTTTGGCGTGAGGGACATGGTTTAGGTTGAATCGAGTGTTTTGAGCCAGTGCACATTCAGGGCTTGCCGGCACTGCCACCTGCTGCGGAGTTGCCTTCCTTGTTATCGGTAACTGGCAAGGCCATCACGCTGCCCAGATGACCCAGGCTAGTGATGGAACTCGGTGATACGCCAATCTCCTGCAGCAAGGTGTCAATGAACGGCGCCTGGGCTCGGTAGCGCAGGGCTGAATTCACCACGTTGTCGCTCAAGCCACCGGCGCGCGGACCGCCGTCGCTGCTGCCGGCTCCCGAACCGCCGCCACCAACAGCGCCGCTCAGGCCGGGCACACCGTCGACCTGCAGGATTCGGATCGACTCGATGTTTTCCATCGGCTTGACGCTCTCGCGGATGATGCTCGGCAGGGTATCGATCAATTTCTGGTTAAAACTGCTGCGCCGTGATGCGTCGGAACGCAAATTCTCCGCTTCGTTGAGCTTTCGCTTACCCTCTGCATCCACGTCGTAGCGATAAGCCGCCGCCTCGGCGTTGGTACGCTCGGCCTTGGCCTGATCCACTGCAGCAATCAAACCCGCTTCGGCTCGCTTGGTTTGCATGATTGCGTCACGTTCTGCTTCTTGCGTCGCTTCAATTAAATCAATCGATTTGCGGCGTTCGGCGATTTCAGTTTCGCGCACCGTAATCACTCTTTCCTGCGCGGCAATCATAAGGGCGCGTGCTGATTCAGCCTGAGCTTGTGCTTCTGACTCATCCTTGGACTTGGCTGCCACCGCGATCACGCGCTCCTGCTCTTCGAGTTCAAGGGCGCGGCGGCGCTGGATTTCCAGGTGTGAAGTTTTTTGCTCCTGCAAAATACGCTCTGAATCAATTGCCCGGGTCTGGTTGATGCGACTCTTCTGAACAATTTCCGCTGACCGAATCTGCGCTTCTTCAATGTCACGCTCACGATCGGTCTTCTCCAGCGCAATTTCGGTTTTCTGCTGTGCGCGGCGCATGGCTACTTCACTTTCTTGACTCAAGCGAGCAAATTCGCTCTCCTGATCGATGCTGAGCGCAAGCTTTTCGGATTCAAGGTTTTTCTTGCGAATCGCAATCATCGTGTCCTGCTCTATGTCGTTACGTTTCTTCTTGCGCGTCTCTATTTCTTCTGTCAAGCGTGTCAAACCCTCAGCGTCAAACGCATTGGAGGGGTTAAACAACTTCATGTCCGTTTGATCCAACCCGGTGAGCGAAACCGCTTCGAGTTCCAGGCCATTGGCAGTGAGTGAATCGGCAACCAGAGCCTTCACGCTCTTGATGTAGTCGCTGCGGTTTTCATGGATCTCTTCCATCGTCATGCGCGCAGCCACTGACCCCATGGCATCAACAAAGCGGCCCTGCACCAGGTCTTTCAAGCTGTCGGGGTTAAGCGTGCGGTTGCCCAAAGTTCGGGCCGCGGCTGCAACTGCTTCCGGCGAGGGGATCACGCGCACAAAGAACTCGACGTTGACTTCAATACGCATTCGGTTTCGTGTGATGAGCGACTTTTCGCCGGCGCGACGCACATCAATTCGCAGCGTATTCATGCTGACCTCGGTGATGTCGTGCACGATCGGCAGCACCAAGGCGCCACCTCCCATTACCACGCGCTCTCCTCCGAAACCGGTGCGAACAAAGGATAGATCTTTCGACGAATGTCGGTACAGCCAGTGCAACAAATAGACAATGATCGCAATGACAATTGCGGCCAGGATAACGATGGCAATGATGTCGGCGCCGTTCATGATTCAATCCCTTCAAACCAGTTAACAAGTGCAGCGCAGGCTTGCGCGTTTTCTGACAAGAAATAAGCAGCCAGTCCCAGGGGACCGGTCGTGTGAAGTGCATTCATCGGGTGTTTCCTGAGTCACGAATCGACGCCGAAAGGACCGTCAGGCAAAACGCCACCTGGTTCACCAGATCCGACAGGTTGTAGACAACACTCAACTTGCCCGGCGACACGCCGCCGGCAAAACCAATGATGAAGTAGCACAGTGGGTAGACCGCCCAGCCAATTGAGATGATCAGCCGCATCCAAAAATAGCCCCGGTGCACACTGAAGTTTGAACTTCTGGCGCTGACCTCGGCCATGCGGCCAAAGAACACTTCGCCCAACACGTAAAGCCAGCATGCCAGACCGATGAGAAAGCCAAGCGTCGGGTACATCAGGTTGGATTCACCCAGGTAACGCGCCAACACCATCACAACCGACGCCACCATTAGGCGCCAGAACAACCAGGTAGACAGGGGCGCCATCGCGTTCACGAAGAAATACATCACCATCACCTGCAGTGGCATGGTGATGAACCACGCAACGTAGCGGTAGATTGCCGGCATCTGGTTGCTGGCCTGCCAGACCTGGCTGGCTTCAAAATAATGGCCGGCACTCACCAGCGTGACCATGGCCGCCATGGCCAGCGGCAGCTTCCACTTGCGCGATACCCAGGCCGTGCCCATTAAAAGTAGAACTGTCGCTGCCACGGTGGTCAGCAGCAACAAGGAAAATGTGCCGCTGGCGACGTCGGTTGCCTCAAGCAACTTGATGTTCATAAATAGTCTCCATAGGGGTCAGTAACAGTGCGGTCATGGTTGGTTTCTCGATATTTCAAATTTGGGTTCGGATGTGGGGCGAACGGGCATACAAGGCCACCATCGGAAGGATCAGCAATCCGAAGATGAATTGCTGCCATTCAAATTTAAGACCGATGCCGACAAGGAACGAAGTCAATACCTGCAGCACCAGCACGCCAATCACCGTAAAGCCGTAGCCACCTTGCCCCCCCAGCAACGATGTGCCACCCATGACCACGGCGGCGAGTGTCATGAACAAGTAAGGCTGACCAACGCCAATGAAGCCACCACCGCTCCAGCCCAGTAACAGAATGCCAGTGAGAGCTGAAACCGTCCCGCTGATAAGGTAGGCGCCTACCCAGTAACGGCGCTCGCTGATCGAAAGGCGCGCGGCAGAAGTGCGGTTGCCGCCCAGAGCGTACAAAAACCGACCGTACACCGTGCTCTTCATGCCGTAGATCAACAACACCGCGACAACGGCCCAAATGAAAATGACAGGCGGAACGTCCAGCCCCAAGGTTGTGCCATTCATGGCCGCCAGGTTCTTCAACCAAGGTGGAACGGTGCCGAACACATTACCGGCAAAGGCGGTTCCTATGCTAGTGACGATTTGAGTCAGGCCCGAAATCGCAAAACCGACACCGAGAGACAGGATCAGCGCTTGTCCCTGCAGGCGATAACTCAGGATGCCGTTGATCCACCCAACCAAGGCACCAAGCAAAAGCACGATGATGACCGCGATCCACGAGTAAACGCCCAATCCGATGAGGTAAAGCAGGAACACGTTGGAGGCACCGATCACGAAGGGAATGGAAAGGTCCAGCCCCCCCAAAAGTGCCACCATAGTCTGCCCGACGCAGGCCAGGCCGAGAAATGACGCAAAGAGCAACATCGATTTGATGTTTTGCCCGGATGAAAATCCGTCAATAAAAATCGAACCGATGGCAAACATGGTCACCAGCACCATCAGCCCGATAAAAGCACTGCGGTTGTCAACAAACAACTGACTGACCTGCACGGTAAAAATCAGTAAGGCCACCAGCGCAAGGAAAGTGAGAGTGTTCAGCCAGCTGAAAAAGCCGGGCACCGTGGCTGAGGCGATCAGGAAAATGCCCACCAAAATCGCTAGGGAAATCACCAAGGACAAGTGCCGGCGAATGAAGGCGCGAAATACCGCCAGACCGCTGGGCCCCTCATGAGGGGCGTCATCCGCATGTTGGGCCCCGGGAGCCAGGTAGGCATTCCAAACCCAGATGACAAGCGCAAAAGTTGCCGCCGCATAAAAGATCAGTTGCTGCCACGGTGTCTTCTGGTACAGACCGAGAATGAAGCCCAATCCAACGATCAGGACGGCCACAATGAGACCCGCCCACTGCAGGTTGGATAGGCGGGCACGCACCGTGTTCAACTTGTTGGCGACCGGGTTCACGGCGTCGCCTTCACTGGTTTCGTAGCCGCCGCAGGCATTTGCCGTGCGTCAACGTAGGTTGCGACAAGGTAAGCAGCGAAACCCAGCAACACCAGCATGATGATGATCATCCGCGGTGACCAGCGGCGCTGCTGGCTCTGTAGCACAAGGGCTCTGGCAATCACGAGTACCGACAGAATCAGCAGGCTAAACAGCGTGATGGGTTTTGCCAGCGTGCCACTGCTGGCTTGCGTTCCGTCTTCCCAGCGCTCGAATACAAAGTCGACCGAATGGACAGGCGTGGCTGCCTTGCTTGCTATCGCGACTTCAGCCAGTTTCGCCGGAGCGGCGTAGTCATATTTGGCATGCAGAATGACGCCCACAAAAAGCATCGACAGGACGATAAAGATCAAGGCCGGAGAAACGTGGCGGATGCGCCTTTGCAACCATGGAATGGCTATGGTCAGCAGCAACGAAAGTACAAGAATTGCACCATAGGCAAGGTCGGTAACAAAGCCCTGTACTGCGCCAAAACTGAAGGTTGCCAGCACGTAACCGATCAGGAACAGATTTACTGCACCCAGTAGGGACCCGATTGCACCACCACGTCCCCCGGCCAGACTGGTGCCGCCGAGAACGAGTGCAGTAACCGAGATCAGGGTATAGGTAGTTCCCTGGGTCGGGTCACCGGATCCAATGAGCGCGGTATAGGTCAACGCCGCAAGGGCGCTGAAGATCCCTGCAATGCAATGCGCACCCAGGCGAACGATGGTGATGCGCACGCCACTGGTGTAGGCCGCGCGTTCATCCGAGCCCATCAGTCGCAGGTGTCCGTAAAACGCAGTGCGCGTAAAGATCAACCAGGCAGCCGTGCAAAGCACGAGGATGACCAGGATCGGAGAGTCGATCGTTGTACCCAAACCCCAGGCCGACATCCATTCGGGAGCCGTGCCGCCCGGGCGCGGCAGGATGACCAGGTTGATGCCGGACAACGCAAGGTAACCGCTGAGCGCCACGATGATCGGCTGCACCCGCACATACACAATGATCAACCCCATGAGCAACTGGTAGGCGACACCGACGGCGATCGCATAAAGAAAGAAGAGCAGCGGTGACTCCAGCGCACCAAGGCCATTCAGAACGACCAGGGTGACATTGACAAATCCCATGAGCGGCCCAACCGAGAGGTCCACCGTTCCGCGTCCCGCCATGGCCAATGCCATCAGCGAATAAGTTGCCAGCACCAAAGGCGTCATCACGATCACTGCGCTGCCAATACCGGCACTGGAGACCAGATTGGGGCTGCGCAGCACCGCGATGATGAGCAAAAGAAACAACAGCAGGATCGGAACCAACAAATAGGTGTTGGAAGCTGATCCGCCCTGTGTTTCCGTGCAGCTGTCGTTCATGCAGAGCGCTCCGGGGAGGTTCGGTCGTGTCTCATCGACGTGGCCGTGCTGAGACGTCTTGCCCGAACTCGATGATCTTGATTGACGAGCGTGGCGTGGAAGCGGTCGGTGTTGTATCGGCTTTCACAGTGCGTCCATCAAGCCCGCGCGGGTCCGCTGGAGCGGCTATCTCACTGAACTCCTTGGCCACAATGGACCTCTGGCCGGATGACAACCCCGGCTTGATGTCCTCTGTACCGACGTGAGGGTAGGGAGAAGTTCGAAACGCATCGAGACTGCGCGGTTTGGGCGCCACCTCAGATTTACTGTCAAAGTTGGGGTAGGCGCTGGTTCTGTCTTTCCAACTATCGGACCTGCGCGGTGAATCAGCTTTTTCGTCTTTATCAAACTCAACGATCTTCATGCTGTCGTTCTCCTGTGTTACCGAGTCGTCATATTGGGTGGGCAATTGATTGACGCGGGTCTGCCCAAACATCGCTTCCAAGATTGGCTTGGGGTGGATGTCAACGCCGCTGAACTCGTCGAAAATGCTGCCATTTCGAAACACCAAAACCCGCGAGCAAAAGCCGACAAATTCCTCTATTTCACTTGAGAGGTAGACGACAGATTTGCCAATACTCGCAAAGTCACGCAAGTGCCGGTACAACTCCGCCTTGGCACCCACGTCAATGCCTCGAGCTGGATCGTTCAGTATCAGAATACTGGGGTTGAGCGCGAAGGCGCGGCCAATAAGAACTTTTTGTTGGTTGCCGCCGCTCAGCGAGGTGATCTTGTTTCCACGCTCACCCATCCGAATGGCGAGTCGCTCAACTTCCCAATCAAAGATGCCATCCAGACTGGACCAGTCAATCAGTGCCAGTTTCCCGCCCCGCGTCTTGCGCCGGTAAAGCGGCATCAGGAGATTCTCGAAAATGCTCAGATTGGCAAAGATGCCTTCGCGCTTGCGGTCACCCGACACGTAGGAAACACCCCGGTTGACGGCTGATTTCAGGTCGGTAATGTCGACAAACTCGCCCTGCTCATTTTGTACTTGTGGTGCTGATTGGAAAGTGGGATCGACGCCAGCCAGCATGCGCACGAATTCACTCTGGCCCTGCCCGTCGAGTCCGGCCACGCCCAAGATCTCACCTTGGCGCAGTTGACAATTCACGGGGACGGCCTGCGGCCAAACCTTCATTTGGCGTGCGCGCATGACCACGCCGCCGAGTGGTGTTGCCGCTTTGTTTGGCGCTCCTTCAGCCGGTGAATCACCTTTTCCGGTCATCAAGCGCAGCAGATTCTTTTCGGTTATTTCACCCTTTTCGAGGACGCCAACGTCCTTACCATCACGCAATACCGTGGCGCGATCGCAGACGCGTATTAATTCCGCAATGCGGTGGGTAACAATAATGACCGCAGCACCGGCGTCGCGCATGGAACGCATCTTGGCAAACAGTCGTTCCGTGGAATCCAGATCAAGCGCTGCCGAGGATTCATCAAGTATCAGCACCCGAGGCTTGCAGAGCAAGGCCCGACCAATGGTGATCCATTGCTTGATGTTCAATGGCAGCATCCCGACCAATGTATCGGGATCAATCGGTAAGCCCGTCAATTCCTTCATCAAGGATTTGGCGGTTTCATATTTTTCCGTCGTACTCAGGGCGCGTGACCACAAACTGTCGGCGCCAAGGTACAAGTTTTCGACCACTGAGCAATCGTCCGCAACAAGGACTTCCTGAAATACGGTGGCGATTCCCGCAGCGCGCGCTTCGTGTGGCGCCGCTGGACTGCGGCCAAGAACCGAGACTTGACCCGCATCGATTGGTATCACACCAGATATAACTTTTGCAAGCGTGCTCTTGCCACAGCCATTGCCGCCTACGATGGCATGGATTTCACCCAGGTTGGCGCTGAAGTTGCATCCATTGAGTGCTTTGGTCATGCCAAAAGACTTGCGTACACCGACGATAGCGATCCCCCGGGTTGCGGTAGGAGGCGCGGCGGCGGCATGCGCACGGCTCTCGTCGATCACTGAGTGAGGCACAATAATTTACCGATAGAGAGTCAAAGATAGTTTGCTCGGCGAACACCGCTGTGTACCGCGATGGACATCGGCAAACCCTACTTTAGGATTGCATCGAGATCATGAAAACTCATGATGCTCGATGCAACTGGCGGAAGCGAATTAGCGCTTAAATTTTTCCGGATCGGCCGGGCGCAAGAAGAACTTGTCGAGATAGGCCAAACTGCTGCCCCATTTGTCCGTTCCAACGTTCACCCATTTGTCCGAATCTTGACTACAGTTCTCTGGAACAAGCTTCTTGACATCTTCAATCGTGAACTTGACCGCATCAACCAGCACCGATTGCATCTTGGGGCCCTGACCTTCGAGCGTGCGCATCATGATGTTCCACGCCAGTTCGATGTCGTCACCTGGAGGCCACAGTTGGATAGCGCTGCTGATGTAGCCGGGATTCTTGCGCCAGTAGCACAGGGCGCCGACTTCACCGCCGATGGCAATCGGTATCATCTTGCGACCTGACTGCTGGACAGCCCGCAGTACGCCGAGTTCGGCTGCTGACTGGACAACGATGCCGTCAAGCTGCCCCGGGTTCGTTGCCAACCACTTTTGCACTTCGGCCTGTGCAACCTGATCGGTCCACATGCCGGCAACGTCACCGACGACTTTGATGTCGGGGAAGCTTGCTAAGCCAGACTTGATTCCGCGGTCTTGCGAGTCGGAGCCTGATGTGCCAGGGATACCTTGCACGACCAGGACATTGCCCTTTTTGCCAATTTGCTCACCCATCCACAGACCCAACTCACGGCCACCCGCTTGGTAGTTGACAGAAGAGTTTATTGCGTACGGCGAAGTCAAATAGCCCGTGAAGGAGAACGTTGGAACACCTTTGTCATGCGCGTATTTAATGGTCTGATTGAGTGCGGTAGGGTTGGAGCAACAAACAATGATTGCGTCTACCCCTTGATCAACCAACTGGCGCATCTGTTGAATTTGCGTTGCGTCCTTCAGATTCGACTGAGTGATGATGACTTCCTTGATTAAACCGAGTTTTTTCCACTTAGGGATGATCTCGTTTTGCAGTCTGTCCATCGCGGCAGCACGCCAAGTGTTGCCGGCGTAAGAGCTCGCATAGCCGATGGTCCAAGGTGGGCCCTTCTTAGGTTTCCAATCCCTGTAGGCACTTGGGCCAATCGGTTGCGCCGGATCCAGTACGTCCTTCGAGTACAGGCGTTTCGCAACATCAGCAGGTATTTCATCCAGACCGGCAGCGTTTGCGACGCCGCCAGCCAGGAGTGCAGACGCGACGCACAGCGTCGCAAATCGCTTCAGGCTCAGCTTCATTTGGTCTCCTAGTTTGTGTGGTCGCGGACATCGCATCACCATCACGGTCTGCAGCCCTAGTCTGCCTACCGAGGCTAAATGTACGTGCAAAGAAGACGCAATTGCAGTGCAAACATTAGGGAAATTCCCTAGATTGCCTCACTCCCTTGATTTTTCTGTTTTCACCAATGAATAACAAGAAGACAATAAGGCTATTAAGGGAGGCAACGCATAGAAATTTCCACCGATTTACCCAGTTCATCAAAGAATCGACGCAAACTAGCAATCAAGTTTTATGCAATTTGCATAGATGTTGCGACATAATATTCCTATTTTCTACGCCACCGAAGACGCTTTATGGCCAGTTCAAATCCGAAGAAGAGTGTTCTGTTACAGGACATCGCTGACGCGCTCAAACTTTCCACATCAACAATTTCGCGAGCACTGGCGGGGCACCAGACAATTAGCGAAGAGACGCGAGATGCGGTGCAACGCGCTGCGGTTTCAATGGGCTATGCGTCCAAGCGCCCCGGCAAGAAGAAAAGGAACCTTCCCACACGCACAGTCGGTGTTTTGCTCAGTGTGGATCAATTGCATAACCGCTTCATGACGATGGTGCTGGAAAATATTCATCACGATATGTTGGAGTTTCAATACCACGTCATGGTGCTCATTGATCCGATGAACTCGGCGAATGACGCTGCACACCTCTCGAGTTTTCGTCCGATCATCGATGAATACTTGGAGGGAATGATCTTACTTTCGGCTACGACCGACTCATTCATGGTTCGCGAACTACAAAGGTTGGGCGTTCCCGTTGTCCTAGCCGTGCGTTCGATGGATGACTCGAAGGTCGACATCGTTGAATCCGACAACTTTTCTGGTGGCGCTGAAATCATGCGGCACCTGTATGAACTCGGCCATCGTCGAATTGGATTAGTGATGGGGCCCGAGAACTCATCAACCAGTCGAGATCGTGCCAGGGGAGCCCTTAATTTCCTCCGCGAAAAGGGTGTGCCGCCGGAAAACACGCCAGTTGTGTGGAACACATTCAGCTACGAGTCTGGCTACTCGGGCTCAACCCAGATGCTTGAGCTTCAAGATCCAGTCACAGCCATCATGGCCGGTGGCGATTCGATTGCATTGGGTGTGCTTGAAGCTGCTCGCGCTAAGAATATTGATGTGCCAGGCCAGTTGTCTGTGGTGGGCTTTGACAACATTCCGCTGGCGGGTTCACGGTTGATTAGCCTGACTACGATCAATTCTTCGGCCAAGGATATGGCACGCGTTGCCTGCCGACGAATGCTGGATAGAATTCGAAACGGCGCGCTGACTCCGCCGACTCGCGACGTGATGCCGGTGGAACTTATTCGTCGCGACACTTCTGCACCTCCCCGACAGAGTTAAATTGTTGACGCCCGACGTTAGTGGGTAACCATAGCCCTTAATAAAGAAAGTTGAACCTGCAACTGAAGGTCAGCTTTTGCATCCCGGACCGCGCCTGCGAACGTCTGCTCGCCACAGTCGCCGATGACCGTTTAGGGCACATCAGAGCCCATGACGACAGGCCGGAATAGAGCAACCCAAAACATAGGGCAAAGTCCGCTGAGTGTTGCGAGGCAGGAGGTCGCCGATACCGTGGATTCGTTTGGATTAACTACCGAAAGTGAGTCATCTGCGCACCGGTGGTGCTGAGCAGTAGCAGCGCTTCACGCTGCAACCGAGTGCGCTTCAAAATTGACTTTCAGTCGATCACGAACAACTCGAAAAATTGCTGCCAGGTTGTCCATGCTTGGATTGCCAGTAGGCGACAACATGCGGTGCAGGCTCTTGCTGGGTTTGCCTGTCAGCGTGGCGAGTTGCTCAAAACCCATTGTTGCATTCACCAAGTCACGCAGAATCAGTCGCGCCGTTTCGGGCTCACCGTTCAGAAACAATGTCCCGGCTTCATCCAGCAGCGCCTGCGCGAAGGATGCATCGCTTTGCACGCGTTGAACAACTGTTTCTTTGAAGCTTCGTGTCAGTGCCATTGGTTTGCCTCTTGTTTTTGCTCACGTTTGTCTTGGCCGTCTGAGCCTTCTTGCGCGATTTGTATTCAGCGAGCAACTCCCTTGCCCGGTTGATATCCTGCTGCTGCCCGCGCTTGGTGCTGCCTCCAAACAGTACGATCAGTTTGTCACCATCTTGGGCCAAGTAAATTCGATAGCCAGGTCCCCAGTCGATAACGTACTCACCCATTCCATCGAACCACTTGATGCTCGATGTGTTGCCCAACTCCATACGCAGCTTGGCGACCGTGACCTTCGCTGCAGCTTGAACTGGCAAGCTGTCAAACTACTTCTTGTAGGGGGTTGACGCGTCTTCCTGAATGTATTCCTCGACTTTGATCGGCATGGCTTATGGTAACACATACGTTACCATTTGTTGGTGCCGTTTTCAACGGCTTGCGTCAGCAGTCTGATTTTCCACGGCTCCGAACCGGTCTTTGACGAAGGACTGCAATCGTCAATCACGCAATTGCTGACCTGAATCTCGACTGGCTCTTAGCGCTACCCAGTAGCCACATAGTCAGCTGATGCACACGGGCTCCTTCGCCCCGCAGCGACGGCAGAACGTCAAACCACCACCGGACTCGCCGATTCGGGTATTTACCGATAGCTGCCTTCCTTGACGACAGTACACTTGTGTATTGAACGCAAGGAGCTGAACACCGACCATGGAAAAAATCTGGCTCCAGAGCTATTCATCCGGCGTTCCGGCCGAGATTGACGTCCACGCACTGGGCTCCATCGCTGACTATTTCGACGCCGCCGTGCAAGCGTTTGGCGAGCGCCGCGCTTTCGTCAGCGGCTCCACCGGGGTGGCGATCACCTACCGCGCGCTCGATCAGTTGACGCGCCAGTTGGCCGCTTACTTCCAGTCGGTTCTGCAATTGCCACCGGGCACGCGCGTGGCGCTGATGATGCCCAATCTGCTGCAATACCCGGTGTGCCTGTTCGGCCTGCTGCGCGCCGGTTATGTGGTGGTCAACGTGAACCCGATGTACACGGCGCGCGAGTTGCAACACCAGTTGAACGATTCGGGTGCGCAGGCCATGATCGTGGTCGAGGTCTTTGCCCATACGCTGGCCAAAGTCATCGCCAGCACGCAGGTCAAGCATGTCGTCGTCACCGGTCTGGCCGACATGATGCCCTGGCCCAAGCGCATGCTGGGCAACTTCCTGATCCGCAAAGTCAAGAAAGCCGTGCCCGCGTATTCGCTACCGGGCAGCGTGGATTTTCTGGACATGCTCGCGCAGGGCGAGACGGCAAAGTTCAAGCCGGTTGCGATCCAATCCGAGGAACTGGCGTTTCTGCAGTACACCGGCGGCACCACCGGTGTTTCCAAAGGCGCGATGCTGACGCACCGCAACGTGCTGGCCAACGTCAAGCAGGGCCAGGTCTGGAGCGAGCCCTTCCTTGACAAGAAGGAGGAACTGATCAGCATCACCGCGATTCCGCTCTATCACATCTTTGCGCTGGGCGGCTGCCTGGGCATGGTCGGAATGGGCGGCACCAACGTGCTGGTCGCCGACCCGCGCAACATACCGGCCTTTGTCAAAGTGCTGAGTCAGTACCGGTTTACTTCGATGCCGGCGGTCAACACCTTGTTCAACGGTTTGATCAACGACCCTGGTTTTGCGAAGATTGATTTCAGCAAGCTGCGTTTTGCCATCGGCGGTGGTGCCGCCGTGCAGCGCCCGGTGGCCGAGCGCTGGGAAAAAATCACCGGCTCGCCGCTGGTCGAAGGCTACGGGCTGACGGAGTGCTCGCCGACGGTGACGGTCAATCCGTTTGATCTGAAAGAGTTCAGCGGCAGTATCGGCTTGCCGGTGCCATCGACCGAGGTTTCAATCCGCAATCGCGAGGGGCACGAGTTGCCTATCGGCCAAGCCGGCGAGCTCTGCGTCAGGGGGCCGCAAGTGATGCGGGGTTACTGGAATCGACCGCACGAGACCGCTGCCGTGATGACGCATGACGGCTATTTGCGAACCGGCGATGTGGCGACGATCGACGAGAGAGGTTTTCTCAAGATTGTTGATCGCTTGAAAGACATGATCCTGGTCTCGGGTTTCAATGTCTACCCGAACGAGATCGAAGAGGTGGTGATGATGCACCCCGATGTGCTCGAAGTCGCCGCCGTGGGCAAGGCCAGCGCGAACTCGGGCGAGATGGTGAAGATCTTCGTCGTCAAGAAGTCGGCCGCACTGACCGAAGAAGTGCTGATCGCGCATTGCCGCGAGAACCTGACCGCCTATAAGATTCCGCGCGAGATCGTTTTCATGGCCGAGCTTCCCAAGAGCAATGTTGGCAAGATCCTGCGCCGCGAACTGCGCGACCTGGCCTGAGGCCCAGACCCCATGAGCAAGACGCTGTTGATTGTGCTGGGGCTGGTGGTGCTCTATGGGTTGTTCCTGCTTTGGTACGGCGGACGTGGCAAGCCTTTGAGTCAGGCCGAAATCACCGAGTTTGAGCGCGTGTTGGGTCAACTCAGCCGCGCTACGCAGGGCCAGGCCACGTCTGAGTTGGTGAGCCGCTTGGCGGCCAACGACGACGGTTGCGAGTTCGTCATGCACAACCTGGTGCGCTACCGTGCCAAGGCTTTGTATCCGCCGGGCCACGCCTATGGCGACAGTGCGCGCGACGCTGACAAGCGTTACGGCCGCGCTGTGCTGTGGCCCTTGCTGCGCTGCGGCGCGGTTCCGATTTTTCTGGCCAGGTGTGCCGGGCGCTTCGTCCAGCCCGAGGACGCCCCGCCTTGGAATTACGTCGCCATGGTGCGTTACCGCAGCCGGCGTGATTTTCTGCGTTTTGCCGTGGCCATCGAAAGCCAGGACATTGCCATCCACAAATGGGCGGCGATTGAAGAGACCCACATCACACCGCTCAAACCGCTGGCAAGCTTGATCTTTGTACGCGCTGCCGTCGGCGGCGTTCTGGCGCTGATTGGTTTTGTTTTGACGCTGCTGTGTGCTGGGTGAGACTTCCATGAACCATGACAATATTGCTCTGTCATTGCGGGCTCCGACCCGCAATCCATGCTCTGCGTGCCACGGTCGAAATGCATGGATGCCGGATCGGGTCCGGCATGACAACGACTGGCTGCAGGCCTAGGCGTGCGCACAATTTGAGCGAACCGGAACCGACGCAATGAAAATTAAAAAGAAACTGGCGATCTCGCTGGCGGTGACCGCAGCGCTGGCCGTTGGCGTCTACGCCAATCGCTTGCTGATCCTGCAGTACTCGCTGGGCTGGACGACCGACTTCAAGAACCCACGCGAGGCAAACCACCCGGTGCCTTGGATCGAAGGTCCGGCAACGGCCGTGCAAGCCGTGTCGCAACGGCCGCCGAACATCATCGTGATCCTGGCCGACGACCTGGGCAGCAACGACGTCAGCACTTTTGGCGGTGGCCACACCGCTGAAGGCGTACCCACCCCCAACATCGACGCCATTGCGCGCGATGGTGTGCGCTTCGACCAGGGTTATGCAGCAGCAGCCGTGTGCACGGTCTCGCGTGCGGCCATGCTGACCGGGCGCTACCCCTGGCGCTTTGGTGTCGAGTTCACGCCCACACCCGGCCCCATGGCGCGTGTCGCCGGCGCGCTCTACGCCGACCCGGACCGGCTCTACCCGGTCGTGATCGACCAGGAAAAAGCCAGCGCGTCCAAGGACTTCAACGACCTGGGCATGCCGCCGACCGAGCAGACCGTGGCCAAGCTGCTCAAGCCGCGCGGTTACCACACCATCCACATTGGCAAATGGCATCTGGGCAGCACGCCCGAGATGCGCCCCAACAACCAGGGCTTCGATGAGAGCCTGTTCATGGAAAGCGGACTCTATCTGCCGGAGAAAGACCCGCGCGTGGTCAACTCGAAACAGGACTTCGACCCGATCGACAAGTTCCTCTGGCCCAATATGCGCTTTGGCGTGAGCTACAACGCCGGCAAGTGGTTTGAGCCCAGCAAGTACCTGACGGATTACTTCACCGACGAGGCAGTCAGCGCCATCAAGAAGAACAAGAACCAGCCCTTCTTCATGTTCCTGGCGCACTGGGGCGTGCACACGCCGCTGCAGGCAAGCAAGGAAGATTACGACGCCCTCGCCAACATTCCCGATCACCGGCGCCGCGTCTACGCCGCCATGATTCGCTCCATCGACCGCAGCGTCGGGCGCGTGCTGCAGACGCTGCGTGAGGAGGGGCTTGACGACAACACCATCGTCATCTTCACAAGTGACAACGGCGCACCCGGCTACATCGGCATCCCCGATGTGAATCGCCCCTACCGTGGCTGGAAGCTGACGCAGTTCCAGGGTGGACTGCGCGTGCCCTATGTCGCCAAATGGCCGGGCCATATCGCTGCGGGCACGCAGTACCAGCAGCCGGTTTCCAGCATCGACATTCTGCCCACCGTGGTCGCCGCCGCTGGCGGCAAATTGCCAATCGATCGACCGATCGACGGCGTCAACTTGCTGCCCTATCTGGGCAAGAATGCATCCACGCAGCCGCAGCGCGCGCTGTTCTGGCGCGACGGCCCGTATCGGGCGGTGCAGGAAGACGGCTGGAAGCTGATTGTCTCGGAACAGCCAAAGAAGGACTGGCTCTTCAAGCTCAAGGACGACCCGACCGAGAAGACCAATCTGGCTGAGCAGCAGCCCGGGAAACTGGCGCAGATGAAGGCGACGCTCACAGCCCACCATGCCCAGATGCCGGCGCCACTCTGGCCTTCATTCATCCAGTTTCCAATTGCCATCGACAAGACGCTGGACCAGAAGCAAACGGCACAGGATGAGTACACCTACTGGTACAACTGACATGGCGAAAACTGTTGTGATCACCGGCGCATCGAGTGGCATTGGCCTCGCGCTGGCCTTGGAGTTCGCCGCGCGCGGCTACCACCTGGGACTCGCGGCCAGGCGACTCGACCTGCTGGCGCAATTGCGCGATGAAGTGCAGGCCAAATACCCGGACCCGGCGCGGCGCATCGAGATCGTCGCGCTCGATGTCGATCAGCCCGACGCCGTTGCGCCCACGCTGCGTCCCCTGTTCGAGGCCTTGGGCGGCGTTGACATCGTGGTGGTGAACGCCGGCGTGAACCGCTTCACGCCCGTGGGCCGGGGCGAACTGGCGCAGGCGGCGCAGTTGATTCAGACCAATCTGATCGGCGCCATTGCGACGACCGAGGCGGCGGTGGAACATTTTCTGGGCCGCGGTGCCGGTCAACTGGTTGGTATTTCCTCGCTGGCCTCGCTGCAGGCGATACCCAAGCAGGGCGCGTACTGCGCCAGCAAGGCCGGCTTTTCGATGTACCTGGACGCCGCGCGCATGGAGCTCAAGCGCAAGAACATCGCCGTCTGCCAGATCCTGCCGGGCTTTGTGCTGACCGAGATCATGCCCAAGATGGACAAGTACCCGTTCGCCGTCAGCGCAGCGCAAGCGGCCCGGGAAGCCGTGACCCTGATAGAGCAGCGCAAGGCTGTCGGTGTTGTGCCGGCTTTCCCGTGGCGCTGGCTGCGCCCCTTCTTTGGCCATATTCCGGATGCGCTGTGGCGTAAGCTGGCTTAGTTTCATGAAAAGCAAGTACACGCTGTATGGCTGGCACCTGTCGTATTTCACCGGCAAGGTCTTGTGCTACCTGCGTTACAAGCAGGCGCCTTTTGTTTTGCAACCGGTCAACCTGTACACGCTGACGCAGCGCATCAAACGCGAGACCGGCGCCGTCGTGATGCCGGTGATGGTGACGCCGCAGGGCGAGTGGATTCAGGATTCGAGCGTCATCATCGACCACATCGAAGCGCGTTATCCAGAGCCCAGCATCATTCCGGCGACACCGGTGCAACGCTTCGCCGCCTACCTGATCGAAGCCTGGGGCGACGAATGGTGGGTGCCAATTGCCATGCATACGCGCTGGTCGTATCCGGAGAACTACGCGCTGTTCGAGCACGACGCCGGCAGCGCGCTGCTGCCGCATTGGCCCGGCTTCATCCAGCGCCGCGCCGTGCGCTTTATCGCGGCCAAACTGCGCCGCATGCTGCCCTCGGTCGGTGTTCGGCCAGAGCAGTTCGCCGTGATGGATGCCTGGACCGCGCACCTGCTCGACCTGCTTGATGCGCATTTCGCGCAAGCCCCCTTTCTGCTGGGTGGCCGTCCGACGCTGGCCGACTTCGGGCTGGTCGGCACCATGTACGGCCATCTTGGGCGCGACCCCTGGCCGGCGCGCGAACTCATCGCCAGGCGTGTGCACCTGCGCGCCTGGATTGATCGCATGGCCAATCCAGTGCCGCTGGCTGCAGACGCTGCGTTGCTGGCAGACGACCAGATTGCGCCTACGCTGCTGCCAGTGCTGCGCGCCATCTTCGATGAATTCCTGCCGCTGCTCGAAGGCATCAATGAACAGCTCAAGGCCAGGCTGGCCGATCTGCCGGCGGGCAAGGCCTTGGCGCGCGTGCTCAAAGACGTCGAAGTGCCCATGGGCGCGGGGCGCTTTCGGCGCGCCGCCTTGCCCTACACGCTGTGGATGGCGCAGCGCACGCTGGATGTCTACCGCGCGATGAACCCTGAAGACCAGCGCCAGGTGCAGGACTGGCTGCGCGCGCTCGGTGGTGAACGGCTGCTGGCGCTCGACATTCCACGGCTGAGCCGCGAGGGCTTGCGCGTACGCCCCGAGATCCCCGCATGAAGCGGTTTTTGTTGGCCGTACTGATGGCGCTTGCCGGCCTGGTGGCTGTGCTGTACCTCAAGGCCGAGCAGATCAGGCTCGGCGCCGAGGCCTATGTCTTCGGCTATCCCCTGGTCATGATGGACCTGACGCGAGCCAATTCCGCGCAGACGCTGGGCCCGCCAAACCAGTTGCACCGCGTGCGCCGTTTTCCCGACGCCAGCTTTCGGGAAGTGGTGCGGCCCAATGTGGACACGCTCTACACCAGCGCCTTCATCGACATGGGCCAGGGGCCGTGGGTGTTCGAGATGCCGGCCAACGACCAGCGCTTTGAAGTGATGCCCTTCATGGACGCCTGGACCAACGTCTTCGCCGCGCCCGGCAGCCGCAGCACCGGCACGGCGGGTGGCAAGTTCCTGCTGGCGGGGCCGTACTGGCAGGGCCTTGCTCCGGCGGGCTTGACGCTGTTGCGCGCGCCGACTCGCATCGTCTGGCTGATCGGGCGCACGCAAACCAATGGTGTGGCGGATTACCCGCTGGTGCATGCCTTGCAGGATGGTTTGACGCTGCGCTCACTGGCTGCGTGGCAGGCTGGCCGCGACGACGCGCAACCGGCCTGGCAGCGCGCGATACAGCAGCCAGCGCCCCCGATTCTGCAGATGCAGGCCATGGCGGCAACCGAATTCTTTGAGCGACTGGCCGGCTTGCTGGTCGAGAATCCGAGCGCCACAGCCGACGCGCCGATGCAGGCCAAACTTGCGCGCATTGGCATCACACCGGGGCAGCCGCCGCACTGGAATGTGCTGGACCAATGGAGTGTCAGCCTGGGGCGCTGGATCGCCGATTGGCGCGTCGCGCGAGAGCTGAAAAATCCGCGCGAGCTGCTGCACGGCTGGTCCGCGCCGCCGGCCCATCTGGGCAACTACGGTACCGACTACGGCACGCGCGCTGCGGTCGCCATGGTGGGCTTGGGCGCCAATCTTGCGGCCGACGCGACCTACCCCAATACGCGCGTCGATCAGGATGGCCGTGCGCTCGATGGCAGCCACCGTTATCGCCTGCGCTTCAAGGCCGCTGAACTGCCGCCGGTGAACGCTTTCTGGTCGGTGACGGCGTACAACGCGCAGGACTTTTTCATCGACAACCCGCTGCAGCGTTACGCCTTGGGAGACCGCGATGCGCTGACGTTCAACGCCGACGGCTCGCTCGATCTGCTGGTGCAGGCGACGCCGCCAGCCGGTGAGCAACTCAAGAACTGGCTGCCGGTGCGAGCGGGCGAACCCTTTCTGCTCAACGCCCGGCTTTACTGGCCCAAGCCCGCTGCTTTGAGCGGCGCCTGGGGCATGCCGGGCGTCGAGCGCCTTGATTGATCCGGCCATGCCACGGAGCACTTGGACCCGTCTCGCATCCCGGCTGCTGGCCACGCTCGCACCGTGGGCGCTGTGCGCGAGCCTGGCCCAGGCGCAACTGACGCCGCTGGGCCTGTGGAAGACCTTTCATGAAGAGAGCCAGGTCGCGCGCTCGCTGGTTCGTGTCACGGAAACAAACGGTGTTCTCAGCGGCCGGGTCGAGAAACTGCTGGACCCGGCGTTCAAGCCCGATGAACTGTGTTCGCGCTGCAAGGACGAGTTGCGCGACAAGCCGATCGTCGGCATGACGGTCGTGCGCGCTGTGCGTCAAAGCCGCGGTGACCCGGCCGTGTGGGACGGCGGCGAGATCATCGACCCGCACAATGGCAAAATTTTCTCGGTGCGATTGACGCCGGTGGATGGCGGCCGAAGGCTGGAGGTGCGCGGTTATCTGGGCACGCCGATGCTGGGCCGCAGCTTGACTTGGGTCCGTGTCGAGTAAAACACTACTATTCAATGCAGCGCACTTGCTGAAAGAAAGCCAAGCATGACCGACTCTTACCTCAACTTTGCCAATTCCCCCCTGGGCGCGAAGCTGACCCAGGCACTGGGCCTGCCCAAGCCCAGCGTGCTGGAGCGCTTCGAAACGGGTCAGAGCCCGATCAAGGGCACGGTGCTGCTCGGTGGCGGCGGCGAGCCGCAACTGTTGCCGGCACTGGCTGCGGTGCTGAAGTCAATGGATGCGCAAACCCTGGCGCACGCGCAACTGCCGCAGTGGACGCCGGTGGCCAACGCAGCGGGCCTGCTGACGGGTCGCTGGGGCCTGGAGGGCCAGCCCGGTGAAAAGCTCAAGGCCTTGGTGTTCGATGCCAGCGGCATGGATGACAGCAGCCAGTCCGGCGCGCTGTACCAGTTCTTTCACGACACGGCGCGTTCCATCCTGCCCTGTGGTCGCGTCGTCATCATCGGGCGTCCGCCGCAAGACTGCAAGACGCCGCGCAAGGCCACGCTGCAGCGTGCGCTCGAAGGCCTGAGCCGCTCGCTGGCCAAGGAGCTGAAAAAAGCGATCACGGTGCAACTGGTCTATGTGGCCGAGGGCGCTGAAGACCAGATGGAGTCGACGCTGCGCTTTTTGCTGTCGCCGCGCTCGGCCTATGTCTCGGCCCAGGTGATCCGGATTGGGCAGGCGGTGGGTCCGCGCACCCTGCCGGCCGATTGGACGCAGCCGCTGGCGGGCAAGAAGATTCTGGTGACCGGGGCCTCGCGCGGCATTGGCGCCTCGATTGCCGAAGTGCTCTCGCGCGAGGGCGCTACCGTCATTTGTCTCGATGTGCCGCAGGCGCAGGCCGGGCTCGACGAGATCGCGGCAAAAGTCGGCGGCACGGCACTGGCGCTGGACATCGTGGCAGCGGATGCGCCGCAGCAACTGGTAGACGCCGCCTTGGCGCAGGGCGGCTGGGACGTCGTGGTGCACAACGCCGGCATCACGCGCGACAAGACCATTGCGAACATGAAAGAACACTTCTGGCAAATGGTGGTCGATGTCAATCTGTCGGCGCAGGAACGCATCAACGACGCGCTGATCGCAGCGGGTGCCATCAAGCGCGGCGGGCGCATTGTTTGCGTCTCCTCGATCTCGGGCATTGCCGGCAATCTGGGGCAGACCAACTACGCGCTGTCCAAGGCTGGCGTCGTCGGCATGGTGCAAAGCATGGCCCCCGTTCTTGCGGCGCACGGTATCACCATCAACGCGGTAGCGCCGGGCTTTATCGAAACGCAGATGACGGCGGCGATCCCCTTTGCGATACGCGAAGCGGGACGGCGCATGAATGCCATGAGCCAGGGCGGCTTGCCGCAGGATGTGGCCGAAGCCATCGCCTGGTTTGCCAGCCCGGCCTCCAGCGGACTCACCGGCAATTTGGTGCGCGTCTGCGGCCAGAGCCTGATTGGCGCCTGAAGCCCGATGAAAACGATAGAAATCAACCAGCCCCCAAGCGCTGCTGCCAGCTTTCTGGGGGTCTTGCTGGCGAGTCGCAAGCAAGCGACGGCGGTCGACGCGCTACCCGAAGTGACGCTGGTGCGTCCGCAAGTGGTGCTGGACGTTGCGCAGATCGCGCGCTACGCGCAGATCTGCGGCTTCCACGCAGCGCAGGGTGTACCGCTGAGCTACCCGCAGATGCTGACGTTCCCGCTGCTGATGGCGTTTTTTGCCTCCGGCGACTGTCCCTGGCCCGCCATGGGCACCGTGCATCTGGCGAACCGGATCGTGCAGCACCAGCGTCTGAACGCGGGTGACAGTCTGCGTGTGGAGGTTCAAACCGGGCGCCTGCTTGCGCATGAAAAGGGCCAGATTTTCGAACTCGATCTGCGTATCCTGCGCGCAGAGGAACTGGTGTGGGAAGCCACGCAAACCCTGTTGCGCATTGGCGTCAAGGCGCCCGCAGGACCGGCGTATGCCAGCAGCCTGACGCAGGACCTGCCGCTTTCGCACCAGGCCGATTTTCTGGCGCCGGCCAACATCGGGCGGCGCTACGGAGGGGTCTCGGACGATATGAATCCGATCCATTTGTCTGCGCTGTCGGCGCGCCTGTTCGGGTTCCGTCGCGCCATCGCGCATGGTCTGTGGACGCAGGCGCGCGCACTGGCGGCGCTGCTGCCGCGCGAGGCGCTGACGCAGGCCGAACTCACGGTGGAATTCAAGACGCCCTTGTTTCTACCGGCGCGCGCAACGCTGTGGAACACCCGCGAGATCAAGGGCTCGCTGCAGCGGGCAGCCCTGTTCGAAGTACGCAACGCCAAAGGCGACAAGCTGCATCTGCGCGGCTTGCTGGCTTACCGGTAGGCGGTATGCAGCACCGCCGATTCAACAATTGATTGCAAGTCACACCATGAACACCACCATTCGCCGCGTCGCCATCATCGGTGGCAACCGCATCCCCTTTGCGCGCTCCAACACGGTCTATTCCCACGCCAGCAACCACGAGATGCTGACCGCCACGCTGCAGGGCCTGGTGGACCGCTTCAATCTGCATGGCGAGCGCCTGGGCGATGTGGCGGCTGGTGCTGTGATGAAGCATTCGCGCGATTTCAATCTGGTGCGCGAGAGCGTGCTCTCGACCACGCTCTCGCGCGAGACGCCGGCCTTCGATCTGCAGCAGGCCTGCGGCACGGGGCTGGAGGCGGCGATCGTTGTGGCCAACAAGATCGCGCTGGGCCAGATCGAGTGCGGCATCGCCGGTGGTGTCGACACCACATCGGACGCGCCGATCGGACTCAACGAGAAGATGCGCCGCATCCTGCTCGACGCCAGCCGCGCGCGCAGCACCGGCCAACGTCTGGCGGCGCTCTCGCGTCTGCGCCCGGGCATGTTGTTCCGTCCGGCCTTGCCGCGCAATGGCGAGCCGCGTACCGGCTACTCGATGGGCGAGCACGCCGAACTGATGGCGCGCGAGTGGGGCATCAGCCGCGAGGCGCAGGATGCGCTGGCGCTCAAAAGCCATCAGAACCTTGCGCGCGCCTATGACGAGGGCTTCTTCACCGACCTGATGACGAGCTTCAAGGGGGTGACCCGCGACAACAACCTGCGCGCGGAACTGAGCATGGAAAAGCTGCGCGCCCTCAAACCCGCATTCGACAGAAAAGTTGCGCCGGAGCAGGGCACGTTGACCGCCGGCAACTCGACGCCGCTGACCGATGGCGCATCGGCTGTGCTGCTGGCCAGCGAGGACTGGGCGCGCGCGCGCCAGCTGCCGGTGCTGGCTTACCTCAGCTGGAGCGAAGTTGCGGCGGTCGATTTCTTTGACAAAAAGGAGGGTCTGCTGATGGCACCGGCCTACGCCGTGCCGCGCATGTTGCAGCGCGCCGGCTTGACGCTGCAGGATTTTGATTTCTACGAAATTCACGAAGCCTTTGCTGCGCAGGTTCTGTGCACGCTCAAGGCCTGGGAAGACCCGACCTATTGCGGCGAGCGCCTCGGCCTGGCGCAGCCTCTGGGTGCCATCGACCTTGACAAACTCAACGTCAACGGCAGCTCACTGGCCGCTGGCCATCCCTTTGCTGCAACCGGCGGCCGTCTGATTGCCACGCTGGCCAAACTGCTTGCGCAAAAGGGATCGGGCCGAGGCCTGATCTCCATCTGCGCCGCCGGTGGCCAGGGCGTGGTGGCGATTGTGGAGCGCTAAGCATGCCGAACTACAAAGCCCCGTTGCGCGACATGCGCTTTTTGATGAACGAGGTGCTGGACTACCCGGCGCATTACGCCCGTCTCAGCAATGGCGCCGACGCCACGCCCGACACGCTTGACGCCATTCTTCAGGGTGCGGCCACACTCTGTGAGGAAGTGCTGGCGCCCCTGAACCTGTCGGGCGATCAGGAAGGCTGTCAAATCCGCGATGGCGCGGTGACGACGCCGGCGGGCTTCAAGGCTGCTTACGCGCAGTTTGTGGCCGGTGGTTGGCAGGGTTTGTCGTTTCCGCCAGAGTACGGCGGCCAGGGCCTGCCGATGTCGGTCAATGTTTTCAAGTCTGAAATGATGGGCAGCGCCAACTGGTCTTTCAACATGTACCCGGGGCTGAGCGTCGGTTGCATCAACACCATCCTCCAGTACGGCACCGAAGCGCAAAAAAAGCAGTACCTGCCCGATCTGGTGGCGGGAACGTGGGCCGGCACCATGTGCCTGACCGAGGCCCAGTGCGGCACCGATCTGGCGCAGGTCAAGACCCGCGCCGAGCCGCTGGCCGACGGCAGTTACCAGATTGCCGGAACCAAGATTTTCATCTCCTCAGGCGAGCACGACCTGACCGACAACATCATCCACATCGTGCTGGCGCGCCTGCCCGGCGCACCGGCCGGCACGCGCGGCATTTCACTTTTCATCGTGCCCAAGGTTCTGGTCGATGACAAGGGCGAACTCGGCGCGCGCAATGGCGTGGTTTGTGGCGCCCTCGAACACAAGATGGGCATACGCGGCTCGGCCACCGCCGTGCTCAACTTTGACGCAGCAATCGGCTACCTGATCGGCGAGCCCAACAAGGGCCTGGAAGCCATGTTCACCTTCATGAACACGGCGCGCATCGGCACCGCGATCCAGGGTATCTGCCACGCCGAGGCATCTTTTCAGGGCGCTCTGCCTTACGCGCGCGAGCGGCGCTCGATGCGCGCGCTCTCCGGCAAAAAGGACGCCGACCAGGTGGCCGATGCCCTGATCTGGCACCCCGACGTACGTCGCATGTTGCTGACGCAGAAAGCCATCGCCGAAGGTGGCCGTGCCATGATTTACAGCGTGGCGCAACTGGCCGACAAGATGTTCAATGCGGTGACCGACGGCCGGGATGCCGAGTACAAGCGGCTCGATGGCGAGCTGGGTTTTTACACGCCGATTCTCAAAGGCTTTCTGACCGAAATGGGGCTCGAAGCGGCCAACCTCGGGGTGCAGGTTTTCGGTGGCCACGGCTACATCCGCGAACACGGCATGGAGCAGATTGCACGCGATGCCCGCATCTCGACCTTGTACGAAGGAACAACCGGCATCCAGGCGCTCGACCTGCTGGGTCGCAAGGTGCTGCTGGGCAGCCGGGGTGGCTGCGTGCGCGACTTCACGGCAACGATGTGGCAGTTCTCAAGACCGCATCTTCTGAGCCGCGGGCCTGTGGGCCGCATGGCACGCTCGCTGGCAAAACGTGCGCTGCAATGGAACGTCCTGACGACGCGCATCATGCTGCGCGCAGTCAAAGACCGCGAACTGGTGGGTTCGGCCAGCGTGGATTACCTGATGTACTCGGGCTACGTGATGATGGCCTACTTCTGGGCTTTGCAGGCATCACGTGCCGCTGCCTCGTTGGACAGTGGGAAAGGTGCTGAAGAACCGACCTTCTACCGCGCCAAGTTGCAAACGGCAGAGTTCTATTTTGAGCGCCTGCTGCCGCGTGCCGATGGCCACCGCAAGGGTGCTTTGGCGCCGACGCGCTCGGTTATGCAAATCGACAAGGATCACTTTGCCTTTGGATAGGCCTTGGCTTTGGCGGGCGGCGGCGTTTGCCGGTGGATCAGGTAGTTGGCGATGATGTCTTTCAAGAATTCCTTGACCTGCGGCGGGCTCACCGGTCGGCTCAAGGCCTGGTGGCTGCCGACAATCGCCAGGTAGAACAGCGCTGCGAGTTCCAGCGCCGCTTTGGCATCGCCCGTCAGTCGCTCAAACTTGTACGCAAACAGGCTCATGCGCATTTCATCAACCTCGACCAGCATCGTGGCAACGACCGGGTCGCGCCGTCCCAGGCCGCGCAAGGCCAACTCGAAGCGGATGTTTTCCAGGTCGGCGCCGCCATGCGCCAGAGCCGCATCGAGCAGGCGCAGCAGATCGGCTTGCGGGTCGGCCGTGGACTGTGATTTCAGAATCTGGTCAATCTCGATCTCGCGGTTCTTCCAGCGCGCCAGCAGGGCGAAAACCAGTTCCGCGTGATCAGTGAAATGCCAGTAAAAACTCCCGCGTGTCACGCCCAGCGCATCGGCGATCAGCAGCACGCGCACCTTGTCGAAGCCACCATCGACCACGGCCTTGAAGGCGGCGTCGAGCCAGTCCTCGCGGTTCAGGCGCGGTGTTTCCGAGCGCTTTCTAGTCTTGCTTGCCGACGTCATGCCTTGTCTCTCCGTTGTCTTCTCATTTCTTTCCGGTGTCGCTGCCTCACCTAGTGAAAACCCCGACCCCATAGTTGGATGCGGATGCTATATTAACTCGTCCATACATAGATGTATGGAACACAGGGTAAACACTGTGTTGAAAATACTTTGCGAATTGCCTTCCTGCCCACAAAAAATCGGAGACCTCCCATGAAGAAAACAGTCCATCGCAGCGCCCCCGGCCTCGGGAAATTCAAAGTTGCTTCATGCCTGGCGCTGATCGCCGTTGGCATGAACGCGCAGGCAGCTGAAAGCTCCAAGTTGCGCCAGTCGCCGGTTGGCGCCTTTGGCGGCGAGATCGCGGCGTCGGCCGACAACCCCGGCTTGTTCGGCACCGCCAGCCTGAGCTACCTGAATATCTACAAGGTGGTTGATGGCAACGGTGATGCGCTTGGCGTTGCCGGGCGAGCCGTTCCCTTGGCCACGGGCACACCCACCGGCGGCGCCATACCGAACGGAACGTACACCCTCAATGTGCCGGTCGGCACCATCGACTTCAACCAGAAGCAGACGCAATTGAATCTGGTCGGTGGCTACCTCAGCGAGGGCCTGTATGGGGATGGACATCTGGCATTCGCCATCAATGTTCCCCTGATCAAACAGAGCCGCAGCTTTGTCGCGGTGCAGGCTGCCGGCACGGTGTCGCCAACGCCGCCTGCGGCTCTGCCCGCCCCAGCGCGCGGTGCGATTGCCGCGGTGGCGGCGGCAACCAACGCAGCGGTTCAAGCCGGCATCGCTGCCATGGCTGCGAGCCAAAACGCCGAAGTCTCCGGCATTGGCGACACCGAACTGTCAATGGTCTGGATACGCCACAAGGATCGCCTCAAAGTGGCCGCTGGTGTCTCCCTGTTTGTGCCGACCGGCGTCTACGACAAGGATCGCGGCCCCAACCCTGGCTTTGGCAATTTCTACACCCTGCGCCCGGGCGTTGCCGTGACCTACGCGCTCAATCCCAATCACACCGATGCGGCCTGGGATGCCGGCGTCACCGTGGCGGGGCGACTGTCTTTCGGCATCAATACCACCAACAAGGAGACCGACTACCGCAGCGGCAATTTTCTGTACGGTGAAATCGGCATCGTCAAGGTCATGGGTGATTGGGCCTTTGGCAGCAACCTGCTCCTGACCCAGCAGGTGACCGATGACATCCGGGCGGTGACGCCGCTGGCAGATGGCAACCGCTATCGCAGCTACGGCATCGGCCCCTTCCTTTCGTACAAGCTCCCGGGCAAGGACGCCGGCTTCAATCTGCAGTACAGCGACAACTTCGGCGCCCGCAATGCGATTGTGGTCCAGTCGCTGCAGTTGCGCTTCGTCAAAGCCTGGTAGGCAGCGGACCGGATCAATGTCGATCAAGAGCTGGCTGATGCCGGTCATCAGCCAGCGTCTTCTTTCCAGACAGCGCCTGCTTGAAAGACGCGCCAAGGCCGAGCAGCTCCGGGTGCGGTCCGGCGCGCGCCATTTGTTGCATTACTTTCACCAGGTCGACGACCCCTACAGTGCGCTCACGGCCTCGGTCTTGCCCCGTCTGCAGTCGCGTTACGACATCGATATTGCCGCCCATGTGGTGGGCCCACCCCCGGACAGCGCAGCGCCCGAGCGCGAGAAGCTGATTGCCTACAGCCGGCGCGATGCGCAGTTGCTGGCAGGGCACTGGGGCCTGGAATTTCACGACAAGTGCAGACAGCCGGCGCCGCAGGCCGTGCAGCGCGTGACAGCGCGTCTGGTGGCGGCGGCCGAGGACGGCAGCTTTGTCGCGGTAGCGGGCGTGTTGTCGGCCGCGCTCTGGAACGGCACACTCAATGCTGCGCCTTTTGAGCCGCCGTCGCCGGCGCTCATCCTGGTGCACCAGCGCGCAGCGGACGCCTTGCGCCAGCGCCTCGGGCATTACCTGGGTGCCACCTTCTTCTACGCGGGAGAGTGGTACTGGGGTATTGACCGCCTGCACCATCTGGAGCAGCGCCTGCAGCAACTCGGCGCACACAGGAGCGGCGTCGCGGACCTGATGTTCCCGCCTGAGGCGGATCTGCAAACAGCGCAGGCAATGAGCGACCCTGCGCCTATCGACTTTTATTTTTCGCTGCGCAGTCCGTATTCGGCCATCGTGGCGAAACGGGTTTTTGAGTTGGGCCGGCGCACCGGCGCACCCGTGCGGCTGCGCTATGTGCTGCCGATGGTGATGCGCGGCTTGCCCGTGCCATCCGAGAAGCGCAGCTACATCAGCACGGATGCGGCGCGCGAAGCTTTCTTGCGGGGCATCCCTTTTGGCCGCTTGAACGACCCGGTCGGTCGCCCGGCGGAGCGCGGGTTGGCCCTGATACCTCTGGCGCAAAGCGTGGGCAAGGCGCAGGACTATGTGCTGTCCTTCATGCACGGTGTCTGGGCCGAGGGCATTGATGCCGGCAGCGAGCGCGGCTTGCGCACCATTGCCGAGCGCGCCGGGCTGGACTGGGAAGCGGCCCGCATGGCCTTGAAGGATGAAGCCTGGCGCGTGGTGGCAGAGCAGAACCGCGCCGAGTTGTTCGGGCTCGGGCTCTGGGGCGTGCCTTCGTTTCGGGTGCGTGATGTGGCGGTCTGGGGGCAGGACCGCTTGTGGGCGATTGAAGAAGAATTGTTGAAGGGAGCGGTTTGATGTTCTTGATTTTGAAGATCGGCTGTCTGGCCGCTTATGCGCTGGCGCTGGCCGGATTGGCGGGCCTGCTCAGTAGCGAGCTCGCGAGCAGGATGCAAAACGTCGCGGCCGTGCTGCTGATCCTGCATGCGCTCGAAGTCGTTTTCATGTTCAAGCACGTGCGCAAGTACCGCGGAGCGCTGCTGGTCAGCGTGCTGCTGACGCTACTCTTTGGCCTGCTGCACTGGAGGCCGCTGGCCAAGGCGCAGGGCAGCAAGCAGGCATGAGGCTTTGGCAATGAAATACCGGGCTCTGATTCTGGCAATCGGTTTGACGACGAGCGTGGCGGCACTTTCCGCCACGCCGGCGCGACCCAACATCGTGGTGCTTGTGGCCGATGACTGGGGCTTTACCGATGTCGGCGCCTTTGGCGGCGAGATCGCCACACCCAACATCGACGCCCTGGCGCAACAGGGCGTGCGTTTCTCGAATTTCCACGTGGCTGCATCCTGCGCGCCGACGCGCTCCATGCTGCTGACCGGCGTCGACAACCACCGCAACGGCGTTGGCAACCTGATCGAAACCATGCCGCAGGCGCACTTGGGCAAACCGGGCTACCTGGGCTCGCTCAACACGCGCGTGGTGACGGTTGCCAATCTGCTGCAGGACAGCGGCTACCGTACATCGATCGCGGGCAAGTGGAACGTGGGAACCGAACCGCACAACCTGCCCAACCGGCGCGGCTTTGACCGATCTCTGATCCAGGGCGATACCGGTTCCGACAACTGGGAGCCGCACCAGCGTTACCTGCCGCATACCGACAAGGTCAGCTGGTTCGAGGACGGCAAGCCCGCGGCCATGCCGGCCGACTACTACTCGTCAGAATTTTTTGTTGACAAGGCGATTGAGTACCTGCGCGACGGCGCTGGCAGCGGCAAGCCGTTTTTCGCCTACGTCGGATTCCAGGCCAACCATGTGCCGCTGCAGGCGCCGCGCGCTTTTATCGACAAGTACAAGGGGCGCTACAAGGACGGCTGGACCGCACTGCGTCAGGCCCGGCGCGATAAGGCGGCTGCGCTGGGTCTGATTGCGAAGGACACGCCGCTGGCGACCATGGCCAGCACGGCGAACTGGGAGGCCCTGAGTCCCGGCGACAAGCAGTACCAGGAACGGCGCATGGAGGTTTACGCCGCGATGGCCGAGGCCATGGACTACCACGTTGGCCGTTTGATCGCGCACCTGAAACAGAGCGGCGAGTACGACAACACGGTGTTCGTCTTCCTCTCCGACAACGGACCCGAAGGCTCGGACTACGCCGACGCCCAGCCCTGGCTCTGGACACAGTACTCGCAGGCCCTGGAGAAACTCGGCGACAAGGGCGCCTACACCATCATGGGGCCGAGCTGGGCCAGCGCGGCGGCTTCGCCGCTGAGCGGTTACAAGTTCTATGCCGGCGAGGGCGGCATCCGCACGCCGCTGATCATCTCAGGCATTCCCGGCGCTGCTCAAAACCAGGTTCAGGGCAGCCTGACCCACGTGACCGACATTGCGCCCACGCTGCTGGAGCTGGCCGGCATCGCGCACCCCGGCAGCAGCTACAAGGGTGAGCCGATCGAAGCCATGATGGGCCGCAGTCTGATGCCGGTGCTTACGGGCCAAGCGCAGCAGGTGCACCCGGCGGATGAGGCGATTGGCTATGAGTTGTCGGGCAACCTGGCGCTGTTCAAGGGCGATCTCAAACTGGTGCAGAACATGGCACCGGTCGGTGACGGCCAGTGGCATTTGTATGACCTGCGCACCGACCCGGGCGAGACCCTTGATTTGCAGCGCCAGATGCCGGAAATCTTTCAGTCCATGCAGCGCGACTACGCGGCTTATGCCCAGTCGCACGGTGTGCTGAACATGCCCGATGGCTACAGCCCGACGCGCCAGGTGCTGATCAACAGCTTTGTCAATTATTGGATCCCAGCGTACCGCAAGCCGGTGTTGATGGTTCTGGCGTTGCTGATCGCAGGCCTCGGCCTGGCGCACCGGCGCCGGTGGAACAGGCGCGCATGAGTCAGACGGGCTACCTGGCCACACCGTGGCCGGGTGAAGATGGTGGAGCGCAGCGTTTGCAGTTGCCGCGTGGTGGCAACGCGCTGGGTCTGCGCGCAACCGAGAAACTGCGCCACGTCAGCCGGAGAACCTGGATGTCGACCATGACGCTGCTGGGCGCGCCGGGTGAGGTCTATCTGCTCACGCACTCCGTGCTGCGCGCCAGACTGGGATTGCCGACGACAGCCCGCGTCGAGCGCATTGACCCGCAGACCCTGAAGACGATGGAGCGCTCGCCGCGTCTGGCCGGCGGGCCGATGTGGCCCGGTGGCATGGCGCTGCACCGCAATGGCGACATCTACGTGGTCTATGGCCGTTACCTGCACCGCCTCGATCGTTCCTGCCAGCCAAAGGGCCAGTTGAAGTTGCCGCTGGATGAGCCCTACAACTCCTTTGTCATTCTCGACAACGGTCTGATCGTCACCAAGAATCTGTCAGAGAAAACCCCGGCACAGCTGAGCGTGATCGATGCCGGGACGCTGCAGCCAGTTTGCGCCGACACCGTGTGTGCAGAGCCCTCGATCGCGCGCCTGAGCGCCAGCGGCAACACGGTTTACGTGGTGGGCGTGCGCAGCATCTTTCGCTACCACTGGCGCGATGGCTGTGCTGCGCTGGTGTTGGACGCCGACTGGCGTTTTGACTACATCGGCCAGCGCCAGCAGAGCTATGGCTGGGACGTGGTGCTGGACGGGCGTAACGCCTGGTTCATGGACAACGGCAAACACAGTTACGCCATCAAGATGATTGGCAATGGCGTCAACGCGTCACCGAACCGGCTGATCCGGGTCTCGCTGCACGACGCCACAGACCATCAGACGCTCGACGTCTGCGGGCTGGCCGGCGGCAGCATCACCAATCCGCCGTTGATCGACCTGCAACGCAGCATCGTGATCGGCTACGACTCCGCGAATCGTCACCTGCAAGCCTGGCGCTATGACGACGCGGCAAAGCGCTTGACGCCCTTGTGGCACAGGAGCGCCTTCGGCTGCGCCAGCCACATGCTCTTGTACCCGCAGACCGGCGAGCTGGTCATCAACGATTACCGCCGGGGTGGCGAGGAGGTGGTGCTGCTGGCGGTCGAGTCCGGCGCCGAACTGGCTCGCGTGCGCTGCGGCGGGCTCATGCAGGGCGTGGTGTTTCCGAGCCCGGGCTGGGGCCGCGATTTTTACTGGTCCTCGATGGACCGGCTGACACGGGTTTTCGTGGCGTGAGCGTTGCGCCGACATATTTGAAGCAAGGCGAGAGAAGCAAAGGAATGAAATGAAAAAAAGAAACCTCCTGTTGGCAGTCGGTCTGCTGCTTGCAGTGCTCGCGGTTGCCACCTATGCCTTGCGCGCGCCGCTGGCCGTGGCGTTGGTGAAGCGGGTCGCGGCGCGGCACCTGGCCGCCGATCCGCTGCTGGAACTGCCCGATGGCTTGCACGTCGGCCTGTGCGGCGCCGGCTCGCCCTTTCCCGATGAGCAGCGTTCAGGTCCGTGCACGCTGGTGGTGGCGGGCAAGCGCTTGTTCGTGTTCGATGCCGGCGCTGGCAGCGCGCGCAACATTGGCAAGATGGGTTTCAACCATGGCCGCATCGAAGCCATTTTTCTGACGCATTTTCATTCCGACCACATCGACGGCCTGGGTGAACTGATGCTGCAGCGCTGGGTATCGGCGTCCAATACCATGCCGGTTCCCGTTTTTGGGCCGGCCGGAGTTGAGGCGGTTGTTGCGGGTTTCAGGCAGGCCTACGCGCAGGACCAGCATTACCGCGTGGCGCACCATGGCGAAGCGGTGATGCCATCGATTGGCAGCGGCGGCAAAGCCCTGCCCTTCGTCACGCAAGCAACGGGCCGCGTCGTGCTGCTTAAGGATGGCGAGTTGGAGATCGCAGCATTCTCGGTCGACCACGCACCGGTGCACCCGGCGGTCGGTTACCGCATCACCTACAAGGGGCGCAGCGTGGTGCTCAGCGGCGACACCAAGAGGTCGGCCGCCGTGCAGCGCGAAGCCATGGGCGTTGATTTGCTGGTGCACGAGGCCCTGTCCGCGCCGCTGATGGCCATGCTGGGCGAAACCGCGGCCCAGGCGCAGCGAACGAATCTGAAACAACTGTTTGCCGACATCGTCGACTACCACAGCTCGCCGGAACAGGCCGCACAGACCGCAGCTGAGGCCAAGGTGGGCTACCTGCTGCTCAACCACATCGCGCCGCCTTTGCCTATTCCTGGTCTGGAAAAGGCTTTCCTGGGCGATGCGACCCAACTCTACGACGGGCCGATCCGGGTCGGTTCCGATGGCGACTTCATCAGCCTGCCGGCGGGGTCAAAACAGATCAAGGCCGGCCGGCGCTTTTAAAGCATCCGGCCATCGTGATCAAATACCGCTGATGCGCCAACAAGCTGTTATTCCGATCCACTCCGCCGCCGCCGAGGGGCCGAGCCTGAAACTGCCGAGTCTGCCCAAGGGTGACTTTTACCGCTTTCACGCCATGGTGAAGCCGAGCGGCTCGCAGTGCAATCTGGACTGCGCCTACTGCTTTTATCTGCACAAGGAAGACCTGCTGCGCCAGCCGAAAAAGTCGCGCATGAGCGAGGCCCTGCTGGAGCAGCACATCCGCCAGTACATTGAAGCGCACAGCGGGCCCGAAGTGGTTTTTTCCTGGCAGGGCGGCGAGCCAACCCTGATGGGGCTGGACTTCTTTGTGCGCGTGATCGAATTGCAGACGCGCTACCGAAAACCCGGGCAGGCGATTGAAAACGACTTGCAGACCAATGGCATCCTGCTCGACGATGCGTGGTGCAATTTTCTCAAGCAGAACAACTTTTTGGTTGGCCTGTCGATTGATGGGCCAGCCGTCCTGCACGACGAATACCGCTACAGCAAGGGCGGCACGCCGACCTTCGAGCGCGTGATGGCGGCAGTGGCCCTGCTGCACCAGTACCAGATCCCGTTTGGCGCCCTGTGTGTGGTGAACCGCAAAAACGCGAAACGCCCGACCGATGTCTACCGCTTTCTGCGCGACCAGGTCCGCCCGCGCATCATCCAGTTCATCCCCTGCGTCGAGCCTCTGGACTTTCGCACCGCGGCGCCCGGCAGCGCTGAATCGTCAGTGACCGACTGGTCGGTGGCGGCGCAGGATTGGGGCTATTTTCTGGGCCGCATCTGGGACGAGTGGCTGCGCCGGGACTACGGCAAGGTCTTCGTCGACCAGTTCGAGAACGTCATCTCGCAGATGTTTGGCCACGGTGCGCAAAAATGCGTGAGCAGCCAGATCTGCGGCAAGGCTTTGGCGCTCGAGCACAACGGCGACCTCTACAGCTGCGACCATTTTGTCTACCCCGAATACAAGCTTGGCAACATCCTGCAGACGCACGAGGGCGACCTGGCTTTCTCGGAGCAGCAAAAGAAGTTTGCCTATGCCAAAAGCGATACGCTACCGCAGTACTGTCGGAGCTGCAGCTACCTTGATCTGTGCTGGGGTGAATGCCCCAAGAGTCGCTTCCTCAGAACACCAGACGGCGAGGCCGGCCTGAACTACCTGTGCACAGGCCTCAAGCAGTTTTATGCCAAGGCCACGTCAGCGCGCGCTGAACTGGCGCGCCGCCTGGGCGTCAATAGGTTTCCAGGTGCAGCCGGCCCTGCGCCTTGAGCGCCGCGCCCAGAACTTCCCAGGACAGGCCCGCCTGCTGCGCCACATCGCGCAGCGCCAGCAGCACGCCTTCTTCCATGCTCTTGAGGCCGCAGACATAGAAGTAGCTGTCCGGATCCGCCAGCAAAAGACCCAGGTCGCTGGCGCGCTCGCGCATCAGGTCCTGCACGTAGCGCTTGGGCTGGCCAGGTGTGCGCGAGAAGGCAAAGTTGATGTCGATGAAATCGCGCGGCAGCTTTTGCAGCGGGCCGAAGTAAGGCAGTTCTTCCTGGCTGCGCGCGCCAAAAAATAACATGAGCCTTCCACCCACGAATTTATCTGATTGGTGCAAGCGACGCCGCCATTCGGTCATGGCGCGCATCGGCGCGCTGCCGGTTCCGGTGCAGATCATGACGATGCTGGAACGAGGGTGGTTCGGCATCAGAAAGCTTGCGCCAAACGGCCCGATGACCTCGACGCTGGCGCCGACCTGCAGATCGCACAGGTAGTTCGATGCCACACCGCGCACCGGCCGGCCCTGATGGTCTTGCAACACGCGCTTGACGGTCAGCGCCAGGTTGTTATAGCCGGCTCGCTCACCGTTGCGCGCGCTGGCGACCGAGTACTGGCGCGCATGGTGGGCGCGGCCCTGGTCATCGGTGCCTGGCGGCAGTACACCGATGGATTGGCCTTCGAGCACCGGGAATGGCATGACACCGAAATCAAGCACGATGTGGTGCGTGTCGTAGTCATGGCCGAGTGCGGTCACGCGCACATTTCCCGCGACCCGGGCGCGGATCGACTTCTGCTGCGCCTTCGGACCATAGAGGTTGGTGTAGGCGTGCGCCGCCGACCAGGGCGGTACGCTGGCGCCGTAGCTTGATGCCTGCAAGACTGGCTCAGGCGCTGCGTCCTCAGGTGTATTTGTCAGCGCGGGGGTGAGCGGCGCGGCGGGTACTTCGCTTGCGCCCAACTCGGCCAGGCGCTCGGGCTCCAGTGCCACCGGCAACTCATCCCACAGCAACTGTGCCTCGACCGTGTAGGCACTGGCGCGCGGCATGCTGCGCCAGTTGTCAATGGAACCGGTCGGGCAGGGCGCGATGCAAGCCATGCACAGATCGCACTTGGCCGCATCGACCACGTAGTTCCGTGAGTCATGCGTGATCGCCTTGACCGGGCAGATCGCCTCGCAGGTATTGCAGCGAATGCAGACCTCGGGGTCGATCAGGTGCTGCTGGATGACTTGGGACTCCGCCATGACGCCAGCGCTTAATTGAAACGCACGTACTCGAAATCAGGAGCCTGGCGGTTGATGCCGATCAGCGGCGGCGCGATCCAGTTGGCAAACTTGCCCGGCTCGACAACGCGGCCCATCAGGCTGGCGACAAAAGCGCGGTCGGTGGCGCTGGGCAGCCACTGGTCCACGTGCGCAGCCCATTCGGCCTCGCTCAGCACCCTGCCATCCGGTGACACCTTGACGTTGGCCAGTGCGCCGATGTTGCGGTGAAACGCCTTGTGCGGCGTTTTCAGCCGGAACGGGATGCCGGCCTTTTCGATCACCTTGTTCCAGCGTTCGACGCCGCCGATGGAATCCTTGATGTAGTCGTCGCGCAGCACTTCGTTGAGCGCATTGAGCATCGGCACTTCTTTCTCCACCAATTGGCCGCCCTGCATCACCAGCACCTTGTAGGTTCCGCTTTTGAGCAGATGGTCGTCGGTGCGCTTGCCCTCCTCGTAGCGGCCTTTCAGACCGGTGGTGTAGAAGGTGGCAGCGTTGCTCGATTCGTCGGCGCCGAACAGGTCGATGGTGACGCTGAAATGGAAGTTCAGGTAGCGCTGCAGCGTGGGCAGATCGATGACGCCCGCAGCGCGCAGCGTGGTCACGTCGTCGGTTTTCAGCTCGTTCATGGCCGCGCAGGTGCGTGCGATGATGCGCGAGATACCGCTCTCGCCGACGAACATGTGGTGCGCCTCTTCGGTCAGCATGAACTTGGTGGTGCGCGCCAGCGGGTCAAAGCTGGATTCGGCCAGCGCGCAGAGCTGGAACTTGCCGTCGCGGTCGGTGAAGTAGGTGAACATGAAGAAGCTCAGCCAGTCGGGTGTCTCTTCGTTGAAGGCCTGCAGGATGCGCGGGTTGTCTTCCTGGCCGCTGCGCCGTTGCAGCAATGCTTCGCCCTCTTCGCGCCCGTCGCGGCCAAAGTACTTGTGCAGCAGATAGACCATGGCCCACAGCTGCCGGCCTTCTTCGACGTTGACCTGAAACAGGTTGCGCAGGTCGTACTGGCTGGGCGCGGTCAGGCCCAGATGGCGCTGCTGCTCGACCGATGCCGGCTCGGTGTCGCCCTGCGTCACGATGATGCGGCGCAGGTTGGCGCGGTACTCGCCGGGAACGTCCTGCCAGGCGTCCTGCCCCAGGTGATCGCCGAAATGGATCTTGCGGTCTTTCTCGGCCGGGTTCAGGAAGATGCCCCAGCGGTAGTCAGGCATCTTGACGTGGCCAAACTGGGCCCAGCCCTGCGGGTCGACGCTGACCGCCGTGCGCAGATAGACATCAAAATTCTGCGAGTGGTCCGGCCCCATGTCGCCCCACCATTTCAGGTAGTTGGGCTGCCACTGCTCCAGCGCGCGCTGCAGCGTGCGGTCTTCGCTCAGATTGACGTTGTTCGGAATCTTGTCGGTGTAATTGATGGTGGTCATGATGTCTCCTGATTGGTGTTCAAACGCTAATTTCATTTGCATGATTTGTCATTGCGGGCCCCGACCCGCAATCCATGCCACGCGGGCCACTGGATGCCGGATCAAGTCCGGCATGACAAACCAGGGCTTGATCGCCACAAAACTAATCACACGCGGTTCCAGTCGAAGACGGCTTTGTCTCCCTTGCCGTAAACCTTGAGTGCGCCCTTTTCGCCGACTGCGTTGGGGCGCTGGAAGATCCAGTTCTGCCAGGCGGAGAGGCGGGCAAAGACGCGCGTGAACAGGTTTTCCGGGCCGTTGAAGCGCAGATTGGCTTCGAGTCCGGTAAGTGCGTCGGGCGACATGCTGACGCGCTCCTCAACCGCCAGGCGCACTTCGTCGGCCCAATCGATGTCGTCCGGGTTGCTTGTGATCAGGCCCAACGCGTTGGCGGCGTTGGCGTCGAGCGCCTGACCGAGTTGCGCGCGCACCGCCGCCAGGGCCGGCTGCTCGTCGTAGAAACGCCGCGCCAGCCGGCTCTGCCCGGTGATCATGGGGTAGAGCGTGAAGTTGGCCTCGCTCACGGCAATCCGGGGCGTGCCGGCTTCGTCGTCGGGCAACTGCAACTGGTAGCTGCGGTCGCAGGCCAGCGCGAGTTCCAGCAGGGTGCCGGCAAAGCAGGAGCCGGGTTCGATCAGCGCGAACAGGCTGCGCGATGACACGTCGAGCCGGCTCAAGGTGCGGCGCAGCAGGCCGATGGTCTCGCGTACCAACCAGTGCTTCTGCTGCGCCAGCAGCGTGGCATCGAGCGCCAGAACCGCTGGCGCGTCACCCGTGGTCTTGATCAGCCAGGTGCCGATCTCGGTCTCGTTGGTGCGCATTTGCAGGATCGCGTCTTCGAGTTCACGCGCCAGCAGCAGCGGGTACCAGGCGGCACCTGCCGCCTCAATGCCAGCGATGTCAGCCGGCTGCGCGCCGCTTGGACCTTGCACCGTAAAGATGGCGCTGCGCTTGGCGCGGTCGATCTCGACGCTGACGTGTGAATAGCGCAGCGCATCGGCTTCAATCGTGCGCTGCAGCGGCGCGAGCAACACGCCCTTGCCATCGGCGGGGCGGTCGCTCTTGGCTGCCAGCGCCAGCGCGCGCTCCTGCACCTTTTGCGCAAAAACGGCCGGCTTGGCGATGGCGTCGACCAGGCGCCAGGCCACGGCTTTCTCGCCGCGCACACCTTCAACGCTGGTACAGAACAGGTCGGCCAGGTCGTGGCGCACATGGCGCTTGTCGGTGACGCGCGTCAGACCACCGGTGCCGGGCAGCACACCGAGCAGCGGCACTTCGGGCAGGCTGACCGACGAGGAGCGGTCATCGACCAGCATGATCTCGTCGCAGGCCAGCGCCAGTTCGTAACCGCCGCCAGCGCAGGCACCGTTGACCGCCGCCAGGAACTTCAGGCCGCTGTGCGCCGAGGAGTCTTCGAGGCCGTTGCGTGTCTCGTTGGTGAACTTGCAGAAGTTCACCTTCCAGGCGTGGCTGGAAACCCCGAGCATGAAGATATTGGCGCCGGAGCAGAACACCTTGTCCTTGGCGCTGGTCAGCACCACAGTGCGCACCTCCGGATGCTCGAAACGGATGCGCGCAATGGCGTCGTTCAGCTCGATGTCAACACCCAGGTCGTAGCTGTTGAGCTTGAGCTTGTAGCCCGGGCGCAGACCACCGTCTTCGTCAAAGTCGGCCTTGAGCGTGGCCACCGGGCCGTCAAACGTGAGTTTCCAGTGCCGGTAGCGGGAAGGGTCGGTCTGGTATTCGACACGGTTTGGGTGGGTCACGGGCGTTTCTCCTTGATTCTGCGCAAAAAAGTGCATGTGTTGCACTATTGATTGCGCATGATAGTGCATGTTTAAATTGTTTGCAGCACTATGCTTCATATTAGAGCTGGGGCTGGGGTTTTGGCTCGGCAGCGCGATCAAGATCACCCGTTCACTTGGTGTTGTCAGGCTGTCGCCTTGGCAGGTAGTCATCGGCTTGAGCAGTCAGCATGCCCAAGCATTTGTGTATATACTTTTTGTATCAACATTAAAGGAGAGGTGCTGCCATGTCCCACGCTATCAAAACAGCAGCAGTTTTCAAATCAGGCAATTCACAGGCGGTGCGCTTGCCCAAGGAATTCCAGTTCGATGTGAGCCACGTCGAGATACTGCGGCGCGGCAACGACGTGGTGTTGCGCCGGATTCCGAGCAACCTGGCAGCGGCGTTTGACCTGTTGGCGGCTTTGCCCGATGACTTCATGCAGGACGGGCGCAACGACACGCCGGCGCAAGTGCGCGAGGGCTTATGAGCACTTTGCGTTACCTGCTCGACACCAATATCTGCCTCTACATTGCCAAGCAGCGTCCACCGTCTGTGGCGCAGCGCTTTGCAAAATTGGTAACCGGTTCGGTCGCGATGTCCTTGATCACGTTCGGTGAGCTGCGCTACGGTGCAGAAAAGAGCCGGCAGCGTGCGGAGGCACTGGCCATCTTGGACAGTTTGCAAGCGCTGATTCCGGTTGTCGCACCAGACGCCGCGGTGGGCGCAAGCTATGGCGTAATCCGGGCGCAACTGGAGCGTGCCGGCACGCCCATAGGCAACAACGATTTGTGGATTGCCGCCCATGCCCTGGCTTTGGGCGTGACCCTGGTCAGCAACAACACACGTGAATTCGAACGTGTGCCGAATCTCAAACTGGCGAACTGGGTTGAATAGGGGCTGGCGGTAGAACGCGATCAAGCACCGCGCCGCAACCTCGCCAGTCTTTGCGCTTGAATTCAGCCAAGTGAGTTTGATGACTTAGGTAGACACATAGCGGTCTTTCCAAATGGATTTCAGACCTCGGGACCAGGCACGTCAGGACTCCGGACGACGCGGCACTCAGCTCCGTTCGTGTCCCCCGGCCTTCGGCCTCCTCCTTGACCTCACTTCGCTGAGCGCCACGCCGTCCTGAGTCCGCCAGCGCTGTGGGGACCAATGGTATTGACGCATTGCATGCCAACGCGGCTAGTTGACGATGACACTGTCGCGGATGGTGCAGCGAAGTCAAGGAGGAGGAGTGGGCGCAGCCCGCTCCGGGGGACATGAGCGGGACCGTCTGCGGCAGTGTCATCGGCCCACGCAAACCATCCAGCATGGAAGACCGCTCCCGCTGCCCTCCGGACCCAGAATCCTCTCCGAACCGGTCGTTAGTTTTTTCGTCATCCGCCACAGAACTTGCTGGTGCAGGCGGATTGTTTGTCAACATCAGGCTGATTAACAGCCGACGTTCAATGCTGGTGTTGGGCTGCCATGCCGCAGTCAAGGTGCTGGAACGTTACGCAAGACGCGCTGGACGATGGCACGGTCTTCTTCATCGGCGATGGCCGCTACGGCCTGAACCGCCTGGGCGTAAGAGAGGGCGTGCTGCTCGGTGGCGCCGGCTGCACTGGCCGCATGCGCATGGACGACATGGGCGAAGGCGAGTTCCCAGTCAGGCGTACCTGGAGCGCCAAGAAAATAGGCCCGCATTTCGTCAGCGTAGGCGAGTGCTGTCGTACCCAGCCCCACCTGCGCATGCGCCTGGGCCAGCAGCATGAGGGCACGCATACGCTGCAGTTCATTGCCGATCTGCTGCCAGTGCCAGGCGGCGGCATGGGCTGCGTTGAGCAACTCGCGATGGTTCACTTCGACCGCAGGAAGTTCAGCCAGCGCCCAGGCAAAATTGTTCGCACTGGCACCAAAGAAACGATGCCAACTCTCAGGTCGGGTGTCTTCAGGCGTCTGGCTCATTGACATCAAAGCACCGCATGGTCCAGCGCAGGCAGGCGCTTTCTTGCGGTTTGCAGAGTCTCCTTGATGACCTCTGCCACAACGACGCCATTGCCTTGCGCCTGCTCGGCCAGGATCTGGCCCCAGGGTCCGACAATCATGCTGTGGCCCCAGGTCTTGCGCTTGTTTTCGTGAACACCACCCTGCGCAGACGCCAGCACAAAGGCCAGGTTCTCGACGGCCCGCGCACGCAGCAGTATCTCCCAGTGCGCCTGCCCGGTCGTGAAGGTAAACGCGCTGGGCACCAGCAGAATATCCGCCTTCAATTGGCGATACAACTCCGGAAACCGCAGGTCGTAGCAGATGCTCATGCCGATGCGGTAGCTGTTGCCGTCGATCGATGGCAGGTCAAAAGTCACCGGATGCGCACCCCGTTCCAGCACGCATGATTCGTCGTAACTTTCCTTCTCGTTTTCAAACCGGAACAAATGAATCTTGTCGTAGCGCGCAACGCATTGACCGCGCGGGTCAAACACCAGTGAGCTGTTGCGGGCCCGCGCCGCGTCCGTCGTCGCCAAAGGCAGCGTGCCCCCGACAATCCATAGCCCGAGTTTTTGGGCGCTTCGACACAAGAAGTCCTGGATGGGCCCGCTGCCAAACTGTTCCTGAACCTTGAGTTTGTCCGTGTCCTGCAATCCCATGAGACAAAAGTATTCAGGCAAAACAGCCAGCTCGGCGCCTTGTGCAGCAGCCTGCTCCAGCAATTGACCGGCTTGCACAAGGTTGCGCTCAACGCTGGTTTCCGAAACCATCTGGATGGCGGCCATTTTCACAAAAACGTCTCCCTGTCTAAATTGAAGCGGGGGCGCTCAGTTCGGCAAACCCAGCGCCTTGCGCACGGTATGGCGCAAGAGTTGAAAACTGGGCTCCAGCGGCTGGGCGCTGGTGTCGACCTTGAACTGAGCCTTGGAATAGAAAGCGGCGCGACCGGCGAGGATGCCTTTGAGATCGTCCATCGCTTCCTTGCTGGCGGCCATCGGGCGCAAGTCGCCCTGCGCCATGACGCGGCGCATGTGGTCTTCGGGGATGGCTTTGAGCCAGACCGTGCTGCAGTGCGCCAGCAGCTGGTTGAAGGTGGTGGCATCGGACACCAGTCCGCCGGGTATGGCGATGACCGCCTCAGGGTGGGTCTGAATCGTTTCTTCAAGCGCGCGACGCTCGTAGCGCCGGTAGGCGTTGACGCCGTACAGGGCTTGAATTTCGGCGACGCTGCAGCCGGCAAACTTTTCGATTTCCCGGCTCAGTTCGACAAACGGAAAACCCAGGTCATCGGCCAGCATCTGGCCCAGCGTCGACTTGCCGGCGCCGCGCAAGCCGATCAAGGCCACACGCGAACCGCGCGCCGCATTACCGCCGCCCGTGCCCAGCATTTCACTGATGGCCACGCGCACCCGCTGCAGCGTGGCGTCGTCGCGCTGTTCCAGCAACTCGCGGATCATCAGCCACTCGGGCGAGGACGTGGTGACGTCACCAATGAGTTCACCGAGCGAGCACTGCAGCGCGTTTGCCACTTGCAGCAGCACCAGGATGGAGGCGTTGCCGACACCGTATTCGAGGTTGGCCAGATGGCGCTCGGACACTTCGGCGGCCAGCGCCGTGGCCTTGCGCGTCATGCCGCGGCGCGAGCGCAGAGCCCGCACGCGCTCGCCCAGGGCCGCCAGAAACGGATTCTTGGGATCCTGCGTCAGGCTTTCCGCGCTGGGCAGGGCAGTTTCTTCGGCGCTGGGCATTGGGCTGTTACTTTCTTGCGATTAAAAGTAAGCCATTATCCCTGTCATCAGGCCGTTAAACGCCGAGGTAGGCCGACAACTCCGCGCTGTCCGCTACGTCGGCAGCCTTGCCCTGCAGCACCACTTGGCCCTTTTGCAGCACCAGCGCACGGTCCGAGCAGCGCAGCACGCGGCGGTAGTCGCGGTCCACGATCAGCGTGGCAATGCCGCTGGCACGGATCTCGGCGACGACGCGCCAAATCTCGTCCACGATCAGCGGCGCCAGGCCTTCGGTGGCTTCATCGAGCACGATCAGCTCCGGGTGCGTCATCAGGGCGCGGCCAATGGAGAGCATCTGCTGCTCGCCGCCCGAGATTTCGCCGCCCTGATTCGAGAGCCGTTCCTGCAGGCGCGGGAAGGTCTGCAGCACGCGTGCCAGTGGCCAGTCGTTGCGCCCGTTGCGGCCGGCACGCGCGGCCATCACCAGGTTCTCGCGCACCGACAGGTTCGCAAACACGCCGCGTCCCTCGGGCACGTAGGCCACCCCCAGCCGTGCCACCTGGTACGGCTTGAAGTGGGAGGCGTCCTGCCCGAATACCACGATGCGGCCGCTGCGCTGCGGCACATGGCCGAGCAGGGTGCGGATCAGTGTGCTCTTGCCCATGCCGTTGCGCCCGAGCAGGCCCACGGTCTGGCCGCGTCCGATCTGCAGATCGACACCGTGCAACACGTGGCTCGATCCGTACCAGGCGTGCAGGCCCTGCGCGTCAACAATCAGATCGGTGTCGTTGGCGCTCACTGGCGCCAGGGTCGGTGCTGGCAGCATGTCAGTGTTCCCCCAGATAAGCCACGCGCACTTCCGGGCTGTTGCGCACGAAATCCGGTGTGCCTGAAGCGATGACGCTGCCGTTGACCATCACCGTGATGCAGTCGGCAATCCGAAACACGGCGTCCATGTCGTGCTCGACCAGCAGGATCGCGTGCTTCGTCTTCAAATCGGCCAGCAGCGTCAGCATGCGTTCGGTTTCCTCCGCGCCCATGCCGGCCAGCGGTTCGTCCAGCAGCAGCACATCGGGTTCGGTGGCCAGGCACATGGCGATTTCAAGCTGGCGCTTTTGTCCGTGCGAGAGCAGGCCAGCCGCCAGTTCACGCAAGTCCGTCAGTCCGGCGCGCGCCACACTGGTGTTGGCGGCCGCCATGCTGATCCTGCATTGGCGCGCATCCTGCCACCAGGCCCAGGGCCGTGGCGTGCGGGCCTGGGCCGCGAGCCGGCAGTTCTCGAACACGGTGAAGCTCGGGTAGATGGTGTTGCGCTGGTAGCTGCGGCCCAGACCCGCGCGGGCGCGGCGCGGCTGCGACCAGGTTGTCACATCCTGGCCCAGCAATTCGACACGGCCGGCGCTTGGCGCCAATTCGCCCGAGAGCATGTTGATGAGGGTGGACTTGCCCGCGCCATTGGTGCCGATGACGGCGTGCACGCTGCCGCGCTGCAGCTCAAGCGAGACCTGGTCGACCGCCAGCAGACCGCCCCAGCGGCGGCTCAGCCCCTTGGCTCGCAGCAGCAATTCAGGCGCGCTCATGGTGCGGCATCCCTGTCGGTGTGCCGGTTACGCCCCGGCGTCGCGCCGCGAAGACGTGCCAGCACCTGCTGCGGCACGTCCACCAGTCCGCGCGGCAGCAGTGCCACGCTGGCGATGATGGACAGGCCCAGGCCCAGGTGCCAGTGCTTGGCAAAGTCGCCAAAGACGGCTTCCGACTTGAAGAACTCCTGCAGCATGGCAAAAGCAAAAGCGCCGAGCAGGGCGCCGCGCAAGTGACCGAGACCGCCCAGGATGATCATGATCAGGACCTCGCCCGAGAGGTGCCAGCTCATCAGTTCCGGGTTCACAAAACCGTCCTTCACCGCGAACAGGAAGCCAGCCAGCCCCGCGATGGCGCCTGAGATAACAAAGGCCGCCAGCTTGTACGGGTAGGTGGAAAAGCCGGTGGCACGCATGCGCTGCTCGTTGACCCGGATGCCCGCCAGCGCGCGGCCAAAGCGCGAGCGCAGCACAAGGGCGAGGAAAACGAACACTGCCAGCAGGCAGGCCAGGGTGAATCCGTACATCGGCAGCGAGCGGTCCAGGTCCAGCAGTGTGCCCAGCACCGGTTTGTTGTTCAGGTAAATGCCGTCAGTACCACCGCCCAGCGGCGTGTCATGCACCACGTAGAAAGCCATCTGCGAAAACGCCAGCGTCACCATGATGAAGTAAACGCCACGCGTGCGCAGCGAGAGCGCACCCATGAACAGCGCATAAGCCGCCGCCGCCAGCATGCAGGCCGGCAGCAGCCAAATCAGCGAAGCGGGGCCGTCCTGCGGCGACAACAGTACGGCCGCATAGGCGCCGATGCCGAGAAAGGCGGCCTGCCCGAAACACACGAGGCCGGTGCTGCCCACGAGCAACTCCAGACTGAGCGCGAAAATGCAGAACACCATGATTTTGGTGACACGGTCGATGCCATAAGGCTCCGCCACCAGCGGAAACAGCGCCAGCGCCGCGAAAATGAACAGCACGAAGAGAAAACTGGTTCGCTTCATGGACTAGCCCGCCTTGAACAGGCCATCGGGTTTCCACAGCAGGATCAGCGCCATCAGCACATAGACCAGCACGCCCGAGGCCTGCGGCAGCAGCACCTTGCCGAAGGTGTCGACGACGCCGATCAGCAGCGCTGCCAGCAGCGCGCCGCGCACCGAGCCGATGCCACCGATCACGACCACGACAAAACAGATGATGAGCACCGAGTTGCCCATGCCCGGGTAGACCGATGACACCGGCGCCGCGATCATGCCGGCAAACACCGCAATCGCAACCCCGGCGGCAAACACGATGCGGTACAGAAACTTGATGTCGATGCCGAGCGACTGCACCATCTCGCGGTTCGTGCTGCCGGCGCGGATCATCATGCCGATGCGCGTGCGGCTGAGCACCAGGTACATGGCCAGGGCCAGCAGCAGGCAGACGCCCGAAACGAAAAGCCGGTATACCGGGTAGGTCATCATCTGGCCCAGCGCGATGGTGCCGGCCAGCGCGTCGGGCGGCGCCACGCCGTGCACGGTGTCGCCCAGCAAGAGGCTGCGGCACTCCTCGAATACCAGGATCAGGCCATAGGTCATGAGCACCTGCTGCAGATGCTCGCGCTCGTAGAGGAAGCTGAAGAAGGCCCACTCCAGCAGGTAGCCCAGTAGCACGGCCAACACGGTGCCAAGCAGCAGGGTCGCAAAGAAGCCGCCGCCGAAGGTGGTCGCCACGATGGGCGCCAGGGCGAATGCCATGTAGGCGCCGATCATGTAGAAACTGCCATGCGCCAGATTGATGACGCCCATGATGCCGAAGATCAGCGTCAAGCCGGAGGCCACCAGAAACAGCAGCAGACCGTATTGCAGCGCGTTGAGGCACTGGATCAAAAAAGTGGCGACGTCCATCGGGCTGGTTAGCTGCAATTAATGTTGAGTTACATCTTGCAACCGCGCGCCGGATCGGCCAGTGCCTTGCTCGCCACACTCAGCATCTTGTTTTCCTTGCCCACCACCTGGCGCAGGTAAATGTCCTGCACCGGGTTGTGCGCTTTGGACAGCATGAAGGCGCCGCGCGGGCTGTCGATCTTGGTCTTTTCCACAGCGGCCGCAAACTCGGCTTTCTTGTTCAGGTCACCCTTGACCGCATTGGTTCCGATGGCCAGAATCTGCGCCGCGTCGTAACCCTGCACGGCATACACGTCGGGCTGCAGCTTGTAGGTCTTGGCGTAGGCCAGACGGAAGCTGTTGTCACGCGGCGTGTTCAGGCTGTCGGCGTAGTGCAGGGTGGTCAGCAGACCGTCTGCGTCAGCACCTTGCGCATCGAGCGTGCCGTCGGTCAGGAAACCGGCGCCATACAGCGGGATGCTTTTCTTCAACCCGGCAGCGGCATAGTCCTTCACAAACTTGACGGCAGCACCACCAGCGAAGAATGTGTAAACAACGTCCGGCTTGAGGGCGGCAATCTCTGTCAGCAAGGCCTGGAACTCAACACCGGGAAAGGGCAGGTTGAGGTCCTTGACAACCTGGCCGCCGCCCTTTTCAAACGCTTCGCGAAACGCGCGTACCGACTCGTCGCCCGCAGCGTACTTGTGCGTGATGGTGACGGCCTTCTTGGCGCCCTTCTTGGCCGCGACCTCGCCCATGGCATAAGCCGGCTGCCAGCTGGAAAAAGAACTGCGGAAGATGTTGGGTGCGCACATGGGCCCCGTCACTGCATCGGCGCCCGCATTGGGAACGATGAGCAAGGTGTTGGTGTCTTTGGCGACTTTGGCCATCGCCATGGCCACGCCCGAGTGCACGGAGCCGACCAGCACATCGACGTGATCACGCTTGACCAGTTTGTTCACGTTGTCGGTGGCTTTGGACGGGTCGGATTCGTCGTCCACTTTCACGTACTCGATCTCGCGTCCACCGATTTTGCCGCCTTGCTCGGCAACAAAAAGGCGAAAGCCGTTTTCGATCGCCGTGCCAAGCGCAGCGTAGGTTCCGGTGTAGGGCAGCATCAGGCCGACCTTGAGTTTGCCGGTGTTCTGGGCCATGGCCAGGGGCGCTGCGATGACACAGGTTGCAATCAGGCTGGTACGAAGTAAATTCATGGTGGGTCTCCTGGGTTGTGTTGTTGCATAAATCGGGTGACTGCCGCGATCAGCAGATCTGGCTGGTCGCGCTGCGGCGAGTGGCCGCAATCAGGCAATTCGACCAGTTCAGCCTGCGCCACCGCCTGCGCAATGCCCTGAATCTGTTTCATCGTCCCGTATTCGTCGCGCGCGCCCTGCAGCGCGAGCAGCGGGCAGACGATGGATTCAATCTCTTTCTCGATCGACCAGTTGCGAAATTCCGGTGCCAGCCAGATCCGGTTCCAGCCCCAGAAGGGCGAATCGGGGTCGTCGTGGTAGGCGCCCAGTCGCTCGCGCAAGTCGGTTTCCAGATAGGTCTTGCGGGCTGCGGCAATGCTCTGCACCGACAGGTCTTCGACCATGATGTGCGGTGCAAGGACGACGGCCCCTGCGACCCGCTGCGGGAAGCGCGCCGCGTACAGCAGCGCGATCGAGCCGCCATCGCTGTGGCCGAAGAGCCAGACGGGCTCGTCAATGCGCAGGGCTTCGAGCAAGGCCGGCAGCACCTCAAACGCCTGGCGGTGCATGAAATCAGGGCCCCAGGTTTCGTCGGGCTCGCGTGGCGTCGAGCGACCATAGCCCGGGCGCGAATAGACCAGGCCGCGACAGCCAACGGCCGCGCACAGGCGCTGCGGGAAATCCTTCCACATCGCCACCGAGCCCAGGCCTTCGTGCAGAAAGACCAGCAAGCGCACCGCCGACTTCTCGGGGGCGACCCACCGGGTCTCGACGCGCACCGCGCGGCCGAGCCAGTCGATTTCGACAAAATTTGCTGCGTCGCTCACTTGGGCCTTGCATCGCGTTCACGCAGTTTGAAGCGCTGGATCTTGCCGGTGGCGGTTTTCGGCAACTCGCTGATGAACTCGATCAGGCGCGGGTATTTGTAGGACGCGAGTCGGTCTTTCACGAAGGCCTTGAGTTCATCCTCGCTCGCCTGCGCGCCGTCCTTGAGTACAACAAAAGCCTTGGTCTTGGTCAGGCCCTCGGCGTCGACCAGTCCGATGACCGCCGCTTCCAGCACAGCCGGATGCTGTACCAGCGTCGCCTCGACTTCAAACGGCGAGACATAGATGCCGCTGACCTTGAGCATGTCGTCGCTGCGGCCGCTGTAGGTGTAAGTGCCATCAGCGTTGCGCACGTACTTGTCGCCGCTCTTGGTCCAGCCGCCCTGGAATGTTTCGCGCGTCTTGTCACGGTTGCCCCAGTACATCATGGCGGCCGATGGCCCCTGGATGTAGAGGTCGCCGGTCTCGCCGTCGGCCACGGGCTGGTTGTCGTCGCCGCGCAATTCAACGACATAGCCCGGCACCGGCCAACCCGTTGTGCCGTAGCGGACCTTCCCCGGGATATTGCTCAAGAAAATATGCAGCATTTCGGTCGAGCCGATGCCATCGATCACCTCGATGCCGAACTGCGCGGTAAAACGCATCCCCAGTTCGGCTGGCAGCGCTTCGCCGGCGGAGGAGGCCAGACGCAGTTTGAGGTCCTTCTTGTCTGGCAGCGCCGGCGAGGCCAGCATGCCGGCAAAGCCGGTCGGGGCACCGAAGAACACGGTGGGTTGCAGGCCGCCAACTTCGCCGCGCCAGCGCTTGAAGGTGGCATCAGGGGTTGGCCGCTCGGCCATCAGCAGGGTGGTGGCGCCCACGCTCATGGGAAAGCTCAAGCCATTGCCCAGGCCGTAGGCAAAGAACAGTTTGGCAGCGGAAAAGCAGACGTCCTGCTCGGTCAGGCCGAGCACCGCCTTGCCGTAGAGTTCGGCCGTCCAGTAAGGGTTGGCGTGCGAGTGCACCGTGCCCTTGGGGCGACCGGTGGAGCCTGAGGAGTAAAGCCAGAAGCCGGGGTCGTCGCCATGGGTGCTGGCCGGTTTTTGCGCCGGAGGTTGCGACTGCACAAAGGCTTCGAATTCAATCTCCGAGGGGTGTAGCGGCGAGGCGGGATGCGAGACGATGACCTTGTGCACCTCGTGATCGGATTTGATCATGGCGGCATTGAGCGCCGGCAACAAGGCGCCGGAGACCAGTACGGCCTGGGCGCGCGAATGTTCCAGCATGTAGGCGAAGTCATCGACCGTGAGCAGGGTGTTTACCGCCACCGGCACCAGTCCGGCGTACATGGCGCCCAGAAAGCTCACCGGCCAGTCCCGGCAATCGTGCATCAGGAGCAGCACGCGCTCCTCGCGTTTGATGCCCAAGGCCTGCAGGGCGGCCGCGACGCGGCGCACCCGCTCGTCAAGCTGGCCGTAACTGAGCGAGCCAAGGTCGTCGATGAAGGCAATCTTGTCCGGCCGCTGGGCATTGCAGGCCAGCAGATGCTGCGCAAAGTTGAAATGCTCGCCAGGTGGCGCAAGTTGGGCCGCTGGATTGTTCATTCTCGTCTCCTGCTCGTTTGACTGCCAACGGGATCAGCCGGCATGCCCTGAGATTTGTGGGTATTATTCTGCTCTGACGCCAAATAGCGACATGAAATATCATGCACGAGATAGACCGTAAGTCTTGAACCAATAGAAGTCAAGCACTATATTGCTTAATTCGGGTAAAACCCTAGTCAATGACCACCGCCCAAGCTGAGCCCGACCAAACGCCAAGACTGGAGGCCGACGACAGCGAATACCTGCGCGCCTTGGGCGAGCACGTCCGTGATTTGCGTGTGCGCCGTGGCATGACGCGTGCGATCCTGGCACGCGACTCCGGTGTTTCGCTGCGTTACCTGGCGCAACTCGAAGGCGGCGCGGGCAACATCTCCATTCTTCGCCTGCGCCAGGTTGCGCAGGCCATGGCCATGCCGCTGGAAGAGATTGTTCGGGTCGGACCCGAGCAGCCGGCGGAACTCACCTTGCTCGGGCAGTTTTTGGCCCGTCTGTCTGCGGCTCAGTTGGTCGAGGCCGGAAATCTTCTGCGCGGTGCTTTTGAGAAGATCGGTCGGCGTCAGCGCATCGCCCTGGTCGGGTTGCGCGGCGCCGGCAAGACCAGCCTGGGCCGGATGCTGGCGGCGCAGTTGCAGGTTCCCTTCATCGAACTCGACAAGCGTATTGAACAGACCGCCGGCATGCCGCTGGCCGAGGTATTCGCGCTGTATGGGCAGTCGGCTTACCGGCGCTATGAGCGGCGTGCGCTGGAGGAACTGCTCGAAACGCAGGACCGCTTTGTGCTCTCGACCGGCGGCAGTATCTCAACCGAGCCGGCGACTTTTGACGAATTGCTCACCGCCTGTTTCACGGTCTGGATCAAGGCCAGTCCAGCCGAGCACATGGCCCGTGTTGTCGCCCAGGGCGACCGCCGACCCATGGGTGACAACCATGAGGCGATGCAAGACCTGGAGCGGATTCTGGTCGGGCGCGAACCCATGTACCGCAAGGCCGACGCCACGGTCAATACCTCCGGGCTCGATGTCGGGCAAAGCCTTGCCGAACTTCTGAAGCAGATCGCTGTTTGACGCCTTAGTCGCGCGTCGCGAATCCCCTGTAGACCGCTCAGGCGCAGCCTGACAGCTCCTATTGCTTGATGCAAATCAACGCCATCACTTTATTTGCACATAACATGCGCTATACAGCATGTTATGTTCTATAGTGCAACTATTGCGGTATATTGCATGTTCCGCAGGGCCCAGTACCGGCTTGAACCCATTCTGTGCAAAAGGAGATTTCCCGATGAGCGACGGTTTATTTGACCAGTTCAAGAACTGGTACGAAAAGCGGCATGACTATGCGCGGGCCTGGAAACAGCGCACCGGCGGTCAGGTAGTGGCAACCATGTGCACGTATACAGCGGAGGAGTTGCTGATTGCAGCCGACATGCTGCCGGTTCGCGTGCTTGGCGCGCACGAGCCGCAGAACGTCACCGAGCCCCATATCTTTGGCATGTTCTGCCCGTTCTGCCGCGACTCGCTGGCGCAAGGGCTGCTGGGGCGCTTTGACTACTGCGACGGTGTCACGCTGACGCAGTCCTGCATCCAGTACCGCCAGACCTTCAGTTCCTGGCGCAGCAACGTGCCCAGCGTGCAGTGGGACTACTACGTGCCCATGCCCAACGAGGTGCAGTCACCCCACGCCCGCAAGGCGCACCACGCCGAACTGCAATCCTTCCGCGTCTTCCTGCAAGCCCTGACCGGCAAGGAACTGACTGACGCCAAGCTCAAGGAAGCACTGGCCGTGGTCGACGAAAACCGCCGCCTGCTGCGCGAGCTGTTTGAATACCGCAAGGCGACCGACCCGCAGGTCAGCGGTGTGGAGGCGATCTACGCGTCTCTGACGGCGCAGTTTGTCGACAAGCGCGAACACAACGAAGAACTCAAGAAGGTGCTCGCCGCCCTGCCGGCGCGCAATCTCAAGCGCCCGGAAGGCGTGCGCTTCATGACGATCGGCTCCGAGAACGACGATATCGCCTTCATGGCCATGGTCGAGTCGGTCGGCTCCACCATCGTTATTGACGACCAGTGTTCCGGCACGCGCTACTTCTGGAACGAGTCCAAGCCCGACGCGGACGTGATCAAAGCCATCGCCGAGCGCTACTGCGACCGCCCGGCCTGCCCAACCAAGGACTATCCCGACCACACGCGTTTCGACCATGTACTGGGTCTGGCCAAGGAGTTCAACGCGCGCGCCGCGATCTTTTTGCAACAGAAATTCTGCGACCCGCACGAGGGCGACTACCCGGACTTGAAACGGCACCTGGAAGCCAACGGCATCCCGACGCTGTTCCTGGAATTTGACATCACCAACCCGATTGGCCCCTTCCGCATCCGGGTCGAGGCTTTCCTCGAAACGATGAGCGAAGAAGACCTTTTCTGAATTGACGGGAGACACAGTCCATGCAAAACAAATACCCATCCGAGCCCCTGAAGCTCTGGAAAAAAGCCAAAGAACTGCGCGAGCAGTACTACCTGAACTACGCCCGCGCCAAGGACAACGGCGGCCTGCGCTGGTCGGGTTCTGCCTGGGCGCTGGACGCGCTGCCGGCCGGCCTCGGTGAAGACGTTTACTCGCTCACCGGCGAGCCCTACGCCGCAGCCGTGTCGCACGACCGCAAATTTGCCAAGGAGTGCATGGACGCGGCCGAATCCTACGGCTTTGCACGCGACCTGTGCTCTTACATGCGCATCTACTGGGGCGGCATGCATCTGGACAAGTACCTGTTCGGCGGAAAATTTCCGAAGCCCGACTTCATCTTCCAGTCGCAGATCTGCTGCTCGCATTCCAAGTGGTACCAGCATGTGGCGGTGGCCGAGCAGGTGCCGCAGTTCTACGTCGACGTCGGCGTCGGCCCCTACAAGGACATGACGACGGCGCGGCTGGACTACGTCGTCGGACAGCTCAACGAAGGCATCGAGTTTCTCGAAAAGTCCACCGGCCGCCAATTCAACGACGAACTCTTCATCAAGGCGGTGAAAAACGAGATGCGCTCGACCAGCCGCTGGGCCGACATCTGCGCACTCAACAAGGTCAAGCCGGCGCCGCTCGACGAGAAGACCATGTACTCGCTCTACGTGCTGGCAACGCTGTCGAAATCTTCGCAGTGGTGCGCCGACTTCTACGACGAGTTGTACGACGAGGTGAAGGACCGCGTGGCACGCGGCATCGCCGCCGTGCCCAATGAGACCGTGCGCATGATGTCGGACACGCAACCGCCCTGGTCCTTCCTGAAGATCTTCCGCTACCTGGAAACCTTTGGTGCTGTCTCGATTGGTTCGCTCTACACCTTCGCCCTCGAAGGCATCTGGGAAACCAAGGAAGATGGCAGTTGGGGTGGCCGCACCCTGCCATGGGACAAGGGCATCGAGATGAATGACCGCCAGACCGCGCTGCGCCTGTACGCCGACTGGAATTTGTCGAAACCGCAGTGGCAGCATTTCTACGACCCGCGCCTGAAGACCGAAATGATGCTGCGCATCGTCAAGGAGTGGCAGGTCGACGGCGTGATGCTGCACCTGAACCGCGGTTGCGAAGGCCTCTCACTGGGCATCATGGAAAACCGCATGGGCATTGCCAAAGCCGGCGTGCCCATCATGACCTACGAAGGCAATATGGGCGACGAGCGCGAGTTCGATGAAGTGCGCACGCAAGCCCGCGTCGATGCTTTCATGGAGCAACTTGGCCAACGTCGCCAGGCTGCCTAAACCTGAAACCCGAAGGAGACCGAAAAATGATTACCGCAGGAATAGACATGGGTTCGCGCACCGTCAAGGTGGTGCTGCTCGAAGAGATCAAGGTGGAAGGCGCGCCGCAACTCAAGTACGCGATCAGAAAGACGCACATCATGATGCCGGGCGATCTGGACCCGGATCAGGCCGCCGAAAAGGTGTACGACGACGTACTCACCGGAGCCGGACTGACACGCGACCAGATCAGTGCTGTGTTTGCCACGGGTGCCGGGCGCAAGCAGGTGGCCTTCGCCACCGAAGGCATCACCGAGATGACGGCTGGCGCCAAGGGCGCTTCCTACATGTTCCCACTCGGGCGCACCGTGGTGGACGTCGGCGCCGAAGAAGGCCGCGGCATGAAGACCGACGAGCAGGGTCGTGCCATTGACTTTGCCGGCAATGAAAAGTGTGCCGCCGGCGCTGGCTCTTTTGCCGAAGCCATGTCGCGTGCGCTGCAGATGAACCTGAAGGAATTTGGCGATGCCAGTCTGCTGTCGGACAAGACGATTCCGATGAACGCCCAGTGCACGGTATTCGCCGAGTCCGAGGTGGTGTCGCTGATCCACTCGGCCACACCCAAAAACGACATCGCCAAGGCCGTGCTTGACGCCGTTGCCAGTCGCGTCTGCGCCATGGTGCGCCGGGTTGGCATCGAAGGTGAAGTGGTGCTGATTGGCGGCATGGTGCACAACGCCGGTTTTGTGCAGTCACTCAAGAACGCCATGGGCGTTGACCAGATCTCGCTGCCCGCCATGCCCGAGTACATCAGCGCGCTCGGTTGCGCCCTGATTGCCGCCGAGCGCCAGCACTGAACACCCGCAAGCAAGGAGATACCCAATGAACTCAACAAGCGTGGAAACAGCAGTCGAAACCGTGCCGGCCAAGAAGGAATTCTGGCGCTGGCAGGAAAACGTCTGGGTCGATGACAGCAAGGACTGGAAGAGCGCCAAGATCATCACCTGCGGCATCGACGTCGGCTCGGTCTCGTCGCAGGCCGTGCTGGTGGTGGACGGCGAACTGTACGGCTTCAACAGCATGCGCACCGGCAACAACTCGCCCGACTCCGCCACCAACGCGCTGCAAGGCGTGATGGACAAATGCGGCATGCAGCAGTCTGACATTCACTACGTCGTCGGCACCGGCTATGGACGCGTCAACGTGCCCTTTGCCAACAAGGCCATCACCGAAATTGCCTGCCACGCGCGCGGCGCCAACTACATGGGCGGCAACAGCGTGCGCACCATCCTCGACATGGGCGGGCAGGACTGCAAGGCGATCCACTGCGACGAAAAAGGCAAGGTCACCAACTTCCTGATGAACGACAAATGCGCTGCCGGCACCGGGCGCGGCATGGAAGTGATCTCGGACCTGATGCAGATCCCGATCGCAGAACTGGGACCGCGTTCTTTCGACATTGATGCCGAACCCGACGCCGTGTCCTCGGTCTGTGTGGTGTTTGCCAAGTCCGAAGCGCTGGGCCTGCTCAAGGCCGGCTACACCAAGAACAAGGTGATTGCCGCTTACTGCCAGGCGATGGCTGAGCGCGTCGTCTCGCTGCTCGAGCGAATTGGCGTGGAAGAAGGCTTCTTCATCACCGGCGGCATTGCCAAGAACCCGGGCGTGGTCAAGCGTATCGAAAAACTGCTGGGAATCAAGGCGATGGAGACCAAAGTCGATAGCCAGATTGCCGGTGCGCTGGGTGCCGCGCTGTTTGGCTACACGCTGATGCAAAAGCAGGGCGCCAAGGCCGGCTGAGCAGCACAACAGGAGCAAACAGATGATTGCCAACTACGGTTACAAGGACGGTTCGGGCGAGTACTACATCAGCATCGACACCGACAAGTGCATAGACTGCGCCGCAGGACGGGCCTGCCTCGAAGCCTGTCCGAAGCAGATGTTCGAAGTCATCACCGACGACTACGACGATGAAGTCATCTGGGTCAAGAAGCCGAACTGCCGCACGCTGGCCTATGACTGCTCGGCCTGCAAACCGGCCGCCGGTTATGCCAGCCTGCCCTGCACGGCGGCCTGCACGCCCGGTGCCATCAAGCATTCCTGGTAAGGAGCGATTCATGGCAGTCGTGATTCCCATCGTTCAGGCCGGCAATGCCTGCGCCAGTGCATCAAGCTGTTCCTCCGGTTCAAGCTGCAGCGCCAGTTCCTGCGGACCGAGCGACAGCACCGACCCGGTCTTTTTGCTGCAGCAACAGGGCTGGATTCTGCGCACCACTATCGGCGAGCCACGGTTGACGGAAGTGGTCGAGAACTACCGCGCCATGGGCTACGAAGTCCATGTCGAGCGCTTTGGCACGGCAACAGCCGACACAGCGGGCAAGGCAGACGCCGAGTCCTGCACGGTCTGTTTTGACGCCGCAGACAAATCAAAGCCCAGCCAGGTCTGGGGCTCGGTCTACGTCCGACCCGGGCGCGGCGCCGACAAGAACGATGAACTGTTTGCTTAAAAATATCCAAGGAGAATGAATATGGCCAGCAAGGAACGCATTCTGCGCGTACTCAAGCAGGAAGATCTCGATGCCATCGTCGCCATCGATGAAGCCGCGAGCAAGCAGTCCCGCCGCGACTACTACGAGCGCAAGATTGCCGGCATCCTGAACCGCAAGACCAATATCAACTGCTCCATCGTCTGCGAGGTCGAGGGCAAGGTCGTCGGCTTTGTGATGGGCTACGTTTTCTTCGGCGAGTTCGGAATATCGGACGCCACTGCCACCATCGATACGCTGGGCGTGCACCCTGATTTCCGCAACTACGGTGTCGCCAGTGAAATGCTCGATCAGTTCATGATGAACATGAAGGCGGCTGGCGTGAAGAAGGTTTACACGCTGGTCAACTGGGACGACTTCGCGCTGGAAAAGTTCTTTGCGCGCCAGAAATTTGTGCCCTCCAAGCGGGTCAACCTCGAATACGAACTGCCATAGGCATCGATACACAGCGCGCCCCATCATGTGGATCGACACCCATTGCCATACGAAGTATTCCTATGACAACTGGCTTGAGCCGGTCGATCTGGTGCGGCGTGCCAAGGCCCTGGGCATCGATGCCGTCTGCATCACCGAGCACTACTCTTACGAGGCCTCGGAACCGGTCGAACAGGTCGGTCGCGATGAAGGTTTGCTGGTGCTGCGCGGTGTTGAGATCGCAACCGACCGCGGCCATTTGCTGGCCTACGGTGTGCAGGATGATGGCTGGAACACCTGGGGCCGCGACAACTACCTGCCGCTGGCTGACGTCATAGCGCGCATCAACACGCTGGGCGGCATCTGCGTGCCGGCGCACCCGTTTCGCGAGGTCGGCCTGGCCTGCCTGCTCGAAGGCCTGCTCGACCTCGAGGGCATTGCCGGTGTCGAATCGCATAACGGCAACAACAGCAATGGCGACAACGAACTCGCGCTGCGCGCCGCCGAAATGATGAACCTGCCGACACTCGGTGGCAGCGACTGCCACAAGACGGCGGCCGTCGGGCGCTGCGCCACCCGCTTCACACACCCCGTGACTTGTATGGCCGACTTCATCGCCGCCGTGCGCGCGCGCGAATGCAGCGGCTTCTACTTTCCGGGTTACCTGCACGCGCAGCAGTCAAGAATCAGGAGTGCAGACCAATGAGTGCCCAAGCAACTTCAGTCATCACCTGGTGGAAGGCCGCTCGGGCCAGCGACGCGGCGGAATTCGGCGTGACGATCGAACTGAGCATTGACGGCAAAACCGTGCAGGCGCCGATTGGTGCATCGATCCTGAACGCGGCCAGCGTCGCCGGCATCTACATTCCGGCGCTGTGCGCGCACCCGGACTTACCCCCCGCGCAGCAACGCGGCTGCGCCGACAAGGGCAGCGCGGGCTGCAATCTGTGCCTGATCGAAATCCAGGGCACGCCCGGTATGAGCAAGGCCTGCTCCAGCACGGTCAGCGCCGGTATGGTGGTGCGCACCAACACAGCACCCATCCAGAAAGCCCGGCAAGACCATCTGGCCAAAATATTGGGAGGGCACCCGCACGTCTGCCTGGTCTGCCCGCAGCGCGAAGGCTGCTCGCGCAGCCAGTGTTCCTACGGCAACCCGCCCGAGACGCGCTGCTGCTCCATCTTCTCCAGTTGTGAACTGCGCAAGGTCTCCGATTACGTCGGCATTCCCAACACGACGCCACCCTACAAGCCGGCCAGGCTGCCGGTCATCACGAACGAACCGTTTTTCGATCGCGACTACAACCTGTGCATCGACTGCCGGCGTTGCCTGGTGGCCTGCAACGACGTGCGCGGCGTCGGCTGCCTTGAAGTGAAAGAAGTCGAAACCGCGCAAGGCCTGCGGCGTTACGTCGGCACCATCGCCGCCACGCTGATCGAATCGGGCTGCAAGTTCTGCCAGGCCTGCGTCACGGTCTGCCCGACCGGCGCCCTGACCGATCGCACCCTCGACCCAGCCAAACGCGAAGAGAGCATGGTGCCGTGCAAATCTGCCTGCCCGGCCGGCATCGACGTGCCGCGCTATGTTCAGTTGGCTGCTGAAGGCAAATACGGCGAAGCGATTGCCGTGGTGCGCGAGAAACTGCCCTTCCCCGGCATCGTCGGACGCGCCTGTTTTGCGATGTGCGAATCGGCCTGCAGGCGCGGCCAACTCGATGACCCGCTCTCGATCCGATCCCTCAAACGCATCGCCGCTGATAACGATACCGGCCTGTGGCGCCAGAACTCCAAGCAGTTGCCTGCGAGCGGCCACAAGGTAGGCGTCATCGGCGCCGGCCCGGCCGGATTGACCGTTGCCTATTACCTCGCGAAGAAGGGCCACAACGTGACGGTGTTCGACGCGCAACCGGCTGCCGGTGGCATGGCGCGCTATGGCATTCCGTCATACCGCGTGCCCACGCGGGTGATCGATAGCGAAGTCTTCGAGGTTGAAAAACTCGGCGTCACGTTTCGCTTCAACACGCCCGTCGAAAACGCCGACACCTTGTTCGCCCAAGGCTTTGAAGCACTCTTCATCGGCATCGGCGCGCAGGGTGGCGACAAACTCGGCATTCCCGGCGACGATCTGCCCGGCGTGGTCGACAGTCCGAGCTACCTCAAGGCCGCGACCATGGGCCTGGTCAACACACCCGGCGGCATCCAGACGGGCGCCAAGGTGGTGGTCATCGGCGGCGGCAATGTCGCCACCGACAACGCGCGTTCCTCGCGCCGCTTTGGCGCTGCAGTGGACATGGTCTACCGCCGCACGCGTGAAGAAATGCCGGCGCGTCTGGAAGAGTTTGAGGGCTGCGTTGAAGAAGGCGTGAGCATGCGCTACCTGCTCGCGCCCAAGCGAATCGAAACCGGCACGAATGGGCACCGCTTGAATATCACCTACGCCCGCATGGCACTGGGCGAGCCCGACGCATCGAAACGGCGCCGCCCAATCGATACCGGCGAAGAAGTCTGCGAAGGCGTTGATCTGGTGGTGGCTGCTGTCGGACAACACCCCCGGCGCTTCGAGGGTTTCGGCGTGCAGACCGACGCGAAAGGTCGCATCACGGTGCGCGCCGACTCCATGCTCTCAAGCCGGTCGGCAGTCTATGCCGGTGGCGACTGCGTGCTGGGGCCGTCGACGCTGATCGAATCGATCGCTCAGGGCCGCGTTGCGGCGGCGGCGATCGACAAGCAACTCGGTGGCGACGGTGACATCGAGGAAACGCTGCTGACCGACGGTTGGGAGAGTCAGCCTTTCCTCGGTAAAGATCCGGCCTTCAACCAGCAACGCAAGTTCCATCCGATCATGCTCAAGCCCGCGCAGCGAAGTGGCTGGGACGAAGTGGAAAAGGGTTTTGACGACGCCAGTGCGCGTCTGGAGGCCGCACGGTGCTTCAAGTGCAATCTGGCGCCGAAAATTTCTGACGCGCTATTGCCGCCCGAGTCCTGGCTCGAATTCAGCGCGGCGGTAGTGGCCGGCATCAGCACCGAGGCGGGGGTGTTCCAACTGCTCGACGCCGACAAGAACGTGCTCATGATCAAGGGCGTGGAGAACCTGCGCCAGGGTCTGACCGAGCAAATCGAGCGCGGCGGCAACGCGGTCTCGTTCACCTTCGAAGAAGCCGCCATGTACACCTCGCGCGAGTCGCAAATGATGCAGGCCTATCTGCAAGAACATGGCAAGATGCCGGGCGGCGGCAGCGACGAATTGGACGATCTGTTCTGAGAACGATCCGCAACGAAAACCAACGAGAAGAAAGCTTTTCCCCATGCCAACATTTGAGTTCATACGCTACGGCGTCAGCGACGGTCTGGCCACACTCACCGTGAATCGCGCGCCTTTCAACGTGCTCGACATCCCCACGATGGCCGAGATCAACCAGGCGCTCGACATCTGCCGCACCGATGTATCGGTCAAACTGCTGGTGCTCACCGGCAGCGGCGAGAAGGCGTTCTCGGCTGGCGTTGAAGTGGCCGACCACACACCCGACAAAGTGGACCAGATGATCGAGGTCTTTCACGGCATCTTCCGTCGTCTGCAGCAAATGCCAATGCCCACCGTGGCCGCCGTCAACGGCGTGGCGCTGGGCGGCGGCATGGAACTGGCCATCGGCTGCGACATGATCGTGGCGGCAGCCGGCGCCAAGTTCGGCCAGCCCGAAATCAAGCTTGCCGTCTTCCCGCCGATTGCCGCCGTGCTGCTGCCGCGCCTGATGCCACCGGCGCGTGCCATGGAAGTGCTGCTCGGCGGCGAGAACTTCACGGCCGAAGAAGGTCTGGCCCTGGGCCTCATCAACCGCGTCTTTGCGCGCGCGAGCTTTGCCGCCGATGTGCAGGCGTTTCTCGCGCCCTTCCTCAAGCTCTCACGCGTGGCGCTGCTGAGCACACGCCGGGCCCTGCGCGAGGCCGATGGCAAACCGTTCGCCGCCGCACTCGACAGCGTGGAACACATCTACCTGAAAGAACTGATGCAAACCGACGACGCCAAGGAAGGTCTGCAAGCCTTCCTCGACAAACGCAAGCCGGTCTGGCGCAACAGCTGATCCAGGCAATACACAAGCAAAGGAAAAACATGATTCCAGAATTCATTGACACCTGGCAGATGTCAGAACCGGGCAAGCTCGTCAAGACCCGCATCCCGATGCCGGCGCTGCAAGCCGGCGACGTCGTGGTTGAAATCAAGGGCTGTGGCGTTTGCCACACCGATCTGTCCTACTTCTACATGGGCGTGCCGACGGTGCAAAAGCCGCCGCTCTCGCTCGGGCACGAAATCAGCGGCGTGGCCATCGGCGGCGAAGCCAGCATGATCGGCAAAGAGGTCATCATTCCGGCTGTGATTCCCTGCGGCGAATGTGATCTGTGCAAAGGTGGTCGCGGCAACCGCTGCCTGGCGCAGAAGATGCCCGGCAATTCGATGGGGATCTATGGCGGCTTTTCCAGCCACATCGTGGTGCAGGCCAAGTTCCTGTGCGTGGTCGGTGACCGCAAGGGCATTCCGCTGGAGCACATGGCGGTGGTGGCCGATGCCGTCACCACACCGTACCAGGCGGCGGTGCGCGGACGTCTGGGTAGCGGCGATCTGGTGGTGGTGGTCGGCGCCGCTGGCGGCGTCGGCAGCTTCATGGTGCAAGTGGCCAAAGGCATGGGCGCCAAGGTCGTTGTCGGCATCGACGTCAACGTCGAGAAGCTGGAAAAGATGAAGGGCTT
>CAIRAW010000042.1 GCA_903876735.1 uncultured beta proteobacterium | reverse complement strand
CTCTGTGGAATCGTGAGGCATTTTCAAAAGTTTTTCATTCGCATCGATCTCATTTGTGGTTTTCTTGACTATCAATGTCAGAATGTTGCCAACTCGACTGATTCTTGGAAGACGAAATGAGCACCAAAACCGAACTCAGAAAAGCACTTGACACGCTGATTGGGGATGCAGATGAACAGATCCAAATGCATGAGCGCGCCCAACCGGAACTTGTCAATGACATTGAGACACCTGGATTCATTAATTTAGTGTGCAATTGGATGTTTTTTCGTTCGGGGCGGTCTCCTTTTTTGGTGGGTTGATCCAGGCGGCCACAGGCAGCTTGGGAGGTTGCGGGCAGTTTCGCTTGAATCGAATTGGGTTGGCCGCGAAGGCGGCGTCCAATGTTTTGGCACGTTGCTCGAAGAGGGCTTGCGCGTGTCCGTGGTGAACGGCCGCTGGCGTCATGTAACCGATCCCCGAATGACGATGGCTGTCGTTGTACCAGGGGAAGAACACCTGGCAGTGGGCGCGGGCGTCTTCCATGCAGCCGAAGCGCCCAGGGAAGTCATGACGGTATTTGAGCGTCTTGAAGTGGGCCTCGGAGAATGGGTTGTCGTCGCTGACATGGGGTCGGCTGTGGGACTTGCTCACCTCCAGATCAATCAACAACTCGGCCACCGTCTTGGAACGCATACTGGTGCCGCGGTCGGCATGCAGCGTGAGCGTACCAGGGGCAATGTTCTGCTTGGCCAGCGTATCGGCGATCAACTGCTCGGCCAGTTGCGCGCTTTCACGCAGCGCGATCATCCAGCCCACAACGTAGCGGCTGAAGATGTCAAGGATCACGTACAGGTGATAGTAGGTCCACTTCACCGGCCCTTTGATCTTTGTGATGTCCCAGCTCCAGACTTCATTGGGCCCGGTGGCCAGCAGTTCGGGCTTGGTATAGGCGGGATGGGTGAGCTGATTGCGCCGCTCGCGGGTTTGACCATCGACAGCGAGCAGACGGTACATGGTGCGTACCGAAGCCACATAGGTGCCCTCATCGAGCAGCGTGGCGTAGATGGTGGGCGGGGCGCAGTCGGCAAAGCGCTCGCAGCACAGCACGTCCTTGAGCGTCTGACGCTCGGTCTGGCTCAAGGCCAGGGGCGGTGCCGGTCGTGGCAAACGCACGACCGCCAAGGGGCACAGCAGGCGCCGGCGCGCATCCTCGCGGTAGACCCCCGTGCGATGCACGCGCAGGCTGGCACAGGCACGAGACATCCCCACATCGGGCGCCAGAACATTGACCGCTGCCATCAGGATGAGCCTTGCGGCTTTTCGTCCGTGAGCAGCCCCAGCAGCGAAGAGACTTTTTTTTGGACATCGATGATGGTGTGGGCCTGGGCAAGTTGGCGCCGTAGCCGCTCGTTGTCGCGCGTGAGCTGTGCCATGCCTTGCTTTTGGGCAAGTAATGGATCGGCTTTGGGACCACGCTTTTGCGACTCAAGCGCCGAGCGTTGGGCCAGTGCACGTTGCTTGCGCCAGGTTGCCAGCAACGACGAATAGATGCCTTCGCGGCGCAACAGGGCGCCGATTTCACCGGGGGCCTTGCAGGCATCGGCGGCGCCCAGAATGCGCGTGCGCTCGGCATGGGTGAACTGGCGCCGGCGTGCAGTGGCTGCCACCTCGGGGTCGGGCCGCGCGCTGGGTGAGTCGCCTACAGTCGCCCTGCGGGCTCCTTCCAACGCCTCACCCAGCGCAAGAGAAACATCAGCGTTCATCGGTTCCCTCAATTCTTTGGACATGATTCAAGACTACCTTTCTACTCTCTAATTACTCAGGGGTAGGTGTCTCAGGTCATATTGGCACGGGGGG
>CAIRAW010000041.1 GCA_903876735.1 uncultured beta proteobacterium | reverse complement strand
TCCATGCGGCGCACAAAGGCAACCCTCATTTACAAGCGCACGAAAAACTTGCGCGCAGTGCAGCTTTTGCTAGGACATGCCAAGCTGGAATCGACTGTACGCTACCTGGGTATTGAGGTGGATGACGCCCTGGAAATGGCTGAAGAAACCGACATCTGACCCCCCGGATCACGTTGGTGACATGCCGGCGTGATCCGCAGAACCATGAAGACCGCACAGTGTCCCAATACATCGGAACGCATTAGAACCCTGCTTAGTTGGACAGATTTAGCACTGACGGTATTTTTGACGGTATTTATAAATCTGAAATTATAAAAACCGAGCTTTCATGCGGCTTCCAGGGCAACGTTAGATTCCCTTCACCGCTCCAATTCTCGGATTCAGCCAGCCGGCGCCGCTAGATGCTGCCCCAGAAACGCGCCCAGTTCCTGCACCGACCGATCGGCCTCGGGCATCCAGCCGCCCAGCATCTGCCAGACATGCCACATCCCCACAAAGACCTTGATCTCAACGCTTGAGCCCTGCGCCCGCAGGCGCTCGGCCAGCAGCAGCGAATCATCGAGCAGCGCCTCACGTTCACCGACGTGGATCAGCGCGGGCGGAAGGTCGTGCAGTTCTGCATAGTGCGGCGAGACCAGCGGATGCGCCAGTGGCGTCGCCCCGGCATAGTGGCGCGCTGCCATCTGCAGCCGCTCGCGGTTCGGAAAATACGGATCAACGGCCGCCTTGCTGGTATGCGTCTCGTGGCGCAAAGCCAGGTCGGTCCAGGGTGACATCAGCGCCAGCGCCGCCGGTGGCGCTGCGCCCTGCTCGCGCAAACGGATCGCCAGGGACAAGGCCAGTCCGGCGCCCGCTGAATCACCGGCCAGCGCAATCGCTGCGCCAGGATGGACCGCGCGCAAACCCTGGTACGCCGCAAGCGCATCGTCCAGCGCCGCCGGAAACGGGTGTTCGGGCGCAAGCCGGTAGGCCAGGTTGAAGACGCTGCGTCCGGCGGCAAGCCCAAGCCGCGCCGCCACCGCCCGGTGTGTGACACAAGAGCCGCCGGTGTAGGCGCCGCCATGCAGGTACAGGACGACACCGGCACCTTGCGGGCGAACCGGGCGCAGCCATTCGCCGCCACAGGCGCCCACTTCAGCCGTTTGCACCGTAATGCCGGCTGGCATTTTGAACATGCGCTGAGCTGCTGCCTCACGCGCCAGTCGGTACTGTGGCAGCGCCAGCTTGCGCGCGCCAAGTTTGGCCAACTGGTACTTGACGACGTGGTAGAGCAGACGCGACTTGAGGGATGGCATGGTTTCGAACTCCGGGGCTTGACAGCAAAAATCATAATCGCCCGGCGTCCCCGGCCGCGTGTCCATTCAAAAAATTCCCTCAGGGTATGCACCCGGCCGACGCTGAAACATTTGTGTTACATTTTTTTGCAATTGATTCAAGTGTTTCATGACCGCTCACAAACTGTTTGCCAGCATTCCGCTTGACGGGCTGAGCCCCGAGCTGGCGCGTGCCGCGCGCTGGATCGAAGCGCATGCGCGCGATGTGGCGCTGCATTCGATGCGAGAATGCGCGCGCCGGGCCCTGGTCACCCCGGCCACCTTGAGCCGCCTGGCACCAGCCCTGGGTTTCTCCGGTTTCGACGCGATCAAGACACTTTGCCAGGAATCTTTCACGGCACAGGGTGGCTACAGCGGGCGCGCCGAAGTGCTGCAGGCCAGCGCCCGTCACAGCGAAAACTGGCTGGCCCTGCTCAACGCAACACAATGCGCCAACACCAGTTCGGTGGCAGGCCTGAACCCGGTGCCGCCCATCGAGGCCGCCGCCGATGCCATGCTCAAGGCCGCGCACGTGCATTTTCTGGGTCTGCGCGCCAGCCATGGTCTGGCGCTGTACCTGAACTACAGCTACGGCCTGCTCGCCAGCAACGGCGTGCTGGTGCAGGGCCTGGGCGGCACCCTGATCGACCAGATCGGCGAACTCGGCCGCGACGACCTGCTGCTCGTCATCTCGTTTGCGCCCTACACCCGGCAGACGGTGGAGGCCGTGGCCCAGGCGCTCAAGCAGGGTGTGACGCTGGTGGTGCTGACCGACAGCGCGCTGTCACCGATTGCACGTTCGGCCGCGCACGCACTGCTGTTTCGGGCTGAGAGCTCATCGTATTTTCATTCGATGGTAGGTGCGCTGGCATTGGCCGAAGCCCTGCTCGCGGCCGTCGCGGTGCGCGGCGGGCGCAAGGTGCTGGCCCGCCTGCAGTCGCGCCAGGACCGGCTCGACAGTTCGGACGCCTACTGGAAAAAGCAGACCAGAAAACCCGCTGCTGCACGCACTTCGACTTCTTCAACCAGGAACTAGCCTTCATGTCCAACCAGTCCACCCACGTATTCCATCGTCATTTGCAGCGCACTCCGCCGATGGCGGTCAGCGGCAAGGGCGTCTACCTGACCGATGCCAGCGGCAAGTCCTACATCGACGCCTCCGGCGGCGCCGCCGTCTCCTGCCTCGGGCACGCCCATCCCGATGTGCTGGCGGCGATGCACGCGCAGATCGACAAGCTGGCCTATGCCCACACCAGTTTCTTCACGACTGAAGTGGCTGAACAACTGGCCGACAAGCTGATCGAAACCGCGCCCGCGGGCATGAGCCATGTCTACTTTGTCAGCGGCGGCTCCGAGGCGATGGAGGCCACGCTAAAAATGGCGCGCCAGTATTTTGTCGAGATCGGCCAACCGCAGCGCCAGCACTTCATTGCGCGGCGGCAGAGCTACCACGGCAACACGCTGGGCGCGCTGGCCATTGGCGGCAACCAGTGGCGGCGCGAACCCTTTGCGCCCATCCTGATGCCGGTCACGCACGTGGCCCCGTGCTACCCGTACCGCGAGCAACTGGCCGGGGAAACGCCCGAGCAGTACGGCTTGCGCCTGGCGCAGGAACTCGAGCAGGCCATTGTGGCGCAGGGGCCGCAGCGCGTGATCGCCTTCATCGCGGAAACGGTGGGCGGCGCAACCGCCGGTGTGCTGACGGCCGTGCCGGGTTACTTCAAGGCCGTGCGCGAGGTCTGCGACCGCCACGGCGTGCTGCTGATCCTGGACGAGGTCATGTGCGGCATGGGCCGCACCGGCACGCTGCACGCCTGCGAACAGGAAGGCGTCACGCCGGACCTGATGGCGGTGGCCAAGGGACTGGGCGCCGGTTACCAGCCAATCGGCGCGGTGCTGGCGCAGGCCGGAATCGTCGACGCCATGCGCGCGGGCTCGGGCTTCTTCCAGCACGGCCACACCTACCTCGGTCATGCCGTCGCCTGCGCGGCGGCGCTCGCCGTGCAACACGTGTTCGAGCGCGACCAGCTGATGCCCCAAGTGCGCGCGCGCGGCGACTACCTGCAGCGCCTGATGCACAGCACCTGGTCCCAGCATCCGCACGTCGGCGACATCCGCGGCCGTGGTCTGTTCTGGGGCATCGAACTGGTACAGGACCGCGCCGCTAAGAAACCCTTCGATCCGTCACGTAAACTGCATGCACGCGCCAAGCAGGAAGCGATGGCGCGCGGTTTGATGGTTTACCCGATGGGCGGAACCGTCGATGGCCTTTTGGGTGATCACATCCTGCTGGCGCCGCCCTTCATCGCCAGCGAGTCCGAATTGACGCTGATCGTTGAGCGACTGAGCGTTGCGATCGATGCGGCAATAGCAGCAAACTGATAATTTTTATAACCTGGAGAAGTTGATATGCGTAAAGAGTTAGCCCTGAGTGCCTTGAGCGTGGCCGTGACACTGGCCGCCAGCCTGGTTGGTACACCCGCCATGGCCCAGCAGAAGTTCGTCACCGTCGGTACCGGCGGCGTGACTGGCGTTTACTACGCCGTTGGCGGCGCGATTTGCCGCCTCGTCAACAAGGACCGGGCCAAAACCAATCTGCGCTGCTCGGTCGAGTCCACCGGCGGTTCGGCCTACAACGTCAACACCATCAAGGCCGGCGAGCTTGACTTCGGCATGACGCAGTCCGACGTGCAGTTCCAGGGTTACAAGGGCGTGGGCTCGTTCAAGGAAGCCTTCCCTGACATGCGCTCGGTGTTCTCGGTTCACCCCGAACCCTTCACCCTGCTGGCACGCAAGGAAGCCAACGTCCACAACTTCACCGACTTCAAGGGCAAGCGCCTGAACGTGGGCAACCCGGGCTCGGGAACGCGCGCTGCGATCGACGAGTTGCTGGTCGCCGTGAACATGAAGCTGTCCGACTTTTCACTGGCGTCCGAACTCAAAGCCGACGAACACGGCGCGGCACTGTGCGACAACAAGATCGACGGTTTCTTCTTCGGTGTGGGCCACCCGTCGGCCAACATTCAGGACCCGACCACCGCCTGCGGCGCCAAGCTGGTGCCGATCACCGGCCCTGGCATTGACGCCCTGGTCAAGAAGAACTCCTACTTTGCCTACGCCACCATTCCCGGCGGCATGTACGCCAACAACCCGCAGCCGACCAAGACCTACGGCGTGCTGGCAACCATGATCACATCGTCCAAGGTATCGGCTGACAACGTGTACGTCATCACCAAGGCCGTGTTCGACAACTTCGACGAGTTCAAGAAACTGCACCCGGCATTCGCCAACCTGGACCCCAAGCAGATGATTGCCGACGGTCTGACCGCACCCCTGCATGAAGGTGCAGCACGCTACTACCGTGAAAAGGGCTGGATCAAGTAAGCCCTTGACGGCTTTGCTTTTTCCCCTGCGCATCCATCCATGAGAACCCCATGACCGCACCTACTTCGAAACCCAAGCCCGTAGACCTGCAACAACTGGTACAGGAGGCCGATCTGGGTGGCCGCTCCCCGGTTGGTGCGGTCCAGGTTCTCATGTTTGCCGTCTGCATCGGATGGTCCCTGCTGCAGCTCTGGTACGCCTCACCGCTACCCTTCGCGCTGCGCGTCTTCGTGCTCAACGACACCGAAATGCGCGCCCTGCACCTGTCGCTGGCGCTGTTTCTGGCCTATATGGCCTATCCGTTTGGCAAGCGCTCATCGCGCGTCGCGGTGCCGGCGGCCGATTGGATACTGGCTTTGGCGGCCGCTTTCTGCGCTGCCTACATCTTCATCTTCTACCGCGATCTGGCAACGCGACCAGGCCAGCCCACTGGCTTTGACATGGTGGTCTCGGTGGTCGGTGTGCTGCTGCTGCTTGAAGCCACGCGCCGTGTGGTCGGCCCGCCGATGGCCATCATCGCCGCGCTGATGCTGGCGTTCGCCTTCGCCGGCCCCTACATGCCTGACGCCGTGGCGCACAAGGGCGTTTCGCTGTCGAAGGCGGTCTCGCACTACTGGCTCTCAACCGAAGGAGTTTTCGGCGTCGCGCTGGGCGTCTCGTCGAGCTACATCTTTCTCTTCGTGCTGTTCGGTGGCCTGCTGGAAAAAGCCGGCGCCGGCAGCTATTTCATCAAGGTGGCCTACTCGCTGCTCGGGCACCTGCGCGGTGGACCGGCCAAGGCCGCCGTGGTGTCCTCCGGTCTGATGGGCATGATCTCGGGCTCGTCGGTCGCCAATGTCGTGACCTGCGGCACCTTCACCATTCCGCTGATGAAGCGCGTCGGCTATCCCGCGCACAAGGCCGGCGCCATCGAAACTGCAGCCGGTGTCGACGGCCAGATCATGCCGCCTGTGATGGGTGCTGCAGCCTTCCTGATGGCCGAATACGTCGGTGTGCCCTATGCCGAGATCTGCCGCAACGCCGCCCTGCCCGCCATCATCTCCTATATCGCCTTGTTCTACATCGCCCACCTGGAAGCCCTGAAGATGGGCATCCAGGGTCTGCCGCGCAACAAGGACTCCAGCACCATCGGGCGCCTGGTGGGTTTTGGCCTGACGGTCTGCAGCGTGATCCTGCTGTCCAACGTCATCTACTACGGTCTGGGCTGGCTCAAGACCCTGCTCGGTGAAGGCGCCATCTGGGTCATTGTTCCGGCCATCGTCGTGGCCTACCTCGCCATCGTGCGCCAGGTCTCGAAAGAACCCGACCTGAGCATCGATGACCCGAATGCCGAGATGCTGGTGCTGCCGCCGGTGAAAGAAACCATTCTGGCCGGCCTGCACTACCTGCTGCCGGTGGTGCTGCTGATCTGGTCGCTGCTGGTGGAGGAACTCTCGCCCGGGCTGTCAGCGTTTTATGCATCGGTCTCGCTGGTCGTGATCCTGCTGACGCAAAAACCCCTGCTGGCTTATTTTCGCGGCCAGGCCAATCCGATGGCGCGTGTCAAAGAAGGCTGGGGCGACCTGATCGAAGGCCTGCAACTGGGCGCACGCAACATGATCGGCATCGGCATTGCCACGGCCTGCGCCGGCGTCATCGTCGGCACGGTCTCGGTCACCGGACTCGGGCTGGTCATGACCGATCTGGTCGAGGTCATATCAGCCGGCAGCCTGATCGGCATGCTGGTGCTGGTCGCCGTGGTCTGCCTGATCCTGGGCATGGGCATGCCGACCACCGCCAGCTACATCATCGTTTCGACCCTGATGGCACCGGTCATCGTCGAGCTTGGCTCGCAGACCGGCCTGGTGGTGCCGCTGATCGCAGCCCACATGTTTGTCTTCTACTTCGGCCTGATGGCCGACGTCACGCCACCGGTCGGGCTGGCCTCCTTCGCCGCAGCCGCAATTGCCAAGGCCGACCCGATCAAAACCGGTATCACGGCTTTTTTCTACAGCATCCGCACCGGCATCCTGCCCTTCATGTTCATCTTCAACACCGAGTTGCTGCTGATCGGCGTGCGCTCGTGGTGGAGCTTGGCCCTGACGATTGGCACGGCAATTGTGGCCATGCTGGTTTTCGCGGCCGCCACGCAAGGCTGGTTTGTGCGGCGCAACCGCTGGTACGAGTCTGCCGTGCTGCTGGTCGTGACGTTCTCCCTGTTGCGGCCCGATTTCTGGCTGAACCAGATCGTCCCGAAATACCGCCTCGAGCCCGCCAGCCGTCTGGTTGAGCTGGCCGGCAGCAGCGCCGCGGATACCGGCCTGCGGGTGCAAATCGAGGGCACCACACTGGAAGGCAAACGGGTGAAGAAAACCGTTTTGCTGCCCCTGAGCGCGCAAGGCAACGCAGCCCAACGCATCAAGAGTGCCGGGCTGACGCTGATGAGCACCGCCAACGGCGTGGAAATCATGGCTGTGGGCCTCAAGAGCGGCGCCGACAAGGCCGGCTTCGAGCAGGGCTTTACCGTCAGCGGCGTTGAGGTGCTGGCCGAGCGCATGGCCAAGGAATGGCTCTACCTGCCGGCCATGCTGCTGCTGGCAGCGGTCTTCTTCCTGCAGCGGCTACGGCGTGAAGAAGTGATTGCGCCACCGCGCCCCGCAGCGGCCTGAGCCAGGCCTGGCGCCATGAAATTGCAAGGGCCGCGCATTGCGCTGATCCACGCGCTGGCACATTCGGTCGAGCCGATCAACACAGCACTGGCGTGCGACTGGCCCGAGGCCCAGCGCATGAACCTGCTCGACGACAGCCTCTCCAGTGACCTGGCGACCAGCAGCGGCGGGCTTGATCGCGCCATGCACGAGCGCTTCGAGCGGCTCGCCCGCTACGCGCTGGACTGCGGCAGCAACGCCATTCTGTTCACCTGTTCCGCCTTCGGGCCCTGCATCGAACAGGTGGCCTTGCAGCATCCCGGCGTGCCTGTGCTCAAACCCAACGAGGCGATGATTGCCGACGCTGCTGCACTGCAGTTGCGCGTGGGACTGATCGCCAGCTTCGCACCAACGCTGCAGTCCATGCCGCCGGAATTTCCGCCCGGTGTGATGCTCGACTGCGAGTTGGCTGCAGGCGCCATGACGGCCCTGAACCAGGGTGATCTGGCGCGCCACGACGAGTTGGTGGCAGATGCCGCGCTGGCGCTGGCACAGCGCGGTTGCGGCGTGATTGCCCTGTCGCAGTTCAGCATGGCACGCGCCAAAACCCTGGTGGCACAGCGAACCGGTCTGCCGGTTCTGAACACGGTGGACAGCGCCGTCGCCGCCCTGAAAATGCGACTGACGGGCACGGCCACCCGGATAGCAACGAGAACCAGAGAATGATCAACAAGATAGCAGACACCATCGACGCGGCAGTGGCCGGCGTTGCCGATGGCGCCACCGTCATGATCGGCGGCTTTGGCACCTCGGGCATCCCCAACGAACTGATTGACGGCCTTATCGAGCAAGGCGCGAAAGACCTCACGGTGGTCAACAACAACGCCGGCAACGGCGACATCGGGCTGGCGGCCCTGCTCAAAACCGGTCGCGTGCGCAAAATCATCTGCTCTTTTCCGCGTCAGGCCGACAGCCATGTGTTCGACGCGCTCTACCGCAGCGGCAAGCTGGAGCTGGAGTTGGTGTCGCAGGGCAATCTGGCCGAGCGCATCCGCGCGGCGGGTGCCGGCATTGGCGCGTTCTTCACGCCGGCGGGCTTTGGCACCGATCTTGCCAAGGGCAAGGAATGCCGCCATATCAACGGCAAGGACTACGTTCTGGAGTACCCGATCTACGGCGATCTGGCGCTGATCAAGGCCGAGCGCGGCGACCGCTGGGGCAACCTGCTGTATCGCAAGGCGGCGCGCAACTTTGGCCCGGTCATGGCAACGGCCTGCAAGAGGACGGTGGCCTCCGTGTACGAGATTGCCGAACTTGGCGATCTCAACCCCGAGCACATCGTCACACCGGGCATCTTTGTCCACCAGATCGTCAGAATAGAACGCCAGGCCACGCAGGCCGGCGGCTTCAAGAAGGCGGCCTGAGATGAGCTACCAACGACGCAGCAAGGACGCGCTGGCAGCGCGCGTGGCGCAGGACATTTTTGAAGGGGCCATCGTCAACCTCGGCATCGGCATGCCGACCCTGGTGGCCAATCACATCCCGGCCAACCGCGAAGTGATTCTGCACAGCGAAAACGGCATTCTGGGCATGGGCGCAGCAGCCGCGCCAGGCCAGGAGGATTACGACCTGATCAACGCCGGCAAGCAACCGGTCACGCTGCGCAAGGGCGGCTCCTTCTTCCACCACGCCGACAGCTTTGCCATGATGCGCGGCGGCCATCTCGACATCTGCGTGCTGGGCGCGTTCCAGGTCTCGGCAACGGGCGACCTGGCCAACTGGCACACCGGCGAAAAGGATGCGATTCCGGCCGTCGGCGGCGCCATGGACCTGGCGGTGGGGGCCAAGCAGACCTGGGTCATGATGGACCTGCTGACCAAGCAGGGGCAGAGCAAACTGGTGCAGAGCTGCAGCTACCCGCTGACCGCCATCGGCTGCGTCAAGCGCGTCTACTCCGACCTCGCCACACTGGCTTGCAGCGCGCAGGGCCTGCAACTGATCGACCTGGTGGACGGTCTGACGCGCGCCGAACTCGAGCGACTGATCGGCCTGCCGATCAGCGCCCCGTGAAGTGGGCCGGCTGTTTGGCGTAGAAGGCGTCGATCCCGGTCTTGAAATCGTCGGTCGCGGCGCATTTCAAAAAGCCAGCCGCCTCGGCATCGAGTTGCGCCGGCAGATCACGGCTGAATGATTCGCGCATCAGGCGGCGCAACTGGCCGAAAGCAACCGTCGGGCCACTGGCCAGTCGCTGCGCAAAGGCCTTGACCTCAGACTCCAGTTCAGCAGCGGGCGCCACCCGGTTCACCAGACCCAGGCGCTCGGCGTCGGCCGCGCTCAGGGTCTCACCCAGCATCGCGATTTCAAGCGCCCGGCGCAGCCCGACCAGGCGCGGCAGCGCCCAGGAGGCGCCCACATCGCAACTGGCACCGATATTGGCGTAGGCCAGACTGAAGCGAGTGCCCTCGGCCGCGATCACAAAATCGGCCTGCAGCATCAGGCTCAAACCGGCGCCCGCCGCCACGCCGTGCACCTGCGCAATCAGCGGCGCGTCCATGCGCGAGAGCAGCGTGATGGCTTCATGCAGCGGGCCTATCAGTTCGCTGGCGCCCTGGTTCGGGTCCGCGCGCAGCGTGGCCAGATCACCGCCAGCCATGAAGCCGCGCCCGGCACCGCACAACACAATGGCGCGCACCGAGTTGTCGGCGGCAAGCGCGCGCACCGCGCGCAAAAAAGCCTGGGCCATCGGAATGTCGATGGCATTGAGGGCCTTGGGCCGGTTAAAACGCAGCGTGACAACGGCGCCCTCGCGCTCGATCTGAAGTGGCAGTTCCGGGGTTTCAAGCGGGGCAGTGGAGCTCATGTGGTTCTTCCTGTATGGGGCAGCGCATTATGTGAGTGTAGCCAGGCCGCCACTGCAATGACCCGTCATTGCGAGCGAAGCGTGGCAATCCATGCAATGGACATCCTGGATTGCCGCGTCGCTGCGCTCCTCGCAATGACGGAACCTGGGGGCTCCTCGCAATGACAAGAGGGGCTATCTCAATGGCGGTACAGCGCCTCGATCTCCGGCGCGTAAGCCTTGTAGATGCTGGAGCGGCGCACTTTCATGGTCGCCGTGACCTCGCCGTCGTCGTGGTCGAGTTCCTTGGTCAGCAAATGGAACTTGCGGATCTGTGAGACCTGCGCCAGTCGCGCATTGCCCTTGGCAATATCGGCGTCAATCAGTTCGCGCACCTGCGGCTGCTCGACCAGCGAGCGGAAATGCGTGAACGGAATGCGCCGCGCCTCGGCCCAGTTGCTGACCACCTCGTAGTCGATCTGGATCAGCGCCGCCACAAACTTGCGGCCGTCGGCGACGATGATGCACTCCTTGATGTAAGGGCTTCCCTTCATCGTGTTCTCGATCTCGGACGGCGTCAGGTTCTTGCCGCCGGCCGTGATCATGATGTCCTTGAGCCGGTCCACAATGCGCAACTGCCCGCCCTCCTCACGCACCACGTCGCCGGTGTGCAGCCAGCCGTCGCGGATGCTGTTGGCCGTGGCCTCGGGGTTCTTGTAGTAGCCGACAAACACCATATCACCGCGCAACTGCAACTCGCCATTCGGGGCCAGCCGGTACTCGACACCGAGCGTCGGCACGCCCACCGTGCCAACCTGCACGTCGTCAATGCGGTGCCCGGTGACCATGCCGGTGGATTCGGTCAGCCCGTAGACCTCGACCAGCGGCACGCCCAGTACCCGGAAGAAGCGCACCACATCAGGCGGAATCGGCGCGGCGCCGGTCAGCGCCACATGCACCTTGCGCAAGCCAATGAAGTTTTGCAGCGCGCGAAATACAAACCAGTAGCTTAGCGAGTAGGTCAGACGCTGCGCCATGCTCCAGGCGGCGCGCGGCTTCTCTGCGAGCGGCTGGCAGGCCTGATAGGCCCACTGGAACATCTTCTGGCGCAGGCCGCCGGTTTCCTGCAGCTTGATGCTGATGGCGGCGTGCATTTTTTCCCAGATGCGCGGCACGCCCAGGAACATACTGGGCGCGACCTCGCGCAGGTCTTCCTGCACGGTTCGGATCGATTCGCCAAAATTGACCTGTGAGCCAAGGTAAATTGGCACGAAGGTTGTCACCATCTGCTCGGCCACATGGCACAGTGGCAGATACGACAAATGGCTGGTTCCGGCCGACAGGCCGAGCCGCTCCACGATGCCGGGCACGATGCCACGGATGTTGCGGTAGGAAATCATCGCACCCTTGGGCTTGCCGGTCGAGCCCGAGGTGTAGATCATGAGCGCGATGTCATCGAGCGTCTGGCGCGCCAGCGCCTCGTCGATCAACGCCATGTTGCCACTGGCCGCGCCGAGCGCTTCCACTTCGGCAAAGCTGGCAATCAGCCGCCGCGCCTCAGGTGCGAAACTGCGCAACCCCTTGGTCTCCATGACGACGATCTTGCGCAGGCGCGGCAGCTGATCGATCGCTGCGAGCAGTTTATCGGTCTGTTCCTGGTCTTCGCAGACCATGATCTCGATGTCGGCATGGCTCACCACATACGCCACTTCGCTGCTCGGGCTGGTGGAATAGACGCCGACCGCCACCGCGCCGACCAAGCCGCTGCCCATTTGCGCCAGAACCCACTCGATTCGGTTCTCTGAAATCACACCGACATGACCACCCGCCGGCAGGCCCAGGGCGCGCAGGCCCAAGCCGAAATGGCAGGCGCGCTGGTAGTAGCCGTCCCAGCGCACCGGCTTCCAGATGCCGAAGTCCTTCTGCCGGACCGCGATGCGCGCCGGCGTCAACCGCGCATGCTCACGCAGCATCTGCGGCAGGGTCAGTTCAGGCAGGGCAACAGGATTCGTCATGACAGCCATCTCTTGCGGCGCTTGTAGTGCTTGACCTGACGGAAGCTGCGCGTCTCGCCGCCGCCGCCAACGCCGAGGTAGAACTCGCGCACATCGGGGTCGCTGGCCAGGCGCTCGGCCGTGCCGTCGATCACGATCTTGCCGTTCTCCATGATGTAGCCGCGGTGCGCCACGGCCAGCGCCAGCGTCGCGTTCTGCTCGACCAGCAGCATGGAGACACCGCGCTCGGCATTGATGCGCACGATGATGGCGAAGATCTCTTCCACCAGTTTGGGCGAGAGACCGAGCGAGGGTTCGTCAAGCAGGATCAACTGCGGTTGCGCAATCAGCGCGCGGCCAATCGCCAGCATCTGCTGCTCACCGCCCGACAGGTAACCGGCCAGACTCTTGCAGCGCTCATGCAGGCGCGGGAAATAGGAATAGACCAGGTCGAAGTCGGGTTTGACACCAGCGCGACCCGTCAGCGCGTAGCTGGCGGCGATCAGGTTTTCCTCGATCGTCAGGTCCTCAAAAATGCGCCGGCCTTCCATCACATGACTGAGGCCCTGGCGCACCAGTTGCTGCGGCTCCAGCGTCGCGGTGGACGCTCCGTTGAAGCGGATGCTGCCGCTCTCCAACTCGCCGTCTTCGAGCATCAGCAGCCCTGAGATGGCCTTGAGAGTGGTCGATTTTCCGGCGCCGTTGCTGCCCAGCAAGGCAACAATTTCCCCGCGCGGCACAGCCAGCGACAGGCCACGCAGGGCCTGCACCACCTTGTTGTAGATCACCTCGATGTTGTTGACTTCGAGGATGTTCTGCGCTGCGGCCATGCTCATCGCTGGGGCTTTCTTGTAGATGTGCGACTAGAGCGCGATCCAGTCGGACGCTGCCACCATCTTCTGCGTCTTCATGTCGGCGCGGTAGACGCGCCCGACCGGAATCGAGTTGCCCTTGATAGTGATTGGCACGCCGATCAGGCCACCGGTGTCGAAGTCCTTGATGCTGTTGAGCGCGGCCTTGAGGTTCTTGCCGGTGAGTTCCTTGTTCGCGTTGAGCGTGCGCTTGGCGGCCTCGGTGAACAACATGGCGGCCAGAAAGCCCTGGATGTAGGCCGTGCTCTGGTAGTCCGGATGCAGTTGGCGGATCTTGTCGAGCATCGGCGCCTTGGCCGATGTGTCGTAGTAGTAGCGGTAGGGCATGACACCCATGAAGCCGTCACCGGCCTCGCCCATTTTCATGACGGTGGAGCTGTCCATGGTCCAGAAGGTGCCCATCCATTTGGTCGTCATGCCTTGCTGCTTGCCCTGCGTGATGAACTCCGGAATAGGCGCCAGGATGTAGCCGTGGAAGATGGTGTAGTCGGGCGCTGCGCGGCGCAGCTTGATCACTTCGGTCGAGACGTCAACGCTGCCAGCGGGCGTCATGATCTTGATCGGCACGCTCAGGCCCAGTTTCCTGGCCAGGGCTTCGCTGCTGTCGATCGGGTCGCGGCCGAATTCGGAATCGGAATAGACGAACGCCACCTTGGCGCCCGGCTTTTCCTTGGCAATGTGGCGCAGCAGAATGCCGAACATTTCGGTGTAGTCGGGACCGACCAGGAACTGGTCCGGGTATTTGACCGGGTCGTTCAACTCGGTGGCAAACGAGGCGCCGGCCATCAGGATGTTGCCGCTGCGTTCGAGTTCGGGGTTGATGGTCTTGGAGAAAGCAGTCGAGTCACCGTAGTAAAGGTTGACCTTGTTCTGGCTCGTGATCTTCTTGAAGGCGGCCACCGACACATCGACCTTGTAGCCCGTGTCTTCGGGCACATAGCGCAGCTTGCGGCCCTTGATGCCACCGCCGTCGTTGACGATCTTGACGTAATCGGCAATGCCGGCATTGACACCGACACCGGCAAACGCGAAGACTCCGGTCATCGGGATGGAGCCGCCAATGACGATGTCTTCGCCGGCCTGCGCCTGTGCCAAAGGTGCGACCAGCGAGGCACCGGCGGCCAGCAGCAGTGCGCGGCGACGTTGGGAAATGGGGGATGTCTTCATGCTTGTCTCCTTCTTGCTTGCTCTGTGATCCGGCGGTGCTTGCACGCACTCAATTGCGGAACGGCCACAGATGGAAAAAACGGCGAATGCGCCGCCACACTTCTGCGAGCCCGTGTGGCTCGAAAACCAGAAAACCGATGATCAGCAGCCCGAACAGCATGGTGCGCACGGGCGAGAGAAAAACCGTGAGTTCGGCGCCGCGCGGCAAAAGGCCGACGCCGAGCTTGAGCAATTCGGGCACCATGGTCATGAAGACCGCGCCCAGAATGGCACCCAGAATCGTTCCCATGCCGCCGACGATGATGGCGGCCAGAAAGAAGATCGACATTGAGAGCGGAAAACTCTCGGGCGTCACGACGCGGAAAAAATAAGCCCACAGGCCACCGGCCACGCCGGCATAGAAAGACGAGAGCCCGAAGGACAGCAGTTTGTAGTTCAGCAACGGAATGCCCAGCACCTCGGCTGAAATGTCGCGGTCGCGGATGGCGATGAAGGCGCGCCCGACGCGCGTGCGAAACAGGTTCGACGCGCCCAGCAGCATCAGCAGCGTGACCGGGAGAATGACCCAGTAGAGCCGAAACGAGGTGTCGAGCACCACGCCGAACAGGCTGGCCGGCGCCACCGTCAGGCCACCGGTACCGCCAGTGAAGGAGGCATTGGCAAAAATGAAATGCGTGATGAAGGACGCGGCGATCGTGACGATGGCCAGATACAGGCCCTTCACGCGCAGCGAGGGGATGCCGACGATAACGCCACCGACCATCGCGACCAGGCCGCCAGCCAGGATGTTGAGCAGGAAGGGCGAGCCAAGCCGCGTCTGCAGAATCGCCACGGTATAGGCGCCCAGACCCATGAACGCAGCCTGGCCCAGACTGACCAGGCCGGTGTAGCCGGTCAGAATGTTGAGACCCGTGGCGCTGGCAACGTTGATGCTGACCAGACAGGCCAGGTACAACCAGTAATCGCCAACCATAAAGGGAAACAGCACCAGCAGCGCGGCAGCGACCGCGAGCCAGACCTTCTGCGTGCGCGAATCAAACAGCGCCGCGTCGGCGATGTAGCTTTCCTTGAGGGTGCCGATTCTCATCAGAGTCTCTCGATTTCGTGGGTGCCAAACAGGCCGTAGGGCCGGATCATCAGCACGATGACGAGCACGATGAAGGTCGCCAGCAACTTGTACTCGCCACCCAGATAGGAACTGGCCAGCGCTTCGATCAGGCCGATCAGCAAGCCGCCGACCAATGCACCGAGCACACTGTCGAGCCCGCCCACAATGACGACCACCAGCACCGACAGGCCAAAGACGCCCATTGACGACGAGATGCCGCCGATCGAGCCGACGATGATGCCCGAGAGCGCGGCGAGCATGGCCGACACCACCCAGGCCAGCGAAAAAACGCGCGGCACGTTGATGCCCATCGAATAGGCAGCAGCCTGATCGGATGCCGTGGCGCGCAGCGCGACGCCACCGCGCCAGAACCGGAACACCAGCAGCACCACCGCAATCAGCACGATGGCAATCAGCGCGCCGTAAAACACCTTGGGCGCAAGGAATGCATCGCCGACCATCACCGGCGTTGTCGGCAAAAAGTCAGGCAGCCGACGCTGGTCAGCGGTCCAGATCAGCTCCACCAGACCGACCAGCACCGATGACAGCCCGATGGTGACCATGAAGACCGAGATCGGCGGCTCACCCAGCAGCGGGCGAATCATGGTGCGTTCGATGCCCGCGCCCAGCAGGCCGGCGCTGAGCACCGCTGCCGGCATCGCCAGCCACAAACGCAGCTCGAAGGTGACGGCAAAGGCGAAGAACAAATAGGCGCCGATCATCAGCATTTCGCCAATGGCCAGGTTGACCACGCGCGTGCCCTTGTAGACCATGACAAAGGCCAGCGCGGCCAGCGCGTACAGGCCGCCGCTGGCCAGACCAGTCAGGCAGATCTCGAACAGGTAGGCCCAATCCATCAGGCGACTGCCTTGCTGACGATACCGTCGTGCAGCTTGCGCCGCAGGTCGCTGACGTCGCCCGAGCCGAGGTAGGCGCGGATCACTTCCGGGTCGGCCTGCACATCGGCCGGCGCGCCCTGCGCAATAACCTGGCCGAAGTTGAGCACCACCACATAGTCGGACAAATCCATCACCATGCCCATGTCGTGCTCGACCATCAGCACCGTAACACCCCACTCTTCGCGTACGTCGAGGATGAAGCGCGCCATGTCCTCGGTCTCTTCGCGGTTCATGCCCGCCACCGGCTCATCGAGCATCAGGATCTCGGGCTGCATGGCCAGCGCGCGCGCCATCTCGACGCGCTTTTGCAAACCGTAAGACAGGGCCGATACCGGCGCATGGCGGATGTGGTCGATTTCCAGGAAGTCGATGATGCGCTCCTCGATATCGGCGCGCAGTTCGGCCTCTTCGCGCTGTGCGCGACCGAGGTAGAACAGGGCATCGAGCACATTGGTCTTGAGGTGCGAGTGGCGCCCGAGCTTGATGTTGTCGAGCACCGTCATGCCGCGAAACAAGGCGATATTCTGGAAGCTGCGCCCCAGACCCATCTTGGCGCGCTGCGGTGCCGGCACGCGCGTGATGTCCTGGCCCTTGAAGCGAATATGGCCGGCGCTGGGGCGGTAAAAACCCGAGACCGTGTTGAAGAGCGAGGTCTTGCCAGCACCGTTGGGGCCGATGACGGCGGTGATGGAACCCGGCGCCACGCTGAAGCTGACATCGTTGAGCGCGCGCACGCCGCCAAAGCGCAGCGTGACGCCGTCGATCTGCAACAAGGGGGGGGCGCTGGTGTTGGCGCCTGGGGCGGCTGTCTCCATCAATTGGCTTATTCGGGTTTGTGCTTAGTGAAAGATTCTTACTACTGCGTAAACTTATTACTCTTGAGTAGAGTATCCAATTCATGAACCCAATCCGCATCAGGACTTTCCCTAGGCCCTTGCAACATGCCCAAGAAACAGCCTGATTCACCATGGGCGCCCGCGACAGAACGCGAGTTGCAACGCAAGCTCAAACGTGAAGCGGTGCTGGCGACGGCAGCGCAGCTTTTCAACGAACGCGGCTTTCACGCCACCTCGCTCGACGACATCGCGGCGCGCCTGAACGTGAGCAAGCCAACGCTCTACTACTACGTCAAGAACAAGGACGAAATCCTGATCGAATGCGTGCGCAACGGCCTGCAGATGATGACCGAGGGCATCGAGGAAACGCGCAGCGCCGGTGGCAAGGCGATAGACCAACTGATCGCCTGCATCCGCATTTACACGCGCATCGTGACGCTCGATTTCGGCATGTGCGTGATCCGCATCAGCGATGACGAGATGCCGGCCGACAGCCGCGCCGAGTTGCGCCGGCTCAAGTCGGGGATCGACCTGGCATTTCGCCGGATCGTCACCGAGGGGATTGCTGAAGGGTCATTGCGGCCCTGTGATCCCAAGATGGCGGCCTTCGCCATTGCCGGCGCCCTGGGCTGGATCGGGCGTTGGTATGAAAGCGGCGGCGACTACAACCCGGAGCAAATTGCAACGCAGTACACCGAGTTGCTGCTCGGCGGCCTTCTGCGCAGCCCGGTTGCCGGGCCTTGAGTCCTGCCACCTTGCCGGTGCTCAGGCTCGGTCAAGCCAGGACCCCAAACGCGCCTTCAGGTCATGTTGAAACGCATAGGCCAGCAGGCCGTGGCGATTGGACACACCGAGCTTTTCGTAAATTGATGTCAGGTGATTGCGCAGCGTGCTTTGACTGATATGCAGGTGTGCGGCAATGGTCTTGCTGGATTCGCCCTTGCCGGCTGCAATGCAGGCGACGATCTGCTGCTCGCGCTCGGTCAGTCGGGCCAAGCTGGACGCGACCGGATCATCGGGCTTTTTCTTTCCGATCAAGGACAACTGGACAAAAACGCGTCCGGTTGCTTCACGATTGAGCCAGAACTGCCCGGCCATCACCTTTTGCAATGCATTGAACAGCATCTCTGGCGAGGCCTCACGCTCAATGACGCCGCGGGCGCCCAACAGCACAGCCTTGTCCTGCAGCGCCGAGTCGTCGAGCCGCGTCAGCAGCAAGATCCTGGCATCGCAGGCCGCGTGCAAGGCAGGGATCAGCGCCAGCACCTCGTCGCTGCCACAGTCAAGATCGAGCAGCACCACATCGGCGGCGCTGGTGCTTGCCGGCTCCAGCGCCTGCGCCAGGCAATCCGAACAGCCTGCCAACAAAAACTCCGGCTCTCGGGAGTCAACCATGTCGACCAGGGCCCGCAGCAGCAGACGGTAGTTGCTGATGACAAAAATACGGATTGGCACCGTCGTCCCTCTTCAATCAGTCGGGGCAGTGTCCCCGCACTCAGGCCCCGCGCACCGCGTTTTTAAGCGCCAGACCGACCTCGTTCGTGCCCTGCGCTGATGCGTCTTTCGGCACGCTGTCACCGGTGCGATCAAGGACTTGCGCAAGACGCTCATGCAGGCGCTCCGGCGCCTGCGCGTCGCCGCCGATCCAGGCGCCGCGCGTCATGGTGATGTGCGCCGCCTCAAACGTGCCGGCGCCCGCGCACAGGATGGTGCGGTTCGGAGCGTCCTGCGCCACCAGCACCAGCATGGCGGGCACGACGGCTTCGGGTTGCAAAGCATCAAGCACGGCCTGCGGCATCAGGCCCTCAGTCATGCGCGTGGCGGCGGTCGGTGCCAGGCAGTTGACCCGGATGTCGTTCTTGGCGCCTTCGATCGCCAGCGTCTGCATCAGACCCACCAGCGCCATCTTGGCCGCGCTGTAATTGGACTGGCCGAAATTGCCATACAGACCGCTGGACGAAGTCGTCATCAGGATGCGGCCATATTTCTGCGCGTTCATCAGGGCCCAGACCGCCTTGCAGCAGTGCACGGCGCCCATCAGGTGCACATCGACCACCTGGGCGAAGTCCGCCACTTCCATCTTGGCAAAGCTCTTGTCACGCAGAATGCCGGCGTTGTTGACCAGAATGTCGACCCGGCCCCAGGCATCAACCGCCTGCTGCACCATGGCCTGCACCGCCGCAAAATCGGTCACCGAGGCGCTGTTGGCCAGGGCCTCGCCGCCCGCCGCGCGAATCTCGGACACCACCGCCTCGGCTGCCGTGGCCGAGCCGCCGCTGCCGTCGCGCGCACCGCCCAGATCATTGACCAGCACCCGGGCGCCGCGCGCCGCCAGACCCAGTGCATGGGCGCGACCAAGACCACCACCAGCACCCGTCACGATGGCCACGCGGCCCTTGAAGTCGATTGTCATACTGTGCTACCTTTTGTCATATGTGGATCGTTCGCCCGTGGCCATCGCGATGCCTCTTGCCGTCTCGTCATCGCGAGCGCAGCGTGGCGATCCATGAAGCCGGGCTGCATGGATTGCCGCGTCGCTTCGCCCCTCGCAATGACGGTTCAATTCAGACGCCGCGATTGAGCACCTTGGCCACCGGGTGATGGCGCAGGCGGAAGGCATCGGGCAGGCCCGAACCGAGCAGCGGGCGCAGGTACAGCCTGAAGGCGTCGGTCACGTCGGTGCCACTGGCGGTGATAAATTCGTCTTCCATGACGCGCGTCTTGCCGGCCACCGCTTCGAGCGGCAGCAGCTCGTAGTCGACCGAATAAAAGCCGGTGCGCTTGATCGCAACCGAGCCGCTCTGGTTGCCCCACATGGCGAACTGCACCGCCTTCTCGCCGACCTCGCGCGCCTCGCGCTGGTCCACGTCCGAGACGCAGCCGATGAAGGAGCGCTGCAGGTAGCCAAAGGTGTCGCCGCGCACGCGCTTGATCTTGAGCTTGGACTTGATTTCCTCGCACAACAGATCGGCCAGCGCGCCGTTGCCCGAAAGTTGCACATTGCCATGCGCGTCGTGTTCCAGATCCTTCGCCAGCAGGGCCAGGATCGGCGCGCCATTGACGTCGTGGATACCTTCCGAGACCGCGATCACACAGCGGCCGTAGCGCTCGTAGACCGCTTTCACATCGGCCAGGAATTTGTCCAGCACAAAGGTGCGCTCGGGCAGGTAGATCAGGTGCGGGCCGTCATCGGGAAACTTCTTGCCCAAGGCAGATGCCGCCGTCAGGAAGCCGGCGTGGCGCCCCATCACGACGCCGACATAGACGCCGGGCAGGGCCGCGTTGTCGAGGTTGGCGCCCGCAAAGGCCTGCGCGACAAAGCGCGCCGCCGACGGAAAACCGGGCGTGTGGTCGTTGCCGACCAGATCGTTGTCGATGGTTTTCGGGATGTGCAGGCAGCGCAGCGCATAGCTGGCCTTGCGCGCCTCCTCGGCCACGATGCGCACGGTGTCGGACGAATCGTTGCCGCCGATGTAGAAGAAGTGCTCGATCTCGTGCGCCCGCAACACCTTGAAGATCTCCTGGCAATAGGCCAGGTCCGGCTTGTCACGGGTCGAGCCCAGCGCCGACGACGGTGTGCTGGCGACCAGTTCCAGGTTGTGGTGGGTCTCCTGCGTCAGATCGACAAAGTCCTCGTTGATGATGCCGCGCACACCGTGGCGCGCGCCGTAGATGCGCTCGATGGAACCGAAGCGGCGCGCCTCCATGGCGACGCCAACGAGCGACTGGTTGATGACGGCGGTTGGGCCACCACCCTGCGCGACGAGTATTTTTCCGGATGCCATGGTCAATCTCCTTGATGCAACAGCGCTCAAGTTTAGCCTGCCCACCGGCGCTGAATCAGCGCGCGGCGATGCGCCGGGAATTTGCCTTGGCGCTGGATTGCCCCCTATACTTTGCTGCGACTGTCGCCGCCCCTACCAATAACCAGTGAGGATTCCATGACCATTACCGTTAATATCGATCTTGGCTACGAGTTTGACGTCAAGGCCAGCACCGACGAAGTCTTTGACGTGCTGGCCGACGTGCCGACCTCGGCCAGTCACTTCCCCAAAGTCGACAAACTGGTCGACCTGGGCGGCGGCGCCTACCGCTGGGAGATGGCCAAGATCGGCCTCGCGCAGATCAACCTGCAAACCATTTACGCCTCCAAATACGTCTCGAATCGCGCCAAGGGCACGGTGGTCTGGACCCCGGTGAAGGGCGAAGGCAATGCGCTGGTATCGGGCGACTGGAAGATCAGCAGCAAGAAGAAGGCAACCCATATCGTCCTGCAGATCCAGGGCGAGCTCACCATTCCCCTGCCCGGCCTCATGAAAATGGTGGTGGCACCGGTGGTCGAGAACGAATTCGAGAAGATGATCGAGCAGTACATCGACAACCTGACCAAGCGCTTCGGCGGCGAGGCCTGAGTTCGATCGTTAACGGCACCTAGGGTCACTCCTATTGCCGTGGGCACGGCATTGCGCCAAGAATGAGCTTTCATTCAAGGGAGCGCACCATGACCCAGCCCGTTACCGTCAGCGCCGGCGATCTGACGCTGCCATGCTTCTACCGCTGGGAGCGTGAACGCGCCAAGCACACCTTCCTGACCCAGCCCACCGGTGGCGGCGCCACGCAGGAGATCAGCTGGCACGAAGCGGGCGACCAGGTGCGGCGCATGGCGGCCTGGATGCAGGCACAGGGCTGGAGCGCGGGCAGCCGCGTTGCCATACTCGGCAAAAACAGCGCGCACTGGATACTGGCCGATCTGGCGATCCAGATGGCCGGCTACGTCTCGGTTCCCATCTATCCCACATTCAATGGTGAAGCGCTGGCCTACATCCTGCAGCACAGTGAAGCGCGCGCCTGTTTTGTCGGCAAGATGGACGACACCATCAACTTGAAGACCGGTCTCGCAGCGGATCTGCCGGTCATCGCCCTGCCGCTGGCCCCCGGCATCGCGGCGTTGCAGTGGAACGATCTGACCGCCGCCAGCGCGCCGCTGAAGACCTCGCCCACACCCACCGGCGAAACCGTCTGCACCATCATCTACACCTCCGGCACCACCGGCAAGCCCAAGGGCGTGGTCCATACTTTTCACAACATGGCCTGGGGCATCTCGAGCGCCACGCGGCGCGTGCCCATGACCACCGAAGACCGCTACATCTCCTACCTGCCGCTGGCCCACGTGGCAGAGCGCATGCTGATCGAACAAGGCGCCCTGCGCTATGGCGGCCATATCTTCTTCGCCGAAGCGCTCGACACCTTTGTGCAGGACTTGCAGCGGGCGCGGCCCACCATCTTTTTCTCGGTGCCGCGCCTGTGGGTCAAGTTCCAGCAGGGCGTGCACGCCAAAATGCCGGCCCGGAAGCTCAACCGGTTGCTGAGCCTGCCGCTGATCGGGCGTCTGGTGCGCCACAAGATCCTCAAGGGCCTGGGGCTGGACCAGTGCCGCATCGCAGCCGGCGGCGCGGCACCGATGCCGGCCGATGTGCTGCACTGGTACCGCCGGCTCGGCCTGGATCTGATCGAGGTCTACGGCATGACCGAGAACTGCGCCATTTCGCACGCCACCCTGCCCGGCTCGCCCCGGGTTGGCACCGTCGGCCTGCCCTACGATGATGTGCAGCAGCGCATCGACCCCAGCAGCGGCGAAATCCAGATGCGCAGCGGCGCACTGATGCAGGGCTATTACAAGGAGCCCGAGCAAACCGCCTCCGCCATGACCGCCGACTGCTGGCTGCGCACCGGCGACAAGGGCAGCATTGCACCCGACGGCTACCTGACCATCACGGGACGGGTCAAGGACATCTTCAAGACCAGCAAGGGCAAATACGTGGCACCGGCGCCGATCGAAGACGTGCTGGTGATGCACCCGGACATCGAAGCCTGCGTTGTCACCGGCGCCACACTGGCCCAACCGCTGGGGCTGGTCATGCTGTCGCAGGACGCGGTGAACCGCTGCGCTGCCAGCGAAGAGAACAAAAGCGCCACCACCGAGTCGCTCAAACAGCACCTGCAAACCATCAACAGCAAGCTCGAGCCCCACGAAAAGATTGGCTGCCTGGTTGTGATCACAACGCCCTGGACGCCGGAAAACGGCTTCGTCACACCCACACTCAAGGTCAAGCGCAACCGCATCGAGGAGACCTTCGCCAAACAGTATGAGGAATGGAGTCGCGACGGCGAGCAGGTGGTCTGGATCAAGGGCTGAGCAAAGCGCCGATAATCGCTGCCATGTGGGGCAAACCCAGCCCGGAAATTACACAGGACCCAAGTCATGCATCGTGTCGCCATCAGTAGCACCGGAATCTTTATTCCACCCGAAGTCATCACCAACGCAGAACTGGTTGAGTCTTTCAACCGTTTCGCCGACCAGGAAAACGCCTTGCACGCCGCCGAGATCGAAGCCGGCACGCGCGCCGCCGTTCCACAGTCGAGCGTCGAGTTCATCGAAAAGGCGTCCGGCATCAAGCAACGCTACGTGATGGAGAAATCCGGCGTGCTCGATCCACAGCGCATGCGCCCCAAATTCCGGGCCCGGCCTGACAGCGAAATTTCGATGATGGCCGAGATCGGCGTCGCCGCCGCCCGCGACGCCCTGGCACGTGCCGGCAAAACGGTGCAGGATGTGGACGGCGTGCTCTGCGCCGCCGCCAACATGCAGCGCGCCTATCCGGCCATGGCGGTTGAGATCCAGACCGCGCTCGGCGTCAAGGGCTTTGGCTTCGACATGAACGTGGCCTGTTCCTCGGCCACCTTTGCGATCGAGATGGCGGTCAATGCCGTCAAATGCGGCTCAGCGCGCGCCATACTGGTGGTAGACCCCGAAATCACCTCGCCGCACCTGGCCTGGAAAGACCGCGACTGTCATTTCATCTTTGGTGATGTCTGCACCGCGATCCTGGTCGAGCGCCTGGACAACGCGCCGGCGGGCGCTTTTGAGGTGCTGGGCACCAAGCTGCAGACCACTTTCTCCAACAACATCCGCAACAACGCCGGCTTCATGTCGCGCAGCGAGGATCGCAACCCCGACGACCGCGACCAGTTGTTCTACCAGGAAGGGCGCAAGGTCTTCAAGGAAGTCTGTCCAATGGCAGCCGAGCACATGGCCAGCCACCTGGCCGAACATGATCTGGCGCCCTCAGGCGTGCGCCGCTTCTGGCTGCACCAGGCGAACCTGGCGATGAACCAGCTGATCGCGCGCAAGCTGCTCGGGCGCGATGCCACGGCCGATGATGCGCCGGTGATCCTGAACGAATTTGCCAATACCGCATCGGCCGGCTCCATCATTTCCTTCCACCGCCATCACGACGACTTCAAGACCGGTCAGGTCGGCGTCATCTGCTCCTTCGGCGCCGGCTATTCGATCGGCAGCGTGATCGTGCGCCGCACCTGAACCAGGCGACAAGGCAGCGCGTCAAACCAAGGCGCGCTTGAGTCGGATCTCCTCGATCCGGACACTGCCAACGGGCACGGTCTTGATGCTGTTCATCTGGCGCTTGAAGCCGGCCAGTTCGAAAAAGCGCAGGGCGCGCTCGTCGCCCAGCGGCACCCACAGCGTGACCTGGGTGCAACCTTCTTCGATCAAGCCTTCGCGCGCCGAATCCCACAGGGCCAGGCCAGCGCCTTTGCCCCAGTGCGCGGGCTCCAGGTAAATGGCCCAGATCTCGCCCATGGTCGGTGGCGTACCGGCGTCGCGCGAGCGGTCGAAACCGACAAAACCGACCATCACACCGGCCTGCACTGCCACATGGACCTGCGGCTCGCTGTACTCGATGGCATCGCGCCAATAAGCCTCACGCTTGTCGACCGGCACGGCATTGAATGGTTCGCCAGGCAGGATGGCCTTGAAAGCGGCCTGGCTGGACGTGGCGTAAATGGCGGCAATTGCCTTGGCATCGCGCAGGGTGGCGGGCCTGATTTCGTAGCTGGATGGACTGGTCATGAAAAAAAGTAAAACCGGTTGGTATGAAAAACGGAACTGGATTGTCGCCGCAATCGGGGGCGCCGCAGGAAAGCTGCTTGCCAGCGGCCGCAGCGGTTGCAATGCGCCGCTTTCCTGCGCGGGTCTGGGCCGATAATTTCCCGGTTACCCCAGCACGAGACCCCTACCGCATGAACCTCACCGAATCCCTTCTGCACGCGCTCAAGGCGCATGGCGCACGCCAGATCTTTGGCATTCCCGGCGACTTCGCCCTGCCCTACTTCCGCATCATCGAAGAATCGGGTATTTTGCCGCTTTACACGCTGTCGCATGAACCCGGTGTCGGCTTTGCCGCCGACGCCTCGGCGCGCATCAGCTGCGGTCTCGGTGTGGCCGCCGTCACCTACGGCGCCGGGGCGCTGAACATGATCAACTCGGTGGCCGCGGCCTTTGCCGAGAAGTCGCCGCTGGTCGTGCTGTCGGGTGGTCCCGGCAAGGGCGAGTCGCGCTCGGGTCTGCTGCTGCACCACCAGGCCAAGACGCTCGATTCGCAATTCCAGATCTTCAAGGAAATCACCTGCGACCAGGTGCGCCTGGACGACGCCCAACGCGCGCCGGCCGACATCGCGCGCGTGCTGGCGAGTTGCCTGCGCCGCTCGGAACCGGTCTACATCGAAATCCCGCGCGACATGGTCGCGCTGCCCTGCGAGCCGGTGGTGATGCAAACGGCGCTGCTGCCCGATCAGGACGCGCTCAACGCCTGCGTCGACGAGATTCTGGAACGCCTGGGCAGTGCCAGGTCCCCGGTTCTGATGGCCGGCGTCGAAGTGCGGCGCTATGGGCTGGAGGCCAAGGTGGCGCAACTCTCGCGCCGACTGGGCATGCCGGTGGTGACCAGCTTCATGGGCCGCGGCCTGCTGGCCGAAGAAGACGCGCCGCTGGTGGGCACCTACATGGGCGTGGCCGGTTTCCCGGAAGTGACGCAACTGGTGGAGAGTTCCGACGGACTCTTTCTGCTGGGCGAGATCATCTGCGACACCAATTTTGCGGTCTCAGAGACCAAGATCGACATGCGCCAGACGATACAGGCGCTCGATGGCCGCGTCAGCATCGGCTACCACAGCTACGCGGATCTGCCGCTGGCGGCACTGGTGCAGCGCATGCTGGAGCGCACGGGCGTCGCTGAAAAAGCGTTCGAGGTCAAGCGCCAGGTCTTTCCGTACGGGCTGGTCGCTGATGCGCAGACGATCACGCCGACCGACATTGCCACCGCCGTCAACGACCTGATGGCCGCGCACGGCAAGCTGCCGATCGCCTCCGACATGGGCGACTGTCTGTTCACCGCGATGGAGATCGAACACACGGCGCTGGTGGCGCCGGGCTATTACGCGACCATGGGCTACGGCGTGCCGGCCGGCCTGGGCCTGCAGGCGGCCACCGGCCAGCGCCCGCTGATTCTGGTTGGCGACGGCGCCTTCCAGATGACGGGCTGGGAACTGGGCAACTGCAAGCGCTATGGCTGGGACCCGATCGTGCTGCTGTTCAACAACGCCAGTTGGGAGATGCTGCGCACGTTCCAGCCGGAATCCACGTTCAACGACCTGGGCCATTGGGGTTTTGCCGAGATGGCCGCCGGCATGGGCGGCGACGGTGTACGCGTCAACACGCGCGCCGAGTTGAAAGCCGCGCTTGAAAAAGCAATGGCGACACGCGGTCGCTTTCAGCTTATCGACATCACGATCCCGCGTGGCGTGCTGTCCGAAACCCTGGCGCGCTTTGTCGCCGGCGTCAAGCGGCTCAACGCCGTCAAGTAAGACCGCCTCAGGCGGGCGCCGTGTGGCGCCGGGCGTAGTCCTGGAAATCATTGATCGGCAGCGCACGGCTGAACAGGTAGCCCTGAAACTGCGCGCAGCCGTTGTCGACCAGGAACTGGCGCTGTCCTTCGGTTTCAACCCCTTCGGCCACCACCTCCAGGTTCAGGCTCTGCCCCAGCGCCAGCACCATGCGCACGATCGCAGCGTCACTCGGGTTGCCGATCACATCGCGCACGAATGACTGGTCAATCTTGAGGCAGTTCAGCGGCAGGCGTTTGATGTAATTGAGCGACGAGTAGCCGGTTCCAAAGTCGTCCAGCGACAAGCTCACACCACTGGCGCGCAAGGCCGACATCTTTTCGATGATATCGGCCATGTCGTGCACCAGCATGGTCTCGGTCAATTCCAGTTCCAGGCGGCTGGCGTCAATCTTGTAGCGATCGATCAGCGTAAGCACCTGGGGCACGAAATCAATCTGCTTGAACTGGGACGGGCTGATGTTCACCGCCAGACGCAAATGGCGCATCCTGCTCTGATCTTTCCAGACGCTCAGTTGGGCGCAAGCGACCTGCAGCACCCAGAGCCCGATCGGCAGAATCAGGCCGGTTTGCTCGGCCAGTTCGATGAACTGTCCGGGCATCACCGTGCCACGCCGCGGATGAACCCAGCGCAACAACGCCTCGGCCCCGATCACCAGCCCGTCGGCGTTCAACTGCGGTTGGTAGTGCAGTTGAAGTTCCTTCTGTTTAAGGGCCAGACGCAAGTCGTCTTCCAGTTCGGTCCGGCTCGCCACCTCGTTCTGCATGATGTGCAGCAAGGCGTAGAGCGTCAGCAGGGCGGCGGCAATCTGGACCCAGACGCCACCCATGCGCACCGTGTCAGAGAGCGCATAACCCGGCAGCGGCGATTCCTGCGTGCCGGCCAGCAAGCCAAAGGCCAGCAGACAGAGCAAGGCGACGCCGTGGCGCAACCAAAAACTGTCGGCACGAAACGCGAGCAGCGCTGCGGCAGCCAGAGGGAGAAGATAGAAATGCGTTGAACGCGGCACCTGGGCGTTGGGCACATCGAACACCAGCGCAATCACGCTGACGACAAAAAACAGGATGCCAAACAGCGCAATGGACGCGTTGCGTACCTGATCGCGCCGCGTCAGGAAAACCACAATCAGGGCGCCAACGACCAGAACCAGGTCCAGCCCAACAAGGCTCCACTGCTGTTTGGCGCCAAAGAAAATACCCCAGCCCGAGCCCATCAGCAGCATCACGAAGCTGGCGAGCAAGAGCATGCGCCGCTCGCGGCGGCGCTGCATGATGCCGAGTTCCGACGCCAGCCAGAACTGCCGGATGCGATTGATGAAAGATGCCTTGTGTCCCATGGTGTTTGATTGGTCCTACTTCATTGTAGAAGCGGGACCTGGGACAGGCGCAACTCAGCAGGGGATACCACACTCCCCTGTCAGTCTCAGACCCAGGCGCACTCGCAGGTGAAGTGGCGCAGGAACTGCGGCTGCTTGGTGATCTTCACACCACGGATGCTGGCGGCCTTCTGCTTGACCTCGTCGATGACCTCGGCCGCGTAGTCAAAGTGCGACTGCGTGTACATGCGCCGCGGAAACGCCAGACGCACCAGTTCCATGCTGTGGTAGGTCTCGGTGCCATCAATCAAACGCTTGCCGAACATGACCGAGCCGATCTCGACGCCGCGAATACCACCTTCAAGGTAGAGCGCATTGCACAGCGCCCAGGCCGGGTAATGCGCGACCGGCATGTTGGGCAGCACGGTGCGGGCATCGATGTATACGGCGTGGCCGCCGGTCGGCTTGACGAAGCCAACGCCTGATGCTTCAAGACGTTCACCGAGGTACTCGGCGGTGCGCAGGCGGTAGCGCAGGTAGTCTTCCTGCATGCCCTCCTCCAGACCGACGGCAAGCGCCTCCAGGTCGCGCCCGGCCAGGCCGCCATACGTGGGAAAGCCCTCGGTCATGATCAGCACGTTGCGCACCGCGTCCATCCACTCTTCGCTGCGCAGCACGATAAAGCCGCCGATGTTGACCATGCCGTCTTTCTTGGCGCTCATGGTGGCGCCGTCGGCGTAGGAGAACATTTCCTGCACGATTGCCTTGATCGGCGTGTTCTCGTAACCGTTCTCGCGCATCTTGATGAACATGGCGTTCTCGGCGAAGCGGCAGACGTCCATGATGAAGGGTTTGTGGTACTTCTTCAGCAGCGCGGCGTAGGCGCGGATGTTGGCCATGGAAACCGGTTGTCCGCCGCCCGTGTTGTTGGTCACGGTCAGCATGCCAAACGGAATGCGCTCGCCCTGCGTCTGCAGCAGCGCCTCAACCTTTGCGAGATCGATGTTGCCCTTGAACGGGTAGATCAGCGCCGGCTGCAGGCCTTCGGGAATCACCAGGTCCTGCGCCTCGACGCCGATGTACTCGAGGTTGGCGCGCGTGGTATCGAAGTGCGAGTTGTTGGGCACTAGGTCGCCCTTCTTGCACACGGCCGTGAAGAGCACCTTCTCGGCAGCGCGGCCCTGGTGCGTGGGCACAAAGTGCTGCATGCCGGTGATGCCCTGGATCACGGCTTCCAGGCGGTAGAAACTGCGCGCACCGGCGTAGCTTTCGTCGCCTTCCATGATGGCGCCCCAGTGCTTGGACGACATGGCGCCGGTGCCGGAGTCAGTCAGCCAGTCAATCAGCACGTCCTCGGCGCGCAGCTTGAAGACGTTGAGCTTGGCGGCTTCGAGCAGTTGCTCACGCTCTACGCGCGTGGTCATTCGGATCGGCTCGATGCTCTTGATGCGAAAGGGTTCAATCAGGGTTTTGGGCATGGCAGTCAGCTTGAAGTTGTAGGTCAGGGCGTGAAGGTAGCACCGGCCAAATGCGCGTGGTGTCGGCTATTGCCAACAGTTCGAAAATATTTACGCGCTGGCGTGATAATTGAGCCCTTGCGTCTCGCGCTCAGCGGACGAGCGATCAACCCACAGGAGTATGAAAATGGCAAAAGGTCAGCAAAGCAACAAGATGGTGAAGAAGCCGAAAAAAGACACGGCCCCACCGAAGCCGGTATCGCCCGACGCCGTGCGCCCCACCGTCACCACCGTGGTTCCGGTGCGCGGCAAACTGAAAAACGCGCCGGGCAAAAATTAGGCCCCACGCTTGTCACTACGTGTACTGCGCTGCCCCCCGTGGGGGCGCAACCCGCCTTGGGGCGGCCCGGCGGCGGGTTAACCATAGATCTCGCTCCAACGCTGTCCGTTGCGCTGTTGAGCACCGACCTCACGGTGCTCTACGTTGACGACGACCTGCTGGTGCTGGACAAGCCGGCCGGTCTGCTGTCGGTGCCGGGGCGTGGCGAGGACAAGCAGGACTGCCTGAGTACGCGCGCGCAGCGCCTATACCCGGATGCGCTGATCACCCACCGCCTGGACCAGGCCACCTCGGGCTTGATGCTGATGGCGCGCGGTGCCGAGGCCAACCGAAAACTCAGCGCCGCCTTTGCTGCTCGCACGGTTGGCAAACGTTACACCGCCGTTGTTGAAGGCATTCTTGCGGCGCCAAATTCAGACTGGGGCGTAATCGACCTGCCGATCATCCTGGATTGGCCCAATCGCCCCCGGCGCATCATCGACATGCAAAACGGCAAGCCCAGCGTCACGCACTGGCGCGTGCTGTCGCACGATGTCAGTCAGCAAACGACACGCCTTGAACTTGAACCTCTCACGGGTCGCTCGCACCAGTTGCGCGTCCACCTGCAGGCCCTGGGCCACACCATCGTCGGCGACACGCTCTATGGCAGCCAGGCGGCCAGCGCAGCGACGCGCATGCTGCTGCATGCGCAGATGCTGGAACTGCGACACCCCGTCAGCGATGAAGCCCTGCGCTTCGTCAGCGCACCACCCTTTTAATTCGTGACCCGGGCCTGTGCCATCGACCGGCCTTGAGACTCGTCCAATGCAAGCGGCCGGTAACTCAGTGTTCGCTCGTTAGACGACTTTTCCGACAGCTGAGGGAAGGTGCGATCATGCAAGGTCTGCAGTTCAAACAGGGCTGTCGCGACTGCAAGCGGAAAACCCGCACGCGAGTGGTCCCGGGTGTTGTAGAGCAGGTCCTGCATCAGGTCCGTGAAATCCTGGTAGCCCCAAAACAGTTTGATCTTTTTCGCAATCGACGGGAAAGCATTCAGAACAACATTGAAATTATCTTGAAGGTCACTCACGGTGCAGCCCCACAGCAGAATACAGGAAGGATGAAGCCGATCCGCTGAAATGTGGGCAGGCAATGTGCCAACACAGCAGCGTTCCGGCAAGGCTTGCTTGCGCTTGAAGCAATCCAGCCCAGTATGTTTCAGCCGTGAATTAAGCGAAATATCCTGTTCGCCATATATTTGACTACCGTATATACGGTAGTCCCGGCACTAACCAGCAGCGAGCGGCCTACTCGACGCGCGTGATGCGGCTCGGCTTGAAGCCCAGGTCTGCTGCCTTGCCTTTGCGCCCACGCACCAGCCTGGCGTTGTTGAGGCTGCGAATCTCCAGCGTTTCCTCGCGCGCCTTGCCACCGCGCCCGATGCCTTCAATGCGCACGCTGCGTGTGTAGGCGGCCGCGCCGGCCAGATTGTCCTTGTCCTGCAAGTCAAGCAGCATCAGGCCGCGCCCGCCGTTGGCCATGGTCTTGAGTTCGCCAATCTCGAAGGTCAGAATGCGCCCACCGGTCGAAGCACAGGCCACGTGCGTCGCCGCAGGTACCGGTGCCGCGCCGGAACCGCCGGCGACGATGGAGGGCGCGCACAGGGTTTCCGCATCGTTGCACGTGACGAAGGCTTTGCCGGCCTTCAGGCGCGACGTCATATTGGCCACGCTGGCGATAAAGCCGTAGCCGCCCGAGGCGCTGAGCAGCAGGCTGGCGTCAGCCGGCCCGGCGAAGTAATACGAGAGCGCAGTGCCGGCTTCAAGTTCAAGCAGCGTCGTGATCGGTTGGCCGTCGCCACGTGCGCCCGGCAACAGCGCCACCGCCACCGAGTAGACGCGACCCTTGCTGCCGAATACCAGCAGGGTATCAACCGAACGGCACTCGAAAGTGCCGTAGAGTGCGTCACCGGCCTTGAAGTTGTAGACCGGTGCCGCAGCGTCGGCACCGCGGTCGCGCGCCCAACCCTTTTGCACGCGAACCCAGCCTTTTTCGCTGACCACCACCGTCACCGGTTCGTCCACCACCTTGACTTCCAGCACAGCTTTCTTCTCGGCCTGGATCAGCGTGCGGCGCGCGTCGGCAAAGGTCTTGGTGTCGGCCTCGATCTCCTTGATCATGAGGCGGCGCAAAGCAGCCGGGCTGCCCAGAATTTCATCGAGCTTCTTCTGCTCGCCGCGCAGACCGCTGAGTTCCTGCTCGATCTTGATCGCTTCCAGCCGCGCCAACTGGCGCAGGCGGATTTCAAGAATGTCTTCGGCCTGCCGGTCCGAGAGCGCAAAGCGCGCAATCAACGCCGCTTTCGGCTCGTCCGACTGGCGGATGATGGCGATGACCTCGTCGATGTTGAGCAGGACGATCTGGCGCCCTTCCAGAATATGGGCCCGGTCCAGCACCTTGCTCAAGCGATGGCGTGAGCGCCGCTCGATCGTGCTCTGGCGAAAGGCGATCCATTCGGTGAGCATCTGGCGCAAGGATTTAAGCGTGGGCCGGCCGTCGAGCCCGATCATGGTCAGGTTCACCGGCGACGTGGTTTCCAGGCTGGTGTGCGCAAGCAGCGTGGTGATGAGTTCCTGCTGTTCGATGCGGCTGGTCTTGGGCTCGCACACCAGTCGGACGGCAGCGTCCTTGCTCGATTCATCGCGCACCACGTCCAGCACCGCCAGCACACTGGCCTTGAGCTGGTTCTGCTCCAGCGTCAAGGCCTTCTTGCCGAGCTTGAGTTTGGGGTTGGTCAGCTCTTCGATCTCTTCAAGCACGCGCTGCGTGCTGACACCGGGCGGCAATTCCGTCACCACCAGTTGCCACTGGCCGCGTGCCAGTTCCTCGATCTTCCAGCGCGCGCGCACCTTGAGCGAGCCGCGCCCCGTACGGTAGGCCTCGGCGATCTCGGCGCTGGTGCTGGTGATCTGCCCGCCGCCCGGGTAATCCGGCCCCGGAACCAGCGCCAACAGGTCCTCATGGTTGAGCTGCGGTGTCTTGATCAGCGCAATGCAGGCATCGGCAATTTCACGCAGGTTGTGGCTTGGAATCTCGGTGGCCAAACCGACGGCAATACCGCTGGCGCCATTGAGCAGGGCAAAGGGCAGGCGCGCCGGCAGTTGCTGTGGCTCCTCGGTCGAGCCGTCGTAATTGGGCGTGAACTCAACGGTTCCCTCGTCAATTTCATCGAGCAGCAAGCCGGTGATCCTGGCGAGACGCGCTTCGGTGTAGCGCATGGCCGCAGCACCATCGCCATCGCGCGAGCCAAAGTTGCCCTGGCCGTCGATCAGCGGGTAGCGCTGGTTGAAATCCTGCGCCATGCGCACCAGCGCGTCGTAGGCCGCCTGGTCGCCGTGCGGGTGAAAACGCCCCAGCACATCACCCACCACGCGCGCGCACTTGACCGGCTTGGCCCCAGTGTTGCCATTCGTGCCGCCAAAGCCCAGGCCCATGCGCGACATGGCGTACAAAATGCGCCGCTGCACCGGCTTTTGGCCATCGCACACATCCGGCAAGGCCCGGCCCTTAACGACGCTCAGCGCGTATTCAAGGTAGGCGCGCTGCGCGTAGGTCGCCAGATTGGGTGCGTCCGGATCGTCCGGCAGCGCGGCCGTTTCCGGCGGTGGTGGGGGCGGTGGTTCGAAGAGGTCGAGGATGGGTTGGTCGGGCATATTTTCGGCCTTGTGTCGCTTCGTGTTTATCGTTGGTTTTGCGTTGCGCTATTGCGCGCGCAGCGGCGCTTGCTTCAGTGCTCGCTGCGGAGCAGACAGGTACGGCAGCTTCCTCATGCTGGAGTACCAGAAATCGTCAGCCGCCGCACCCGTCCGCTCCGCGGTGTCGTTGTAATCACAACGTGGCCTGTCATTGCGGGCTCCGACCCGCAATCCATGGTGCGCGTGACACTGGATCCCGGATCAAGTCCGGGATGACAAGCCAGAGAATGTAGCGTTCGGTCATTGCAGGAAGGCAGACTCTTGAAGCGGACGGACCCACACGAAACTGCGGCGCAGTGGGGATGGGTGGACGCCGATTTCTGGTACTCCAGCATGAGGTGACCGCCCATCCCCGCTGCACCGCGAGAACCAGCGGACCAGAAAACGACAGACCAAAAACAAACAAGGATTTCAAACATCCACCTCAACCGAATCCCCATGCAGTTCCATCAACTCCCGACGCGCACCCGCCTCACCTTTGCCCATGAGCTTGGTGATCAAAGCCTCGGTGTTCGCAAAATCGATGCTACCGAGTTCGATGCGCAGCAGGCGCCGCGTGTCGGGGTTGAGTGTGGTGTCCCACAACTGCTCGGCATTCATCTCGCCCAGACCCTTGAAGCGGCTGATGCTCCACGCGTTCTCGCGCACGCCTTCCTTGCGCAGCTTGTCGAGGATGGCAGTCAACTCGCCCTCATCGAGCGCGTAGGCCTTGGACGCCGGCTTCTTGCCGCGCGCCGGGGCGTCAACGCGAAACAGCGGTGGCCGCGCCACGAACACATGACCGGTCTCGATCAGCTTGGGGAAGTGGCGGAAGAACAGCGTCAGCAACAGCACCTGGATGTGCGAGCCGTCCACGTCGGCGTCCGACAGGATGCAGACCTTGCCATAGCGCAGACCGCTCAAGTCCGGCGTGTCGTTCGGGCCGTGCGGATCGACGCCGATGGCCACGGCGATGTCATGGATTTCGGTGTTGGCAAAAAGGCGGTCGCGCTCGACCTCCCAGGTGTTGAGCACCTTGCCGCGCAGCGGCAGCACGGCCTGGCTTTCCTTGTCGCGCCCCATCTTGGCGCTGCCGCCGGCCGAGTCGCCCTCGACCAGAAAAACTTCGTTATAGGCCAGGTCGCGACTCTCGCAATCGGTCAGTTTGCCCGGCAGCACGGCAACGCCCGAGCCCTTGCGCTTCTCGACCTTCTGCCCGGCTTTTTGCCGCGACTGCGCCGCCTTGATCGCGAGCTCTGCCAGTTTCTTGCCGTACTCGACGTGCTCGTTGAGCCAGAGCTCAAGCGCCGGGCGCACGTAGCTTGAGACCAGTCGCACGGCGTCGCGTGAATTGAGCCGCTCCTTGATCTGGCCCTGGAATTGCGGATCGAGCACCTTGGCCGAGAGCACATAGCTGGCGTGCGCAAACACGTCTTCCGGCAGCAACTTGACGCCCTTGGGCGCGAGCGCATGGAATTCAATAAAGGCCTTGACGGCGGCGAACAGGCCGTCGCGCAGGCCGCTCTCGTGGGTGCCGCCGGCAGTGGTCGGAATCAGGTTGACGTAGCTCTCGCGCACCGCTTGCCCGTCCTCGGTGAAGGCCACGCACCAGGAAGCGCCCTCGCCGTCGGCAAAGCTGTCGTGCTGGGCGTCGGCAAAACCCTCACCGGCAAAGAGCGGGATCACCAGCTCGCCGTTCAGGGTCTGCATCAGGTAATCGTTGAGCCCGCCCTTGTAGAGCCAGGTCTGGGTTTCCTTGCTCTTTTCGTTGATGAAGGTGACCGTCACGCCCGGCATCAGCACGGCCTTGCTGCGCAGCAGATGGGCGAGTTGCGCCATCGGCAGCGCCAGCGTCTCAAAGTACTTGCCATCGGGCCAGACGCGCACCGTGGTGCCGGATTTGCGGTCGCCCTCGCCCTGCTTGCGCAGTTGCAGCGCCTCGATCACATCGCCACCCGAAAACACCAGCCGCGCCACCTGGCCTTCGCGGTAGCTGGTGGCTTCCAGGCGCGTCGCCAGCGCATTCGTCACGCTGACGCCAACACCATGCAGCCCGCCCGAGAAGCTGTAGGCACCGCCCTTGCCCTTGTCAAACTTGCCGCCGGCGTGCAGCCGAGTGAACACCAGTTCGATCACGGAGGCGTTTTCTTCCGGGTGCAGGCCAAACGGGATACCACGGCCGTCGTCCTCAACGGTGATCGAGCCATCGTTGTGCAGCAGGACCTTGATCTTCTTGCCGTGCCCTGCCAGTGCTTCGTCGGCCGCGTTATCGAGAATTTCCTGCACCGCGTGCAGCGGACTGTCAGTGCGGGTGTACATGCCCGGGCGCTGCTTGACGGGTTCCAGCCCCTTGAGCACACGGATGGAGGATTCGGAATATTCGCTGGTGGGTTTGACGGCCATAGGCGCGGATTGTAGTCTGAAATCCGCGAAACCCTGTATGGAACTACAGGCCCAGGGTGGAGGCCGGAAAACCGGGGCTGCTATTGCGGATTCGCTCGTTGAGCAACTCGCGCAGCGCGACACGGCGCTCCCGGTCGTCGCCGCAAACACCGCTGCTGCGCACAGGGTCAAGCCGCTGCAAAAACCAGGACGGCGACCAGATGGCGCTGGGGAAATCAGCCGGTGCCACCGTGCTGCAAAGCCGGCAATCGAGCAGATGGCCCCAGGTCCGGCGCCACACCACAAAACGTGCGTGTTTGCGGATCACCTCGTCGTAACCGGTCGCCAGCAGGGTCAGATGGCGCCCGGCCTTGGCCCAGGCGTGCAGGGATTCGATCACCGCACGCTCGTGCAAGGGCCAGTCCTCGAAACTGGCGTCGCTCAGAATGAGCTCGCGCCAGCCCTCGGCGGCAGCACAGGCCAGCGCATCACGCACACACTGGGCAAAGGCTTCACGCCCCGAAAATTGACCGCTCGGCAGGGGTTCCAACATGGCGCCAATGATATCGGCTCTGCAAGCTGCGACAATTTGCCCATGGAAATCAATCAACAATGTGTGGTCGCACTGACCTGGACGCTCAAGGACACCCTGGGCGATGTACTGGACGTGCTGGAAGAACCGGTCGAGTTTCTGGTCGGCGGTGATGACCTTTTCGACGTCATCGAAGCCATGCTGCAAGGGCACGAGGTGGGCGCCAAGGTCGAACTGCAGATCGAACCGGAACAAGGTTTTGGCGACTTCAACGACCAACTCGTCTTTCTTGAAAAGCGCGAACTCTTTCCACCCGATCTGCAGGAAGGCATGACGCTCGAAGGCGTGTCCTTCCCGGAGGGTTGCAACCCGGATGCGCCGCGCGACCTGCTTTACACCGTGACCGACATCTACCCCGAGCACCTCGTGCTCGACGCCAACCATCCGCTGGCCGGCATTGCGCTGCGCCTGTCCCTGACGGTGGAAGCCGTGCGCGAAGCAACTGAAGAAGAAATCGGGCGCGGCTCAGCCGGTACCGGTTTCTTTCGCATTGCGCCACTGCACGAGACGACACCGGGCAACGAAACCCGGCACTGATCAGGTCTTACCGGTCGACCCGTAGCCACCCTCGCCGCGTTCGCTGACGGGGAATTCACTGACCACATTGAACTGCGCCTGCAGCACCGGGACGATCACCAGTTGCGCGATGCGCTCCATCGGCTCGATCGTGAACGGCGTGTCGCTGCGGTTCCAGGCGCTGACCATCAGCTGCCCCTGGTAATCGCTGTCGATCAGACCCACCAGATTGCCGAGCACAATGCCGTGCTTGTGGCCCAGGCCCGAGCGCGGCAGGATGATGGCGGCATAGCCCGGGTCTTTCAGGTAAATGGCGATGCCGGTCGGCACCAGTTGCCAGGCGTTCGCGCCCAGCGTCAGCGGCGCGTCCAGACAGGCGCGCAAATCGAGCCCGGCACTGCCACTGGTCGCATAAGCCGGCAACTGCGCTGCCATGCGCGCATCCATGATCTTGACGTCAATTTTCATCATTGCTTTTCTTTCACACCGATTCGCATTGCAATCTCGGCCACCAATTTACGCGCCAGTGCCAGCTTGCTGTCGCGCGCGAGTTCCTTGCTGCCGGCGGCGTCGATCAGCAGCAGGGCGTTGTCGTCCTGGCCGAAGGTGGCCGGGCCGATATTGCCAACCAGCAGCGGCACGCCCTTGCGTTCACGTTTGGCCTGTGCGTGGCGCAGCAGGTCATGACTCTCTGCGGCAAAGCCGACGCAGAACAACTCTCCCGAGCGGCCCCGTGGCGACTGAGCCAGTGTGGCCAGAATGTCCGGGTTTTCGACAAAGCTCAACTGGGGTGTCGCGCCGGAGCCGTCCTTCTTGATCTTCTCGCCAGCGGCGTTGGCCGGTCGCCAGTCTGCCACCGCTGCCGTCGCAATAAAGATACTGGCCGATGGCGCCTGTGCCAGCGTGGCTGCCAGCATCTCGCGCGCCGAAGTCACATCGATGCGGTTCACACCGCGTGGCGTCGGCAGGTGCACCGGGCCCGCCACCAGTGTCACCTGCGCTCCCGCCTCACGCGCAGCGCGCGCAATCGCGAAGCCCATCTTCCCGCTGGAGAGATTGGTGATGCCACGCACCGGGTCAATCGCCTCGTAGGTCGGCCCAGCCGTCACCAGCACGTGCTGGCCGCGCAGTGTCTTGGGCTGAAAGAAGGCAATCAGGTCTTCCAGCAGTTCCGCCGCTTCGAGCATGCGACCGTCGCCGGTTTCACCGCACGCCTGCTCGCCACTGCCCACATCCAGAACCGTGGCGCCGTCGGCGCGCAGCTGCGCCACGTTGCGCTGCGTCGCCGGGTGCGCCCACATCTCGCGGTTCATGGCCGGCGCCAGCAACAGGGGCACGGTTTCGGGTGGACGCGCCAGGCACAGCAGACTCAGCAGATCGTCGCCGCGGCCATGCAGCAGCTTGGCCATGAAATCGGCGCTGGCCGGCGCGATCAGAATGGCGTCGGCCTCGCGGCTGAGGTTGATGTGCGCCATGTTGTTGGGCTCGCGCACGTCCCACTGCGAGCTGTAGACGGGGCGGTTGCTCAGCGCCTGCATCGTCACCGGCGTGATGAACTGCTGTGCCGCTTCCGTCATCACCACCTGCACCGTGGCGCCCGCCTTGACCAGGGCGCGGCACAATTCGGCCGCCTTGTAACAGGCAATGCCGCCGGTCAGCCCCAGAACAATGTGTTTTTCAGCAAGATCATTCATGGGCTGCAATGTAGCACCTCTATAATCCCCATTTCCAACCGAATGAGCATCAAGCTCACTCTGACATGACCAAATTTGTCTTCGTCACCGGCGGTGTGGTGTCTTCCCTGGGCAAGGGAATCGCCTCAGCCTCCTTAGCCGCGATTCTGGAGTCGCGAGGCCTCAAAGTCACTTTGATCAAGCTCGATCCCTACCTCAACGTCGATCCCGGCACCATGTCGCCGTTTCAGCACGGTGAGGTCTTCGTCACCGACGACGGTGCCGAGACCGATCTGGACCTGGGTCACTACGAGCGCTTCATCGAAACCCGGATGCGCAAGGCCAACAACTTCACCACCGGCCAGATCTACAAAAGCGTGCTGGAGAAGGAACGCCGCGGCGATTACCTGGGCAAGACAGTTCAGGTGATCCCGCACGTGACCAACGAAATCCAGGATTTCGTCAAGCGCGGCGCCGGCTTTGGCACACCCGAAGGGGTGGATGTGGCGATTGTCGAAATCGGCGGCACGGTCGGCGACATCGAGTCGCTGCCCTTCCTCGAGGCGGTGCGCCAGATGAGCCTCAAGCTCGGCCACAACAACACCGCTTTTGTGCATCTGAGCTATGTGCCCTGGATTGCTGCTGCCGGTGAGCTCAAAACCAAGCCGACCCAGCACACGGCCAAGCAACTGCGCGAGATCGGCATCCAGGCCGACGCCCTGCTGTGCCGCGCCGACCGTCCGATCCCGACCGAAGAGCGCGAAAAGATCTCGCTTTTCTCCAATGTGCCGGACTGGGCCGTGATTTCGATGTGGGACGTCGACACAATCTACAAAGTGCCGCGCATGCTGCACGAGCAGGGTCTGGACGGACTGATCTGCGACAAGCTGCGCCTGAACACGCACCCGGCCAATCTCAAGCGCTGGGACGATCTGGTTTACGAGACCGAGCACCCGCAAGGCGAAGTCAATATCGCCATGGTCGGCAAGTATGTGGACCTGAGCGACAGCTACAAATCCCTCAACGAGGCACTGCGCCACGCTGGCATGAAAAGCCATGTGCGGGTCAAGATTGATTACATCGACTCTGAAGAACTCAGCCCCGACAACGTCAAGCAACTCGCCAAATTTGATGGCATTCTGGTACCGGGCGGCTTTGGTAAACGCGGCATTGAAGGCAAGATCTGCGCGGCACGCTTCGCCCGTGAGAACAAGGTGCCCTACCTGGGCATTTGCCTGGGCATGCAGGTGGCCACCATCGAATTCGCGCGCCATGTCGCCGGCCTGGAAGGCGCCAACAGCACCGAGTTTGATCCGGACACGCGCAACCCGGTAATCGCCCTGATCAACGAGTGGAAGGACGCCGACGGCAGCATCAAGACGCGCGACGAAAACTCCGACCTCGGCGGCACCATGCGCCTGGGCGCGCAAAGCTCCGATGTCATCAAGGGCACCTTGGCGCACCAGATCTACGGCGATGTGGTCACCGAACGGCACCGTCACCGCTACGAGGCCAACGTCAACTTCCTGGACACCCTGCGCAAGGCCGGTCTCGTGATCTCGGCGCTGACGCAACGCGAACACCTGACCGAGATCGTCGAGTTGCCGCAAACCGTACACCCCTGGTTCATGGGTGTGCAGTTTCACCCCGAATTCAAATCGACCCCCTGGAATGGGCACCCGCTGTTCAACGCCTTCATCAAGGCCGCGCTGGAACACCAGGCCAGCAACACGCAACTGAAAGCGGTTGCGGCATGAAGCTGTGTGGTTTCGACGTCGGCTTGGAACATCGTTTTTTTCTGATTGCCGGGCCTTGTGTCATTGAGTCCGAGCAATTGCAGATGGACACGGCGGGCACGCTGAAAGAAATCACCAGTAGCCTGGGCATCCCCTTCATCTTCAAGAGCAGCTTCGACAAAGCCAACCGCTCGTCGGGCAGCACCTTTCGCGGCCCCGGCATCGACAAGGGTCTGGAGATTCTGGCCAAGGTCAAGCGTGAACTGGGTTTGCCGGTACTGACCGACATTCATTCCGAAGACCAGATCGCCCAGGTGGCCTCGGTCGTCGATGTGCTGCAGACACCGGCCTTCCTGTGCCGCCAGACCGATTTCATCCGCGCCGTGGCGCAATCGGGCAAGCCGGTCAACATCAAGAAGGGCCAATTCCTTGCGCCGCACGACATGAAGAACGTGATCGACAAGGCGCGCGCCGCCGCCCGTGAAGCGGGGCTCGAAGAAGATAACTTCATGGCCTGTGAGCGCGGTGCCAGTTTTGGCTACAACAACCTGGTCTCCGACATGCGTTCGCTCGCCATCATGCGCGAGACCGGCGCACCGGTGGTGTTCGACGCCACGCACTCGGTGCAGTTGCCAGGCGGGCAAGGCACCAGCAGCGGCGGCCAGCGCGAGATGGTGCCGGTGCTGGCACGCGCGGCGGTGGCCGTCGGTGTGGCCGGACTCTTCATGGAAACCCATCCCGACCCTTCCAAGGCCCTGAGCGACGGCCCCAACGCTGTGCCGCTCAAGCACATGCGGGCCTTGCTCGAGACCCTGGTGGCACTCGACAGCGCGACCAAGCGGTTTGCTTTCCTGGAAAACAGTTTCGAAGTCTGAAGCATGAGCAGTGCCTACATCATCGCCAACGTCACGGTCACCAACCCGGTGCAGTACGAAGAGTACAAAAAATGGTCGAGTGCCGCCATGCAGGCGCACGGCGCAGAAATCTGCGTGCGCGGCGGCCCGGTCGAAGTGCTTGAAGGCGACTGGGTTCCGGATCGGCTGGTGCTTCTCAAATTCGCCAGCGTCGCGGCAGCACGGGCCTTTGACGCCTCGCCCGAATACGGCAAGGCGCGTGCGGCGCGCCAGGGTGCGGCGATCATGCGCATGCTCATCGTCGAAGGCGTTTAGCGAAATGCGGTTGAAACCTTTTTTGATTTTTTATCTTGTTATTGAAAGAAAGCCATGAGTGCAATTGTTGACATCGTAGGCCGTGAAATCCTGGATTCGCGCGGCAACCCCACGGTCGAGTGCGACGTGCTGCTCGAATCGGGCACCATGGGCCGCGCCGCCGTGCCCTCGGGCGCATCCACCGGCAGCCGCGAAGCGATCGAGTTGCGCGACGGCGACAAGAGCCGCTACCTGGGCAAGGGCGTGCTCAAAGCCGTGGAGCACATCAACACCGAAATCTCCGAAGCGGTGCTCGGCCTTGACGCCTCCGAGCAGGCTTTTCTCGACAAGACGCTGATCGACCTCGACGGCACCGAAAACAAGTCACGCCTGGGCGCCAACGCCATGCTGGCGGTCTCGATGGCGGTGGCGCGCGCGGCGGCCGAAGAGTCGGGTCTGCCGCTGTACCGCTACTTCGGCGGCATGGGCGGCATGCAGATGCCGGTGCCCATGATGAACGTGGTCAATGGCGGCGCGCACGCCAACAACAACCTCGACATCCAGGAGTTCATGATCATCCCGATCGGCGCACCGAGCTTTCGCGAAGCGGTGCGTTACGGCGCCGAAGTCTTTCACGCGCTCAAGAAAATCCTGCACGACAAGGGCATGAGCGTGGCGGTCGGCGACGAAGGCGGCTTCGCCCCGAATGTCGACGGCCACGAAGCCGCCATTCAGTTGATCCTGCAAGCCATCGACGCCGCCGGCTATGTTGCCGGTGAACAGATCGCGCTCGGGCTTGACTGCGCCGCCAGCGAGTTCTACAAGGACGGCAAGTACCACATCGAAGGCGAAGGCCTGATCCTCTCGTCGCAGGAATGGACCGACATGCTGGCCACCTGGGTTGACAAATACCCCATCATCAGCATCGAAGACGGCATGAGCGAAGGCGACTGGGACGGCTGGAAAATCCTGACTGACCGCCTGGGTAAAAACGTGCAGATCGTCGGCGACGACCTGTTCGTCACCAACACCAAAATCTTCAAGGAAGGCATCGACAAGGGCATTGCCAATTCGATCCTGATCAAGATTAACCAGATTGGCACGCTGACCGAAACCTTCGCCGCCATCGAGATGGCCAAGCGCGCCGGCTACACCGCCGTCATCAGCCACCGCTCGGGCGAAACCGAAGACTCGACCATCGCCGACATCGCGGTCGGCACCAACGCGCTGCAGATCAAGACCGGCAGCCTGAGCCGCTCGGACCGCATCGCCAAGTACAACCAGTTGCTGCGCATCGAAGAAGACCTCGGTGACATCGCCAGCTACCCGGGCCGCGCGGCC
>CAIRAW010000040.1 GCA_903876735.1 uncultured beta proteobacterium | reverse complement strand
GGCCACGCCTTTTTCTTTCAAACGCACGGCCTCTTCGATGGCGATTTCGTCAAAGGGGTTCATGCTCATTTTGACGTTGGCGATATCCACACCGCTGTTGTCCGACTTGACGCGGACCTTCACGTTGTAGTCCACCACGCGTTTGACTGTGACGATGATCTTCATGCTGCTATCCTTTTCGATGGGTGGGGGTCATGCCGGTGCTGGTCGGCGTTCAGGCGGTGCGCAGCAGTTCGCGGCCGATGATGATTTGCTGGATCTGCGTCGTGCCTTCGTACAGGCGCAGCAGGCGCACGTCGCGGTAAAAGCGCTCCACCACGTATTCGTTGATGTAGCCCGCGCCGCCGTGGATTTGTACGCCACGGTCAGCGACACGGCCCACCATCTCGGTTGCAAACAGCTTGGCGCAGGAAACGCGCATCGAAACATCCGGGTCGGACACATGGGCCGGTTTGGCGTCGAAGCGCTTGGCCACGTCTTGCACCAGCGACCAGCCGGCGAGCAACTCCGCCTGGCTGTCGGCCAGCATGGCCTGGATCAGCTGGAACTCGCCGATGGCTTTGCCGAACTGCTTGCGCTCGCGGGCGTAGGCTGCGGCTTCGTCCAGAATGCGCGACGCCGCGCCACAGGACACGGCCGAGATGTTCAAGCGACCGCGATCGAGCACCTTCATCGCGGTCTTGAAGCCTTGGCCCGGCACGCCACCGATGATGTTGGCTGCCGGCACGCGCGCGTTTTCCAGGATCACGTCGCAGGTCATGGTGCCGCGCTGGCCCATCTTCTTGTCCTTCTTGCCAAGCGTCAGGCCGGGCGTATTGGCCGGAACAATGAAGGCCGAAATACCACTGGCGCCCGGACCTCCAGTGCGTGCCATCAGCGTGAAGGCACCAGCGCGCGGCGCGTTGGTGATGAAGCGCTTGGTGCCATTGAGCACATAGTGGTCGCCGTCTGCTTCAGCGCGGGTCGTGAGCGACGCGGCATCGGTGCCGGCGTCGGGTTCGGTCAGCGCGAACGACATGACGAGTTCACCGCTGGCAACCTTTGGCAGGTAGGCGGCCTTCTGCTCGGGCGTGCCGTCCATCAGGATGCCTTGCGAGCCGATGCCGATGTTGGTACCAAAGACCGAGCGGAAGGCCGACGCGGTGCGACCCAGCTCGTAGTTGACCAGGACTTCCTGACTGACAGACAGGCCGATGCCCTCGAACTCCTCGGGAACGGTCAGGCCAAACAAGCCCATTTGTTTCATGTCTGCGACGATGGCGTCGGGGACGGCGTCGTGCTCTTCCAGGTAGTCCTCGGCCGGTACCAGGCGCTCGCGAACGAAGCGCTGGATGGTGGACAGGAGGATGTCAAACGACTCGGCGTCAAGTGCCATGGTGGGAACCCCAAAAAAATCAGCGGTGTTGAAAAACCGGTTTGCGCTTGTCCAGAAAGGCGTGCATGCCTTCGTGCGCGTCTTCACTGGCGAAGCGGGCGTGCAGTTCACGCCGCTCAAACAGGATGCCTTCGGTCAGAGAGCTCTCAAACGAGCGATTGACCGACTCCTTGATCGCCATCAGCGCGGGTGTGGAGTAGCCGGCGATCTGTGTTGCCAGGGCCAATGTTTTTTCCAGCAACTGCTCATCCGGAACAACACGTGATACCAGGCCGTAACGGTCTGCCTCCTGCGCGTCGAGCATGCGCGCCGACAGCGCCATGTCCATTGCCTTGGCCTTGCCGATGGCGCGTGGCAGGCGCTGCGTGCCACCAGCGCCGGGCAGCAAGGCGAGTTTGATTTCGGGCAGCGCAAAGCGGGCCGACTCCGCCGCGACGATGATGTCGCAGGACAGCGCCAGTTCACAACCGCCACCCATGGCAAAGCCCGCCACCGCCGCCAGCACCGGTTTGCGGACCTGGCGAATCGTCTCCCAGTTGCGGCTGATGAAATGACTGCTGTACACGTCGGTGTAGGTCCAGTCGGCCATGGCCTCGATGTCGGCCCCGGCGGCAAAGGCCTTGGCGCCGCCCGTGATCACGATCGCGCCGATCTGCGCGTCGGCATCGAATGCCAGCAGGGCGGCGCCAAGCTGGTCCATCAGCGTGTCATTGAGCGCATTGAGTTGCTTGGGGCGGTTGAGCGTGATGAGGCCAACGCGACCGCGTTGCTCGGCCTGAACCAGAAGTTCCGTCATGGTGTGGCTCCGAACGGACCTGCGCTTACTGTGCCGCCAGCTTGCTGCGCAGCATCTCGCGCAGCTTGAACTTCTGCAGCTTGCCCGATGGTGTCGAAGGCATGGTGTCCATCACTTCGAGTCGCTCGGGGATGTACTGCACCGCGACCTGCAGCGACTTGAAGTGCGCCACCATGTCTGCCATCGTCAGGCTCTGGCCGGGCTTGGTCACGACGATGGCGCAGGCGCGCTCGCCCAGGCGTTCATCCGGGTAGGCCACCACGGCGGCGATGGCCACCGCAGGGTGGCGGTACAGCATGGCTTCAACTTCAACCACCGGGATGTTCTCGCCGCCGCGGATGATGACGTCCTTGCTGCGGCCGGTGATGCGGATATAGCCCTGCTCGTCCATGCGCGCCAGATCGCCGGTGTCGAACCAGCCCTCGGCGTCGGTGGCGTTCCATTGCTGGCGCTTGAGGTAGCCGCCGAAGTTGGAGCAGGAGCGCACGTACAGCTTGCCGGCTTCGCCCGCCGGCAGCGCCGGGCCGGAAGCGTCGACATCAACGACCTTGAGTTCCACGCCCGGCAGCGCAATGCCGTCGGTGGTGAAGGCGCGCTCGTCATCGTCATCAAGCTTGATCAGGGTGACGGCGCCGTTTTCCGACATGCCCCAGGCCGACACAATCTTGGTGCCCAGCACGGCCCTGGCCTGCTCCACCAGCGGACCCGGGATGGGTGCGCCGGCGCACAGGAAAGTCTTGAGCGTGGGAACGCCCTGGCCTGATTCCGCCACCACCCGCGTCAAGTCCGTGAGGAAAGGCGTGGAGGCCATGGTGAAGCTGACCTTCTCGGTCTTGATCAGTTCGATGGCGCGGGCCGGTTCCCACACGTCCTGCAATACCACGCTGGCCTTGAGCATGATGGGCATCATCAGCCCGTACATGAAGCCGGTCTGGTGTGACATGGGCGAGGCCATCAGCACCACATCATCGGCGCCCAGGTTCAGACGCTGTGCGTAAGGGATGATGTTGGCCATCACGGTGTTGGCCGAGTGCATCACGCCCTTGGGCTCGCCGGTGGTGCCAGAGGTGTAGATGAGCTGGGTGATGTCATCCGGACCCGGGCGGTTGCGCGTGAGAATCGGCTGCGCATCGGCTGCATCTTCCCAAGCCGGGCCGCTGAGCAAGGCTTCAAAGCTGTTGGCGCCGTCGCCATCCACGATCACCAGATGTTTGAGATCGGGCAGGTTGCCCATGATGGCGCCGATCATCTTTTCGTAGTCAAAACCGCGAAAGGTTTTGGGTGCAATCATCACCTTGGCTTCGCCGTGCGTGAGCATGAAATTGAGCTCGCGTTCGCGGAAGATGTGCATCAAGGGGTTGAGCACCGCACCCAGACGCGAACACGCCAGATAGGTCAGCGTGAATTGCCACCAGTTGGGCAACTGGCAGGCCACGACGTCGTTCTTGCCAACGCCCAGACGCGACAGACCCACCGCGATGCGGTCGGCCATGCGGGCCATCTCAAGGTAAGTGAAGCGCTTGACTTCTCCACTCTCGGTGCGCAGCGCGGTCAGTGCCAGCTTGTCGGGGCAGGCTGCCAGGCAGGCATCGAGATCCTGGTTGATGGTTCGGTCGTGCCACAAGCCTTGCTTGACCATGGCGGCCCGGCGTGCGGGCAAGAGTACTGCGTCAAATTCCATTTTTGTCTCCTCACGTTGTTGGGTTGATCCGGTCTTACGCCGGTACAAATTTACGACCGGCACGCACGCGCGCCACGATGGTTTTCATGATCTGCGCAGTGCCGTCACCAATCTGGAACCCCAACACGTCCCGCAGGCGCTGCTCCATCAGACCGCGATCGTAGCCGCCGTGGCCGTAGCACAGCAAGCACTGGTGGATGACGTCATAGGCCAGTTTCGGGCCCCACCACTTGGCCATGCCGGCCTCGGCGGTGTGGGGAAGGCCCTTGTCCTTGAGCCACAGGCCTTGCAGACACAAGAGGCGCGCGCCTTCGACCTCGGTGTCGAAGGCGGCAAGCGGGTGCGTCACACCCTGGAAGGCGGCGAGCGGTTGACCGAAGGCCTGGCGCTGCGTGATGTATTCCCAGGTTTCCTCCAGCGCCACGCGGGCCACCGACAGGCATTGCAGGCCAATCAGCGAACGCGAGAAGTCAAAGCCGTGCATCACTTGCACAAAGCCCTTGTTCTCGTCGCCCAGGCGGTGGCTTACCGGCACGCGTACGTTCTCGAAAAAGATGGAGCCGCGGCCGATGGCGCGCTGGCCGTGGCAATCGAAGCGGTTGGTGCTCAGGCCCGGGGTGTCCATGGGCACCAGCACGGCGGTCACACCGTGCGCGCCCGACTCGGGTGTGCCGGTGCGGCCAAACACGACCGTGATATCAGCCTGGTCGGCGGCGGAAATCGAAGTCTTCTCGCCGTTGATGACGTAGAAGTCGCCGTCGCGCTCAATGCGCAGGCGCAGATTGGCAGCGTCGGAGCCGCCGCGCGGCTCGGTCAGGGCGATCGCGCAAATGGCTTCACCGGCGCAAAGCTTCTTGAGCCAGGGCGCAACCACTTCCGGATTGCCGTACTTGGACAGAATTTGGCCGTTCAGGGATGCCAGCAGGTTCAGGTAGGAAAACGAGAGGTCAGCGCGGGCAATTTCCTCGTGGATAACGCCCGTCGCCACACAACCCATGCCCATGCCACCGAATTGTTCCGGCAGTTCCGGACAGATGAACCCGAGGGAGCCCATTTCACGCAACAGCACACGGTCCAGATCACGCGTCTTGTCGCGCTCCAGAAAACCGGGGGCCACGCGTTCGCTGGCAAAACGGCGCGCGTGCTCGGCGAGCGCCTGCAAGTCTTCGTCGATATAAGGGTTCGGGTTCATCTCATGCTCTCCAGAAAATTACTTGGCGTACTTGCGGAATTCAGGCTTGCGTTTTTCCTTCAGCGCATTGACGCCTTCGCGCGATTCTTCGGTGTCGTAGTACAGCTTGAGCGCATACATACCCAGGCCGGCAATGCCAGCTTGATGGGCGGTGTCGGCGTTGAAGCTGCGCTTGGCAATCGCAATGGCGGTCGGGCTGCGCTCGCACAGTTCTTCGCCAATTTTTTGCACTTCGGCGTCAAGTTGGTCGTGCGGGAAGCAGAAGTTGGCCAGGCCCATGGCCACCGCTTCGGCGCCGCTGTAGCGGCGGTTCAGGTACCAGATTTCACGGGCTTTCTTTTCGCCGACGACGCGCGCCAGGAAGGCCGTGCCATAGCCGGGATCGACCGATCCCATCTTGGGGCCGACCTGGCCGAACTGGGCCTTGTCGGAACAGATGGTCAGGTCACAAATGGTGGCCAGCACATTGCCGCCGCCGATGGCAAAACCCTGCACGCGCGCAATCACGGGCTTTGGGGTATCGCGAATGGCGGTGTGCAGTTCTTCCATCGGCAGGCCAATGGTGCCGCGGCCGTCGTAATTGCCGCTGTGGGCAGACTGGTCGCCGCCGGTGCAGAAAGCACGGTCGCCGGCGCCAGCCAGCACGATGGCGCCGACCTGGCGGTCGTAACCGGCCTTGTTCAGCGCTTTGATGATCTCGTCGCAGGTCTGGCCGCGAAAGGCGTTCATTTTGTCAGCGCGGTTGATGATGATCCAGGCCACGCCGTTGCGGACCTCGTACAGGATGTCTTCAAAGTTCATGATGTGTTCCTAAGTTGTCTATAAGAGATTCAGAGATTCTTCAACCGTGCATCGTCAGGCCGCCAGAGACGCTGATGACCTGGCCGGTGATGAAGGAAGCGTCGTCGCTGCCAAAGAAGGCGATGGCGCTGGCCAGGTCGTCGGGCTGACCCAGACGGCCCAGCGGGATGGCGCTGCGGAAAGCTTCAATCAGCTTGGCAGGGTCGCGCGCACCTTCTGCCACACCGGCCAGCAGGGCGGTGTCGGTCGGTCCCGGGCAGACGACGTTGACGGTGATGTTGTGGCGTGCGTGCTCGCGCGCCAGGGTCTTGGACAGTGCGACCAGACCACCCTTGCAGGCGGAGTACACCGCTTCACCGGACGAGCCGCCGCGGGCCGCGTCGGACGCGATGTTCACGATGCGACCGTACTTGCGTTCGGACATCCCTGGCAGCACGGCGTGCAGCATGTGCAGTGCGCCGGTCAGGTTGATGGCGATCAGGCGCTCCCACTCGGCGGGCACGGTCTTGACGAAGGGTTTGAACACGTCCCAGCCGGCGTTGTTCACCAGCACATCAACCGGGCCGAATTGGACTTCAGTGGCGGCCACGGCGCCATCGACTTCGGCGCGGTTGGTGATGTCGCACTTGAAGGCCGCAGCGTTGCCGCCAGCGGCCACGATGGCGTCAGCCACTTTTTGGGCGGCTTCCAGGTTCATGTCGAACACAGCCACTTTGGCGCCTGCCGCTGCAAAACGACGGCTGGTCGCCCCGCCAATGCCGCCGCCGCCGCCAGTCACGATTACAGTTTTACCACTCAGATTGGACATTTCTAACTCCTTAAAAATTCGGTTTGCTTGTCATCGGATCGCCGATGCGGGCGACACATTAAGACAATATATTGTCATAGTTTATTGCGAGAGCTTCACGGAGTCAACATCCATCATGGCGCAAATCTAAGTGTTTACCCTATGGAAATTGGCTTGTTTGTGAAAGGCGGGCGTAAGAGTCTTTTGGATTTATCCCTATATTAGGCAATATGTTTGCATTTATCTGGATGGGATTGCTGCCTGACGCAGGCCGGGGCTTGGTCGCGTGGCATCGCTTGTCGTCATGATCCTTTGTCTTCGTTTATTGCGGGATTAAAAACTATTAAATCACTATTTAATAGTGAATAATTTATCAATAAATCGATAAACATAGCGTGAATATCAATTGATCGGAGTCTGCCGTGCGCCTGCCTTTCCCCTACCGTCCCGAAGCCGAAATCGTCGCTCAGCATCTGGGCTCATTGAGCCGCGCACTCGAATGGGCGGCGGTCGCCAAGGTCGCAACGCCCTGGGTGCAGGCGGTGCGCGCCAACCCGCCGCCGTTCTGGGCGATGGAGAGTCTGCTCAAGGAATATCCGATTTCCAGCGCCGAGGGCTTGGCTCTGATGCGCCTGGCCGAGGCGTTGCTGCGCGTGCCCGATGCCGAGACCGCGATTGCGCTGACGGCCGACCAGTTGGGCCGCGCCGACTTTCACAGCGCCGGCGACAAGACGCTGGCGCGCCTCTCAAGTACAGCGATCGCCATGAGCAAGAGGTTCCTGCCCGACAGTGAGGCGCCGACCGGTCTCTTCGCCAAGCTTGGCGCACGCTCGGTCGTCGCCGCCACGCTGCGCGCCGTGCAGTTGCTGGGTCGCCAGTTCGTTCTGGGTCAGACCATTAATGAGGCGATGGACGAAGCCAATGCGGCGCGGCGCAAGATGGGGAACCTTAGCGTTGCGGCGCCGGGCCGCCCCAAGGCGCAACAGCCCCCAGGGGGGGCAGCGCAGGACGCGCAGCGCCAAGCGTGGGGGCTCAGATTCAGCTATGACATGCTGGGCGAAGGGGCGCGCACCGATGCCGATGCCTTGCAGTATCTGGTGAGTTACCAGAACGCCATTGCCTTCATTGCGACGCATGCCGCTGCCAGCGGCGTGTGCGAAGTCAACGACGGCATCTCGATCAAGCTCAGCGCCCTGCACCCGCGCTACGAAGACGCGCACACCGAGCGTGTGCTGGCTGAACTGGTGCCGCGCGTCTGGGGCCTGTGCGAGCAGGCCGCCAAAGCCAACATCAATCTCACGATCGACTCGGAAGAAGTCGACCGGCTTGAACTCTCGCTCGAAGTGTTCGAGGCGCTGGTGAGCCGCGTGGCGCAACACTTCCCGCATTGGGGCGGCTTTGGTCTGGCGATGCAGACTTACCAGACGCGCTCGCTGCAGCAGATCGAGCACGTCATCGCACTGGCGCGAAAGTACCAGATCCGTCTGATGTGCCGTCTGGTCAAGGGCGCCTACTGGGACGCCGAAATCAAGCGCGCGCAGGAGGGTGGTCTGCCGGCCTATCCGGTCTTCACGCACAAGCACCACACCGACATCTCGTACCTGGCCTGCGCCCGCGTTCTGCTCGACGCGCCGGATGCCATCTACCCGCAGTTCGCCAGCCACAACGCGTCCACCATCGCCGCCGTTTTGCAGATGGCCGCGCGCAGCGGCGCGCCGTTCGAGTTGCAGCGCCTGCACGGCATGGCCGAGGGCATCTACCGCGAGGTGCTGAAGAACCCGCTGATCGCCTGCCGCGTCTATGCGCCGGTGGGTGCGCACAAGGACTTGCTGGCCTACCTGGTGCGCCGCCTGCTGGAGAACGGCGCCAACTCGTCCTTTGTGCACCAGTTGGCCGACGAGACGGTTGCCATCAATGAGTTGTTGATCTCGCCGCTGCGGCTTGAGCCCGAGTCCTCGCTGCCCTTGCCGCTGGACCTGTTCGGCGCGGCGCGCAAGAACAGCGCGGGGCTGGACCTCACGGTGCAAGCCATGCGCGAGCCGTTGCTGGCCGCCTATCAAACGACGCAGATTCCGGTGGTTCCTGTGTTTGAGACGGCACTGCTTGGTGATGCAGTCAAGCGCAGTGCGGACTGCTTCAAACTCTGGAGTCGCACCGATGTGGCCGATCGCGCCGCCATGCTGCGCCACGCGGCGGATGTGCTGGAAGACCAACTGCCCAGGTTCTGCGCGCTGCTGGTGCGCGAGGCCTTCAAGACCTGGGGCGATGCCGTTTCCGAAGTGCGCGAAGCGGTGGACTTTCTGCGTTACTACGCCAATGAAGCCGAGCGCGTGATGGCGCCCATCGCCATGCCGGGGCCGACGGGCGAGAGCAATGAGCTGCGCCTGATCGCGCGTGGCCCCTGGGTCTGCATCAGCCCGTGGAATTTTCCGCTGGCAATCTTCGCGGGTCAGGTCGCCGCCGCCTTGGCCACCGGCAACACGGTGCTGGCCAAACCGGCCGAGCAGACGCCCGGTGTGGCGCTGGAAGCGGTGCGCCTGCTGCACGCGGCGGGTGTGCCCGAGGACGCCTTGCAACTGCTGCATGGCCCGGGAGAGACGGTGGGTGCGGCACTGGTGGCTGCGCCCGGTGTGGCGGGTGTCGTGTTCACGGGTTCAACCTCGGTGGCCAAGATCATCCAGCGCGCGCTGGCCGCCAAAGACGGTGCCATCGTGCCGCTGATTGCCGAGACCGGCGGTATCAACGCCATGCTGGTCGACAGCACGGCGCTGCCGGAGCAGGTCAGCGACGCCGTCATGCAGTCGGCTTTCCGCAGTGCCGGTCAGCGCTGCTCGGCGCTGCGCCTGCTGTGCCTGCACGCCGAGATTGCCGACCACGTGATCGAAATGATCCAGGGCGCGGCAAAGGAGTTGGTGACCGGTGACCCGGCCGATCTCGCAACCGACCTGGGCCCCGTGATTGACCGTGAAGCCTTTGGCGGCATCACGCAGCAGCTCAAGCGTTTGCACCGTGAAGCGCGACCCCTGCTGGCGCCTAAGGCAAGCGACGCCATGCCCAATCTGATCGCGCCACAAGCTTTCGAGATCGAGTCGATCACCGACATGAAGACCGAGATCTTTGGCCCGGTGTTGCACATCGTGCGCTGGAGTGGGGATCCGGTGCAGGTCATCGAGCAGATCAACGCGCTGGGCTACGGCCTGACCATCGGCATCCAGACCCGCATCGACTCGCGCGCACAAATCCTGGCGCGCGCCGCGCATGTCGGCAATGTCTACATCAACCGCAACCAGATCGGCGCTGTGGTCGGTGTGCAACCGTTTGGTGGTGAAGGTCTGTCAGGCACCGGCCCCAAGGCCGGTGGCCCACACTACTTGTACCGCTTCTGCGCGGAGCAGACCATTACCGTCAACACCACGGCGGCAGGCGGCAACGCGGCGCTGCTGGCGGGTTGACCGACCGGCGCTACAACTGAGCCAGGCAGCGGTTCACTTCTACGGCGTGATGGCGCGCCTGGTTGCCGGTGGGCGGGAGCGCCTCGTCATAGAAGAAATCGGGCAACTCGTCGGCGCTGTCGTCAAAGCCTGCCAGCCGGTTGAACTCGCGCTCCAACTTCAGCACTTCTCGCCCCATGGTTTTCGGGAAGGACTCGTCAAATTGCGTTCCGTGGGCGTCGTTGAGCGCGGTCACGATCAACTGCGGATTGGCGTCGGTCACCGAGCGGCCGAAGATGCAAAAGCCCAGTGAATCGGCCGCCGCCGCCGCGATCTGCGCGCCCAGACTGACGGCGACCAGTTCCTCGGTGCTCTTGCCCTTGCAGTCGAACGCCGGCAGGTTGCCCGCTGTGTGGTCGGCACCCTGGGCCGTCAGCATCATCGATATGCCGGTCACTTCGATCACGCGCGGGTCGTAGGCGCTGATGGCCTGGCGCTTGATGACGGGTACACGCCGGACCTGGTAGTGCTCTGCGACCCGTGACGTGCCCTGTGCCAGCAGACGGCCGCGTGCGTTACCGCTGCGGATGTCGTCCAGCGCAGCCATCATGAATGCAGCATCGCCAAATGCGCCTTGCCCGGCTTCCATCAGAACGCCCAGCGTGGCGCCAAGTTCGATGGTGTCAATGCCCAGGTCATTGGCCACGGCGTTCAGGCGCGCCACATCGTCGGGGTCCTGCAGCCCGCAGTTGCTGCCGACCAGGCCGAGCGTTTCGTATTCGAGCGGCGAGACCAGTTCCTGGCCTTTGTCGTCCATGTAGACGTTGCTGCACTCGATCATGCAGCCCGGCATGCAGTCGTGCGCGGTCTTGCCGCCGCGCGACAGGTTGAGCTCACGGATGTAGGTGCCGCCGAGCTTGAACGGGCCGTCCTTTTCCTCGACCATGCGCCCGGCGCTGAAGTTGCGCACCGGCAGGCCGCCAACGTAGTTGGTCATGTCTGCCACCATCGCCGTGCCCAGACGCTTGAAGTTGTCGATAGCCGGCTCCTTGCCTAGCTTGGCTCCATATTCACGCACCGCGCCCATCACCTTTTGCCGATCGTGGAACGGCGGCATCTTGTGCGTGTCAACGACAATGGCCTTGATCTTCTTCGATCCGAGCACGGCGCCAACGCCACCGCGCGCGGCCAGCCTGGACGGGCGGCCGTCGGTGTCGGCGAACGAGATGCCCGCCATCAGGCCGAGGTATTCGCCAACCGGGCCGCACAGCGCGAAGCTGATTTTCTTGCCGTACTTTTCGAACAGCAGGCGGGCCACCTCGTTATTGCCCTTGCCCATGTAGTCCTGCGCACTCTCGAAGGCGATCTGACCGTCCTTGGTGATGCGCAGCACGGTCCAGTCGGGCGCGGCGTCGTGCAGGGTAAAGCCGCAGATCTCAAGCTGCCCGAGCGCGAAGCCGAAGGTGCCGCCGGTGTTGGCTTCCTTGATGCCGCCGGTCAGCGGACTCTTGCAGCCGACGCTGAGCCGGTTGGCGTTGGAGAAGTTGGTTCCGGCAAAAGGCCCGGCCGAAAAGATCAGCGGGTTGGCTGGCGACAGCGGCTCGACCTCCGCCACGCCCATGTCGAGCAGCGTTTTCGCAATGAAATAGCGGCCGGCCCGCACCACGGCCTCACCATGAAATTCTTCCGTTTTGACCTGGCGGTCTGCGAGATGGATGTGTAGGTACTTGCGCATGGTCAGGTCAGGTTTTGTGTAGGGCAGAGCCGATTCGCTCATCGGCTTGACTGTAGTGTATGGCGATTTCCGATGCAAGACACCGGGCGGAATATTCCATGCTATTCTGCGCTTTATGTTGTGTTTGCTACATTTAATTGTGGCGGATGCTACACTGATTTATGACTGTCAAGACCATCAAACCTCGTTCCCCCGGCAGCCGCAATGTGTCGGCCAAGCCGGTCGCTGCGCGCGACCCGGCAGCCAGGAGCACGCGCAACAATATTTTGCGTGCCGCGACCAAGGTCTTTGCCCGCTACGGTTACGACGGCGGCAGTGTCGAGAAGATTTCGAGCGCGGCAAAGTCGTTTGACCGCATGATCTACTACTACTTCGGCAGCAAGGAAGGCCTGTTCATCGAAGTGCTGGAAGACATGTACCGCCGCATGAACGAGGCGGAGCTGGCGCTCAAACTCGATCTCGAGGAGCCGGTTGCGTCGCTCACCGAGGTGGTCGGCTTTGTCGTGTCCTACTACAACAAGCACCCCGAATTCATCACCCTGCTCAATGCAGAAAACCTGCATCGCGGCAAACATATCTCGAAATCAGCGCGCGCCCGGGAATATTCGTCACCCGCCATCGCTGTCATCGCGCAACTGCTTGAGAGCGGTGTGCGCCAAGGCGTGTTCCGCGCCGATGTGTCGGCCCGCAATGTCTATTTGCTGATCGCGGCGATGGGCTACTTCTACCTGTCCAACGGCCACACCCTGTCAGCCTTCCTCGGGGAAGATCTGCGCACCCCGCAGGCCCTGGCGCAGTGGCAGTCCTTCATTGTCAGCACCGTGCTGCGCACCGTCATGCAGACGCCATGACGCCGGCAGACACAGCGCGTCGACACCATCACTTCAACATCTTCTGAAAAGGGGCAATTCATGGCAACTGTGGCAGCAATCGAAAAGTCGGGCAAAGTCGTCATCAGGAACATCGGGCTGTTGCTCTCGGGTGACATCGACCAGCCCATTCTGGACGCCGACACCATCGTCATCAACGACGGGCTGATCGTCGCCGTTGGCAAGCTCAAGGATTGCGACGTCGCCCACGCGCAGACCGTGATCGATGCGCACCAGACCTGCGTCTGCCCGGGCCTGATCGACAGCCATGTGCACCCGGTGTTTGGCGACTGGACGCCGCGCCAGAACCAGTCCGGCTGGATCGACTCCACCATGCACGGCGGCGTCACCAGCATGATCTCGGCCGGCGAAGTCCACCTGCCAGGGCGCCCGAAGGACATCGTGGGTTTGAAAGCCCTGGCCATTACGGCGCAGCGCGCGTTTGACAATTTCCGCCCGGGCGGCGTCAAGGTGCTGGCCGGCGCGCCCATCATCGAGAAGGGCATGGTCGAGCAGGATTTCAAGGACCTGGCCGAGGCTGGCGTCACGCTGCTGGGCGAAGTCGGTCTGGGCTCCGTCAAGGCCGGCTACGAGGCCAGGGAGATGGTGCAGTGGGCCAGAAAGTACGGCATCCAGAGCACGATTCACACCGGCGGGCCCTCGATTCCGGGCTCGGGCCTGATCGACAAGGACGTGGTGTTGGAAGCCGATGCCGACGTCATCGGCCACATCAACGGCGGGCACACGGCCTTGCCCGAGGCCCATGTCTGCGAGTTGTGCGAGAAGTCATCGCGCGCCATTGAAATCGTGCACAACGGCAACGAGAAAGTGGCCATTGCTGCGGCGCAGGCCGCGCTGCAGCTCAAGTGCCCGCACCGCATCATTCTGGGCACGGACGGGCCGGCCGGCTCGGGCGTGCAACCCCTGGGCATGCTGCGCATGGTGGCCTTGCTCTCCAGCCTGGGTGGCATTCCGGCCGAGTTGGTGTTCTGTTTTGCCACCGGCAACACGGCGCGCATCCGCCATCTCAATTGCGGTCTGATTGAAGTTGGTCGCGCGGCCGACTTCGTGTTCATGGACACGGCCCAGCATTCGGCCGGGCGCACCCTGCTCGAAAGCGTTCAGCTTGGCGATATTCCGGGCGTGGGCATGGTCATGATCGATGGCATCGTGCGCTGTGGTCGCAGTCGCAACACACCACCGGCTAGCGCTGTGCCCGAAGTGCTCAGCGCGTCGTCCTGAGGCCGTTGAACAGCATGGGAGCCTACCTTCGCCCGCTGACGCTGGCCGAAGCCTTGAGCGCACTGGCGTCCACGGCCTACACCGTTCTGGCCGGCGGCACTGATTTCTATCCCGTTCGAAGCGGGCAGGCGATCAGTGAGCCGGTGCTGGACATCACGGCCATCGCGGCCTTGCGCGGCATCCGTGACGCGGGCGCGCAGTGGCGCATTGGCGCGACCACAACCTGGACCGACATCGTCCGTGCCAATCTGCCAGCCCAGTTTCGCGGCCTGCAATCGGCTGCCGGGCAGATTGGCGGGGTCCAGATACAGAACACCGGCACCATGGCCGGCAATATCTGCAACGCCTCGCCGGCGGCCGATGGCATACCGGCTTTGATGGCCTTGGACGCGCAGGTCGAACTGGCCTCCAGCGCCGGCCTGCGGACGGTGGCCTTGACCGACTTTGTTCTGGGCAGCCGCAAGACGGCCCGACACGCCAACGAACTGCTCACTGCGTTCCTGATTCCGAAACGGGATGCGGCCCGGTCCAGCTTTCTCAAGCTTGGCAATCGCCGTTATCTGGTGATTTCGATTGCCATGGTCGCAGCGGTGATTGAAGTCGATGCCAGCGGCCAGGTTCGCCATGCGGCGATCGCAGTCGGGTCCTGTTCGGCAGTGGCCAAGCGACTGCATGCGCTCGAGCAAAAGCTGATCGGTCAGCCTGCTTTGCCCGCTCTGTCGGACCTGGTTGAGCCGGGCGACCTGCTGGCCTTGACCCCCATCGATGACTTGCGTGGCACCGGCGTCTACCGGCGCGATGCAGCGCTGACCCTGGTCAAGCGGGCCATTGAAGAAGCGCTCCATGAATAAACCCCTGACCATGCAAAACGAAACACCGGCGATTCGCCTTCATCTGAACGGCAAGACCATCGCGGTGGCGGTGGCGCCGACCAAACGCCTGTCCGATGTGCTGCGCGACGATCTCGGTCTGACCGGGACCAAGATCGGCTGCCATACCGGCGACTGCGGCGCCTGCACCGTCTTGATCGACGGCGAGCAGGTGTGCTCGTGCATCACCGCTGTCGCCCAATGTGAAGATAAAACCATCACGACGGTGGAGGGTCTGGCGCAGGAAGATCGGCTCAACCGCTTGCAGCAGGCCTTTCTCGCGCATGGCGCGTCGCAGTGCGGCATCTGCACGCCGGGCATGCTGATGGCGGCCAGCGATGTGCTGCGCCGTCATCCCGCGCCAAGTGAGCAGCAGGTCCTCGACGGACTCGGCGGCGTGCTGTGCCGCTGCACCGGCTACCGCAAGATCGTCGAAGCGGTGCTGGCGGTGGCGGATGGCAGCTTTGAGCTGGCGCAGCCCGAAGCCGGTCAGGCCGTCGGCGCACGCCTGGCCCGTCTCGACGGCCGGGCCAAGATCACCGGCGCAGAGAAATTCGGCGCCGACCAGTACCCGAGCGATTGTCTGTGGCTGCGCACGGTGCGCTCGCCCCATGCACGCGCGAGCTTCACCGTGGGCGACCTGGACGAATTCAAGCGCCGGCACCCGGAAGTGGTGGCGGTTTTCAGTGCCAAGGATGTTCCGGAAAACAGCTTTGCGGTGTTTCCGGAACCCAAGGACCAACCGGTTCTGGCCGATGGCCACGTGCGCATGCGCGGCGAAGCGGTGTTGCTGATCGTCGGAGCTATGGACGCGGTGAAGGCGATCCCCGAAGCGGATATCCCCATCGTCTGGCAAGCACAGCCAGCGCTCGATACGGTCGAGAAAGCGCTGACCGCAACCGGCGATTTGCTGCACGCGTTCGCGCCGGAGAACGTGCTGTGCCGCGGCCGTGTCGTCAAGGGCGATGCGGCAGCTCAGATTGCCAGCGCTGCCTTCGTGGCCGAAGACGAGTACCGTACTGCCTATGTCGAGCATGCGTACATCGAGCCCGAAGCCGGTTACGCTGAAATTTTCGAGCAGGACGGCGAGCAGCGCATCCGCATTTTTTCCTGCACCCAGACGCCGGTGATGGACCGCGACGAAGTGGCGCGTGTGCTCAAGCTGCCCAAGCATGCCGTGCACATCGTGCCTTCGGCCGTGGGTGGCGGTTTTGGCGGCAAGCTCGATGTCGCGATCCAGCCGCTGCTGGCGGTTGCGGCATGGCATCTCAAGCGGCCGGTGCGCGCGGTGTACACGCGCGCCGAGTCGATGGCCTCGACCACCAAGCGCCATCCCTCGCGCATCCGGGCCCGCTATGCCTGCGACGCCGATGGCCTGCTTACGGCGCTTGATTTTCATGGTGACTTCAATACCGGCGCCTATGCGAGCTGGGGCAGCACGGTGGCCAACCGTGTACCCGTGCATTCGACCGGACCGTACTTTGTGCCGCACCTGCGCGCGCTGACGCGCGCTGTCTACACCAACAACGCCATCTCGGGCGCCTTTCGCGGTTTCGGCGTGCCGCAGGCGCACATCGTGACCGAAGCCCTTCTCGACGAACTGGCGGAAAAAGTTGGCATCGACAAGCTCGAATTCCGCCTGAAGAATGCGATCCGTGCCGGGCAGGCCACGGCCACTGGCCAGGTGCTCGCCAGCAGCGTCGGCATGGCGCAGTGCCTGGAGGTCCTGCGGCCGGCCTGGCAGGCCGCGCAGGCGCAGGTTCTGGCCTTCAACCAGCAGGCGCTTGGCCGCGGCAGCGCGCGCCGGCGCGGTGTCGGCATTGCCAGCATGTGGTACGGCATCGGCAATACGGTGATCGCCAACCCTTCCACCATGACCGGCGCCCTGCGCAAGAACGGGCGCCTGTTCCTGTACAACGGCGCCCAGGAAATCGGCCAGGGCAGCGCCACTGTGATGCCGCAGATCTTTGCCGATGCGGTGGGCTTGCCGGTAGCGCTGGTGGACCAGGTGATGGGCGATACCGATCTGACCGAAGACGCGGGCAAAACCTCGGCCTCGCGCCAGACCTTTGTCTCGGGCAATGCGGCGAAGCTGGCAGGTGAAGAGATCCGGCGCGCCGTGTTGCAACTGCTTGATCTGGGCACAGGCGCTCGTCTGAGCCTGGCCGGTACGGTGCTCAGTGGCGTCGACGGCGGAGTTCGCAAACAGCTTGATCTGGCTACACTTCCCGCCAGCGAAGCGGGTGATGTTCTGTCGGGCAGTGGTTACTTCAACCCGCCGACGGTTGCGCTTGACGCCAACGGCCAGGGCGTGCCTTACGCAAGCTATGGCTTTGCCGCGCAGGTCGCCGAAGTCGAGGTCGACGTCGAGCTCGGCACGGTCAAGGTGTTGCACATCCATGCGGCGCATGACGTCGGTCGCGCCATCAACCCGACGCAGGTCGAAGGCCAGATCCACGGCGGTGTGGCGCAGGGGCTGGGACTGGCCCTGATGGAGGAATACGTCAGCGCTCGCACCGACAACCTGCACGATTACATGATTCCGACTGTTGGCGATGTGCCGCCGATCACGGTCCACATCATCGAGGACACTGATCCGCTCGGACCCTATGGCGCCAAAGGCGTTGGCGAGCCGGCGCTGGTGGCAACGGCACCGGCGATTCTCAATGCGATCCACGATGCGGCCGGTGTGCGTATCCGGCAGATACCGGCCACGCCCGATCGCGTGCGCCTGGCGATCCTGCAGCGCATGGCCGCGCCATGAACGACGGGTAAACACCAGTGTTGGCGCGAACCCTATACGCTACATTTGCACGAATTGTAGTAAACGCAACATATTTTTGAGCTTGGCACGGCCCCTACAACGATGACTGAACACACGAAGACGGACGGCATGCCGGAGATGGATGCTTCGGCGAATTCCCAGCTTTGGGAAAAGGCGCGGCCGCGCAGCGAGCGCATGAACAGCGGGAAGATCGAGTGCAATGCCTGCCCCGTGCTGTGCCAGATTTCCAATGACCGCACCGGGGCCTGTGACCGCTATGCCAACCGCAATGGCACACTCATTCGCTGTGATCCGGTTGTGATGCTGCGTCGCACGCTTGACGACAAGGAGGCTGCACTGGTGCCCTTTGCCGCGCGCGGCACGCCGGACGCTGAAGCGGGTGCAGCCGCTGCGCCGGAATGGAACGGCGACCTGCTTCTGGCGGACCAGGTTTTCATCACCGGCGTCGGCGCCTCGTCGACCTATCCCGATTACAAGCCGGCGCCGTTCATCGTTTCATCGCAGGCGGCCGGGGTTGATCTGGTGACGGTTGTGACCGAAGGAATTTTCAGCTACTGCAGCCTCAAGGTGAAGATCGACACCGATCGCTACCTGGGCGCCGAGCAGGCCAATGTTCGTTGCAGGGGCGAGGTGGTCGGCCACGTGACGACGGCGGAATACGGCTCGCAGATGCTCTCGCTCGGTGGTGTTCATCACCTGACTGGCGGCAGCAAGAAAGAGGGACGTGTCACGGTCGAGATGATGGAGGCGCTGTGCAACAAGCGCGCCGTTGACCTCACGATCGATGGCGGCGCGCAGATGCAGGTGCAGGCCGGGCGTGCGCCCATCGTCAACGGCGTCGAAGAAAAGCGCATGCGCCTGGGCTGCGGCTCGGCCACGGTGGGGATTTTTGCGGAGCAGTGGTTTGGCAAGACCGACGAGGTGGTCGTGGTCGATGACCACATCACCGGCGTCCTGACCGAACACCAGTCCGGTCGCTGCCTGGACATGCGGCCCTCGGGCATCAAGATGCGCGGCCGCAAATCGACGCCGGGGCGCTACTTTCAGGTTGCCAATCCCGGCACCGGCTGGGGCGGCACCGACATCGTGGACCCCTTGTCAATCATCGAGGGTTGGGACGCGCAAACGGCCTGGCCGGGTTTGCGCATGCTCATGACGTCGACGACCGGTGAGCACGCGAGCTGGTATGTGCTTGATGAACATCTGCAGCCGGTCGAGCAGGAGATGCCCCCTGAGGTGCGTCGCATCGTCGAGCGCATCGGCGAGAACTGCGAACCCTCCATGACGACGGTGCTGTTCCTGGCCGGCGCCGGTGGCAGCCTGCGTGCCGGCGTCACGGAAAATCCGGTGCTGCTGACCCGTGCCATCAAGAACGCCCTGGTCAACGTCACGCTGGGTGGGGCGCCGGCTTACGTCTGGCCGGGTGGCGGCATCACCGTGATGGCCGATGTCATGCGCATGCCCGACAACAGCTTTGGCACCGTGCCAACGCCGGCCATCATCGCGCCGATTGAATTTTCCATGAAGCTCGACGACTACCGCGCGCTGGGTGGCCACATGGATTACGTGCGCACGCTCGAAGATGCACTGCGCCGGGGAGCCTGGCACAACGAAGGTGCGCCCCTGGCGCTCAAGTGGGAGCAATTGCCGCCGGCCAATCCATGGCCGCTGGGGCAGGCGCCCATGCTCGGCTGACCGGTATTCGCAATGGCCGCACAACGCACCCGTCTCTCCGATGGCCGCTGGCATTTCCAGCAGGGTCCGATCGACCTCGTCATCGGGGCCGACGGCAGTGCATCGGCGCTGGAAGCGGCGCATGACGACGCGTGGCATCGTTTCGCCGGCATTCTTGATGAACTGGTGGGCGAGCTGGTTTTGCTGCGCATGCCTGTTGCTGGCCAATGCCCACTGCAAGGCGTGATTGCACGGCGCATGTGGAACGCCTGTCTGCCCTACGCAGACCGCTTCATCACACCGATGGCGGCAGTGGCGGGTGCGGTTGCGCAGGAGCTGATTGCCTGCTACGAGCGCAGCGGTGTGACGCGGGCCTGGGTCAACAACGGCGGTGATATCGCCTTGCACCTGGCGAGCGGGCAGTCGCTGCGGATCGGGCTTTATGCTGATCTGGCGCGCTTCGATCTGGCGCAATGGCAAAACGGTATCGACACCGACGCGAAGTTTGAGCTGTCGAGCGAGTTGCCGGTGCGCGGTGTTGCCACCAGTGGCTGGCGTGGTCGCAGTTTTTCACTGGGCATTGCCGACAGCGTCACGGTGCTGGCGCGCAGCGCTGCGGCGGCAGACGCGGCGGCAAGCGTCATCGCCAACGCGGTCAATGTGGCCGACCCGCGCATCGTACGCCGTCCCGCTTGCGAACTGAAGGACGACAGCGACCTGGGATTGATACCGGTGACGGTCGATGTTCCGGCGCTGGAGCCCGAGCTTGTCGCGCAGGCACTGCACGCCGGGCTGATGCGCGCGCAGGCCTTGCGTGTGTCGGACCTGATCTGGTCGGCGGCACTGGTTTGCCAGAATCAATTCGTGAGCACCACAAGCGTCGATACTGTCAGGCTGGGCAGCGCGCCCATGCGGCAACAAGATGCGCGAGCTGGCTTGCTATTTGCTTGAAAGAATGGATGGACTCAAAGCGATGATTGAAATACGACGCATCTTTACCCACGTGGAACAGATTCACCATGAGTTTGGGCCGGTGGCTGCAACGCCCTTGTTGCGCGGAGCGATAGGCGTCGTGCTGACGAACCCGTTCGCCGGCCGCTATGAGCCCAACATCCTGCCCATGATGGACGCGCTGCAAGCCGTCGGCGTCGATATGGCGCGGCGTCTGCTGGCCGCCATGAAGCTGCCGGCCGAGCGCATCGAGGGTTATGGAAAAGGCGCCATCATCGGCGCTGCGGGCGAGCTGGAGCACGGAGCGCTCTGGCACGTGCCGGGCGGCTACGCGATGCGCGAGCTGTTGGGCTGGCAAGGTGACCGGGCGGCCTACGCCAAGGGGCAGGGCGAGGAAAAGACCGGCCAGCCCGGCAACGCGCTGGCCATCGTGCCCTCGACCAAAAAAGTCGGTGGGCCGGGCGCGGCGCTCGATGTGCCGCTGACCCATATCAACGCCAGTTATGTGCGCAGCCATTTCGATGCCATCGAAGTGCGTGTTCCCGGTGCCCCTGCATCCGATGAAATTGTCTACATCCTCGCGATGAGTGCGGGCGCGCGGGTCCATGCCCGCGTCGGCGGCCTGGCTGCCAGCGCCATCAGCAAGTGGGACGGCTTGCGCTGACCCCTTTGCACCCTGAAAAACCCCAAGGAATAAAACATGAGCGCCAAGATTCGAAAAATCATTGTTCAGGTTGATGAGACCCGCATTGAGATGGGCCAGCCGATTGATCCGCCAACACGCCGTGCCCTGGCCATGGCGGTGATCGAAAACCCTTTTGCCGGGCGCTATTCAGAAAACCTCGACGAGCTGATTGCCGTCGGCGAGGAACTCGGTGCCCTTCTCGGACAAAAATGCGTTGAGGCCCTGGGCATTGAGCCGGGCCAGGCGCAAAGTTATGGCAAGGGCGCGATTGTGGGTGAGGCCGGCGAGCTCGAGCATGCGGCGGCCATTCTGCACCCCAAGCTCGGCGCGCCACTGCGCAAGGCGGTTGAAAAAGGTGCGGCGCTCGTGCCTTCGGCCAAGAAGATGGGCGGGCTTGGCACGGCGCTCGATGTGCCCTTGGGCCACAAGGATGCGGCCTTTGTGCGCAGCCACTTTGATGCCATGGAAGCGCGCGTCAGCGATGCGCCGCGCGCCAATGAGATTGTGGTCGCGGTGGCGGTCACGTCCAGTGGGCGCCCGCTGGCGCGCATTGGTGGTTTGCAGGTGAGTGAGATCGTGGGTCAGGACGGTTTGCGCTGACCTGATTCGACGGCGGTGGTTTTACTTTTTAATCCAGGAGACTTTTGACATGAAGATGCTACGAACGATGCTGCATGCAGCCAGTATTGCCGCCACTTTGGCCCTTGTGACATCGGCGCATGCCCAGGGCGTCGTCAAGATCGGTGAGGTCAACAGCTACAAGGCGCAACCCGCATTCCTCGAGCCCTACAAGAAGGGCATGGAGCTGGCGGTGGACGAGGTCAACGCCGCCGGTGGCGTCAATGGCAAGAAGCTCGAGTTGATCACGCGCGACGACAACGCCAATCCGGGGGACGCCGTGCGCGTTGCCGAAGAGCTGATCTCGCGCGAAAAGATCGACGTGCTGATGGGCACCTTCCTGTCCAACACCGGTCTGGCCGTGGCCGACTTTGCCAAGCAGAAGAAATTCTTCTTCCTCGCAGGTGAACCCCTGACCGACAAGATCATCTGGGGCAGCGGCAACAAGTACACCTACCGTCTGCGTCCGGGCACTTACATGCAGGCCGCCATGCTGGTGCCTGAAGCGGCCAAGCTGAAGAAGAAGCGCTGGGCCCTGGTCTACCCCAACTACGAATATGGTCAGTCCGCAGTGGCTGCGTTCAAGGCTTTGCTCAAGGCGGCACAGCCGGATGTCGAGTTCGTGGCCGAGCAGGCGCCGCCGCTGGGCAAGCTCGATGCGGGCAGCGTGGTGCAGGCCCTGGCCGATGCCAAGCCGGACGCGATCTTCAACGTGCTGTTTGGCGCCGACCTCTCCAAGTTCGTGCGCGAAGGCAATACGCGCGGCCTGTTCCAGGGTCGCGAAGTGGTTAGCGTGCTGACCGGTGAGCCCGAGTACCTCGATCCGCTCAAGGAAGAAGCACCGAACGGCTGGATCGTGACCGGCTATCCCTGGAACGGTATTCAGACCGCTGAACACAAGGCCTTTCTGGCCGCCTATCAGGGCAAGTTCAAGGACTATCCGCGTCTGGGTTCGGTGGTGGGCTACAGCGCCATCAAGTCGATCGCGGCGGGTCTGAAGAAGGCTGGCAGTGCCGACACCGAAAAACTGGTGGCGGCCTTCAAGGGCCTGCAGGTTGACACCCCGTTTGGCAAGATCAGCTACCGTGCCCAGGACAACCAGTCCACCATGGGCGCCTATGTCGGCAAGACCAAGAACGATGGCAGCAAGGGCGTGATGGTCGACTACAGCTACTTCGACGGCGCCAAGTACCTGCCGTCTGACGCCGAGGTTGCCAAGTTGCGCGCACCCGATTGAAGAGCAGGCCAACAGTATCTATTGCGTCATCACGAGCGCAGCGTGGCGATCCATGTCTTCTGAATGTATGGATTGCCACGGCCTTCGGCCTCGCAATGACGGGGTGAATCAGCGCAGGCCCATGGTTTTGAAGGGGTGAAATGAATTTTTCAGGTTTTTTGGCCCAGTTGCTCAATGGGCTGGCGGGTGCTTCGTCGCTGTTTTTGGTGGCGGCCGGTCTCTCGCTCATCTTTGGTGTGACACGCATCGTGAACTTTGCGCACGGTTCCTTCTTCATGGTCGGCATCTACATCGCCTATACCCTGGTGAAGCATCTGGGCACGGGCCTGGGCTTCTGGCCGGCGCTGCTGCTGGCGGCAGTCGTCGTCGGTGCACTCGGTGCCCTGATTGAGGTGCTGCTGCTGCGGCGCATCTACAAAGCACCCGAACTGTTTCAGCTGCTGGCCACTTTCGCGCTGGTGCTGGTGATCAAGGACGGCGTGCTCTGGTTCTGGGGGCCCGACGAGTTGCTCGGGCCCAGGGCGCCGGGGCTGTCGGGTGCGGTGCAAATTCTGGGGCGCTCCTATCCTTCCTATGACCTGTTTTTGATCGTGGTTGGCCCGGTCGTGCTGGGCCTGCTCTGGTTGCTGCTGACGCGCACACGCTGGGGCACGCTGGTGCGCGCTGCGACGCAGGACCGCGAAATGGTCAGCGCCCTCGGGGTCAATCAGGCCTGGCTGTTCACCGCCGTGTTTGCGCTTGGCGCCTTGCTCGCCGGTCTCGGCGGCGCCCTGCAGTTGCCGCGTGAACCCGCGAGCATGGAGATGGACCTCAACACCATTGGCGCGGCCTTCGTCGTGGTGGTGGTGGGTGGCATGGGTTCGATCCCCGGGGCCTATGCGGCGGCCCTTCTGATTGCGGAAATCAAGGCCGTTTGCATCTGGCTCGGCGTGGTCCAGATTGCCGGTATCAGCCTGTCGTTTTCCAAGCTCACGCTGGTCGTTGAATTTCTGGTCATGGCCACGGTGTTGGTGGCCCGCCCCTGGGGCCTGATGGGCCGGCCGCAGGCGCCGAGTCGCTACGTCGGCATCCCGGAAGAGCCGCTGCGCCGCGCCAGCAAGACTTACCTGATCGCGGCCGCCTTGCTCGGGCTGGCCCTGGTCGCGCTGCCGATCGCCACCGCGGGTTCGCCCTATACCGTCGTGTTGATGATCGACCTGCTGGTGGCCGCCCTGTTTGCGGCCAGCCTGAACTTCATCATGGGCCCGGCCGGCATGCATTCATTCGGCCACGCCGCCTACTTCGGCCTGGGCGCCTATGGCGCTGCCTTGCTGGTGCGCAGCACCGGCATGCCGATGGAGGTGTCCCTGCTGCTCGCGCCCTTTGTGGCAGCACTGGGCGCGCTGGTCTTTGGCTGGTTTGCCGTGCGCCTGTCGGGCACCTACCTGGCCATGCTGACGCTGGCCTTTGCCCAGATCACCTGGGCCATCACCTACCAGTGGGACAGCTTCACTGGGGGCAGCAACGGTTTGACCGGCGTCTGGCCGGCCCAGTGGCTCTCCGACAAGCAGAACTACTACTACCTCACCCTGTTCCTGGTCGCAGCCGGCGTTCTGATTCTGCGCCGCATCCTGTTCTCGCCTTTTGGTTACGCCTTGCGCGCCGGGCGCGATTCCGTGCTGCGCGCCGATGCCATCGGCATCGACGTCAAGCGCATGCAGTGGATTGCTTTCACGATTGCCGGCAGTTTCGCCGGCTTGGCCGGTGCGCTCTACGCCTTCTCCAAAGGCAGCATCTCGCCCGAGACCCTGTCGGTTGGCAAGTCGGTTGATGGCCTGGTCATGGTCCTGCTCGGCGGTATCCAGACGCTGGCCGGTCCGGTGGTTGGGGCGGTGACCTTTACCTGGCTGCACGACACGGTCGCGCGCAACACCGATTACTGGCGCGCCATGCTGGGCGCCATCATCATCATTCTGGTGTTGCTGTTCCCGCAGGGCATTGCCGGTTTCGTCAAGCAGCTAACCGACCGTCGCCGTGACAAGCAGGAGGCCAGCGTATGAGCGCCCCCGCATCGACCTCTGCCGTGCCGCTGCTGCACGTTGCCGGTCTTGGCAAATCGTTTGGCGGTGTGCGCGCCGTTGACGGCATTCATTTTGATCTGGCCGCCGGCGAGTTGCTGGCGCTGATCGGTCCCAATGGTGCCGGCAAGTCGACCACCTTCAACATGGTCAACGGCCAGTTGCGTGCCGACGCCGGGTCCATCCAGCTCAACGGGCAGGAACTGGTGGGGCGCAAGCCGCGCGAGATCTGGCGCCGCGGCGTTGGCCGCACCTTCCAGATTGCCGAGACCTTTGCCTCGCTGACCGTGGTGGAGAACGTGCAGATGGCGCTGCTGTCGCAGGACGGCAAGCTGTTCTCGATGTGGCGTCGCGCCACCGACTACCGGCGCGATGACGCCCTGACCGTGCTCGAGCAGGTCGGCATGAAATCACAGGCCGAACGCCCCTGCAATGTGCTGGCCTACGGCGATGTCAAACGCGTGGAGCTCGCCATCGCCTTGGCCAATGACCCCAAACTGCTGCTGATGGACGAGCCCACCGCGGGCATGGCGCCCAAGGAGCGCAACGAACTCATGGCGCTGACCAAGCAACTGGTGATTGACCGCAACATGGCGGTGCTGTTCACCGAACACAGCATGGACGTCGTGTTTGCCTACGCCGACCGCATGATCGTGCTGGCGCGCGGGCGCCTGATTGCCGAGGGCGCGCCGCTCGAAATCCGCGACCACCCCAAGGTGCAGGAGGTCTATTTCGGCAGCGGCAAGACCTTTGAGAAACTCAGCGCCGAAGTGGCCGGGGAGAAAGCATGATGGCCGCAAGCGCTGAAATACTGCTGGCAGCCCAGGGTCTTTGCGCCTGGTATGGCGCGGCGCAAATCCTCTACGACGTCGAACTCACCGTTGGGCGCGGCGAAGTTGTGGCCTTGATGGGGCGCAATGGTGCAGGCAAGTCAACCACGCTCAAGGCCTTGATCGGCATGCTGGCCAAACGGCGCGGCACGGTGAACTTCATGGGTCAGGACATTTCACGCAGCGAGCCGCATCAGGCGGCGCGCCTGGGCCTGGGTTATGTGCCGGAAGACCGGCGCATCTTCACCGACCTGACTGTGATGGAAAACCTGGTGGTGGGACAGCAACCGGCGCGCCAGTGGGCCGACGGCAGCGCCGCGCCGCTGTGGACCTTCGAGCGCCTGTTCACGTTGTTTCCGAACCTGGGTGAAATGCCCAAGCGCATGGGCGGTGCCATGAGCGGCGGCGAGCAGCAGATGCTGACGGTTGCGCGCACGCTGATGGGCAACCCCTATCTGGTTTTACTCGATGAGCCCTCCGAGGGCGTGGCACCGGTGATTGTGGAGCAGATGGTCCACATGATCCTGGCGCTCAAGGCGCAAGGCGTGAGTATTCTGCTGTCTGAACAGAATATGCATTTTGCCGAATTGGTCTCCGATCGGGCCTATGTGCTTGAGAAGGGGCAGATTCGTTACCAGGCGACCATGAAGGAACTCGCAGGCAACGACGAGGTGCGACGCGCCTATCTGAGCGTCTGAGAGTCTCATTCATAACGTTTTCCCCCACCTCACCAAGGAGCATCACCATGCACAGTTCGAAACGTAGAACCCTTTTGAAATCGGCGACCGCAGGCCTCATGGGCAGCCTCAGTCTGGGCCTGGCCGGCAGCGTGCTGGCCGCCGCAAAGATCAAGCCGACGTCCAACGCTGCACTCATCGTGGTCGATGTGCAGAACTGCTTTGTCGACGGCGGCACCCTGCCGGTCAGCAAGGGCGCCGAGGTGGTGCCCATCATCAACAAGCTGGCGGGCGCCTTCGAGAACATCGTCGTTACGCAGGACTGGCATACCCAGGGTCACGCCTCTTTTGCCACCAGCTACCCGGGCAAGAAGGTGTTCGAGACCACCAAGCTCTCCTATGGCACGCAGGTGCTGTGGCCCGATCACTGCGTGCAGGGCACGGACGACGCGGCCCTGCACAAGGACCTCAAGCTGCCAACCGCCCAGATCATCGTGCGCAAGGGCTACCACAAGGCGGTGGACAGCTACTCCGCGTTCCAGGAAGCTGACCACAAGACCGCAACCGGGCTGGCCGGTTACCTCAAGCAGCGTGGCATCAAGACTGTGTTTGTGACCGGCCTGGCGACTGACTTCTGCGTCGCCTGGACCGCAATGGATGCGCGCAAGCTGGGCTTTGAGGTCTATGTGATCGAGGACGCCACGCGCGGCATCGACCTCAATGGTTCACTGGCGGCGGCCTGGAAACAGATGACGGCCAAGGGCGTCAAGCGCATCCAGTCGAGCGATTTCGAACTGGCTTAGGCTACCAAAGCGAGCGCAGCGAAGTCGCCAACGCGCTGACCCAGGCCGGCGCTCACGATTTCGCTGCCGTCGGTCAGGGCCGCGAGCTTGCCCCGAACCTGGGCGCGCAGCCTGGGCAACAGGCGTTCGCGGTGATGCCAGAAGACGCTGCCGCCGATGCTGATGCGCTGCAGGTCGAGCGTCACGATCAGGTTGTACAGGGCGCGGCCCATGATGCGGCAGAGTTCATCGATCAGCGCGTCAGCGCGTGCATCGCCAGCGGCCGCGGCGGCAAAGAGGGCGGCCGCGTCGGCGTAGCCCAGGTGCGCAAAGCGACGCGCGATGGCGTTGCCAGCGACCAGCGCCTCGACATCGCCGACGTTGCCGCAGCCGCATAGCGCGTCGTCGTTGTCGCTGACAAACAGATGACCGGCATGGCCGGCGTTGCCGTTTTTTCCGTGCAGGATGTGGCCGTCCACGCACAGGCCAACGCCGATGCCGGTGCTCCAGGTCACATAGGCGCAGTTGGCCAGCGCTTGCCCGCCTTCCTGTAAAGCACCCCAGCGGCGCTCGGCCACGAGCGCCGCGATGGCGTCGTTCTCGACCCGCACATGGGGCCAGCGCTGGCGCAGTGGTGCTTCCAGCACGGCCGCCGTCCAGTCGTTGGGCAGGCCGCGCGCCGGTCCGGCCATGCCGCCGCAGATGTTGGGTGCGGCTAACTCAACGCAACCCGCGCGCATGAGGAAGGGACCGCAGGACGAGACCCCGACGGCCGACAGTGCCTCGGTCTTGACGCCGGCGCCCTGGCAGTTTTGCTCGATCAGGCGGATGATTTGCTGCGCCAGGGTGTCAGGCGCACCCTCTTTGGCGGTTGGCTCGACCAGGCGGTCCAGCACGCCGCGCGCATTGATCAGACTGACGGCCACCTTGGTCCCGCCGATGTCGACACAGGCCACAGGCGCGGCATCGTCGCGCAGATGAAAACCGGCGGGCAGGGCGTTGCTGTTCATGTTGAAGCGCTCGCCTCAGAGTTTGAGTTCGAGCCGAACCTGCAGCGAAGGCCAGGACGGCGCTGTGCTGGTCGCGCTTTCGCGCACGGCCTGACCGGCGCTGTTGATCGAATCGAGTGTGTTGCTGGAAACGTAGTCGCGCGCCGTCAGGTTGCTCAGGGAGATGCGCAACTGGCTGCCCGGGTTGATGGCCCACAGGACAAAGGCGTCGAGCACCAGTTTGGCACCCTGCCAGACGCGCTGGTCGTCGCTCAGGCGCGTGGTGTAGCCGGGGGTCCAGTTCAGGTTGCCGCCAAAACTGAAAGGTAGGTCGCGCAGCCGGTAGTCGGCGCCCAGGTTGGCCGTGGCATCGGGCTGCTGCGACAGGCGGTTGTCGGGTCCGCTCACGCCTTGCACGCGCGAGTTGAACAGACTGACATTGCTGCGCACGTCGATGCGTGGCGCATCAGGCCAGAGGTCGCTGGCGCGGAACTTGGCTTCGAGTTCAATGCCCTGGGTGATGGCGTCGCCGATATTCTGCATGCGCGCCACCCAGCGCGGTACATCGGCCCAGGAGACGGTCTCCAGAACAGACTGGCTGCGCATCAGGTTGTTGATGCGGCGGTAAAACAGGTTGGCGCTGAGCATGCCGCTGCCCGGCAGATAGCGTTCCATGGCGATGTCCAGGCCGCTGGCCAGTTCCGGCAGCAGCGTCGGATTGCCGGCGCGGTCCGGGTGCATCTCGTCGTTGGCGCCGCGCCCCGGGAACATGCTGCTGATGCGTGGGCGCGCAATCAGGTCCTGCAGATTGGGCGAGCGGTAGCTGCGCGTCAGGCTGGCGCGGATCTGGTCCTGCGACTTGTCATCGAGTTTCCAGACCGCGTGCAGCAAGGGCGTGAGCACACTGCTGCGATTGGACACATCGGGTGTGCCAGCCGAGGGCGTGCCCGATGTGGCGATGCCTTCCCAGCGCAGGCCGGCGTGGGCCGCGAAGCGGGGCGTGATCGACCATTCGTCCTGCGCGAAGAGCGCGGCGCGCAGGGTTGAAGCAGTCAGGTTGCCATCGAATTCGGTCAGAGGTGACTGACCGTCCTGCAGCACGGTGGCGGTCTCGGTGCGCCGGTTGGTCTGCAACTCGGCGCCACTGACCAGGCTGTGTTCCTCGGCCAGGGTCTTGGTCAGTTTGGCGTTGAGGCTGAAGTTGAGGTCGTTCTGATTCGACTGGATGTCGGAAACGCCTTGCGAGGGTCCGGCGCCGCCGAAGTTCTGGCGCAGTGCGGCGTTGTCCCACTGGTTCTGGCTCAGGTTGGCGCGCACCAGCCAGTTGCCGCCGTCCTGCAGCCGGTGCGTCCACTGGCTGCCCAGGCGCAGGCTGGTGAAGCGGCTGCTGCCTGATCCCGTGCTGCTGTCGTATGGCGTTATGCCGCCGGTCTGCAGCAGGGTCGAACTGCTGGTGCTGCTGCCCTCGGAGTGCACGATCATGGGCGTGAGCACCAGCACATCGCCGCCGTCGCCGCGCCACTGCAGCCGCGCGTTGGCCTGCATGCCGTCGTGCTTGCCGGTGGACAGGGTGCGTTCGGTCTGGTCGATGCGCTCGCCGCTGTCGAGATTCTCAACCGTGGTCTCGCTCACGCTGTCGTTCTTGCGCTCGTGGTGCTGGGCTGAAACCGAGAGGTTGTAGGTCCACGGACCGACCGTGTCGTTGCGGGTCCAGGAAAAGCCGGGCTGCGCAGTGCCGTTCTCGAAGCCGGCGCCGACGCGAAGGTCGTTGAGCTTCTTGCTGTAGCCGCCGCGCGTGACGATATTGATGGTGCCGGCAATGGCGCGGGCACCGGTCTCGGCTGTGGGTGCGCGCAGGATTTCGATGCGCTCGATCTGCTCGGGTGAGAGTTCATCGAGCGAGAAGCCGCGCGGCGCCGGTTCGCCGTCAATCAGGATCTGGGTGTAGCCACCACCGAGTCCGCGCATGCGCGGCGCGCCGCCACGGCCCGGCCGACCCGGCATCGTGACGCCGGGCAGACGCTTGAGCAGTTCGCCCATGGTGCTGTCGCCGAAGCGCTCGATCTCGTCACGCCCGACGATGATCTTGCTGGCCGTCGACTGGCGCCGGTCTTCGGTCTCGTTGACCGCTGCGCCGGTGATGGTGACTGGTTTGAGTTCGCCGGCGCTGCGGCGTGCCGGCGTCACCTTGGCTGGCGCGACTGGCTCTGTCTGCGCTACAGGTTCCGGCGCCTTGTCCTCGGCCTGTGCAGCGCCAAGGGTAGTCAAAAGCAACAGGCTCAGCAGCGTGCCGGGCCTTGCATTGACTTTGCGATGTGTGGGACCTGGTTTGGCAAACATGGCAGCAATTATCCGAGGCTTTCGTAAAGCCGCCGTTAATTCAGCCTGCCGCTACCGGCCTCACGGGCAAATACAGTTCGGTCAGCTGCTCGTTTGCGCTCGCATCACCATTGTCTTCAAGGTAACTTTCAAACGGAGGGAGGCGCTGATCGGGCGCAATCTTCTCGGCCACCATGCGTTGCATGGCATAAAACCACGCGATTTCAAGCGCCGCCCGGTTGCCCTTGAGCTGCACCACATAGGCGCGGTGTGCGGCCAGTTCGCGCACGGGAAGGGCGTCGAAATCATCCGGTGTCGCCACCGGCATGCCGACGTTGCAACTGGTGGTTCTCAATTTGATGTTGGTCTTGAAGTAGATGGCAAGCGGTGCACCCGCTGCAGACAAACCGTGCGTTGCCAATTGCTGGCGCAATTCGGCGGTGACGTCGAGGACCGCCTGCGGCAGACCATTGATGGGCCCCTGGTAATGGCGGAAGACATAACGGATGGCCGGGACCTCGCGAACGCCCAGGTGGACGATTTCATAGCGCGGTGCATTCGCGGGCTCGAGCAGACTGGCGATCTGGTCCAGCGCAAAGCGGCAATCAAGCGTCAGTGAACCCTTCACGGTGCTGGCAAAGGCGCGCATTGAAAACGCGACGCGTCCACGCAGACCCCAGGTAACGCGGGTCTTGCCGCCTTCATCTTCAAAGGACCAGGTGCTCCGTCCAGAAACCGTGAACGGGTGACGCAAGCGCAAGAACTGCTCAATGCGCTCGCTCGCCTGCAGGCGCACCTGTTCAATCGAACCGGTTCCCATCGTCGCACTTTCCCAGGAACAGTGGGTGCCCTTGCCATCGGCCTTGTCAGAGAAGGTCACTTCAGCGCCTGAATCGGGTGCCAGCCAGGGGTTCCATTTCGGCCATTGGTGGAAATCGGCAACCATCGCATAGACCGCAGCCACTGGCGCATCGATCAACCGGGTCTGCTCGAATCGCACGCGACCACTGTAACGGCCCATGTAAACCAGCACCGCGACGACGCAAAAAATGAAAACAAAAATCAGTGTGGACAACATTCCTGCATCGATAAAAAAGCCCGGCCAAAGCCGGGCTTGGGTTTTTGGACTGCTACGTCCGATGGATTACAGCATGCCCAGCGCCCGTGGCAGCACCAGCGTCAGCCATGGCCAGTAGGTGACGATGACCAGGAACACGATCATGGTTCCCAACCACGGCAGCACGGCCTTGGTCAGCTCGGTGATACCCAGGCGCGAGATGCCGGAAGCCACGTAGAGATTCAAGCCCACCGGCGGGTGGCACAGACCGACTTCCATGTTGACGTCGATCAGGATACCGAAGTGCACCGGGTTGATACCCAATTGCATCGCAGCCGGGAAGAAGATCGGCGCCATGATCAGGATGATCGACGACGGCTCCATGAAGTTACCGGCGGCCAGCAAAATCAGGTTGACGACCAACAGGAAACCGTTTTGCCCAAGGTTCATGCTCAGGATCCAGTCCGCCAGGCGGTGCGGCAGGTTCTCGTTGGCCAGCACAAAGGAGAACAGTGCTGCATTGGTGATGATGTAGAGCAACATGGCCGACATATTGGCCGAGTCGCGCAGCACCTTGGGCACGTCCTTCATGCCCATGTCCTTGTAGACAAAGATCGAGACGAAGAAGGAGTACACCGCCGCCATCGCCGCCGCTTCGGTTGCGGTGAAGATGCCCGAGTAAATGCCGCCAACGATGATCACGACCAGCATCAAGCCCCACACGCTGTCCCTGAAGAATTTGAGGCGCTCCATCCAGGTGGCTTTCCTCATGCGCGGGTAGTTGTTCTTCTTGGCGATGTACCAGGTCACAACGCCAAGCATGAAGGCCAGCATGATGCCGGGCAGCAGACCGGCGACGAACAGCGCGCCAATCGAAGTGTTGGTCGAGATCGCGTAGATCACCTTCGGAATGCTGGGCAGCATCAGGATGCCAAGCGAACCCGCCGTGATCATGACGCCGGCGCCAAAAGCCATCGGGTAGCCGTGCGCCACCATCGCTGGCAGCACGATCGAGCCAATCGCCACCACGGTGGCAACGCTGGAGCCGCAAACCAGGGCGAACATGGCGCAGGCCAGAATCGAAGCGAGCGCCAGGCCGCCGTGCAGATGCCCGACCACCGAGGTGGCAAAGTTGATCATGCGCCGCGCCACACCGCCGTGGGTCAGGAAGTTGCCGGCCAGAATGAAGAAGGGAATCGCCATGATTTCCCATTTTTCGATGCCGGTAAACAGTTTGAGCGCCACGGCTTCCAGCGGCACCTGCGTGAAGGTCAGGATAAAGGTCAGTACCGTCAGGCCGAGCGAGATCGAGATCGGCATGCCCGTGAGCATGAGCGCGATCAAAAGTCCAAAAAGAATGGAAGCATTCATGACTTGGTACCTCCATCTTTGGGATGGCTCTTGGCCCATTCCTTGTCACCCTGGCCCAGGTGCACGTGGGTGATTTCTTCACCTTCGGCCAGCACTTCGCCGACCAGCGGCGCTGCGTCTTCAACGCCTTCGACGTGGGCGTGGTCGTGGTGCGGCAGTTCACCGGTTTTCATAAAGGTCCATGCCACCTGCAGGAAGCGAAACGACATCAGCGAGGAGCCAAAGGGAATGGCGCAGTACACCATCCAGGTCGGCCACTCCAGATCGGGGGTGGTGGGTCCTTCGGGGATGTCGCCGAAATCGATATGCAGCCATTTAAGGATGTCGTGGTGCCCGCCGTTTTCCCAGACAAAATGGGCACCCAGGTAGGCAATGGAACCGGTAAACAGCGCGCCTGCCAGCAGGGCAAATAGTACAAACCTGGCCCGGGTCTTTTCTTCCAGACGGTTGACCACCACATCGACGCCGACGTGGATGCCGGTTCGCACACCATAGGCGGCGCCGAACTTGGCCATCCAGACGAACATGATGATGCACAGTTCCTGTGCCCAGCTGAGGTTGAGCGAGAGCATCCAGTCCTGAAGATACGGAATCGGTGCGCTGGCAAGGTAGCGATGCAGCACCGATATAAAGATCAGCAGCGTCGCTCCCCCCATGAGGAAGGAGATGATCCATTCCTCCAGGTGGTCAAGCAGTTTCATGGTTGGTACTCCTGGCGAGTTTGCGGATTACAACTTCTTGGGATCGAAACCGGTGTCCTTGTAGATAGCTTCCAGCAGGTCCTTGCCGACCCGGTCGGCCATCTTGGCGTGCACCGGCACCAGCACCTTCTTCAGTGCCATGCGCTCATCCTTGGTCGGTACATAGACGGTGGTCTTGCCGGCCTTCTTCACGCCTTCAAGGGCCTCATCATTGTCTTTCTTGGCAACCGTGTTGGCCAATGCCGTGGCTTCCTTCATGGCCTGTTCCAGTTGGCCCCGCACGTCAGGCGGTAGACCGTCCCAGAATTTCTTGTTGACGATCACGGCGTAGCCCAGATAGCCGTGCTCGGTCAGCGTCAGGTGCTTTTGCACTTCGTGCATCTTCTGGCTGAACAGGTTGGAGATCGGGTTCTCGGTGCCGTCGACCACGCCGGTCTGCAGCGCCTGATAGACCTCGGAGAATGCCATCACCTGCGGAATGCCACCCAATGCGCGGGTCTGCTCTTCAAGCACTTTGGAGGACTGGATGCGGAACTTCTTGCCCTTGTAATCGGCCACGTTTTTCAGAGGCGAGTTGGCGGAGAAAGATTTGAATCCGTTGTCCCAGAAGGCCAGGCCTTTGACGCCCTTGGGTTCGAGCTTGGCCAGCAGACTGGCGCCCACCGGTCCTTGCGTGATCTTGTGCAGATCGGCTGTGTTGTCGAAGAGGAAGGGGAAGTCAAATACTTCGAATTCCTTCACGCCCAGTGGGCCGAATTTGGCCAGGGAAGGTGCCAGCATTTGCACGGCACCCATTTGCAGCGCCTCCATCTCTTCCTTGTCTTTGTAGAGTTGGCTGTTGGCGTACACATCGACCTTGACTTTGCCCTTGGTCAGTTCGCCAGCGCGCTTGGCAAAAAACTCGGACGCCTGGCCTTTGGGTGTGTCGGTCGCCACCACGTGGCTGAACTTGATGACGATCTGCGCGTTGGCGCTCATGCCCAGTGCCAGCATGACGCCTGCGACTAAATATTTGATTTTCATAATGGTCTCCAAAACGAGGGTTGTCAATCTAACAGTGCAAGCTTAGAGACTAGTTGGGCGCGCCACAACTGTGGCCTTCAACAGCTAGGGTTAACCCCATAAATCGAGGGTTAACCCCAGGGTTCAAGCGCCTTGTTTCAGGGCATCGCGCATGGCGTCCATCCAGGACAAGCCGATGCGGTTGGCTAGCGCCCGGTGCACCGGCTCGACGGTCTGGCGCAAGCGCGCGCGTTGGGTTTCGCTCAGGCTGTGGATGCGGGTCGTGCCGGCCTGGCGCAAGGCGGCCAGTGCCTTGTCGTTTTGCGCGTCTGCGATGTCGTTGCCATAGGCCAGCGCCTCGCGCAGGGCCTGGCCCAGCAGCGCGCTGTCAGCGCCGGACAGGCTTTGCCAGAAGCGCTGGTTCACCACCACCGCGTAGCCGAGGTAGCCGTGCTCGGTCAGGCTCAGGTCGCTTTGCACCTCGTGCATGCCCTGGGTCCAGAAGTTCGAGATCGGGTTCTCGGTGCCGTCGACGACGCCGGTCTCCAGTGCGCGCCGCGTTTCGCTGAACGCCAGCGTCACCGGCTGCGCACCGAGCGCGCGCATCTGCGCCGCGATCACGCGCGAGGCCTGCACGCGCATGCGCAGGCCGGCGAAATCAGCGGGGGCCAGTAGCGGCCGGTTCGCGCTCATCTGCTTGAAGCCGTTGTCAAAGTAACCCAGGCCGGTCAGGCCTTGGCGCCCCAGGCGTTCCAGCAGGCGCTTGCCCAGCGGGCCCTGCGTGATGCGCCGCACGTCGGCGACCTGGCCGAACAGAAAGGGCAGGTCGAACAGTTCGAACTCGGGAAAGCCGATGCGCCCGAACTTGGACAGCGAAGGCGCCAGCATGTCGACAGCGCCGAGCTGCAGCGCCTGTATTTCATCCTGGTCGCCGTAGAGTTGGCCGTCAGGGTAAAGCAGCACCTGGATGCGCCCGTCCGAGCGTTGCTCTGTCAGTGTCTTGAAGCGCTGTGCCGCCAATCCCTTGGGCGTCTCCTGCGCCACCACATGCGAAAAGCGCAGCGTGACCGTCTTGCCCGCTGCTGCCAGTGACTGCTGGTTTGGCAGCGCGCTGGCCAGTGCGCAGGCCGTTGCGCCACGCAGATATTGACGGCGATGGATGCGGGCGGGCGGGTCAGACGCTGACATGCTGGCTATTATGCGGGGGTATCACCATGACCGAATCCGCGAGCACCCCTGCCGACCAGTCACTCGACTTTGCGCTGCTGCAACAGACGATGCCCAGTCACGCCAGTCGCAACCGGCGTGCGCTGCTCTGGCTGCTCGGTCTGCTGTTCCTGTTGCTGGCTTCGGTCGTGGCGCTGGTGCTCTACCTCAATACCTTCGAGGCCGACGAGGAGGCGCGCAGCCGTGCCAGCGAGGCCCAATGGCTGGAGCAGAGCGTGCAATTCCATTTCCGCCGGCTTGAAGACGACCTGACGCTGTTGGCGCGCCAGGCCGTGCGCGGTGCTGCAGCGAGCGATGCAGCACCGATGCAGGGCGGCTTGCTGTGGCGCGAAGCGGGCGTGGTGCTGGCACACGGCTGGCTGGCCGCCGGTCCGGGTTCGGACGAGACGCATGGTCCTGAGCGCTGGCAGCGCGACTGGACGGCGCAGGCGGCCAACGCGCAGGCGCTGGCCAGCCTGCAGGACACGACGCGCGGTCTGCGGCGCGCGGCCTACGCCGGTTTGATGCAAAAGCCTGATGCCACGCTGACGGATGTGGTCTGGCTGGCCGTGCCGTTTTTTGACCGCGGCCAGTTTGTCGGCAATTACCTGGCAGCCCTGTCGCTCGAGCGTGCGACGGCTGCCCTGGTGCCGACCTGGTTTGCGCAAAATCATGCGGTGCGTCTGGTGACCGACGAATTGCAGGGACCGCCCGGTGATACGGGGGACGACAAACTTTACCGCGCCTCCATGAACCTGCCCGGCACCGATCTGTTCCTGGCCGTCACGCCGCTGGGCGTGCAGCCAACCACCGTCCCGCGCATCTTCTTTCTGGTGGCCTTGCTGTTCCTGTCGGGCATGCTGATAAGTCTGTGGGCCTTGCGCCGCGACTTCGTCAAGCGCCAGCAGGTGCAGGCCCTGTTCCAAGCCCAGGTGGCGCTGCGCACGGCGATGGAGAACTCGGTCACCATCGGCCTGCGCGCCTGGGACCGCAGCGGCAAGATCCTGTATGTCAACGAGTCCTTCTGCAAGATGGTGGGCTACGGGGCAGCGGAGTTGGTGGGCAAGTCCATGCCGCTGCCCTATTGGCCGGCGGACCAGGCCGACGAACTCAACCTGGTGCACCGTGACATCATCGAGCAGGGCACACACGAGGACGGCGTCGAACTGCAATTCCAGCACCGCGACGGGCGCTTGCTTGATGTGCTGATCCATGAGGCGCCCCTGAACACCGCCAATGGAGAGCAGGTTGGCTGGATGAGTTCGGTGCTTGACATCAGCGAGCGCAAGCGCGCCGAGCGCCTGGCGACGCGCCAGCAGGAAAGGCTGCAGGCCTCAGGCCGACTGGTGGCTGTGGGCGAGGTGGCCTCGACCCTGGCGCACGAGCTCAATCAGCCGCTGGGCGCGCTAAGCAGTTTTGCCAATGGCCTGATGAACCGCCTGCGCAGCGGTCGCATCACGCTGGCCGAGGTGATGCCGGTGGTCGAGCGCATGGAACGGCTCTCGGACAAGGCCGGGCACATCATCAAGCGTGTCAACGCATTTGCGCGGCGCCGTGAAATGTCGCGTCAGCGCCTCGATCTGGCGGCTTTTCTGCGCCGAACACTGCTGCAGCACCAGACGCAGCGCCAGGTCAGCCTGGAACTCCTGTTGGGGCCGGAACCGGTTTGGGTCGAGGCTGATGCCCTGCTGCTTGAACATGCGGTGCAGAACGTGGTGGCCAATGCCCTGCACTGGGCGCAGCAGGGTGGCGCGCCGGGGCGCGTACAAGTGCATATCGAGACTGGCGAGGGCATGGCGGGCATTGTGGTCGGCGACAACGGGCCCGGTGTCAGCGAGGAGCACATGGAGCAGATTTTTGGCGCCTTCTTCAGCGCCTCGGCCGACGGCATGGGCATGGGGCTGGCCATTTGCCGCTCGGTGCTCGAAGCCCATCACGGCCGCATCGACGTGGCGCGCGACGGCGTGCTCGGCGGCGCCTGCTTCACCTTGTGGTTGCCGCTGTCGGATGCGACTGCAGGTGCTGCTCAGACGCAGGACAATAGCGCATGACGCCCGCTATCCACATCGTTGACGACGACGCCGATTTTCGCGAGGGACTGGCCTGGCTGTTCGACTCGCGCGGGCACAAGGCCGAAACCTGGGCCGGTGGCGATGTCTTTCTGGAGGCCTTGCGCGCGCGCCTGCCCTATTGGGGTCCGGCCGTGGTTCTGCTCGACATCCGCATGGAGCCGCTGTCGGGCCTGGCCACTTTTGAAGAATTGAAGAGCCTGGCTTGCCCGTGGCCTATCCTGTTCCTGACCGGCCACGGCGACGTCAGCATGGCGGTTGCGGCGGTCAAGAACGGGGCCTGGGATTTTCTGGAAAAGCCGTTTCAGAACAATGTGCTGGTCGACAAGGTCGAGCAGGCGCTGGCTGCGGCCTCGACCATCAGCGACGACCGGCGCCAGGCGCATCGCCTGCGTCTGGCGCTGAGCAGCCTGAGTCCGCGCGAGCGCGAAGTGCTCGACGAGTTGCTCAAGGGTCATTACAACAAGACCATTGCCGACCACCTGGGCATTGCCCAGCGCACGGTGGAGTTCCACCGTGCCAACATCTTCAAGAAGATGGAAGTGAGCTCACCGATCGAGCTTGCGCACAAGCTCGGGCGCTACGAAGCGTAGGATTATTGCCCCCACGGTCGCCCACTGCGTGTGGCTCCCTGCCCCCCGGGGGGGCTAATCTTCCTCGGGGCGGCCCGTCGGAAGATTGCTTGCCTACTGCGGCCGTACCATCTTGCAGTCGGTTCCCTGTGCCAGCTCATTGCCGCTGTAGACGGCGTCGGTGCGGAAACCATAGTTGGTGCCTTCCCAGCCGGTCTTGACGGTCTTGCCGTCGACTTGCGCAATGGTGTTGACGACCTGTGGCAGCAGCAACTGGTGATCTTCGGCGCGCATGCGCACCGGGCCCACTACCGAATCAAAGTTCAGGTCTTCCAGTGCCCGGGCAATCTTGATGGTGTCAAGCGACTGAGCCTTGTTGATGGCGGCAGCCAGCAGCAGCGGGGTGAACTCGATGCGTGGTGCCAGAAACTCGGCGCCGGTCTTGGTTTTGTAGGCCTTGGCCAGGGCCTCAACCCGGGGTGAGTCGGCCTGACCCGGGTGCCATTCTGCGACCCAGGTCAGTCGCCCGATTTTGGATTGGGCAACGGCCTGTACCGTGCCCGGTATGGAGCCGCCACTGTGGTTGAAATAGCGCAGGTTGGCGCCGGCGTCGCCGGCCGCCTTGAGCAGCAGCGTCATGTCCTGGCCCCAGTTGCCCGTGATCAGGCTGTCGGCACCGGTTGCCTTGACCTTGGCAACATAGGGCGCGAAGTCCTTGACGCGGCCAATCGCATGGAGATCTTCGCCGACAAATTTGATGTCGGGGCGCGCCAGTCCTACCAATTCCTTGCCGTAGGAGGCCCACTGTCGGCCGTGGGCGTAGTCCTGATTGAGCAGGTAGACGTTCTTGATGTCGGGCTGTTTCTTGATGTAATTGGACAGCGCTTTCATCTTCATCGCGGTATTGGCTTCGAACTGGAAATGCCAGAAGTTGCAGCGCTTGCCGGTCAGATCGGGGTCGATCGACGAGTGGTTGAGAACGATCACTGCCTTGTCCGGGTTGCGCTCGTTGTATTTGGACGCGGCGTCCACCAGTGCGCCCACCACCGACGAGCCGGAGCCGCCGGTGACGATGACGCGCGCGCCCTGGTCAATGGCCGCCTGCAGGGCGGTCTGGCTTTCCTGCGCCGACAACTTGCTGTCGAACTTGAGCAACTCCAGCTTGGTGCCCTTGAGCACGCCGCCTTTGGCGTTGATCTCGCCGACACCGAACTGGACATGGTTGAGCATGAGTTCGCCAACGCTGGCAAAAGGCCCGCTCAGGGGGTCGATGTAGGCCAGCTTGAAGGTTTGCTGCGCCTGCGCGGCGCCGCCCAGCAGGCTGACGGCCAGGGCCAGGGGGGTGAGGATTTTTTTCATCAAGGTCTCCTATTGTTTTGATGGGTTGGGAAAAGTTTGTCGCAAGCCGATGACGCGCCAGGCCAGCTTGGAGAGCTCATGCACCATGGCTTCGGCTGAGAGGCGGCCGTCGGGCCGGTACCAGTTGTAGAGAAAGCCGGGCAGGCTGCAAGCGGCTTGCGCCGTGATGCGGGTCTCTGAAAAATCGAAATTGCCGTCAGAGCGCCCCTGCTCAAGCAGGCGGCACAGGTTTTCGTAGAAATGGTTCGCCAGTTTTTTCTGCGCGACCAGGTACTCGGGGCGGTAGACCTGCGGCTCGCGGTAGGGGAAGAAGGCGGCCGGGTAGTGGTTGATGGTGCTGCGGATCAGGCGCTCCAGGCCTTCTGTGACCTTGACATGAGCGGCCCGCACATCATCGGGCGCGAAATCCATGCTGGTGAAGCAGTCGACCGTCGGGCGCCAGGACAGGGTTTCAAAAATCTCCTGCTTGTTTTTGAAGTAGTAGTAGACAAAAGGCTTGCTCACGCCGAGCTCAAGCACGATCTGCTCGAGCGTGGTGTTGGCGTAACCCTGCGCCGCGAACAGGCGTTCGGCCACCTTGAGGATGCGCTCACGCTTTTCGTCAGTGCCGGCGGTGGCGGCTCTCTGGCGGCTTGTGCTTGTTTTTGAAGGGGCGCTCATGTCGGGGCTGTCACCTGTGTTCTACCAATCGGTAGAAATATTCTACCCACTGGTATATATTGGGAAGCATCCGGACCGATCCGGTATTCCGTACTTACCCTGAAAGTGACGCCATGGAGACAAACAAAAATCCGATAACCGATGTGCCGCTGCACGAATACCTGCGCGCGCACGCCCGGCAACAGCCGGCCAAGCCGGCCTACCTCTGGTACGGGCAGGCCATCAGCTACGCCGAGCTGGACCGCGCCAGCGATGCCTTCGCCGCGCGCCTGGCGGCGCTCGGGGTTGCGAAGGGCGATCCGGTGGCGCTGTTTCTGAACAACTGCCCGCAGTACGTGATGGCGCATTTCGCGATCCAGAAGCTCGGCGCCATCGTCTGCCCCTGTGGCCCGCTCAACAAGGAACACGAACTGCAGTACCAGCTCGACGACCTGAAGGCGCGCGTCATCATCGCAGCAGACAACCTGCTGCCGGTGGTGGCGCAGGTGCGCGCGAAGACGGCGCTGCAGCATGTGTTTGCCGTGCGCTATTTTGATTTGCTGCCCGAGCAACCCAGTGTCGACGTGCCGGCCGAACTGCTGGCGATGAAATCCCAGGCCAAGCCGCTGCCCGCCGATGTTGAAGATTTCCTGCTGGCTACCCAGGGTCAGGCCAAGCCGCCGCGGGTCGCGCTGGCGATGGACGATGTGGCGCTGATGACCTACACCTCGGGCACCACGGGCCTGCCCAAGGGGGCGATGCTGAGTTACGGCAATGCGCTGTACAAATCAGCCGCTGCGTCCAACTGCAATGGCGTTAGGGCGGACGATGTGCTGCTGGCCGTGGCGCCGCTGTACCACATCGCCGGCATGGTGATGGGCATCAACGTCACCGTATTCACAGGCGCCACCTCGGTGCTGCTGTTCCGGTTTGATCCGCTGGCTGTGCTGCAGGCGATCGCGCGGCATCGCGTGACCTGGTGGTACAGCATTGCGCCGATGAATGTTTTTGCGATGCAGGTGCCGGGCGCGAAAGACTTTGACCTCTCCTGCCTGCGCATGAACCCGGTCACCAGTTTTGGCATTGTCTTTACCGAAGCACTGGCCAAACAGTGGCAGACCTTCGCCGTCAACTGCCAATCGTTCGAGGCCGCCTACGGGCTGAGCGAAACCCATACGGTGGACACCTACATGCCGGCGGACGCGGTGCGTTGGGGTACGCAGGGCAAGGCGATTCCGGGCAACGAGATCCGCATCCTCGACCCCGACACCGGGCGTGACTGCGCGCTGGGCGAGGTCGGTGAGATCGTGATGCGCAGCGCCGGCGTCTTCAAGGGTTACTGGAACAAGCCCGAGGCCACGGCCAAGACGCTGCGTGACGGCTGGGTCTACACCGGCGACATGGGCAAGCTCGATGCCGATGGCTATCTGAATTTCATCGGCCGTTTCAAGGAAATGATCAAGGTTTCTGGCTACAGCGTGTTCCCGGAAGAAGTCGAGACGATTCTGGTCAAGCATCCGGCGATCGCGCAGGCAGCCGTGATCGGCGTGCCCGACCCGGACAAGGGTGAAGTGGTCAAGGCCTTTGTGGTGCTCAAGCCGGGGCAGAGCGCCAGCACCGCTGACATCGTGGCCTGGTCACGCGAGAACATGGCGGCCTACAAGGCGCCGCGCGAGGTGGCGCTGATTGCCGCCCTGCCCACCACCGGTGCCGGCAAGGTATTGCGCCGCATGCTGAAAGACTGACAATGACTGAAATCCGTTCCCCGCTGCAAGCGCAGATCGTCCAGTGGCATGTGCAGACCGGTGCCAGCGTGCGCGCCGGCGACTTGCTGCTCGTGGTCGAAGCCATGAAGATGGAGCACGAACTGCGTGCCGAACACGACGGCGTGATTGGCGAGTTGTTCTATGAGGATGGCGCGCTGGTGGCTGAAGGTGAAGTGCTGGCCACGCTGAAACTGGTCGCGCAGAGTCGGCCCGAGGTGCCTGCACCCGTGGCGGCGCTAGCCGCACCAGCGCCGGACGCCGCAAGGCCGCGCGCCGACCTGCAGCGTGTGCTGGAGCGCCATGCACCAACGCTGGACGCCCATCGCGCCGAGGCCGTGGCCAAACGTCACGCGCTGGGCCAGCGCACGGCGCGCGAGAACATTGCCGATCTGTGCGACGCCGACAGCTTTCTCGAATACGGCGCACTCGCCGTGGCGGCGCAGCGCACGCGCCGCAGTGAAGAAGACCTGATCAAGAACACGCCGGCCGATGGCATGGTGACCGGCGTTGGCAGCATCAACCGCTCGCTGTTTGGGCCCGAGCACAGCCGCACGGTCGTCATGGCTTATGACGCCACGGTGCTGGCCGGCACCCAGGGCATGCGCAACCACCAGAAGACCGATCGCATGCTGGGCATCGCCCTGCAGCAAAAACTGCCGGTCGTGCTGTTTGCCGAAGGCGGCGGCGGCCGCCCGGGCGATGTCGACATGCCGATCGTGGCCGGTTTGCATGTGGCGACCTTTGCCAGTTTTGCGCGGCTCAACGGCCAGGTGCCGGTGCTGGGCGTTGTGGCCGGGCGCTGCTTTGCCGGCAATGCTGCGCTGCTGGGCTGCTGCGACGTCATCATTGCAACCCAGGCCAGCAACATCGGCATGGGCGGCCCGGCCATGGTCGAGGGCGGGGGCCTTGGGGTGTTCAAGCCCGAGCAGATTGGCCCCAGCGCCGTGCAGCACGGCAATGGCGTCATCGACATTCTGGTAGCGGACGAGGCTGGCGCTGTGGCGGCGGCGCGGCACTACCTGTCGTTCTTCCAGGGGCGCGTGCAGGAGTGGCAAGCGCCCGATGCGCTGGCCCTGCGCGCGCTGGTGCCGGAAAACCGCTTGCGCGTCTATGACACACGCGCCGCCTTGGCCGGCATTGCCGATGCGGGCAGCCTGCTGGAACTGCGAACCGGCTTCGGCAAGGGCATCCATACCGCGCTGGCACGCATCGAGGGCCGCCCGGTCGGGCTGCTGGCCAACAACCCGTTGCACCTGGGCGGCGCCATCGACGCCGACGCGGCCGACAAGGCGGCGCGTTTCATGCAACTGTGCAACGCGCACGGTCTGCCGCTGGTGAGCCTGGTTGATACACCGGGCTTTATGGTCGGGCCTGACATCGAAACGCAGGCGCAGGTGCGCCATGTCAGCCGCATGTTCCTGGCGGCTGCGCATCTGCGTGTGCCCTATTTGAGCGTGGTGCTGCGCAAGGGCTACGGCCTGGGTGCCATGGCGATGACGGCCGGCGGCTTTCATTCGCCGCTGTTCACGGTTGGCTGGCCCAGCGCCGAGTTCGGCGCCATGGGGCTCGAAGGCGCGGTGCGCCTGGGTTTCCGCAAGGAACTCGAAGCCGTGCCGGCCGGCGCGCAGCGCGACGCGCTCTACGACCAACTGGTGGCGCAGCAATACGACAAGGGCAGCGCCATCAACATGGGCGCCACGCTGGAGATCGACGCCGTGATCGACCCGGCGCAGACGCGCGAGTGGCTGGTCGGTGGCCTGCAGACGCAGGGCGCGCTGCCAGCGGCGCAGGGGTTGGCGGTGGATGCGTGGTAGCGGCTGAGTTTTGGCTCAGCGCTGTTGCCTGTTGTTCCTGAGCCGATTTGGCTGAAATACGGCTCAAATCTTGAGCCGTATTGGATAGAATGCGGCTCATGCCAAGCGAAACCATCTCTCAGCAATCACGCTATATCTGGCAACGCTCCGGTTGGCCGAAGCTTGCTTTTGACGCCGACGCCATCGCCAATGACTTGAACCTGGCGCACTTGCAGCAGGGGCGGCTGATGGGCCTGCTCGATGCCATTGGCTTGTCCGATTCCCGGGAGATAGAGCGTGAGTTGTGGGTACAGGAGGCCATGGCCACAGCGGCGATCGAAGGTGAAAAACTTGATCTGGCAAGCGTACGGTCATCGGTCGCGCACCGGCTCGGTCTGGTTGATGCCACTACCCATGACCGTCATATCGATGGGCTGGTGGATGTGATGCAGGACGCCGCCAATGCCTTCCAGTCGGCATTGGACGATGAGCGCTTGTGCCGTTGGCAGTCGGCCTTGTTTCCGGGGGGCACCTCGGGCCTGCGCCGTATTGCCGTCGGGCGCTACCGCGAGCATGCCGACACGATGCAAATCGTCAGCGGGCGCCAAGGCCATGAGGTCGTGCACTACACGGCGCCGGCCTCGGATCAGGTGGCTGGCGAGATGGCGAAGTTTTTGGCCTGGTTTGATGCAACCCGCCCCGGCAATCCAATTGATTCAGCCGCATCACCCAAAGCGTCTGTCGCACCCATCAATGGGCTTGCCCGCGCGGCTTTGGCGCATCTGTGGTTTGAGACCATCCACCCGTTTGAAGACGGCAACGGCCGACTCGGGCGTGCCATTGTTGAGATGGCATTGGCGCAGGAATTGGGTGCGCCGGCCTGGATGTTGGGCATATCGCGCCAATTGCTTGCGGTGCGCTTTGCGTATTACGACGCCTTGTCGCAGGCGCAACGCGGCACATTGGATGTGACGCCCTGGGTGCAATGGTTTGTGCAGACCTTTACCCAGAGCTGCGTTCAATCGCAGGCGGTGGTGAAGCAGGCGTTGGACAAGGCGCGGTTTCGTCTGCGTGCTTCCAGTCTGGCGCTCAATGCGCGTCAAAACAAGGTGCTGAACCGTTTGCTGGAAGCAGGCAGCCCGGAGCTGGGCGGAGGCTTCCTGGGCGGCATGACCGCCGAGAAGTACAGCAAGATCACAGGCGCTTCCAAAGCCACAGCGACGCGCGATCTGGTTGATCTTTTGAGCAAAGGCTTGCTGAAAGTCGAGGGTGTCGGCAAGGCCACGCGCTACGCGGTGGATGTGCCGGGGTGGGGGCAAGCAGCGGCTGCGAGTTAGGGGGTGGCAGCGTGGGCGAAGTTTCACGGCGAACTGGTGACACGTTGTCACCAGTTGACAGTCCCCGTCGTAATCTGGCGGCGAATAGATTCGGCCACGCGTCCAATGGGGTCATAATCTCCGGCAAACAATCTCAGGGGCGGGATCACCCATATGGCAACCCTCATTCCAGCGCTTGGCGCCTGCGTGTCGCGCATGACGACCGGCGAGCGTCGGCTGGCTGAGCGGCTGGAACCATCCATCAGCAATAACAAGAGCAGCAACATGACCCAGAATTTGAATCAACAGAATGAAGCAAAGAAGACGCCGTTTTGCGATTCGTGCGCTGGCATCCAGCGCAATTGGCGCGGCGCCCCCGGCCATGCCGAGTTGATGCAAGGCGTCAACCGCAAAGAGCCGCGCAGCCATGGGCAGGTCACCCTCACCAAGTACCGCTGTGAACGTTGCGGTACAGAGTGGGAGTACGAGAACAACAAGGTCAACTTGCACGCGGGATGGTCGGTGGTGGGCCAATCTTAAGTACAGTCAGCCCTTCTTTGAAAGCTCTGCCATGCCCGCCAACCCCATTGTTCAAATCAAGCCCCTCGGTTTTCCGTGGGAGACGATAGACCCGTTTCTGTTCTGCGCGCACCACGACGACGCCTACCCGGCGGGCAATACCGATCTGGGGCCGCAGGCTTCGTTGAGCGGGCGCGCGCTGGGGCAGGACTTCAGCCGCAAGGACGGCTGGAGCATGTACCACGGCAGCGTGGTACCGGGATTCCCGTCGCACCCGCACCGGGGCTTTGAGACCGTCACCATCGTGCGCCAGGGGCTGATTGACCATTCCGATTCGCTCGGTGCGGCGGCGCGCTTCGGTGCCGGCGATGTGCAGTGGCTCACCGCGGGCGAGGGCATTGTTCACGCCGAGATGTTTCCGCTGCTCAACGCCAGCGGGCCGAACCCGGCCGAACTGTTCCAGATCTGGCTGAACCTGCCGGCCGCGCGCAAGATGGTTGCGCCGCACTTCAGGATGTTCTGGTCAGAAAACAAGGTGCTGCAAACGGTGCTGGACGCGCAGGGTCGCAGCACCGAAGTCGCGCTGATTGCCGGGCGTTACGCCGATGCCGTGGCGCCGGAGCCGCCGCCCGATTCCTGGGCTGCGCAGTTGGACGCCGACGTGGTGATTCTCACGATTCGCATGGCGCCTGGCGCCACTTGGACTCTGCCTGCGGCTGGCGGCGCCAGCACGCGGCGTTGTTTGTATTTTTTCAAGGGCAGTTCAGTGGCTGTCGCGGGGCAGGTGGTCGCGCAGCACGCGGCGATTGAACTCGGCAGCGACGCGATTGAGATGGTCAATGGCGATGCGGTGAGTGAATTTTTGCTGCTGCAGGGAAAGCCGATTGGCGAGCCGGTAGAGCAGTACGGCCCGTTCGTGATGAACACCCGTGCCGAGATTGCGCAGGCCATGGCCGACTACCGCCGTACCCAGTTTGGCGGCTGGCCCTGGCCCGACGAAGCGCCGGTGCACGGCAAGGAGCCGCTGCGCTTTGCGCGCCATCCCGATGGGCGCACGGAGCGCCCACCTGGGTAATTGCCCCCACGCTTGCCACTTTGTGTGCTGCGCTGCCCCCCAAGGGGGCGAGCCTGCCTTGGGGCGGCCCGGCGGCAGGCTGGCGTAGCGTTAAGCGGCTTACTTACTGATCAGGCGCGCCATTTCCAGGCACTTGCTGGAGTAACCCCATTCGTTGTCGTACCAGGAGACGATCTTGACGAAGGTGCTGTCCAGGGCCATGCCGGCGTCGGCGTCGAACACGCTGGTGCAGCTCTCGCCACGGAAGTCGGTCGACACCACTTTGGCGTTGGTATAGCCCAGCACGCCCTTCATGCTGCCTTCGCTGGCGGCCTTCATGGCGGCGCAGATTTCGGCGTAGCTGGCGGGTTTTTCCAATTCAACGGTCAGGTCGACCACCGACACATCGCTGGTCGGCACACGGAAGGAAACGCCGGTGAGCTTCTTGTTGAGTTCCGGAATCACCACGCCCACGGCCTTGGCAGCGCCGGTGCTCGACGGAATGATGTTTTCCAGAATGCCGCGACCGCCGCGCCAGTCTTTGTTGGACGGGCTGTCCACGGTTTTCTGCGTTGCCGTGGCAGCGTGCACGGTCGACATCAGGCCGCGCTTGATGCCCCAGTTGTCGTTCAGAACCTTGGCCACCGGGGCCAGGCAGTTGGTGGTGCAGGACGCGTTCGAGATGATGGTCTGACCGGCGTAGGTGTTGTCGTTGACGCCAAACACGAACATCGGTGTGTCGTCCTTGCTCGGGGCCGACATGATGACTTTCCTGGCGCCGGCGGTGATGTGCTTTTGCGCGGCTTCCTTGGTCAGGAACAGACCGGTGGCCTCGATCACGATGTCGGCGCCGACTTCATTCCATTTCAGTTCGGCCGGATCCTTGACGGCGCTCAGGCGGATCTTCTTGCCGTTGACAACCAGGTTGTTGCCCTCGACCGAAACCTCGCCCTTGAAGCGGCCATGGACCGAATCAAATTGCAGCATGTAGGCCAGGTACTCGGGCTCGAGCAGGTCGTTGATGCCGACAATTTCGATGTCCTGGAAGCTCTGTGCGGCAGCGCGAAACACGATGCGCCCGATACGGCCAAAGCCGTTGATACCAATCTTGATCGTCATGATTTCTCCAATGTTAAAACTCAAACTCAAACTCAAATTCCGTCATTGCGTCCCCGGTTTGTCATTGCGGGCCTGACCCGCAATCCATGCTGCGCGTGGCACTGGATCCCGGATCAGGTCCGGGATGACAAGCTTTTAGGATTTCCGCAAAACCTTTTCCACCGTGTCGGCCACGTTCTCGGGTGTGAAGCCGAACAGCTTGAACAGCACCGGCGCCGGTGCTGACTCGCCGTAGCTGTCGATGCCGACCACCGCTGCACAGCCGTATTTCCACCAGCCGTCCGAGACACCCATCTCGACCGCGACGCGCGGCACGCCGGCCGGCAGCACGGCACTCTTGTAGGCCGCGCTTTGCTGGTCGAAGGTGGTGGTGCTGGGCATGGAGACCACGCGCACGGCTATTTTGCGTTTGGCCAGCAGTTCCTGCGCCTGCAGTGCCAGTTGCACTTCGGAGCCGGTGGCGATGATGACGGCCTGTGTCTTTTTCTTCAGGCCCACTTCGCTCGGCTCGGCCAGCACGTAGGCGCCCTTGCTGATGTCGCCCAGGCTGGCTTTCGGTGCGTAATGGATGTTCTGGCGCGACAGCAGCAGCGCCGTTGGCTTGTGCTTGTTCTGCAGCGCCACGCTCCAGGCAATGGCGGTCTCGGCCGTGTCACCGGGACGCCAGACGTCCAGGTTCGGGATCAGGCGCAGCGAGGCCGCATGTTCGATGGACTGGTGTGTCGGGCCGTCTTCGCCCAGACCGATGGAGTCGTGCGTGAAGACGTGAACCACGCGCAGCTTCATCAGCGCGGCCATGCGAATGGCGTTGCGGCTGTAGTCGCTGAAAGTCAGGAAGGTGCCGCCGTAGGGCACAAAGCCGCCGTGCAGCGCAACGCCGTTCATGATGGCGGCCATGCCGAACTCGCGCACGCCGTAGTTGATGTGGCGCCCACCGTTGGCCTGGCCGGTGAAGTCAAAGCGCAGATTCGGTGTGCACTTGGTGTTGGTCAGGTTCGAGCCGGTCAGGTCGGCCGAGCCGCCCAGCATTTCCGGCAGCGCGGCGGTGAAGGCTTCAAGCGCGAGCTGCGAGGCCTTGCGCGAGGCAACCGTTTCACCCTTGGTGTGGGCCGCCACCGCCGTGTCGACGGCGATCTGGTTGAAGTTCTTCGGCAGTTCGCCCTTCATGCGGCGCAGCAGTTCCTTGGCCAGATCCGGGTAGGCGGCCTTGTAGGCGGCCAGTTTGTCGTTCCAGGTCTGCTCGGCGGCGGCGCCAGCGGCCTTGGCATCCCAGGCTGAATAAACTTCTTTCGGGATCACAAACGGGGCGTGCGGCCAGCCCAGCGCTTCGCGGCTGAGCTTGATCTCTTCGGCACCGAGCGGCTCGCCGTGCGCCTTGGCGGTGTTGGCGCGGTTCGGGCTGCCCTTGCCGATGGATGTCTTGCAGATGATCAGGGTCGGGCCGTCGACGGACTGTTTGGCCTGCGCAATGCTGCTCGCCACCAGGTCGGCGTCGTGGCCGTCGATCGGGCCCAGCACGTTCCAGCCGTAGGCGACAAAGCGTTGCGCCGTGTTGTCGATGAACCAGGGTGCAACCTGGCCGTCGATGGAGATGCCGTTGTCGTCGTAGAGCGCAATCAGTTTGTTCAGCTTCCAGGCGCCGGCCAGGGCTGCGGCCTCGTGGCTGATGCCTTCCATCAGGCAGCCGTCGCCCATGAAGGCAAAGGTGTGGTGGTCAACCACGGCATGGCCGTCGCGGTTGAATTCCTTGGCCAGCAGTTTCTCTGACAGTGCCATGCCGACGGCGTTGGCAATGCCTTGTCCGAGCGGGCCGGTGGTGGTTTCGACGCCGGGCGTCACGCCCACTTCAGGGTGGCCGGCAGTCTTGCTGTGCAACTGGCGGAATTTCTTGAGTTCACCGATCGGCAGCTTGTAGCCGGTCAGGTGCAGCACGGCGTACAGCAGCATGGAGGCGTGGCCGTTGGAGAGCACGAAGCGGTCGCGGTCCAGCCACTGCGGGTTGGCCGGGTTGTGCTTGAGTTGGCCCCACAGGCCGACCGCCATGTCGGCCATGCCCATGGGCGCGCCGGGGTGGCCGGAGTTGGCAGCTTGCACTGCGTCCATTGCCAAGGCGCGAATCGCGTTGGCCATGTCCGAGCGGCTTGCGCTGCGGGTTTGTTCTGCTTGTTGTGTATCAGCCATTGGTGCCAGCTCCGCGAGGTCTGTGGGTAAGGGTAAACACCGCATTTTACCGGCGCTGGCCGCTCCCAAGACTGGCGCTTGGGCTATGCTTGCATTTTTCGCCCCTGTTCTACCCGAGATTCCTGCCATGAGCCTGTTGTTTTCCCCCCTGACCCTGCCTTCGCCGCGCGGTGGCCTGACCCTGCCGAACCGCATTGTGGTGGCGCCGATGTGCCAGTACCAGGCACAGGACGGTGCGGCCACCGACTGGCATTTGATGCACTGGGGCAACCTGTTCAACAGCGGCGCAGCCATGTTCACGATCGAGGCCACCGCCGTGCTGCCCGAAGGCCGCATCTCGCCCGGCTGCCTGGGTCTGTGGGACGAGCGCACCATGCACGCCATGGGCGAGACCTTGCAGCGCGCGCGCAAATTGGCGCCACCGGTTGCCGTCTGCGTGCAACTGGCGCACGCCGGGCGCAAGGCCTCCAGCGCCCTGCCCTGGCAAGGCGCGCAGTTGCTGACGCCGGCGCAAGGTGGCTGGGAGACTTTTGCACCCTCGGCCGAAGCCTATCTGCCCAGCGAAGCCGCGCCCACGGCCATGACCCTGGAGAAACTGGCGCAGGTGCGTGAGGCCTTTGTTGCCGCCGCGCAGCGCGCGCACAGCATCGGCGTGGACGCGATTGAAATCCACAGCGCCCACGGCTATCTGCTGCACGAGTTTCTGTCGCCGCTGGCCAATACGCGCAGCGACGCATATGGCGGCAGTTTCGAGAACCGCATCCGGTTTCCACTGGAGGTTTTTTCTGCCATGCGCAAGGCCTATGACGGCGTGCTGGGCCTGCGCATTTCGGCCTCGGACTGGGTCGAGGGCGGCTGGGACGTGGCGCAGAGCGCCGAATTCACCAAGCGCCTGAAAGCGCTGGGTTGCGACTTTATCCATGTCTCGTCGGGCGGCGTCTCGCCGGCGCAAAAAATTGCCATCGGCCCGAACTACCAGGTGCCGTTTGCGCGCCAGATCCGCCAGGCCAGCGGCATGCTGACCACGGCCGTGGGCCTGATCACCGAGCCGCAGCAGGCCGAAGCCATTTTGCAGGCCGGCGATGCCGACCTGATTGCGCTGGCGCGGGCCTTTTTGTACCAGCCGCGCTGGGGTTGGCAGGCCGCCGCCGCGCTCGGCGGCACGGTCGACGCCAACCCGGTTTACTGGCGTTGCCTGCCGCGCGAGGCGCAGGCGGCGTTTGGCAAAGTCTCCGTGGGCATGCGCTGAAAACATGAAAGTCCCCGCCATGCTGCTGGCTGCCGGTCGCGGTGAGCGCATGCGCCCGCTCACCGATGCCACGCCCAAACCTTTGCTCTGCGTGCAAGGACAGCCGCTGCTGCAGTGGCTGTTGCAGGCGCTGGCGCAGGGCAGCGCGAGCCGCGCCGTGATCAACACGGCCTGGCTGGGCGAGCAGATCGAAGCAGGTTTTGGCAGTGTCTTTGCGCCAAGCGCATCGAAGCTGTCTTTGCCGATTCGCTATTCGCACGAAGGGCGTGATTTTGGTGGCGCACTGGAAACCGCAGGCGGTATCGCCAGGGCCCTGCCGTTGCTGTGCCCCCCCGATGCGCTGACAGACAACGCCGGTATCTTCTGGTTGCTGGCGGGCGACGTGTTTGCGCCGGACTTTGTTTTCAGTCCCGCAGCGGTGGCCCGCTTTGCCGCCAGCGACAAACTGGCACATATCTGGCTGGTGCCCAACCCGGCGCACAATCCGCGCGGCGATTTCGGCCTGGCGCCGGTGTCTGCCGCGGGTGTCGGTCTGGCGCTGAACCTGCCGGCTGAAGACGGGCAGCCGCGCTACACCTATTCCACCATCGGCCTGTACCGCAAAGCCCTGTTCGAAGCGCCCTGGTGCGACATCCCGGCCGGCAACCCGCAGGGCGCCAAAACCCCACTGGCACCGCTGCTGCGCAAGGCCATGGACAATGGCCTGGTATCCGCCGAACTGTATGCTGGCCGCTGGACCGATGTCGGAACGCCGGAGCGCTTGGCGCAACTCAATCACCTGACCCCTATGGACGCCGCATGAACTCATCCGCCACCGCCATTTACGCCCAGCGCCGCGCTCGCCTGGCCGCCCTGCTGGGCCCCAAAGGCGTTGCCATCATTCCGACAGCGCCCGAGCAGCAGCGCAATCGCGATTCGGATTTTTTGTACCGGCCTGACAGCTACTTTTACTACCTGACCGGTTTCAGTGAACCCAAGGCCTGGCTGGTGCTCACGGGCGACGGCAAGAGCACGTTGTTTTGCCAGCCCAAAGACCTGGAGCGCGAAATCTGGGACGGCTTCCGGCTTGGCCCGCTTGCTGCGCCAGCGCAACTCGGCGTCGATGCGGCGTCTTCTGTGACGGAACTGGACGCGCAACTGCCGGCGCTGCTCGACGGCCGCGACGCCGTCTGGTACCCGTTTGCCACGCACAAGGCGCTGGAGACGCGCATCGACGGCTGGCTGGGCAGCCTGCGCGCCCGCGTGCGCTTTGGCGCGCTGTGCCCCGAGCAGCAGCGCGACCTGTGCGGCTTGCTCGACGAAATGCGCCTGACCAAGGACGCGCACGAGCAGGACATCATGCGCCGCGCCGCGCAGATCAGCGCTGGCGCCCATATCCGTGCCATGCAGCTGAGTGCGCGCATGCTGCGTGAGGGCCAACCGGTGCGTGAATACCACCTGGACGCCGAGCTGCTGCACGAGTTTCGCCGCCACGGCTCTCAGTACCCGGCTTATGGCTCCATCGTCGCCGGTGGCGCCAATGCCTGCGTGCTGCATTACCGGGCCGATGTGGGCGAGATCCGCAGCGGCGACCTGGTGCTGATCGACGCCGGTTGCGAGTTGGACGGTTACGCCAGCGACATCACGCGCACCTTTCCGGCCAACGGCAAGTTCAGCGGCCCGCAGCGCGCCCTGTACGAGCTGGTGCTGGCCTCGCAGGAAGCGGCCATCGCCGCCACCCGTGCCGGCGCGCGCTTCACCGATCCGCACGAGGCCACCGTCAAGGTGCTGGCGCAGGGCATGCTGGACCTTGGCTTGCTCGACAAAAACAAGGTCGGCACGCTGCAGGACGTGATCGAGAAGCGCGCCTACTTCCAGTTCTACATGCACCGCACCGGCCACTGGCTGGGCATGGACGTTCACGATTGCGGCAGCTACATTGAGCCATCCGAGGTCGGCACCGTCAGCGAGCGCAAGGACCCGCTGAGCGGCGAGCTCATCAAGGACCGCCCGGCGCGCATTCTGCAAAGCGGCATGGTGCTGACGATCGAGCCCGGCATCTACGTGCGTGCCGCCGAGGGCGTTCCCGAGCAGTTCCACAACATCGGCATCCGCATCGAGGACGATGCCATCGTGACCGATGCCGGCTGTGAACTGATCAGCCGGGGGGTGCCGGTGGGGGTGGCGGAGATTGAGGCCTTGATGCGGGGGTGAGCGCTTATCTTCAATCTGCCAGCGCCTGGGTTGAGGCTAAGCTAAATCAACGTAACACATTGATTTATATTGATTCACCTGTCAAAATTAGATTATTAATTTTGAACGGTGAATGAACTACTTACCTATCTCTGATAACGCGGCACGTCAAATCATTGACGCCTCCACCGTCTGGGCCGAATACCTCAAGGCCCTTGCCTCGGCACAGCCCTACGCTGGCGGCATGTACTGGAAGAAGGAGGGGGGCTACGAGTACTTGGTTAAAACGTATGCCCGAAGCCGGCAAGAGCGCATGGGCGCGCGCTCGACTCATACCGAGAAGATATACGAAGAATTTCACAAGAACAAGGTCATAAGAGGCGAGCGACTGGGATCGCTCAATGCCGCGTTGAATGAGACCCAGCGGCAAAACAAGGCGCTTAAAGCAGGCCGAACCCCTGAGATTGTGGTTGCACTATTGAACGCTGTGCGCGAGGCCGGTCTGGAGGAGCACTTTATTGTGGTCGGGACACACGCTTTGTACGCCTACGAAACGGCGGCGGGCGTGCGTATTATTCCGGGTGCCCTGGCGACCCAGGACGTAGACCTGCTCTGGGATGCACGCAAAAGACTTCAGTTTGTGGTTGACCTGCAGAGAGATGCGGGCTCTGTGCTGACCGTATTGAAGCGAGCCGATTCCAGCTTTCGTCGAAAGAGTGAGGAAGGCCAGAACGAAAGTGCGGTTAACGACAAAGGATTTGAAGTGGACTTCATACGACGCGAAGTCGAAGACGGGGACCCCCATCCTTTCCGGTTCTCCGCGGATGAAGATGACCTTTGGCCAGTGCGGGCACAACGTGCATCCTTGCTGGCACAGTCACCCTTATTCGTGCATCCCGTGATTTCTGCGACGGGCAGGATGGCGACCATGCGAACGGTGGACCCTCAAACGTTTGTGGAGTTCAAGCAATGGATGGCAGAGCACGCGCAAAACCGTGAGCCGATCAAGCGTCGTCGTGACGTATACCAGGCGAAGATTGTGCAAGAGTTGATGGACAAAGGCTTGCTGGCCTCCCGCGCCAGTACGGGGCTTCAAACGTTTCCTGGGCCGCAAGCATAGTCAACGCCTGTGCAAGCTCGGTTTGGCTAAGCGGGTAATTGGAATCTGACCCTGATTACCCTGATCGAGAAGCGCGCCTACTTTCCGTTTTACATGCATCGCACCGGTCACTGGCTGGGCATGGATGTGCACGACTGCGGCAGTTACATCGAACCGTCTGAAGTGGGCTCGTTCAGTGAGCGCAAAGACCCGCTCAGCGGTGAGACCATCAAGGACCGCCCGGCGCGCATTCTGCAAAGCGGCATGGTGCTGACGATCGAGCCCGGCATCTACGTGCGCCCTGCGCAGGGCGTACCGGAACAGTTCCACAACATCGGCATCCGCATCGAGGACGATGCCATCGTCACTGATTCAGGCTGCGAACTGATCAGCCGCGGCGTGCCGGTGACGGTGGCGGAGATTGAGGCGCTGATGCGCTGATTTACCAGAATTTACTTCGACCACGCCACCGACGCCAATTTGGGCTCTTGCCTGGCCTTGGACGACCACGCCGAGTGAATGGCCGAGCATTGTCCTTTATCTACCACATGGCACATCCTGTCGAGCCAGATGCGCGCTTCTTGCGCTTGGTCGTTGAGAGCCAGTGCTGTAGCCAATTTGTAGAGGTTGCCGGCGCTGGGATAGGTCGCGGCGACGGTACGCAGCCAGGTCAATTCTGCCGGGGCCATGTTGGGGGTGGGGGTGAAATGTACAAAACGGATGAGCTCGCGAAATTGGGTCAAAATCCAAACATCCGGTGGCCCTTGAATTAGATACCCGTCAACCTTTATGTGCGCCTTTTCGAAGCGCAGGTATGTGTAACTGGCTTCAACTTTGAAATAGTCTCGGATGGTCAGACCCAGTGCGAGCGCGGCTACCAGCCATAAGGCTACCAAGGAGCCGCGCCGGCTTGTGAACACGATTTTGGAGCCTAGTCGGGCGTCCAGCGTACCCATGAACAAGCCGACAGGCAGCAGAAAATAAGCGTGATGCAAAGGCAATTCGAGCATCGCATGAATACCCGCCACGCACAGCATCATCATCAGCGTCGCATCCTCAGCTTGGCGAATGGCTTGAAGTCTTGACCAGACCCAGCTTAACAACAAGGCTGCAAGCAACAAACCAATCGGTAGACCATTCCAGAGGATCAGGTCCAGCAAGAGGTTGTGACTCTGGTTAAAGGCAATACCCAGACCGGCAAACTGGTCTGCCAGTGCGACTTGGACTGATGCAAGGTCGGTCCAACCAAAGCCGAACCAGGGTCGCTCCAAGATGCCGTGTACAAACAGTTTCCACACGCCCCAGCGCAACTCACCCTGTTCAATGGGTCGAACCAAACTCGCATTTTGATCAAGCAGCAAAGCTTTCTTTAGGGATCGAAGCAGTAATGGGCAAATTAGGAAGAATAAGTAGAGACCGGTTGCAACCCATGGCAGGCGCTTGGCAGGCCAGAGGCGGTGCCAGAGCCAGGCTGCAGCAAGAAGAAAGGTCAATGCCAGATAACCGGTTCTTGATTGCGTCAGTGCCAGCCCCAAGAGCAAAAAGGCGACAGCGAAAACGGCGCAAAACTTGCCGATGGCACCCTTCAGATAAGCCCAAAGGAACGCGAGTAGACCCCACAGCAGCAGCGTTGCAAGCTGGTTTGGTTGTCCCAAGTTGGCATAGGGCCGGTCGCCGTCCAATCCAATGGACCAGATGTTGGTGAGACCGTTGTCGAGCAGGCCCAGCCAAGTGGCAAACTGCAGGCCGACCGAAACGATGGAAGCCAGGCCGATGGCCAGAAATATTGATTCGGGCAACTGTCCAGGACTCCGTGCTTCCCAGCATGCCCCAACTAGCAACGCCAGCAATAACCCAAGCAAGTAGATCGAACTGATCCAGGCCTGCCCGGCAAACGGGATCAGGCCCGCTGCATATTGCGCCCACGGCAGGCATATCAGCGCGGCGACCGTGCAGGATAGCCCATGCCACATGAGGCCTGGACGAGCGTGCAAAAAAAATGGCAATGCGCCTAGCAGTGCCAGGAGCGCCATCCAGGCGTCACTGTGAAAGGTGGTCCAGGGCGGTGTGTGATTGGGTATCAACCAGGTGAGCGATAGCAGCACTGCCCAAAGCAGCCACCAGACCGGTGTCCGCGCATTAAAAAAGCCCCCAATGGGGGCTCTTAGATCACGCGAACCGAGGCTCACTTGCAACTGGATGGCAAGTACTTAGCGGCGATGGTGCCGCCTGTGCAAGTCCATGTTACCGCTCCGCTGGCATAGGTGGGGGTAAACAAAACGGTCACGCCGCTGATGTTGCTATCTGCGGTGGAGGATGTTACGGTGAGCAATGTGCCGTTGTAGCCGACGCTGGCCACATATTTTGAAGATACCGGCGAAATTGTTACGCTGCCTGTCGCGGGTAACGCGCCGCCGGTCTGCGCGGCTTCTTCAATCGCCACTTTGGCAGAAGAGGATGCCAAGATCAGCTCGGATACTTTGGCCCGCACTGTGTAATCTTGGTAAGCCGGCAACGCCACAGCCGCCAGAATACCAATGATCGCCACAACGATCATCAACTCGATCAGGGTGAAACCCTTTTGCACTTTTTGCATAGAACGCTTCATGAATAACTCCTAGGATAAAAATTCGTAACCAAATCGGCACGGTTCAATACAGCAGCTTCCGTGCCAGCGGGTTTACCCCCGAAATCCGGGGTTTATTTGCAGGAATTTGGCAAATTCAACAAAATGATTTGTAAATTCCGCCAATTCCCGGCACCCATCGTGACAATTTTGTCACCACTGGGCCCCGTTTACTTGATACAGACCGAGCGCACCATCTTGATGTCGGTCAGGCCCATCATGATTTTTTCCAGGCCGTCCATCTTCAGGGTGCGCATGCCGCCTTCTACCGCTGCGGCAAAGATTTCGGCGACGCGGGCGCGTTCCTGGATCAGTTTTTTGATGTCGTCGGTGGCAATCAGCAGTTCGTGCAGGCCGATGCGGCCCTTGTAGCCGGTCAGGCCGCACTTGTCGCAGCCAACATGGCGGTAAAAGTTGATCTGGCCGTCGTGACCGTAGGCCTTGCGCCAACCGTCAATCAGCTTTTTGGTCTCGCCTTCGTAGTCGGCCACCCAGGCGCTGGAGTGGCGCAGTTCGTCGGCGTATTCGGCGGCAAACAGGGCCAACTCCTGCTCGTCGGGCACATATTTTTCCTTGCAGTCGCACAGCTTCTTGGCCAAGCGCTGCGCCAGAATGCCCAAGAGCGCGTCGGCAAAGTTGAAGGGGTCCATGCCCATGTCGAGCAGACGCGTGATGGACTCCGGTGCCGAATTGGTGTGCAGGGTCGAGAATACCAGGTGGCCGGTGAGCGAGGCCTCGATGCCCATCGCGACGGTTTCCTTGTCGCGCGACTCGCCGACCATGATGATGTCGGGGTCGGCGCGCAAAAAGGCGCGCATGACCAGGGCGAAGTCGATGCCGGCTTTGCGGTTGATCTGCACCTGGCGCAGGCCTTTTTGCGTGATTTCAACCGGGTCTTCGGCGGTCCAGATCTTGGTGTCGGGCGTGTTCAGGTGCTTGAGGATGGAGTGCAGCGTGGTGGTCTTGCCCGACCCAGTGGGGCCGCAGACGTAGAACAGGCCGTAGGGGCGCTCGATGGTGCGCACCACGCGCTCGCGGTTGTGCGGGGTCAGGCCGAGCTTGTCCAGCGGGATCGGTTCGCCAGCGGCCAGGATGCGCATCACGACGTCCTCGACGCCGCCAGCCGAGGGAATGGTGGCCACCCGCAGTTCGAT
>CAIRAW010000039.1 GCA_903876735.1 uncultured beta proteobacterium | reverse complement strand
GGCTTCCTTGACGTTCTTCGGAGCGCCGTCGACCAGGTCCTTGGCTTCCTTGAGGCCCAGGCCGGTGATTTCGCGCACAGCCTTGATGACCGACACCTTGGCAGCACCTGCGTCGAGCAGAACGACGTTGAATTCGGTCTTCTCTTCAGCCACTGCCACCGCGGCGCCACCGCCTGCAGCCGGGGCCGACATAGCAGCTGCGCTCACGCCAAATTTCTCTTCGATGGCTTTCACCAGTTCGTTGAGTTCCATGACCGTCATGCTATCCAGCGCGGTCAAAAATGCGTCTTTATCGAATGCCATTTTGATTTCCTAGTTGGTTGGGAGCAGGGCTAAGCACTGTTCCGCAAGTTTTCACTTTGTTTACTACATGCAGCGGGCTATCAAGCCGCAACTGCCTCGGCCGGTGCTTCTTCTGCGCCTGCGCCATTCTTTTCCGCGATTGCCGCCAGCACACGTGCGATGCGGGAAATCGGGGATTGCATCAAGCCCAGCAACTGAGCCAGCAACACTTCCTTGGAAGGAATGCTTGCCAACTGTTTGACGCCGTTCAAGTCCAGTGCTTTTCCACCGTATGCACCACCGCGGATCACCAACTTGTCGTTGGTCTTCGCGAAGTCAGCCACCACGCGCGCGGCAGCTACTGCATCTTCAGAAAAGCCATAGATCAGCGGACCAGTCATCAGGTCGGACACAACTTCGAATCCGCTGCCGGCAACAGCACGGCGCGCCAGCGTGTTTTTCAACACACTGAGGCTGACACCGTTGCTGCGCGCGGTTGAGCGCAATCTGGTCATGTCGGCAACCGTGATACCCCGGTATTCCGCCAGCACGAGCGTCTGAGCTTTTGCGGCGAGGCCAGTCACATCACTGATGACCGCTTCTTTCTCACTGCGATTAAGACTCAAGGTCTACTCCTTTAAATGTGCCCTCGGGCAAATTGCCTTCGAGCACGCCACAATGCAGCGACCAACTGTTCGGAAACCAATTTCCATCTGCAGCGGGATCGCCATCTGCGTTGGTTACAGACCCCGGGCGAACCCGCAGCCTGTTGATTAAGTGCCACCCCGTATTGCTACAGTCTGCACACCAACGGTCTTGGATGACTCGCCTCCGGCTTGCACCGGAAACGACCCACCACATCAGACACCGCTTTCGAGGCGTCCGATTTTTTCTGCAATTACGCTGCGATGGTTTGCATGTCCACGCGGACACCGACACCCATCGTCGACGAAACTGCGACTTTCTTCAAATACACACCCTTGCTGGTAGCCGGTTTTGCTTTGGTCAAGGCATCGACCAGTGCGGCCAGATTGCCTTGCAGCTTGTCGTTGTCAAAAGAACGGCGACCAATGGTGGAGTGAATAATGCCGGCCTTGTCGACACGGAATTGCACTTGACCAGCCTTGGCATTCTTCACGGCGGTTGCCACGTCGGGGGTGACGGTGCCAACCTTGGGGTTGGGCATCAAACCACGTGGGCCCAGGATCTGACCCAGGGTACCGACAATGCGCATGGCATCCGGCGCGGCAATCACCACGTCAAACGGCATGTCACCAGCCTTGATGCGAGCAGCCAGGTCGTCCATGCCGACGATGTCAGCACCGGCAGCCTTGGCTTCTTCAGCCTTGGCGCCCTGTGCGAACACGGCAACCCGCTTGGTCTTGCCGGTGCCGTTGGGCAGCACAACAGCGCCACGAACCACTTGGTCCGACTTCTTGGCATCGATGCCGAGTTGAACCGCCACGTCGATGGATTCATCGAACTTGGCATTGGCACACTCTTTAACGATACCCAGCGCATCCGCGAGCGGGTACAGCTTGTTGGTGTCAACCTTGCCCTTGAAGGACTTTTGTTTTTTGGTCAGTTGTGTCATTTAAACACCCTCCACCGTGACACCCATCGAACGGGCAGAGCCGGCGATGGTGCGAACCGCTGCGTCCATATCGGCCGCAGTCAGATCCTTCATTTTTGTCTTTGCGATCTCTTCCAGCTGTGCGCGCGTAACCTTGCCAACCTTGGCAGTGTGCGGCGTGGCAGAGCCCTTGTCGATCTTGGCAGCCTTCTTGATCAGAATCGACGATGGCGGCGACTTGATGATGAAGGTAAAGCTCTTGTCAGCAAAAGCGGTGATCACGACTGGCAGCGGCAGACCTGGCTCGACGCCCTGGGTCTGGGCGTTGAACGCCTTGCAGAACTCCATGATGTTCAAGCCGCGCTGGCCGAGTGCCGGGCCGATCGGTGGTGATGGATTGGCTTTGCCTGCTGGAACTTGCAGTTTGACAAAACCGACGATTTTTTTCGCCATGCTTTTTCTCCTTGCGGGTGATAACGCCTGGACCGCGCCTTCAAATTGGCTGGCCCTGGCTCCCCGGGGTTAACGACTCACTATCTCTTGCATTCGCACCGAGTCGGAAAATGCGAACAATCCAATCAGTTGAGGACAGAGCAAATTTGCCGCGCAAATCTTGGTCTGTCCCGCACTATTTCAAGTTTTCTCGATCTGCGAGAACTCAAGCTCCACCGGTGTCGAGCGGCCGAAAATCGTCACTGCGACACGGACTTTGCTCTTCTCGTAATTCACATCTTCCACCGAACCATTGAAGTCGGTGAACGGACCATCCTTGACGCGCACGAACTCGCCGACCACAAACTCAACCTTGTGACGCGGCTTCTCTGTGCCTTCCTGCATCTGGCTGACGATCTTCAAGACCTCGGCCTCAGAGATCGGGGACGGACGGTTCTTGACGCCACCAACAAAACCAGTGACCTTGTTGGTGTGCTTGACCAGGTGCCAGGTGTCATCGTCCATGACCATCTCAACCAGGACGTAACCGGGGAAAAACTTGCGTTCAGTGGTTTTCTTCTGGCCGTTCTTGATCTCGACCACTTCTTCCATGGGAACCAGGATGCGGCCAAATTTGCTCTGCATGCCAGAGCGATTGATACGCTCCAGGATATTGCGCTCGACCGCCTTTTCCATGCCCGAATAGGCGTGGACGACGTACCAGCGCAGATCAGGATTGCTGGGCGCTGTCGCCAGAACCTGCGCTGCCGCCAGAGGTTCAGTTGCCGGGGTTTCTACAACATCAGTCATTACTTTTTCCACCCCAGAATCAAGTCATAAAACAGCCATTCCAGCGTCTTGTCGGTGAGCCAGAGAAACAAAGCCATCACCAGCACAAAGGCAAACACGTAGGCCGTCATCTGGATCGCTTCCTTGCGCGCAGGCCAGACCACTTTCTTGACCTCGCGCCATGCATCGTGGCCAAAGGCATACAGGGCTTTACCGGTTTCAGCGCTAAAAAACACCACCACCGCCGCCGCAAGGCCGAGCAGCAATGCGCCCCACTGTGCCAAGGCGCCCTGCTTGCCAAGCAAGTAATAGGCTGCCAGCGCAGCCACAACCAGAGCCGCTGCGGCAGCGAGCTTGGCCTTGTCGGCGCTGGTATTGACTGTTTGAACTTGTGGGGTGGCCATTTTTCTCTATCTCGCGCTTCTTTATGTCAAATCAAATTCAGCCGTCTTGAGACGCTGAAGCCCGCTATTCGCATAGCGGGCTTGGAATCCACCTTCTCTACACTTCAGGTGGCAGGGGCGGAAGGAATCGAACCATCAACCTTCGGTTTTGGAGACCGACGCTCTGCCAATTGAGCTACGCCCCTACGAAAACTTACGCGATGATCTTTGCAACCACACCGGCACCGACCGTCTTGCCACCTTCACGGATGGCGAAACGCAGGCCTTCTTCCATGGCGATCGGGTTGATCAGCTTGACCGTGATCGAGACGTTGTCGCC
>CAIRAW010000038.1 GCA_903876735.1 uncultured beta proteobacterium | reverse complement strand
GACCCGACCTGGTACAGCCGGCGCCTGAAGCACATCATCGGCGTGACCGAAGAAACCACGACCGGCGTGCACCGCCTCAACGAGATGTCGGTCAAGGGCAGCCTGAAGCTGCGCGCCATCAACGTCAACGACTCGGTGACCAAGAGCAAGTTCGACAACCTGTACGGCTGCCGCGAATCGCTGGTGGACGCCATCAAGCGCGCCACCGACGTGATGATTGCCGGCAAGGTGGCCTGCGTTGCCGGCTACGGCGATGTCGGCAAAGGCTCGGCCCAGGCCCTGCGCGCACTCTCGGCCCAGGTCTGGGTGACCGAGATCGACCCGATCAACGCCCTGCAAGCGGCGATGGAAGGTTACAAAGTCGTGACCATGGAATACGCGGCCGACAAGTGCGACATCTTCGTGACCTGCACCGGCAACAAGAACGTCATCACCTACAAGCACATGGCGGCCATGAAAGACCAGGCCATCGTCTGCAACATCGGCCACTTCGACAACGAGATTGACGTCGCATCGCTCGAGAAGTGCAAGTGGGAAGAGATCAAGCCGCAGGTCGATCACGTCATCTTCCCGGCCAAGGGCAAGACACCTTCCAAGCGCATTATCCTGTTGGCCAAGGGCCGCCTGGTGAACCTGGGTTGCGGCACGGGCCACCCCAGCTTTGTGATGTCGTCGAGCTTTGCGAACCAGACCATCGCGCAGATCGAACTCTTCACCAAGCCCAAGGAATACAAGGTTGGCAAGGTCTACGTGCTGCCCAAGCACCTCGACGAAAAGGTGGCACGCCTGCACCTGAAGAAGGTCGGTGCCATGCTGAGCGAACTGACCGACGAGCAGGCCGCCTACATTGGCGTCAGCAAGGCCGGCCCGTACAAGGCCGACACGTATCGTTATTGATGCGCGCTGATCAACTCCTGGTGGCGCGCCAACTGGCGACCAGCCGCGCGCAGGCGCAGCGCTTGATTGCCAACGGCCTGCAATGGCGCAAGGGCGACGAGTGGAAGACCGTCACCAAGAACGGTGACGAAATTCCGGACGAAGCCGAAGTGCGCTTGCTTGACGACTCCGAGGCGCGCTATGTCTCGCGCGGCGGGCTCAAGCTCGAGGCGGCACTGGAGAAGATTGGCTTGTCGGTCACCGGTCTGGCCTGTCTCGATGTCGGCCAGTCCACCGGCGGCTTCACCGATTGCCTGTTGCAGCGTGGTGCGGCCTCGGTCGTTGGCGTTGACGTCGGCAGCGCGCAGTTGCATCCGCGTTTGCGCGAAGACCCGCGCGTGCTGTGTGTGGAAAAAGTCAACGCCCGTTCGCTGGCGGCGGCGGATCTGGTGCAAGCCTATGCGCACAGCACCAGTCTCGAGGGTCAGTTTGCGGTGGAGGAGGGCGAGCCATCCGAGTTTGTGCCCGAGTTCGACCTGATCGTGGCCGACCTTTCCTTCATTTCGCAAACCCTGGTGCTGCCGGCCATCGTGCCGCTGCTCAAGCGTGGTGGCACGCTGCTGACCCTGGTCAAACCGCAGTTCGAACTGCAGCCAGGTCAGGTCGGCAAGCATGGCATCGTCAAGGACGCTTCTTTCTATCCGCTGATCGAGCAGCGCTTGCGCGAGGCCTGTGCTGCGCTCGGTTTGAAAGTGACTGCGTGGTTTGATTCACCGATCGCCGGTGGCGACGGCAACCGCGAGTTTTTCATTTCTGCGGTCTGGCGCGATCTGGTTTAAGGCGCAACTGCTATTCCCGCTACTTCAGGACCCATCATGAGCGATACCCCAAGAACGCCCCTGAGCTTTGAGTTCTTTCCGCCGAAAACACCGGAAGGCGTGGAAAAACTGCGTCTGGTGCGTCAGAAACTGTACGCACTCAAGCCCGAGTTTTGCTCGGTGACTTTTGGCGCGGGTGGCTCGACGCAGGAGGGTACCTTTACCGCCGTGCGTGACATCCTGGCCGAAGGCCAGAGTGCGGCCTCGCACCTGTCCTGCATTGGTGCGACGCGCGCCACCGTGGCGGCGCAATTGACCATGCTCAAGGCCATGGGCGTCAAACGGCTGGTGACACTGCGCGGCGACCTGCCCAGTGGCTATGGCACTGGCGGCGAGTTCCACTACGCCAGCGATCTGGTGAGCTTCATCCGCGCCGAGACGGGCGACTATTTCCACATTGAAGTGGCGGCCTACCCGGAAGTGCATCCGCAGGCCAAGTCACCGGCGAGTGACCTGCAGGCCTTTGCGACCAAGGTGCGAGCCGGCGCCAACTCGGCCATCACGCAGTACTTTTACAACGCTGACGCCTACTTCCGCTTTGTCGAGGAAGTCGATGCGCTGGGTTTGAATGTGCCGGTTGTTCCCGGCATCATGCCCATCACCAGTTCCATGCAGCTGATGCGTTTCTCTGACGCCTGCGGGGCAGAAATTCCGCGCTGGATCCGGCTGCGTCTGCAAAGTTTTGGCGATGACACCCAATCGATCAAGGCCTTTGGCCTGGATGTGGTGACGGACTTGTGTGAGCAATTGCGCGCCGGTGATGCGCCAGGCTTGCACTTCTACAGCATGAATCAGAGCGCCACCATACTGGAAATCTGCAAGCGTCTGGCTTGAGCCCATGCCCGTACTGGCGTGCCGGGTTTTGCAGAAAGTGCTAATCTTCCCGGCCATGCACCACAGGGGAAATGCCATGCGTTATCGGTTGCTGGGCCGGACCGGCCTTTACGTTTCTGAACTTTGTCTGGGCACCATGACCTTCGGTGGTCAGGGCTTCTGGAAGGTTATGGGCGGTCTTGGGCAGGACGACGCCACCGTGCTGGTGAAGCAGGCGTTTGACGCCGGCGTAAATTTCATCGATACCGCCAATGTGTACTCGCTGGGTGAGTCCGAAACGATGACCGGAAAGGCCATCAGGAACCTGGGCCTGCCGCGCGACGAACTGGTGATCGCCACCAAGGCGACCGGCGTCATGGATGAGAACGCTATCAATGCTGTGGGCCAGTCGCGCTACCACCTGATGAACCAGGTGGACGCCAGTCTGAAGCGGCTGCAACTTGACCACATTGACCTCTACCAGTTGCACGGCTTTGATCCGCTGACGCCGCTCGACGAGGTGCTGTCCACTCTCAACGACCTGGTGCGTTCCGGCAAGGTGCGCTACATCGGCCTGTGCAACATGGCGGCCTGGCAGATCATGAAAGGCCTGGCGATCTCGGACAAGAACCACTGGGCGCGCTTTGAGAGCGTGCAGGCGTATTACACCGTGGCGGGGCGTGATCTGGAACGTGAAGTTCTGCCCTTGATCAAGGATCAGCAACTCGGGCTTATGGTCTGGAGCCCGCTGGCCGGCGGCTTGCTCAGCGGCAAGTTCAGCCCTGACGGCAGCGGTCCGCAAGGCGCACGCCGCGCCAGTTTTGACTTTCCGGTGGTTGATCGGCCGCGCGCCTTTCGCGTGGTTGATGCGATGCGACCGATTGCGCAGCGACACCAGATCTCGGTGGCGCGGGTGGCGTTGGCCTGGTTGCTGAGCCGAGCCCAGGTGAGTACGGTGATCATGGGTGCGAGGTCGTTGGAGCAGCTTGAAGACAACCTGGGTGCGACAAAGCTTGAATTGAGCGCCGAGGAGTTGACGGCGCTGGACGAGGTCAGCGCTCTGCCGCCGGAATACCCGGGCTGGATGCTGGCCCGACAGGGGCAGAGCCGTGCCACGCCACCGGTTCGGATTTGAGTTTTTTCTAAACAGGAGATCATCATGCGCGTTCAAATTCGGGTTGCTGCCCTTGCCTTCATCTTTGCCGCGACGTCGGCCTCCGCTGCCAGCGTTGTGGAATTGTGGGACCAGGTGACGGCTCCGCCGGTACCCAAGCTCTCGGCACCGGCGGTCAAGGCCAACGAAACCGCATTGCTCTTGCTCGATATCGAGGAACTCACCTGTAATCAGGTGCAACGTCCCCGCTGCGTGGCTGCCGTGCCAGCGATGGCCACATTCCTGGAAAAGGCGCGCAGTGCACACATGGCGGTCTTCTACAGCAACACCGGCAACGGGTCGCGCGCGACCATCTTGCCCCCGGTCAGCCCGCGTGATGACGAACCCATTGTCAAGTCGACTGTCAATAAATTTTTCGGAACCAAGCTCGATGAGTACCTTAAGGCCAGGAACATCAAGACCGTGATCGTTTGCGGGACCGCCGCTATCGGGGCTGCGATGCACACGGCGACTGCGGCAGCGCAGCTTGGCTACAAGCTGGTGCTACCGGTGGATTGCGTGCCTGGATCGAGTCTGTATGAGGAGCAGGCAGCGGTCTGGAGCCTGATCAATGGACCTGGTACGACGCGCGCGATCACAGCCACAACACTGGATGCGATCAGGATCGAACTGCCTTGAGTTTGCCCCGCGGCGCGGTCATGAGGGCCGCCAGTTCGGTTTCCGACATCAGGCGGACGGCGTTTTCTTCTGCGAAGCGCCGGGCCTTTCCCGTGATGTGACCGCGACTGATGCAGGTGCAGGAGGCCGCATTTTTGGCTACCTTGATGGCAACCAGTTCGCACAGGAACTCCACGCCCACGGTCGCTGCTTTCCAGCGTTTGGCACTGACCAGGCTTGTTTGTCCACTTTTCTCAAGTTGCAGGTCGGCTGTCACGCCCTGGAGGTGGCTGACTGTATAGCCCTGGGCAGCAAAGGCCTGTGCCAAAGATAATGAAAAATCCTGCCAGGACATGGCTGCCAGCTGTTCAAGCAGTTGGGCTGTGCGAGTCGGGTCGGGTGCATGACGCTGGCGCCATGCGGCCATGAGTCCGATGACGAGGAAGGGAAAGCCCGCCAGCGTGCCAACCGCCAGATAGGGCTCCGGTGACAAGGCCCGAGCGACCAGGGCTACCAGCACCATCAGGACGATGCTGATCCACCAAGGCGAGCGCAGCAAATAGGCAAACAACGATTTATCCGACATCCTCAATTTCACGAACCGCTCCAGTAATGACGAACAGGAAGAGGCGAATCAATTCCGGGTGCTTTGGATATTCGGATTTTCTGAACCTTGCCGATCAGGCATTCAGTGCCTCGAAGTACTTTATCCACACAGTGACCCATTTGTTCGCTTGTTGCTTTTCTTGTTCTGTTTTGGATCTTACAAGCCGATTGATTGCGTTGCAGATCCGGTGCATGACATCGTATCTGGATTGCAGGATGGATCGCTTCATGTCAGGACGCCATGTTTGCCCACGGCGCCATGATTTTCTTGCTTCGAAATCGGGAGCCAACCGACAACTCGAAAGCTGACGGTGCCAGTGCGGGTAGTACGATGGACAAGATCGTTGTCAAAACTCGGGAAACTTCCGCTGCTCCCTGCGAACCAGCAATTGAGTGATCATGTACTTGGCGCTGTACAGAAGAAAGATGGTTCCGACAAAATCGCCGAAAGCCATCGCTGCGGTGCTGCTGATGAAGTGGTCTGAATAGCCGCGATAGGTGAGCCACAACTGGTGAAGCACTGCGCTTAGTACCGCAAACAATGTCGCGGCCTTGAACAGCAGTTGAACAGTCAGTTTTTTCAGTTCGATGTCAAGGCTGTAGAAGTGAATACACATCGACCTTGCCAGCAATGGGCCCAGTCCTGAAATAATCCCGGCAACAACCGCTGTGGTCAGGTCACCGTCAAAGTAGTGAATCAGGTTGGTTGCAATTGAAGCCAGCATGATGCCGAGCGCGCCCCAAACGCCAAACACCAGCACGAAAGCCAGCCGAAGCCCGCTGGACAAAAATATCCAGTTGACATTCGCGGAAAATTCGAAGCTCGAAAACAGGAGACTGTTGAGTTCAAAAATCGCAGCATAAGCAGCGGCTGTCAGTACGACAACCGCCGGCTTGTTTTTTGTCTTCATTCAAATCCTATGAGAAGGGAAGAATATCTCTTCAACTTCACGAGGAGTCTGAACGATGGGGTGAAAAGAGTCTATCCCCCGATCGGGGCATAGGGTTTACCCTAATGCGAAAAATGGGTTCTTGAACAGCGAAAAATGTACCGGATCAAGCCAGCGCTTTGGCGAGGCACTCGTCCATTTTGGCGAGGTATTTGGTGAACAATCGGGTGCTGACGATGTACTTGATGCGACCATCGACTTTGTCCTCTTCCAGGGAAATAAGCCCCTTGGCGCGCAGCGTTTTCAATCGCCGGTGGACACTGCTCGGTGACACATGGGGCAACATGCCCATGGCCTGGACCACGCTGATCTTGTTGCCACTGTGCCATTCCTGGGCCAGCACGTTAAGCAGATGGACCTCGGTCGCATCCATTTCGGGGTAACTGGGCAGTTGACGGACTGTATTGACGAGGCGGAGAAACTTCAGGTAGGACATCTTTTTGAAGTGGTTTTTGCTGAGGACAGACATCATAGCCAAATTGGTGGCTATGGGTCACTATTCAATTTGAATAATTGCCAAGGGATGTGAACCGGGGCGCAAGCCCAACTGGAGCAGAAATGGAGCAGAACGCTCCTGCTCGCCTATTTTCGCTTGTTTGCGACGGCGAATTCTGCTCCAGATTCTGTTAGACCATTGATTTCATTGAAGAAATTTGGTCGGAATGAGAGGATTCGAACCTCCGACCCCTTCGTCCCGAACGAAGTGCGCTACCAGGCTGCGCCACATTCCGAAATCTTGATTGCCGCGTACTTGCGGGTTCAATACTGACGCTCAAGTAGCTGTTGCGCCAATTGTATCAAACACTCGGTGTGGGGCCCGGTCGGAAGAAGGCGGGCAGCGGCGACGGCACGTTGCGCTTCCTGCGTTGCCGCTAGTCGCGCCACATCGAGTGCGCCGGTGGCCCTGACGATTTCCACAACCTGATCAAGCATCGGGACGCCGCCTGTTTCAATCGCGGTCTTGATGGTGTTTGCCTGCGCCGGCGTGCCCCTCTGCATGGCTGCGATCAGTGGCAGAGTGGCCTTGCCCTCGCGCAGATCGTCGCCAAGGTTCTTTCCCATGACCGCTGCTTCGCCGGTGTAATCAAGGACGTCGTCGATGATTTGGAAGGCAGTGCCAATGGCCTGCCCGTAATCGATGCAGGCGCTTTCCATCGCCGGTGTCCCATCGGCGAGAATAGCGCCGACTCTGGCGCTGGCCTCGAATAATTTTGCTGTCTTGGAGCGGATGACCTGGAGGTAGCCGGCCTCATCCAGTTCTGCGTTGTGCATGTTCATCAACTGCATCACTTCACCCTCGGAGATGATGTTGGTTGCATCGGCCAGCACTTGCATGACGCGCATGTTCTGGGCGTCGACCATCATCTGGAACGAGCGTGAATACAGGAAATCGCCAACCAGAACGCTGGCCGGGTTGCCAAAGGTTTCGTTGGCAGTGGCGTTGCCGCGGCGCAGAGCGGAATCGTCCACCACGTCGTCGTGCAGCAGGGTGGCGGTATGGATGAACTCAACCACGGCTGCGAGGTTGTAGCGCTGCTCACCCGTGTAACCCAAGGCGCCGCAAGTCAGCAGCAGCAAGGCCGGTCGTAATCGCTTGCCGCCGGCAGCGATGATGTAGCGCGACACTTGGCCGATCAGCGGAACGCCCGAGTCGAGTCGATAGGCGATGACCCGATCAACCTCGCGCATATCTTGCGCGATGATGGACAGGTTCGGAGTGGGGCTGGATGGATTGACTTGCAAGACAAATAACCGGTTGTTTGACCGGATTATAGAAAGCACAGGGGCTTGTAATGCGGGATGAGTCAATCGTGAGCCCTGATTTCGGCGCTGTGTTATAGTAACGGGCTCTGTGAAAATTCGTTCCCAGAGATAAATTCAAGAGGTCAACATGTACGCGGTCATAAAAACCGGTGGCAAGCAATATCGGGTTGCTGCTGGCGAAAAAATTAAAGTAGAACAGATTGCTGCGGACGTAGGCCAAGAGATTGTGTTTGATCAGGTTTTGGCAGTCGGAAACGGCGCAGAACTGAAGGTCGGCACACCCTTGGTGTCCGGCGCAACGGTGAGTGTCACGGTCGTGGCTCACGGCAAGCACGACAAGGTCAGTATCTTCAAGATGCGCCGTCGCAAGCATTACCAACAACGTCAAGGACATCGTCAACAGTTCACTGAACTGCTGGTTGGTGCGATTTCTGCATAAGGGGCAAGAGTCATGGCACAGAAAAAAGGCGGCGGCTCAACGCGAAACGGGCGCGATTCGATGCCCAAAATGCTTGGTGTGAAAAAATTCGGTGGTGAGTTGATCAGCGCAGGCGCGATCATTGTTCGCCAACGCGGCACCAAGTTTCATCCCGGCACCAATGTAGGCATTGGCAAGGATCACACCTTGTTTGCATTGGTGGACGGCAATGTTTCGTTCGCCATCAAAGGCGCGATGAACAAGCATACGGTGAGTGTTACTTCGGCTTAATTTGCTGGACATCTCCAATTGAAACCCTGCGCGTGGCGCGGGGTTTTTTGTTTATAAGACCCGAAATCATGAAGTTCGTTGACGAAGCCTATATCGACATATCTGCCGGAGACGGTGGTGCTGGCTGCGTCTCGTTCCGGCATGAGAAATACAAGGAATTTGGCGGGCCGAACGGGGGTGACGGCGGGCGTGGTGGCCACGTCTTTGCCGTGGCGGACCCGAATCTGAATACCTTGGTTGATTTCCGCTTTTCGCGCCGGCACGATGCCAAGCGGGGCGAGCATGGCATGGGTTCTGACATGTTCGGCGCCGCTGGTGATGACGTCACATTGAAGATGCCGGTCGGAACCATCATTACGGATGCGGAAACCGGTGAAGTCTTGTTCGAGTTGTTGAAACCGGGCGAGATCATCACCATTGCCAAGGGTGGTGATGGTGGCTTTGGCAACATGCGTTTCAAGAGCGCGATCAACCGCGCGCCGCGGCAAAAAACGCCAGGCTGGCCAGGTGAGAAGCGAAATCTCAAACTCGAACTCAAGGTGTTGGCCGATGTAGGTCTTTTGGGCATGCCCAATGCCGGAAAGTCGACGTTGATTTCTGCCATCTCGAACGCCCGACCACGCATTGCCGACTATCCCTTCACCACCTTGCATCCCAATCTGGGCGTTGTGCGGGTTGGGCCGGAACAAAGCTTTGTCGTCGCGGATTTGCCTGGTTTGATCGAAGGTGCCTCTGAAGGCGCCGGTCTGGGCCACCTGTTTTTGCGGCATTTGCAGCGCACGCGCTTGCTGCTGCATGTGATCGACATGGCGCCTTTTGACGATGGTGTCGACACCGTCGCGCAAGCCAAGGCGATCGTGAATGAACTCAAGAAATATGACCCTGCGCTCTATGCGAAACCGCGCTGGTTGGTCCTGAACAAACTTGACATGGTGCCGCTTGAAGAGCGCGCTGCGCTGGTCAAGGACTTTGTCAAGCGGCTCAAGTTCAAGGGGCCGGTGTTCGAGATTTCCGCGCTGACACGCGAAGGTTGCGAAACGTTAATCAAGACCGTCTACCAGCATGTGAAGGCCCAGCAAAAGGCCGAGCAGACGCCCGAGGCGGTGGACCCGCGCTTTGCAACGGATTCGGAATAGGCGCAGGACGACTTGTTTGTCGGGACTATAGGATTAACTGACGCAGTCTATTGGCAGAATAAACCATGAAAAATGTTTCGCTTGTGTTGCGCGACGCCAGGCGCATAGTTATCAAGGTGGGTTCCAGCCTGGTGACTGACGAAGGCCGTGGGCTTGACGAGAAGGCCATTGGTGAATGGTGTCGTCAAATGTCCTTACTGGTGCGTGCCGGGCTTGAAGTCATCATGGTCTCCAGCGGAGCCATTGCGGAGGGCATGAAGCGTCTGGGCTGGAGCGCTCGACCGCATGAAATCCATGAGTTGCAGGCGGCTGCCGCTGTAGGCCAGATGGGTCTGGCGCAGATGTATGAAACAAAATTGCGTGAAAACGCTTTGGGCAGTGCTCAGGTTCTGCTGACGCACGCCGATCTGGCGGACAGGGAGCGCTATCTCAACGCCCGTTCCACGCTTTTGACGCTGCTCAAATTGGGCGTGGTGCCGGTCATCAATGAAAATGACACAGTGGTCAACGACGAAATCAAATTCGGCGACAACGACACCCTGGGTGCCTTGGTGGCCAATTTGGTGGAGGCCGACGCCTTGATCATTCTGACCGATCAGAAGGGGCTTTATAGCGCCGATCCGCGCAAGGACCCGACGGCCGAGTTTGTGCATGAGGCAAAGGCAGGCGAGCCGGTCCTGGAAACTATGGCCGGTGGCGCTGGGTCGAGTCTGGGCCGCGGGGGAATGATCACCAAGATCCTGGCAGCCAAGCGGGCTGCCGGGTCGGGCGCCTCGACGGTCATCGCATGGGGGCGCGAGCCTGACGTTCTGCTGCGGCTGACTCAGGGCGAGCGGATCGGGACCTTGTTGGTGGCACAGACCCAGAAGACGCAGGCCCGCAAGCAGTGGATTGCCGACCACCTGCAACTGCGTGGCTCGGTGATGGTGGACGCCGGTGCCGCAGCAAAAGTACGCGACGAGGGCAAGAGTCTGTTGCCGATTGGTATGACTGGCGTACACGGGGAGTTTTCCCGTGGTGACGTGATCGCGATCCGTGACGCCGAGGGTGTCGAGATGGCGCGAGGTCTTGCCAATTACGCCAGCGTCGAGGCGCGGCTGATTTGCCGCAAACCGTCAAGTGAATTTGAAAAGCTGCTGGGCTATGCCGCTGAGCCGGAAATGGTGCATCGGGACAACCTGGTGCTGACCCGTTGAATTTGTCCGCCGCCCCTTAGAAACGATTTGGATTTCGATTCTTTAGCGCTTCGCCGATGGTCGAACCCGAAGTGGCAGCCGGTGTCCGGCCTGCGCAGAGGCCTTGTCTGGCTAGCGCCAGCGCATGTCGGGACGGCAGTTTGCCATTTAGATCCTGCCACTGCGGGTCTGTGACGATGGCCCACTGACCGCTGGTGGTGTAGCGGCCATAGGTCTTGACTTCTCCTGTTGCGCAGCGAATACCCTCGAACATCGCGTTGACCGATCCGCTTGTGCTGCTCGCCACGACGACATAGCTGACGATACCGTCGGGCGAGACGGACAGGGTTGCCGGATCGATCCCGAACTGCAGGGAAACATAGTCCGGCATTGGAATGGCAATCAAGTGCCGTGTATCGAAGGCGGGTGGAACGGGTGGCTGCGACTCTTTCAGGTCGGAACCTGAACTGGTCTGAGCCGAAGCAACCAGCGCTGTCAGCGCCAGACTCCATCCCATCAATCTAGCGAGATTCATGTGTTTCCAGTGGTGCGTCAGGGTCATGGCTGTCCTGCGGACAGGGTTCGAAGCTGGCGCCTGGCGGCAACTCAAAACCATTGCCGGGCAAACCAGTTGGTTCCGTCACCCCGTCTTGCTCGTGCGGGCGCATGCCCTGGCGCAGGAAGCGGTTTCTGTACTCGTTGCGTGGTAAATGGCGCGCCAGTTCGGTCAGTGCCATTTCGTAGACGCCGCGCTTGAATTCGACAACGGCGTCCAGCGGCACCCAATAGTCGTTCCAGCGCCAGGCGTCGAACTCCGGGTGATCCGTCGCGCGCAGGTTCAAATCCCAGTCGTTACCCAGCAGTTGAAGCAAAAACCAGATCTGTTTCTGGCCTTTGTAATGACCGCGTGCGTCGCGGCGAATGTATCTGTCCGGCACCTCGTAACGCAACCAGTCTCGGGTGCGGGCAACAATGCGAATATGCTCTCGACAGAGCCCGACTTCCTCGTGCAGTTCGCGAACCATGGCCTGTTCGGGGGTCTCGCCCCGATCAATGCCACCCTGCGGAAACTGCCAGGAATGCGTACGAATTCGCTTGCCCCAGAACACCTGATTTTTCTGGTTGAGCAGGATGATGCCGACGTTGGGCCTAAAGCCGTCCCGGTCAAGCATAATCAAACCCCAATTTTTAAACTGTCCCCATTATGCACAGCGAGCGTCGCGCATCAAGGGGTCTAGCCCTTACTTACATTTCCCGAGCACTGCCATGAAAGCTTCTCAATTTTTTATTTCCACCCTCAAAGAAGCACCTGCAGATGCCGAAGTGGTCAGTCACCAGTTGATGATGCGCGCCGGCATGATCAAGAAACTTGGTGCCGGCATTTACACACTGATGCCCATGGGCCTGCGCGTGGTGCGCAAGGTCGAGGCCATTGTGCGCGAGGAAATGAACCGCGCCGGTGCGGTGGAGCTGACGATGCCGGTGGTGCAGCCGGCAGAGCTGTGGCAGGAGACCGGACGTTTCGAAACCAACGGGCCTGAACTGCTTCGCTTCAAGGATCGCCACGACCGGGATTTCGTCATCCAACCGACCAGCGAGGAAGTGGTGACCGACATTGCCCGCCAGGAGATCAAGAGCTACAAGCAATTGCCGCGCAACTTTTACCAGATCCAGACCAAGTTTCGCGACGAGCGCCGTCCGCGCTTTGGCTTGATGCGTGGACGCGAATTCATCATGAAGGACGCCTACAGCTTCGACCGTGACCAAGCGTCAGCCAAAGCCAGCTACCAGGTGATGGCACAGGCGTATCGTCGGATTTTTGACCGCTTCGGATTGACTTACCGCGCCGTGGCAGCCGACAGCGGCGCCATCGGTGGCGATCTGAGTGAGGAGTTTCAGGTGATAGCCGCCACTGGCGAAGATGCCATCGTGTACTGCCCGGGTAGCGACTATGCCGCCAACATGGAGAAGGCCGAGGCGCTGGCGCCCAGCCTGCCACGCCCAGCGCCGCAGCAGGCCCTGACGAAAACCGCGACACCGGGCAAGAGCACCTGTGCCGACGTCGCCGAACTGCTGGCTGTGCCGCTGCAACACACCGTCAAATCGCTGGTGCTAGCAACCGACAGCCTCGGTGCGGCTGGCGAGATTGTCAAAACACAGGTTTGGCTCCTGTTGTTGCGCGGCGACCATGACATGAACGAGGTCAAGGTTGGCAAACTGGCGGGACTCAACGGCTTTCGCTTTGCCACGATCGCCGAAATTGAAGACCACTTCGGCTGCAAGCCCGGCTACCTGGGCCCGATTGGTTTGAAAAAGCCGGTCAACATCGTGGTCGATCGTGACGTGGCCGTGATGAGCGACTGGATTTGCGGCGCCAATGAGCCCGATTTCCACATCACCGGTGTCAACTGGGCCAGAGACCTGCCCGAGCCACTGCTGGTGGCGGACCTGCGCAATGTGGTGGCCGGCGATGCCTCACCCGATGGCCAGGGCGCGCTGGCGATTGAGCGTGGCATCGAAATTGGCCACGTGTTCTACCTGGGAACCAAGTACAGCAAGTCCATGAACGCCACCTTCCTCGACGTCAATGGCAAGCCGCAATTCATGGAGATGGGCTGCTACGGTATCGGCATCACGCGTTTGCCTGCAGCCGCCATCGAACAGAATCACGACGCACGCGGCATCATCTGGCCCGACGCACTGGCGCCCTTTACCGTGGTGCTGTGCCCGATCAGCCCGGATCGCTTCCCCGATGTCAAAGCGGCCGCCGAAAAGCTGTATGGCGAATTGCTGGCGGCCGGCGTGGACGTGATTCTCGACGACCGGGGTGAGCGCCCCGGCGCCATGTTTGCGGACTGGGAACTGATCGGGGTGCCGCATCGCGTCAACATCGGGGACCGTGGTCTGAAAGACGGGCAGGTCGAGTATCAGCGGCGGCGCGATGCCAGTCCGACGCTGGTGCCGGTCACTGAAATTCTGGCTTTGCTGCAGTCCCACTTGAAGGCGTGATGCGCACGGGGATGGCCGACATGTTGTCCAGGAGGCGGTGTTTCTTGTCCCTGCTGCCGGTGCTGGCACTGCTGTCGATTCATGAGCCGGCCAGCGCGGGAAACCAGATCGAAGAGCCCTTGGCAGATTCGGTGCGCAGCGCGTTGAGTGCCGCCGTTTTGGATGGCGCGCCGCCTGTGCCTGAATTTCCGGATACCGAGTCACGGCTCAACTACCTGCGCTGGCTCGGCCAGGCCAGTGGGCGCCTGGCAAAGCAAAAGCCGGACTGGAATGTGCGCCGGGAATTTCTGCAAACACTCTGGTACGAGAGCCGCCGCGCCGGACTCGAGCCGGCACTGGTTCTGGGCCTGGTTCAGGTGGAAAGCAATTTCCGCAAGTTTGCCGTTTCCAGTGCCGGTGCGCGTGGCTACATGCAGGTCATGCCGTTCTGGACTCGCGTGCTGGCCGATGGTGATTCAGGCAAGCTGTTTCATCTGCAGACCAATCTGCGTTTTGGCTGTGTCATCCTGCGCCACTACCTGGACCGCGAAAAAGGGGATTTGTTCCTCGCGCTGGGCCGCTACAACGGTTCACGCGGCAAGGCGCCCTACGCGGATGCGGTGCTGGGCGCGAAGAAGCGCTGGGCCTTTTGAGCAGATGCCGGATCAAGGTCCGATCTGCATACGGGCGCATCTTGCGCTGGGTTTAACCGGGTCAGGCTGACAAGGTTTTTTGCAGTTCGCCGCTTTCGTACATCTCCATCATGATGTCGGAGCCGCCAATGAACTCGCCTTTGACATAGAGTTGCGGGATCGTTGGCCAGTTGCTGTATTCCTTGATGCCGGCGCGAATCTCGGCGTCTTCCAGCACGTTGACGGTCTTGACGCTGTCCGGCTTGACGCCGCAGGCCTGCAGAATCTGGATTGCGCGGCCGGAGAAGCCGCACTGCGGGAAACTGGCACTACCCTTCATGAAAAGCACCACGTCGTTGCCTTTTACCAGGGTGTCAATGCGTTGTTGTGTATCGCTCATGTCGAGATTCCTTATTTGCCAAATGCGCGATTATTCCACCTTCGGCCCCGGCGTGTCCTTGCTCCGGGTGCATGACGTGTCGCAGGCTTCACCTACACTCGGCGCCTATGGCAAAAACCTTGCAGGTATTGGGGATTGAATCGTCCTGTGACGAGACCGGTGTGGCGCTGGTGGCGCTGCACGGCGATGACCTGCCGGTGCTGCTGGCCCACGCCTTGTACAGCCAGATTGAAATGCACCAGGCCTATGGCGGGGTCGTGCCCGAACTGGCCAGCCGTGACCACATCCGGCGTGTGCTGCCCCTGACGCAACAGGTGCTTCTTGACTCCGGGTGCACGCTGGCCGAGGTTGATGTGGTGGCCTTCACCCGCGGTCCCGGTCTGGCGGGGGCTTTGCTGGTGGGCGCCGGCGTGGCTTGTGCGCTGGCGGCGGCGCTGAAGAAGCCGGTGTTGGGTGTGCACCATCTGGAGGGCCATCTGCTCTCGCCTTTCCTGAGCGCTGATCCACCCCAGTTTCCCTTCGTTGCGCTGCTGGTATCGGGGGGGCACACGCAACTGATGCAGGTGAACGGGGTGGGACGCTACATCTTGCTCGGCGAAACGATAGACGACGCGGCGGGCGAGGCGTTCGACAAATCGGCAAAATTGCTGGGCCTGGGATATCCCGGTGGTCCGGCCCTCGCCGTTCTGGCCGAACAGGGCAGGGCGGCTGCCTACGCGCTGCCGAGGCCCTTGCTCAAGAGCGGCAATCTCGATTTTTCATTTGCCGGGTTGAAAACGGCGGTGATGGTGCAGGCAAGAAAGCTGGCGTTGGCGCAGGGCTGCCTGGTAGAGGATCTGCCGGCCGCGGTGCTGGCCGATCTGGCGGCTTCGACGCAGGCAGCCATCGTCGAAGTGCTGGTCAAGAAATCGCTGGCGGCGCTGGCGCAGACCGGTATGAAACGACTGGTGGTGGCCGGTGGCGTTGGCGCCAATCGCCGCTTGCGTGAACAACTCAACGCCGAGTGTGCGCGGCGCCAGGTTCGGGTGCATTACCCGGAACTGCATCTGTGTACCGACAACGGCGCCATGATCGCCATGGCTGCCGCGATGCGGCTACAGTCCGGGCAGCAAACCGCCAGCGCGGTTTATGCTTTTGATGTCAAACCACGCTGGCCCCTGGATCTGCTTTAGACCCGTTGCGCTTTCTGCTGTCAATCAGTTGATGGTCAAGGCCGTCACGCGGCTGACTGGAACCTGCTTGGCGAGCTTGAGTGTGAGCACGCCGTTTTCCAGGCTGGCATGGCTGCTGCCGGCATCGATGTCTTGTGGCAGTTCATAGGCTGACTTGTACTGGCGGTTTGCACCTTCCTTGCTCTCGATGCGCACGATGGCACCTTCGATGCCGATGCTGAGTTGGTCTTTGGCGATGCCGGGAACGTCAAAGCGCAGGGTGAAGAACTTTTCTTCCTGCTCGATGGCGCAAGCGCCCTGGCGGCCGGCCAGTTGTGCTTCGGACAGAAAGCGCTCAAGGGAGCGCCCCGCCGCTGAATAGACGGGATGACGGAAGCTGGCGGGGCTGGTGGCAAAAAACATGGTTGAACTCCTTGTACACTGCGCGGCGCCCAACGCGAACGCCGCTTGAGTCCAATCTGCGCGCAATGCATCTGTTTTCAAGAGAAATTTCCAATGTTTATTCTTAGGTGGCAGGCCTTGAAATTGGCGCTGCTGGCGCTATGGGCGGTCGTGCCGGCTCTGGCCCAAGCCGATCCGGCGCCGATCCGGATCGCCATGATCGAGAGCCTGAGCGGTCCGTTTGCCAATACCGGCGAGGCGGTGCTGCGCAACCTGATCTGGGCCGTGGAACGCGTCAACGCTGGCGGTGGCGTGAAATTTTCCGGAACCGGCAGTCGTGCCCTCACGCTCGAGCGTTATGACAGCAAGGGCCAGAACGAGGAGGCCTTGTCGGCGCTCAAAGCGGCCATCGACGACGGCGCACAGTACATCGTGCAGGGCAACTCCTCGTCCACTGCTGCAGCGCTGATTGACGCGATCAACAAGCACAACGAGCGCGAACCGAGCAAGCGCGTGCTGTTCCTGAACTACTCGGCAGTCGACCCCATCCTGACCAACGAGAAGTGCAGTTTCTGGCATTTCCGGTTTGACGCCCATGCCGACATGCGCATGGGTGCGCTGATGTCGGTGCTCAAGGACGACCGGTCACTGAAAAGCGTCTACCTGATTGGTCAGGATTACAGCTTCGGACAGGCAGTTGCGCGGGAAGCACGGCGGCAACTCGGGCTATTGCGACCGGATGTGCGCCTGGTCGGTGAAGAGTTGCACCCGATGGGGCGCGTGAAGGACTTTCTGCCCTATGCCGCCAAGATCAAGGCCAGCGGTGCCCAGGCCGTCATCACAGGCAATTTTGGCAACGACCTCACCTTGCTGGTCAAGGCGGCGAAGGAAGCGGGCTTTGATGGCAGGTTCTACACCTTTTACGGCAATGCGCTGGGCGCGCCAGCGGCGATGGGCGACGCCGGCATCGGCAAAGTGCTGGCGGTTGCCGACTGGTTGCCCAACGTACCCAATGCGCAAAGCGAGGTCTTCTACCGGTCCTTCCGCCAGCGCTTCCCGAAACCGGCGGATGATTACGTTCACCTACGCATGCAACTGATGGTGGCGGCGCTGGTGCAGGCGATTGAAAAGGCCGCTAGCACCGATGCTTTTGCGGTCGCCAGCAAACTGGAGCAGGCCAAGGTCACGCTCGCCAATCAAACTGGCAGCATGCGCGCGTCGGACCATCAGTTCCAGCAAGCGCTGGTCGTGGGCCTAATGGACCGACAGGGCGAAGCGGGCGTCAAGTTTGACGTTGAAGGTTCTGGCTATGGTTTTCGTGTCGTCAAAAGCATCGCGGCAGTCGACGCCGAGCAGCCCGGCAACTGCAATATGCAGCGCCCCCTGAAGTAATCAACACACCAATCGAGTCCACCATGCGCCAAGTCATCCAGAACCTTGAAGAGTCGAAAATCCGCGAAGTCGCCAATGCCGGAATGGGGCGCAGCGACGTGCTGGCTTTCTGGTTTGGTGAAAGTGACGAGGTGACGCCCGAGTTCATCCGCCAGGCTGCCATTGATTCATTGCAGCGCGGTGAAACCTTTTATTCGCACAACCTGGGTTTGCCAGAGTTGCGCCAGGAAATTTCGAGCTACATGAGTGCGCGCCATGGGCCGATTGGTGTCGAACGCATCGCCGTCACCAATGGCGGCGTCAACGCGCTGATGCTGGCGGTGCAGCAACTGGTCGACGCGGGCGACGAAGTGGTGGCGGTCACGCCGGTCTGGCCGAATCTGACGGCACAGCCCGCCATCATGGGTGCACGCGTCCATTGCGTGGCACTGGCACCCGTGGACGGGGCCTGGACACTGGACCTGAACGTCCTGCTGGCGGCGGTCACCGCATCGACCAAGGTTTTGATCATCAATGCGCCCAATAATCCAACCGGTTGGACACTGGATCGTGAGGCCCAGCAGACCATCCTGGCGCATTGCCGCAAGACCGGAACCTGGATCCTGGCCGATGAGGTCTACGAGCGGCTTTATTACGAGCCCACTCCGAATGGCTGCGCGCCGAGCTTTCTGGATATCACAACGCCCGATGACCGCCTGGTCGTGGTGCACAGCTTTTCCAAGAGTTTTCTCATGACCGGCTGGCGTCTGGGCTGGCTGGTCATGCCGCCGGCCATGACCCACCACATGGGCAAACTGATTGAGTTCAATACCTCCTGCGCGAGTGTCTTCACGCAGCGCGCCGGCATCGTCGCATTGCAGCGCACCGCTGAGGTGACGCCACAGGTTGTGGCGCATCTGAAGGCCTGCCGCGACACCCTGGTGCCCTTGCTGCAGGCGATTCCTGGCGTGCAGGTGGCCGTCCCGCGCGGCGGCATGTACGCGTTTTTCAAGTTGACGGGCTATGACGATTCTCTGGCGACGGCCAAACGGCTGGTAGGTGAGGCCGGGCTGGGTCTGGCGCCCGGTGATGCTTTTGCGCCGCAGGCGCGCGGCTGGTTGCGCTGGTGTTTTGCGTCAAAAGAGCAGCAACGTCTGGTGCAGGGTGTGGCGCGTCTGCAGCAGTGGCTGGCAGCGCAAGCCTGACAGTAGGCTTGCCACGTACGCCGGGTTTTGCAGGGCGGTTCGGGGCACAATGTACGGATTGGCTATAATCTGCGGGCTTTGCACATTGCACAAGCGCACGTCCGGGGCAGTTCCAGCGCCGGACGCAAGTTCACATTCAACAGGAAAATGACATGATCGCATCCAGTATCAAAGCCGCTGTCGTCAAAGACAACGCACGCCAAGCCGGTGACACCGGTAGTCCCGAAGTGCAAGTTGCACTGCTGACGGCCCGCATCAACGAACTCATGCCGCACTTCAAGACCCACGCCAAAGACCACCATGGTCGCCGTGGTTTGTTGCGCATGGTGAGCCGTCGCCGCAAGCTGCTCGATTACCTGAAATCCAAGGATGCTGACCGCTACACCGCGCTGATCACCAAGTTGGGTCTGCGCAAGTAAGCACGAATCGAATGATGAACGCCTGAGTTAGGTTACTAGCTCAGGCGTTTTTTACTTCGGAGCAGGCAAGAACGGAGCGAAGCTGTGTCATTCCAGAGGTATTCCAAGCGAATTTCTCTGGAATGGCATCGTGTTCTGTGATGCTGAATCCGGGCTCGGGCGAAGTGGCCTGCACTTCCCACATTGACCAGGAGAAACCAATGAGCATATTCAACAAAGTCACAAAAACCTTCCAATGGGGCCAGAACACCGTCACCATGGAAACCGGTGAAATCGCACGTCAGGCCAATGGCGCCGTGCTGCTGGACATGGATGGCACCGTCGTGCTGGCCACCGTCGTCGGCAAGACCGAAGGCAAGGCCGGCCAGGACTTTTTCCCGCTGACAGTGGATTACCTCGAAAAGACCTACGCCGCCGGCAAGATTCCCGGCAGCTTTTTCAAGCGTGAAGGCCGCCCCAGCGAGTTTGAAACGCTGACCAGTCGCCTGATCGACCGCCCGATCCGTCCGCTGTTCCCGGAAGGTTTTTTCAACGAAGTGCACGTTGTCGTGCACACCCTGTCGCTCAACCCGGAAGTCGATGCCGACATCGCTGCCTTGATCGCGGTCAGCGCGGCTTTGTCCGTCAGTGGCATTCCGTTCAGCGGCCCGATCGGTGCCGCCCGCGTTGGCTACATCAATGGCGAATACGTGCTCAATCCGGGGCAGACCGCGCGCAAGGACTCGGTCATGGACTTGGTGGTTGCCGGTACCGAGGCCGCCGTTTTGATGGTGGAATCAGAAGCCAAGCAACTGAGCGAAGAAATCATGCTTGGCGCGGTGGTGTTCGGTCATCAGCAGGGCACGATTGCCATCAATGCCATCAACGAACTGGTGCGGGACGCCGGCAAGCCGGCCTGGGACTGGAAAGCGCCGGCCAAGGACGAACCCCTGATCGCCAAGGTTGGCGCCATTGCCAATGACAAACTGGCGGCGGCCTATCAGATTCGCAACAAGCAGGCACGTACCCGCGCCTGCCGCGAAGCCTACGCAGTCGTAATGGCCGACCTGAAACTCGACGGTGTCCCCTTTGATAGTGTCAAGGTTGAAGGCATGCTGTTTGACATCGAAGCGCGCATCGTTCGCAGCCAGATCCTGGCCGGCGAGCCTCGCATCGACGGCCGCGATACGCGTACCGTGCGTCCGATTGAAATCCGTAACTCCGTGCTGCCGCGCACCCATGGCTCGGCCCTGTTCACGCGTGGCGAGACCCAGGCTCTGGTGGTCACCACGCTCGGTACCGAGCGTGATGCGCAGCGCATCGACGCGCTGGCCGGCGATTACGAAGACCGCTTCCTGATGCACTACAACATGCCTCCCTTCGCCACCGGCGAAACCGGTCGTGTTGGTACGCCCAAGCGCCGTGAAATCGGTCACGGCCGTCTGGCCAAGCGCGCGCTGATTGCGGTGCTGCCGAGCAAGGAAGACTTCCCGTACACGATGCGCGTGGTCTCGGAAATTACCGAGTCCAACGGTTCTTCGTCGATGGCTTCGGTTTGCGGCGGTTGTTTGTCGCTGATGGACGCTGGCGTTCCGATCAAGGCGCACGTGGCGGGCATCGCCATGGGTCTGATCAAGGAAGAAAACCGTTTCGCCGTGCTGACCGACATCCTGGGCGATGAAGATCACCTCGGTGACATGGACTTCAAGGTTGCTGGCACCACCAACGGCATTACCGCCTTGCAGATGGACATCAAGATTCAGGGCATCACCAAGGAAATCATGCAAGTCGCACTGGCCCAGGCCAAGGAAGCACGCATGCACATCCTGGGCAAGATGCAGGAAGCGATGGCCGAAGCCAAGACCGAAGTGTCGAACTTTGCGCCGCGCCTGTTCACCATGAAGATCAATCCCGAAAAGATCCGTGATGTGATCGGCAAGGGCGGTTCGGTGATTCGCGCGCTGACCGAAGAAACCGGTACCCAGATCAATATCGATGAAGATGGCACGATTACCATCGCATCGGCCGATCCGGCCAAGGCTGAGGAAGCCAAGCGCCGCATCGAGCAGATCACGGCCGAAGTTGAAATTGGCAAGATCTACGAAGGTCCGATCACCAAGATCCTGGACTTTGGCGCGCTGGTCAATCTGCTGCCCGGCAAGGATGGTCTGCTGCACATCAGCCAGATCGCACACGAGCGGGTCGAGAAGGTTACCGACTACCTGTCAGAAGGTCAGATCGTTCGCGTCAAGGTGATGGAGACGGATGAAAAAGGCCGCATCAAATTGTCGATGAAGGTGTTGCTGGACCGTCCCACCCAGGGTGGCCAGGATCACCACGGTTGAGTGTCCCGCCAGTCGACGGCACAGATGCCATCAGCTGATACGCGCATGAAAGTCATTGAAATCACCGCGTTCGGTGCGCCGGACGTTTTGCGTCTGGCCGAACGTCCGATGCCGCTTGCGGGTGTAGGCGAGTTGCTCATTCGTGTAGCCGCCAGTGGCGTTAACCGCCCTGACGTGCTGCAACGCACGGGCAATTACCCGGTGCCGCCCGGTGCTTCGGACATTCCGGGGCTGGAAGTGGCGGGCGTGATTGAGCAGGGGGATGCGCAAGCGCTGGCAGCGGCTGGTCTGGCGCTCGGCGACCGGGTTTGTGCACTGGTAGCTGGCGGTGGATATGCACAGTACTGCGTGGCACCCGTCGGGCAGTGTCTGCCGGTGCCCAGAGGGCTGAGCGACTCCGAGGCAGCCTCCTTGCCCGAGACTTTCTTCACGGTCTGGAGCAATGTCTTTGACCGTGCGCGATTGCAGCCGGGTGAGAGCTTTCTGGTGCAAGGTGGTACCAGTGGCATTGGCGTAACCGCCATTCAATTGGCCAAAGCCATGGGTGCGCAGGTTATTGCTACGGCCGGCAGCGACGAGAAATGTGTGGCCTGTCTGGCCCTGGGGGCCGATCACGCCATCAACTACAAGACGCATGATTTCCAGGCCGAGGTCAAACGCCTGACCTCAGGGCAGGGCGTTGATGTCATTCTGGATATGGTGGCCGGCAGCTATGTGGCCAAGGAAATCGAGTGCCTGCGCGAAGACGGCCGCCTGGTCATCATCGCGGTGCAGGGCGGCGTCAAGAGCGAGATCAATGCGGGTCTCGTGTTGCGCCGGCGCCTCACGCTGACGGGTTCGACCTTGCGGCCGCGTCCGCTGGCTTTCAAGCAGGCAATTGCACAGGCCTGCCTCAGGTATGTCTGGCCGCTGATCGAGCAGGGCCGCATCAAGCCGGTGGTTCACAGCACGTTTGCAGCGCAGCACGCAGCGCAGGCACACGAACTGATGGAGTCCAATCAGCATATTGGCAAGATTGTTCTGACGTGGGGTGTGGAATGAGAAATAAATTGATTGCAGGCAACTGGAAAATGAACGGCAGCCTGTCGGCAAATGAGAGTTTGATCAAAGGCCTGTTGACAGGAATGGGTTCGCCTGCCTGTCAGGTGTCGGTCTGTGTGCCGGCCATTTACCTGGCCCAGTGCCAGGCCTTGCTGGCAGGCAGCGCGATCAGTCTGGGTGCGCAGGATTTATCGCAGCATGAACTGGGTGCCTTCACGGGTGAAGTTTCGGCCGCTATGCTCAGGGAGTTTGGTGTTCGCCATGTGCTGGTCGGGCACTCGGAGCGGCGTCAATATCATTTTGAAACCGACGCGCAGGTGGCGGCCAAGGCCGGTCGCGCGTTGGCCTGCGGCATCACGCCGATTGTGTGTGTTGGCGAGACGCTGGCAGAGCGTGAAGCCGGCAAGACGGATGAGGTGGTCAGGCGTCAACTGGCCGCTGTCATTCACGCCAACGGCCACTGCATCAGTGAAATCGTGGTGGCGTATGAACCGGTGTGGGCCATCGGTACCGGCAAGACGGCCAGCACCGAACAGGCGCAACAAGTGCACGCCGTGCTGCGTGCCCAGTTGAAAGCGGCGTCCGCGCATGCGGATCGCATCCAGATTCTTTATGGTGGCAGCATGAATGCCGCCAACGCCGCGCAGTTGCTGGCGCAACCGGACATTGATGGTGGCCTGGTGGGCGGTGCCGCCCTTAAGGTGACCGATTTTCTTTCGATCATTGCCTCTGCCGGTTGAACTGGTTTCAGGGCACGAGACCTTACATATTTAGGAGCATTTCATGAACATTTTTCTCAGCATTCTTCTCGCCGTTCAGATGATCACGGCAGTGGCCATGATCGGTCTGATTCTGGTGCAACACGGCAAGGGTGCCGACATGGGTGCTGCATTCGGCAGTGGCGGATCGGGCAGCCTTTTTGGTGCAAGTGGCAGTGCCAATTTCCTGTCGCGCACCACGGCTGTTTTGGCAACCTTGTTCTTCGTCTGCACCTTGTTGCTGGCCTATTTCGGCACCGCGCGCCCGACTGCAAGCACTGGCAGTGTGCTTGAAGGCGCGCCGCTTGCCGCTCCCGCACCGGCTGCAATCGTGCCTGCGTTGCCGGCTTCGGGCGCAGCCCAAATCCCGTCCAAATAATTGCTGCTGTTATTGCATGTTGGCATCAGGAAACAGCGTGTTTTCAGGGTAAACTGCACGCTGTCCTGAAAGCCAAAACCGCAAGGTTCCTCATGCAATCCGGACATCTGAAAGCCGCCGTCGTGGTGAAATTGGTAGACACGCTATCTTGAGGGGGTAGTGGCGAAAGCTGTGCGAGTTCGAGTCTCGCCGACGGCACCAGATACACGTGCTTGATGTGGATCAAAGCAGCAAGCGCAAACTTGGATCAGAATCGACCGATGAATCTTGATCAGTACCTGCCAGTCCTCTTATTCATCCTGATCGGCCTCGTTACAGGCGTCGCACCTCAGGTTCTTGGATATGTCCTCGGACCCAATCGTCCGGATCCCGCAAAAAATTCTCCTTACGAATGCGGCTTCGAAGCCTTCGAAGATGCCCGTATGAAGTTTGACGTGCGCTATTACCTGATAGCGATTCTGTTCATTCTTTTCGACCTTGAAATTGCGTTCCTGTTCCCGTGGGCCGTCTCGTTGAAGGAGATCGGCACCGTTGGGTTCTGGGCCATGATGGAGTTCGTCGGCATCCTTGTCATCGGCTTTGTTTACATGTGGAAAAAAGGGGCCCTTGACTGGGAATGACGCAATGATTGAAGGCGTATTAAAAGAAGGTTTCATCACCACCACGTACGACACGGTGATGAACTGGGCCAAGACCGGCTCGCTCTGGCCGGCAACGTTTGGTCTGGCCTGTTGTGCCGTCGAGATGATGCAGTCGGCCGCCGCCCGCTACGACATCAGCCGCTTTGGCGCTGAGGTCTTTCGGGCCAGTCCGCGTCAGGCCGACCTGATCATTGTCGCTGGCACCCTGTGCAACAAGATGGCGCCGGCCTTTCGCAAGGTCTACGACCAGATTGCCGAGCCGCGCTGGGTGATCTCCATGGGTTCCTGCGCCAATGGCGGTGGCTACTACCACTACAGCTATTCGGTGGTGCGTGGCTGTGATCGCATTGTCCCGGTTGACATTTATGTGCCGGGTTGCCCGCCCACAGCAGAGGCCCTGCTCTACGGCATCATCCAGTTGCAGCACAAGATTCGCCGCACCCAAACCATTGCACGCACGTGAAGGGACGGCAATGACTACTTACGCTGTCAATCCAGAAGCCACCCAAGCCAGCGTCGAGGCGGCGCTGGGCAGTCTGCTCAAGAGCAGTGTTGTCCGCCTCGGTGAACTCACCATTTTTGTCGATGCCGCCGATTACCTGCAGGCTGCAAAAATCCTGCGCGATGATCCCAACTGCCGCTTCGAGCAGTTGATGGACCTGTGTGGCGTCGATTACTCCACCTACAAGGATCAGCCGCAAGTCGGCTTGCGTTATTGCGTGGTTTGCCATCTGTTGTCGGTCAGCCTGAACCAGCGTGTGCGGCTCAAGGTGTACGCACCCGATGACAGTTTCCCGGTAATGCAGTCGCTGTGCGACGTCTGGGCCTCGGCCAACTGGTTCGAGCGTGAAGCCTTCGATCTGTTCGGCATCGTGTTTGAAGGCCATGAAGACCTGCGTCGCATCCTGACCGACTACGGTTTCATCGGACACCCGTTCCGCAAGGATTTCCCGATCTCCGGCCACGTCGAGATGCGCTATGACGCCGAGCAAAAGCGCGTCGTCTATCAGCCGGTCACGATTGAGCCACGCGAAATTACACCGCGCATCATCCGTGAAGAAAATTACGGAGGCATGCACTAGGCATTGTGGTCATGGCTGAAATAAAAAATTACACCCTCAACTTCGGGCCGCAACACCCGGCCGCCCACGGCGTTCTGCGCCTTGTGCTGGAACTCGACGGCGAAGTGATTCAACGCGCAGATCCGCACATCGGGTTGTTGCATCGTGCCACTGAAAAACTGGCTGAAACCAAGACCTATCTCCAGGCGCTGCCCTACATGGACCGTCTCGACTACATGTCGATGATGTGCAATGAGAGCGCGTATTGCCTGGCGGTGGAAAAGATGCTCGGCATTGAGGTGCCGATACGCGCCAAGTACATCCGCGTCATGTTCTGCGAGATCACGCGTCTGCTCAACCACCTGCTGTGCATCGGTGCCGGCGCACTCGATTGCGGCGCGATGACGGTCATGCTGTACGCATTCCGTGAACGCGAAGACCTGCTCGACATGTACGAAGCGGTCAGCGGTGCGCGCATGCACGCGGCTTATTTCCGCCCCGGCGGCGTCTACCGTGATCTGCCAGACACCATGGCGCGGCACCAGCCCAACAAGATCCGCAGCGCCAAGTCGACTGAAAACCTCAATCGCAATCGCCAGGGCAGTCTGCTCGATTTCATCGACGACTTCACGCAGCGTTTCCCGACCTATCTGGGCGAGTACCACACGCTGCTCACTGACAACCGCATCTGGAAACAGCGCACCGTCGGCATTGGCGTCGTGACGCCAGAGCGCGCCCTGAATCTGGGCTTTAGCGGCCCGATGCTGCGTGGCTCGGGTATTGCCTGGGATTTGCGCAAGAAGCAGCCCTACGAGGTTTACGACCAACTCGACTTTGACATTCCGGTCGGCAAGACCGGTGACAACTACGACCGCTATCTGGTGCGCATGGAAGAGATGAAGCAGTCCAATCGCATCATCAAACAGTGCGTCGACTGGCTGCGTGTCAATCCGGGCCCGGTGATCACCGACAACCACAAGATTGCGCCGCCGAGTCGTGAAGCCATGAAGTCGAACATGGAAGAACTGATTCACCACTTCAAGCTCTTTACCGAAGGCTTTGCCGTCCCCGAAGGGGAGGCTTACGCCACGATCGAGCATCCCAAGGGTGAGTTCGGCATTTACCTTGTGAGCGACGGGGCCAACAAGCCCTACCGCATGAAGATTCGTCCACCGGCCTTTGTTCACCTGGCGGCGCTGGGTGAGATGGGGCGTGGGCACATGATTGGCGACGCCGTGGCCATCATTGGTTCGTTGGACATTGTGTTTGGGGAAGTTGATCGATGATTTCCGAAGAATCAAAAGCGCGCTTCGCTAAAGAAGTTGCCAAGTACCCGGCAGACCAGAAGCAGTCTGCGGTTATGGCCTGCCTGGCCATCGTCCAGCAGGAACTTGGCTACGTCAGTACCGAGAGCGAAGAACAGGTAGCTGCATATCTGGGCATGGCCCCGATGGCGGTGCACGAAGTCACCACCTTCTACAACATGTACAACCAGAAACCGGTTGGCAAGTACAAACTCAATGTTTGCACCAATTTGCCCTGCCAGTTGCGTGACGGTGGTCGCGCCCTGGAACACCTCGAGCACAAGCTCGGTGTGCACATGGGTGAGACCACGCCGGACGGCCTGTTTACCCTGCAGCAATGCGAATGTCTGGGCGCTTGCGCTGACTCGCCCGTGCTGCTGGTCAATGACCAGACGATGTGCAGCTTCATGAGCAACGACAAGCTTGACCAATTGGTTGATGGCCTGCGCGCTGCGGGGGACAAATGATGACGGCTGAACAAATTCTGGCCCAGTTTCAGTCCAAGGGTTTGGAGACCTGCTTTCATGGTCGTCACCTGGGTCCGCAAATTCTGGCCGACCTCGACGGCGGCAACTGGCGTTTGCGTGAGTACGAAGCGCGCGGTGGCTATCAGGCTTTGCGCAAGGTTTTCGGCAAGGACGGTGGCGCCGGCTTGACGCCCGATCAGGTCATCGCGACGGTGAAAGAATCCGGTCTGCGCGGACGTGGTGGCGCCGGTTTTCCGACCGGTCTCAAGTGGAGCTTCATGCCGCGCCAGTTTGCCGGCCCCAAGTTCCTGATGTGCAATTCGGACGAAGGCGAACCCGGTACCTGCAAGGACCGCGAGATCCTGCAATACAACCCGCATATCGTGATTGAGGGCATGATCATCGCCGCCTATGCGATGGGCATCGGCACGGGTTACAACTACATTCACGGCGAAATCTTCCAGACCTATCAGCGTTTTGAAGAGGCGCTGGAAGAGGCGCGCGCCGCCGGCCTGCTCGGTGACAACATTCTGGGCAGTGGTTTCAACTTTCAGCTGCATGCGCATCACGGCTACGGGGCCTACGTGTGTGGCGAGGAAACCGCTTTGCTGGAGTCGGTCGAAGGCAAGAAGGGTCAGCCGCGTTACAAGCCGCCGTTTCCGCCGAGCTACGGCCTGTACGGCAAGCCGACCAACATCAACAACACGGAAACCTTTTCTGCCGTGCCATGGATCATCCGCAATGGCGGCAAGGCCTATCTGGAATGCGGCAAGCCCAACAATGGCGGCACCAAGATTTTTTCCGTCAGCGGCGACGTTGAACTGCCTGGAAATTACGAGATCCCGATGGGAACCCCGTTCTCCAAACTGCTTGAACTCGCTGGCGGTGTGCGCAAGGGTCGCCAGCTCAAGGCCGTGATCCCGGGTGGCTCGTCCACGCCCATTCTGCCGGCTGCCATCATGATGGACTGCACCATGGACTATGACTCGATTGCCAAGGCCGGCTCCATGCTCGGCTCCGGCGCGCTTATCGTCATGGACGACAGCCGCTGCATGGTCAAGAGTCTGCAACGCCTGAGCTATTTCTACATGCATGAGTCCTGCGGACAGTGCACCCCTTGCCGCGAAGGCACAGGCTGGCTTTATCGCGTCGTGGACCGAATCGAAAACGGCCAGGGCCGTCCCGACGACATGGACCTGCTCGATAACGTGGCCGAGAGCATCATGGGACGCACGATTTGCGCTCTGGGAGACGCAGCGGCGATGCCGGTGCGGGCCATGATCAAACATTTCCGGCCTGAATTTGAATACCACGTAGCGCACAAGACCTGTATGGTCCCGGCCTACGTCTGAGCGAGTCACAAGATGATTGAAATTGAACTCGACGGCAAGAAGATGGATGTGCTTGAAGGCAGCATGATCATGCATGCCGCTGAACAGGCCGGCACCCACATTCCGCATTTCTGCTACCACAAGAAACTCAGCATTGCTGCAAGTTGCCGCATGTGCCTGGTCGATGTGGAGAAGATGCCCAAGCCAATGCCAGCCTGTGCCACAACCGTCATGCCCGGCATGATTGTTCGCACCAAGAGCGAGCGGGCGATCAATGCGCAGAAGTCGGTCATGGAGTTTCTGCTGATCAACCATCCGCTCGATTGCCCGATTTGCGATCAGGGTGGCGAGTGTCAGTTGCAGGATATTGCGGTCGGTTACGGTGGTGGCGCTTCGCGTTACGAAGAAGAAAAGCGCGTCGTGACGGGCAAAGACGTCGGGCCGCTGATTTCAATGCAGGAAATGAGCCGCTGCATCCAGTGCACACGCTGCGTGCGCTTCGGCCAGGAAATTGCGGGCGTCATGGAATTTGGCATGTCGAACCGCGGCGAGCATGCCGAGATCGAGACCTTTGTCGGTCGCTCGGTTGACTCCGAACTGTCGGGCAACATGATCGACACCTGTCCGGTCGGCGCCCTGACCAGCAAGCCCTTCCGCTACAGTGCCCGGACCTGGGAACTGTCGCGTCGCAAGTCAGTCAGCCCGCATGACTCGACCGGTGCTAACCTGATCGTTCAGGTCAAGAACAACAAGGTCATGCGTGTTGTGCCAATGGAAAACGAAGACGTCAACGAATGCTGGATTGCAGACCGTGACCGCTTTTCCTACGAGGCATTGAACAGCGATGAGCGCCTGACCAGTCCGATGCTCAAGCAGGGCGGGGTCTGGAAGCCGGTTGACTGGCAGACCGCCCTCGAGTACGTTGCCAACGGACTCAAGCAGATCAAGGCCGATCATGGCGCTGCCAGCATCGGTGCCCTGGTCAGCCCGCACAGCACGCTCGAAGAGTTGTTTCTTGCCAGTTCGCTGATCAGCGGTCTCGACAGTCAGAACATCGATTACCGGCTGCGCAACGCAGAATTTGCGGCAGTCGAAGGCATCCGCTATCTGGGTACCTCGATAGCGTCCCTGTCCGAGTTGCAGGCTGCGCTGGTCGTGGGCTCCAATCTGCGCAAGGATCACCCGCTGTTCGCGCAGCGCATTCGCCAGGCCGTGCGCAAGGGCGCTGTGCTCAACGCGATAGCGCCAGCGGCGCCGAACTGGGCCATGCCGGTTGCCAACACCCTGCTGGCCGACGCCAGCAACTGGGCTCAGGCGCTGGCCGATGTGGCTGCTGCGGTGGCTGCCGCCAAAGGGGTGGCGGCACCGGCGCAGGGCAATGCCAGTGCTGCCGCGCAGGCCATCGCCGCGTCGCTGCTGGGTGGCGAGCGCAAGGCGATCCTGCTCGGCAATGCTGCGGCACACCACGCCAAGGCCTCGAGCCTGCTGGCGCTGGCCAACTGGATTGGCGCGCAGACCGGCGCCACCGTCGGTTACCTGACCGAAGCGGCCAACACCGTTGGCGCCCAACTGGCAGCGGCGCTGCCCGGGGCCAAGGGTTTGAACGCGGCACAGATGCTCAGCGGTGGCCTGAAAGCGGTTCTGCTCCTGAATAACGAACCCGAATTCGACTCGGCAGCAGGTGCTGCGGCTGGCGCTGCGCTGGCAAAAGCCGAGATGGTGGTCACCCTCAGCCCGTTCAAGGCGAACATGGCTTTCAGCGATGTGCTGCTGCCGATCGCGCCGTTCACGGAAACCTCGGGCACCTTCGTCAACGCCGAAGGTCGGATACAAGGGTTCCACGCAGTAGTCAAGCCCTTGGGCGAAACCCGACCAGGCTGGAAAGTGCTGCGCGTACTCGCCAATTTGCTCGGCGTACCGGATTTCGATTTCGACTCCTCGCAGGAGGTGCTGGCGCAGGTCTGTGGTTTGCCGCAAGCCGGTGAGACCCATTTGCCGGGCAGAATTTTGAGCAACGCAACACAGGCAGCAGTGGACCTGGCGCCGACTGCGGTGGCCCCGGTGGTTGCCAGCATCTACGCGCTTGACGGTCTGGTGCGCCGCGCTGCCAGTTTGCAGTTGACGGCTGATGCCAAACGCGATGCTGCGACGCAGGAGGTGACGGCATGATTGATACCATTTTCGCTCTTGGACAGGGCCTGATCGACGCTTCCTGGTGGGTCAACCTGGCCTGGCCGGTGGCCTGGGCCTTGGTCAAGGTCTCTTTGGTGCTGATGCTGGTGATGGGCGCCGTGACCTACACCACGCTGTACGAACGCAAACTGCTTGGCTGGATCCAGATCCGCCTTGGCCCGAACCGGGTCGGACCCTGGGGTTTGCTGCAGCCGATCGCCGACGCGATGAAGCTCATGACCAAGGAACTGCTGCGCCCCACGGCGGCAGAAAAAGCCTTGTTCTACATGGGCCCGGTCATGTGCGTTGCGCCGGCCTTGGTGGCATGGGCGGTTATTCCTTTCGGTCCGGACATCGCGCTGTCCAACATCAATGCGGGCCTGCTGTTCCTGATGGCAGTGACTTCGCTGGAAGTCTATGGTGTCATCATCTCCGGCTGGTCGTCCAATTCGAAATACCCGTTCCTGGGCGCGTTGCGCGCCTCGGCGCAGATGGTGAGCTACGAAATCGCCATGGGCTTTTGTTTCGTGATCGTGCTCATGGTCTCGGCCAGTTTGAACCTCACGGACATCGTCAGCGGACAGGCCAAGGGCCAGTTTGCGCAGATGGGTCTGGGCTTCCTGTCCTGGAACTGGTTGCCGCTGCTGCCGATTTTCGTCATCTACTTTGTCTGCGGCCTGGCCGAGACAAACCGGCTGCCCTTCGATGTGATCGAGGGCGAGTCTGAAATCGTCGCTGGACACATGGTTGAATACTCGGGCATGTCCTGGGCCATGTTCCAGATGGCGGAGTACGCCAACATCTGGCTGATCTCGGTTCTGACCTCCATCATGTTCCTGGGTGGCTGGTTGTCCCCGGTCGCGGCGCTGGACTGGATTCCGGGCTGGATCTGGTTGGGCCTCAAGGCGTTCTTCGTGGTCACCATGTTCATCTGGGTGCGGGTCACATTCCCCCGCTATCGTTATGACCAGATCATGCGCCTGGGTTGGAAGATCTTCATTCCAGTCACGCTCGTCTGGCTGGTGGTGGTCGGGACCTGGATGCAGACCTCCTGGAATATTTGGAAGTAATTCGAGTTGTCTATGACTACCCCAACCTCAAGTTCTGTAGACGCATCGAGCGCGCGTTCCTTTTCGCTGAAGGACTTTCTCTCGAGCTTCATGCTGGGTGAATTGCTCAAGGGCATGGCACTCACCGGCAAGTACGCCTTCCGCGGCAAGATCACGCTGCAGTATCCGGAAGAAAAGACGCCGCTGTCGCCGCGATTCCGGGGCCTGCATGCGCTGCGCCGGTATGAAAACGGTGAAGAGCGCTGCATCGCCTGCAAGCTGTGCGAAGCGGTCTGCCCGGCGATGGCCATCACCATTGAGTCCGCGGTGCGTGCCGACGGATCACGGCGCACGACGCGCTACGACATCGATTTCAACAAGTGCATCTACTGCGGCTTTTGCGAAGAGAGTTGCCCGGTTGACTCGATCGTGGAAACCCCGATTTTCGAATACCACGGCGAGAACCCGGGCGATCTGTACTTCACCAAAGACATGCTGCTGGCGGTTGGTGATCGCTATGAATCCCAGGTTGCGGCGGCTCGGGCAGCTGATGCCAAGTTCCGCTAGCCCGACATGCTGTACCTCCAACCCTAAGACCATCTAAAAAAGTAACGACACATGGACGTCAAGACCGGTCTCTTTTATTTCTTCTCGATCGTGCTGCTTTTCGCCGCCTTTCGGGTTATCACTGCACGCAACCCGGTCTATGCCGTCTTGTACCTGGTGCTTGCATTCTTCCAGGCTTCTGCGCTGTGGCTTCTGCTCAAGGCAGAGTTTCTTGCCATCGCGCTGGTGCTGGTCTACGTCGGCGCCGTGATGGTGCTGTTCCTCTTTGTCGTGATGATGCTCGACATTGATGGCAAGGTTTCGCGCGAGGGCTTCTGGAAGCATTTCCCGCTGGCGGCGGTGGTCGGTGTGCTGATCGCACTCGAGATGGCTGCCGTGCTCATGGGCGGCTTTCGGGTCAACGAAGAGCCGCATACGGCCGCGTTGGTCGGCAAGGCAGCGCGCGAGTTCTCCAATACTCGCGAACTCGGCAAGTTGCTGTACAGCCAGTTCCTCTATCCCCTTGAAGTGGCCGCCGCCATCCTGCTGGTTGGCATGATTGCGGCCATCGCGCTGACCCTGCGCTCACGCAAGGACAGCAAGCACATGAACCCGGCCGACCAGGTCGCGGTAAAAGCGAAAGACCGAATGAGCGTCATCAAGATGGCAAGCACCCAGACCCGTCCCTTGGATGACAGCGCTGCCGCCCAAATTGCGGAGAACAAAGCATGACCCTGACCCTTGGACATTTTCTGGCGCTCGGCGCCATGCTGTTCGCCCTGTCGGTGATCGGCATCTTCCTCAATCGCAAGAACCTGATTGTTCTGTTGATGGCGATTGAACTGATGCTGCTGGCTGTCAATACCAACTTCGTTGCGTTTTCCCATTACCTGGGCGACCTGAACGGACAGATATTCGTGTTTTTCATTCTGACCGTCGCAGCCGCCGAATCGGCGATCGGCCTGGCCATTCTGGTGCTTCTGTTCCGCAACCGGTCCAGCATCAACGTGGACGAACTCAATACGCTCAAGGGTTAATAAGATGAGTCAAACCCTTTCTATCTCGACACTTCTGGCCGTGCCAATGGCACCATTGGTCGGGTTTGTGCTGGCCGGTGTGCTGGGTACCAAGTTTGGCGGCAACTGGATCGGTCGGCGCATGTCGCACTCGATCACCATTCTCGGTGTGCTGGTGTCGTTCATCCTGTCAGCCATGACGCTGCAAAGCGTGGTGCTTGACGGTGCGCGCTTCAATGAGACGCTCTACACCTGGATGGTGGTGGGCGGGCTCAAGATGGAGATTGGCTTCCTGGTTGACGGCCTCACCGCCATGATGATGTGCGTGGTGACTTTTGTCTCCCTGATGGTCCACCTCTACACAGTTGGCTACATGGAGGAAGATGAAGGCTACAACCGCTTCTTCGCCTACATCTCGCTCTTCACCTTCTCGATGCTGATGCTGGTCATGAGCAACAACATGCTTCAGTTGTTCTTCGGCTGGGAAGCGGTGGGTCTGGTGTCCTACCTGCTGATCGGCTTCTGGTTCAACAAGCCCAGCGCGATCTTCGCCAATATGAAGGCCTTTTTGGTCAACCGCGTCGGTGACTTCGGTTTCATTCTGGGCATTGGTCTGATTGCCGCATTTGCCGGCACCCTGAACTACACGGAAGCCTTTTCCAAGGCCGCTGAACTGGGCAAACTGAGTTTCCCGGGAACCGACTGGATGTTGGTCACCGTCATCTGCATCTGTCTGTTCATCGGCGCCATGGGCAAGTCGGCTCAGTTCCCGCTGCATGTCTGGCTGCCCGACTCGATGGAAGGCCCAACCCCGATCTCGGCCCTGATCCACGCCGCCACCATGGTGACGGCCGGCATCTTCATGGTCGCGCGCATGTCACCGCTGTTTGAGCTCAGCGAAACGGCACTCAACTTCGTCATGACGATCGGCGCCATCACGGCCCTGTTCATGGGTTTCCTGGGCATCATCCAGAACGACATCAAGCGCATCGTGGCCTATTCAACGCTGTCGCAACTCGGCTACATGACGGTGGCGCTCGGTGCCTCGGCTTATTCAGTGGCCGTGTTCCACCTGATGACGCACGCCTTCTTCAAGGCGCTGCTGTTCCTTGCCGCTGGCTCCGTCATCATGGGTGTGCACCACAACCAGGACATCCGCTGGATGGGCGGACTGCGCAAGTACATGCCGATCACCTGGATCACGTCCTTGCTGGGCTCGCTGGCCTTGATTGGCACGCCCCTGTTCTCCGGCTTCTATTCCAAGGACAGCATCATTGAAGCGGTTCACGAGAGCCATCTGCCGGCCGCCGGTTTTGCATCGTTTGCGGTGTTGGCGGGCGTCTTCATCACGGCGTTCTACTCGTTCCGCCTGTACTTCCTGGTATTCCATGGCAAGGAGCGCTTTGACCAGAATCCGGATGCCCACCACCATGGTGATCACCATGGCCATCACGAATCCCACGCGCCGCATGAGTCGCCCTGGGTTGTGACCGTGCCGCTGATTTTGCTGGCGATTCCGTCAGTCGTGATCGGCTTCATGACCATTGGCCCCATGCTGTTTGGCGAGTTCTTCAAGGGGGCGATCTTCATCAATGCCGAAAAACACGCGGCGCTCGAAGAAATGGCCAAGGCTTTCCACGGCCCGGTGCAAATGGCTTTGCATTCCTTGTACACCGCACCGTTCTGGCTGGCGCTGGCCGGAGTCGCCACGTCCTACTACATGTACATGATCAATCCGGCTGTGCCGACGGCGATCAAGAAGACCTTCATGCCGATTTTCACGCTGCTGGAGAACAAGTACTACCTCGACTGGTTCAACGAAAACGTGTTGGCTCGCGGTGCGCGTGCCCTGGGTACTGGCTTGTGGAAGGGCGGCGATGAATACGTCATCGACGGCACCCTGGTCAACGGTTCCTGGAAGGTGGTCGGTTGGGTGTCAGGTCTGGTGCGCCGGGCCCAGACCGGTTACCTCTACCACTATGCATTCATGATGATCCTGGGCGTCTTCGTGCTCATGACCTATTTTGTATGGCTGAAATAATGACATTGCGGGACAGACCGATGTTGCGCGTGCGGCACGCCCTGTGTCCAACTGATTAGGAATAAGAAAAATGGGATTGTTGAGCCTGGCTATTTGGACCCCAATTTGTTTTGGAGTCGTGCTGCTGGCACTCGGTCGTGACGACCAGGCGCGTACCGTGCGCTGGGTTGCCCTGATCGGAGCCTTTGTCAGCTTCCTTGTTACGCTGCCGTTGTACGAGGGTTTCAAACTTGGCACGGCAGCCATGCAGTTCGTCGAGAAGACGTCCTGGATTCCGCGCTTCAATGTCAACTACCACCTTGGGGTAGACGGTATTTCGTTCTGGTTTGTGCTGCTGACCGCCTTCATCAACGTGGTGATCGTGATTGCGGGTTGGGAAGTCATTACGCGTCGCGTCAACCAGTACATGGGTGCGTTCCTGATTCTGAGCGGCCTCATGATCGGGGTCTTCTGTGCCCTGGACGGCATGCTGTTCTATGTCTTCTTCGAAGCCACGCTGATTCCGATGTACCTGATCATCGGTATTTGGGGCGGACCGAACAAGATTTACGCCGCCTTCAAGTTCTTCCTCTACACGCTGCTCGGCTCTTTGCTGATGCTGATTGCCCTGATCTTCTTGTACACCAAGTCGGGTGGCAGTTTTGACCTGGCGCTGTGGCACAAACTGCCGCTGGACGGCACGACGCAGACCCTGCTGTTCTTCGCCTTCTTCGCCGCCTTCGCCGTCAAGGTTCCGATGTGGCCGGTCCACACCTGGTTGCCCGATGTCCACGTCGAAGCGCCTACCGGTGGCTCTGCCGTGCTGGCGGCCATCATGCTGAAACTCGGCGCTTACGGTTTCCTGCGTTTCTCGCTGCCGATCGCACCCGACGCCGCGCGCGAGTGGGCCTGGCTCATGATCGCGCTGTCGCTGATCGCCGTCATTTATGTCGGTCTGGTGGCCATGGTGCAAAAGGACATGAAGAAACTGGTTGCCTACTCATCGGTGGCGCACATGGGCTTCGTGACGCTGGGCTTCTTCATCTTCAATGATCTCGGCGTTGCCGGTGGCATCGTGCAGATGATTGCGCACGGTTTTGTCTCGGCCGCCATGTTCCTTTCCATTGGCGTGCTGTACGACCGCGTTCACTCGCGTGAGATCGCTGCCTATGGAGGCGTCGTCAACACCATGCCCAAGTTCACCGCCTTTGCCCTGTTCTTCGCCATGGCCAATTGCGGCCTGCCGGGAACTGCCGGTTTTGTTGGCGAGTGGATGGTGATCCTGGGCGCCGTCAAAGCCAATTTCTGGCTCGGATTCGCTGCCGCCAGTGCCTTGATTTTCGGTGCCGCCTACACCTTGTGGATGTTCAAGCGCGTCTACCTCGGACCGGTCGCGAACAAGCATGTGAAAGAACTGATCGACATCAGCAGTCGCGAGTTCCTGGTGATGGCACTGCTGGCTGCGGCCGTGCTCTACATGGGCGTCTATCCGAAGCCGTTTACCGATGTGATGCAGAGCTCGGTGACCGAGTTGCTCAAGCATGTCGCGATGTCCAAACTGAATTGATCAGTCTGAACTGGTCAAATTGAATAGAGAAACAGAAAATGATCGATAAACTCAGTTGGCTCTCGGCGTACCCGGAAATCATCCTGCTTGGCATGGGCTGTGTGATCGCACTGGTCGATCTGGGCGTGAAGACGCCGCGCCGGACCGCGACCTACTTGATGACCCTGCTGACCCTGGCGGTCGTGGCCTTCCTGCAGGCAAGCTATGCCGGCAGCGGCATGACCCTGTATGGCTTTGGCAACATGGTGGTCAGTGACCAGATGGGCAACTGGCTCAAATTCTTCGCCACGGTGGCGGTCATGGTGACCCTGGTCTACGGGCGTCCCTACGCGGGCGATCGCGACATGCTGCGCGGCGGCGAGATGTTCAGCCTGAGCATTTTTTCGTTGCTCGGCATGTTTGTCATGATCTCGGGCAACAATTTCCTGGTCATCTACCTTGGCCTGGAACTGCTCACCCTGTCGAGCTACGCACTGGTGGCACTGCGCCGTGACAACGGGACAGCGACCGAAGCCGCGATGAAGTATTTCGTGCTCGGAGCCCTGGCTTCGGGTTTCCTGCTGTACGGCATGTCCATGATGTATGGCGCCACCGGTTCGCTCGACATCAATGCCGTCTTCAAGGCCATCAATTCAGGGCAGATCCGCCATCAGGTGCTGATCTTCGGTCTGGTGTTCATTGTGGCCGGTTTGGCCTTCAAGCTCGGCGTCGTGCCCTTCCACATGTGGATTCCTGACGTCTACCAGGGTGCACCGACGGCCATCACGCTGATGATTGGCGGCGCACCCAAGCTTGCCGCTTTCGCCATCATGATTCGTCTGCTGGTTGAAGGCATGTTGCCGCTGGCCATAGACTGGCAGCAGATGTTGCTGGTGCTCTCGGTCGGCTCGCTCATCATCGGTAATCTGGCCGCCATCGCGCAGACCAATCTGAAACGCATGCTGGCCTTCTCCACCATCTCACAGATGGGTTTCGTGCTGCTGGGCATGATGTCGGGCGTCATCAATGGCAACATCAATTCGGCCGCCAATGCCTACAGCTCATCCATGTTCTATGTCATCACCTATGTCTTGACAACATTGGCCAGTTTCGGCGTCATTCTGCTGCTGGCACGCGAAGGCTTCGAGAGCGAAGAAATCTCGGATTTTGCGGGCTTGAACCAACGCAGCCCGCTCTATGCGGCGGTGATGGCGGTCTGTCTGTTCTCGTTGGCCGGCATCCCGCCAATGGTCGGTTTCTACGCCAAGCTCTCAGTGCTGCAGGCCCTGATTGCTTCGGGCCAGGCCTTCCACATCGGTGTGGCCGTGTTCGCTGTCGTGATGTCGCTGATCGGCGCCTTCTACTACCTGCGCGTGATCAAGGTCATGTACTTTGACCAGCCGATCACGGCCACTACGGTGTCGGCGCCACTCGATGTGCGGGTTGTCCTGTCCATTAACGGCGCCCTGGTGCTGATTCTCGGTCTGGTCCCTGGCGGCCTGATGGTGCTGTGTGCGGATGCCGTGGTTCAGATGCTGGGCACCTGATAGCCCGCCTGGCGGGCGCTGCCGCCAAAAAAATTCGTATGGATGATCGCCATCTGATCGAGGAGCAAGTCTCCAGCCAGGAGTTGTTCAAGGGTCGGTTGCTGCACGCTTTTCGCGACACGGTCCGACTCCCCGATGGAACGAGCGCAAGCCGGGAATACGTAGTCCATCCCGGTGCCGTCATGATTGTTCCGTTGCTCGAAGACGCCAGCGGGGCGATCCGCGTCGTGCTTGAGCGACAGTTTCGTTATCCCGTCGGGCAGGTCATGATCGAGTTCCCGGCTGGCAAGCGCGACGCTGGGGAATGTCTGCAGCTTTGTGCGCAGCGCGAACTCCATGAAGAGACCGGTTACAGCGCCACTGGCTGGGCGCGCGCTGGCGTTTTGCACCCGGTGATCTCTTATTCGAGCGAGGTCATTGAGATCTGGTTTGCGCGGGGTCTGAGCGCTGGAGCGCGCCGACTCGACCCTGGTGAGTTTCTTGATGTGTTCAGCGCGACGCCGGCCGAATTGCTGCAGTGGTGCCGCGACGGCAGGGTCACCGATGGCAAGACCCTGAGCGCGGCCTTATGGTTGCAGAACGTCTTGTCGGGCGTCTGGGATTTAAGCTGGCAATCAGCTCTGGACGCCGGTATCGCCGGATAATGCTGCCATGAAAGTCCTCGATCTTCAATGTGGACAGCAGCACCTGTTCGAGGGCTGGTTTGCGAGTGAAGGCGATTTTCTCTCCCAGCGTCAGCGCGACCTGATCGAATGTCCGGTCTGCGGCAATGCAGCCATCACCAAGCGCCTGAGCGCGCCGCGTCTGAACCTTGGCGCGGGTCGCGCCGAGTCCGCCCCGGCGCCGCAACCCGTTCCCAACGTCGCCATTGAGCCGAGTCTGCAAGCGGCCTGGATGGCGCTGGCGCAGCGCATTCTGGCCAATACCGACGATGTCGGATCCCGGTTCGCCGAGGAGGCACGCAAGATTCACTATGGCGAGGTTCCCGAGCGCGGCATTCGCGGTCATGCCACGAGCGTAGAGACCGAGGCCCTGATCGAGGAGGGCATTGCCGTGCTGCAATTGCAACTGCCCGATGCGCTCAAAGGCCAGCTGCAGTGATCTGCATCTGGATTCATTTAACGATCAAGTGAGGGATGAATAATGACAAATACCCCATCAAGCGAATTGCTGGACTACCTGAAGGCGCATGCAGGGCCAGTGGCCACCCGGCAAGCCGGCTTCATCGCGGCCTACTTCGAGAACACCGACCCGGACGAGATGGCGGCCCACAACGCGGCCACGCTCTACGCGATCGCCAATGCGCACTGGCGTCTGCTTGATGCGCCGCGCGCTGCGCAGAGCGCGCGCGTGCGGGTGTTCAACCCGACGCTGGCCGAAGACGGCTTTGTCAGCGAGCACACCGTGGTGCAGATCGTGCATGACGACATGCCGTTTCTGGTGGACTCGGTCACCATGGCGATCAACCGTGCCGGACGTACGGCGCACTGGATCGTTCATCCGCTGATGTGTGTGGTGCGCGACGCGCAAGGCAAGATCAGCAGCGCCAGCAGCGCGGCCACGGCCACTGAATCCGGCAGTGCGGTCGAATCCCTGATTCTGGTCGAATGCGATCGCATCGTCGCTGCGGCCGAGCAGCAGGCACTGGCCGATGAACTGATCCGGGTGCTCGGCGACGTGCGCGTCGCGGTGCAGGATTGGCCAGCCATGCTGGCGCGGGTGCAGGCCATCAGCGCCGCGGCCACGAATTCAAGCCTGTCGCCGGAGAACCGGCAGGAAGGCATCGATTTTCTGCAATGGCTGCAGGAGCGCCATTTCACCTTTCTGGGCGCACGCGACTACGATTTGAAGCGCGACGGTGACCAGGTCATTTTGATCGCACGGCCCGACTCGGGTCTGGGTATTCTGCGCGGGCCGGTCAATACCAGTGAAACCCGGCTGCCGCCCGAGGCTGTGGCCCTGATCGAGTCGAGCGAACTGGTGCTGGTGACCAAGGCCATGACGCGCGCCACCGTGCACCGCCCGGCCTGGCTCGACTACATCGGCGTCAAGCGTTTCGACGCCGGTGGTCAGGTCATCGGTGAAGTGCGGTTCCTGGGTCTTTACACCTCGGCCGCCTACTCGGCCCTGGTCAGCGGTATACCGCTTGTGCGCCGGCGTGCCGCGCAGGTCATGGCCAGCGCCGGCGTCGTGCCCGACAGCCATGCGTCCAAGGCGCTGCAGGCGATTCTCGATGCCTACCCGCGCGACGAACTGTTTCAGATCGATGCCGCCACCCTGGCCGAGCACGCCATTGGCATCCTGCGCTTGCAGGAACGCCAGCGTACCCGGGTCTTCCTGCGCCGCGACCCGTTTGGCCGCTTCACTTCGGTCCAGGTCTTTGTTCCGCGCGAGCGCTTCAATACCGAGTTGCGCATCCGCATCGGCAACGAACTGATGGCGGCGCTCGATGGCCAGTCGATCGAGTTCACGCCAACATTGACCGACAGCCCGCAAGCCCGCATTCATTACCTGGTGCGCGCCAAGGCGGCTGCGCCACAAAGCGTCAACCTGGCCGCGCTCGAAGCGCGTGTGGCCAAACTGGCGCAGCGCTGGGAAGACGACTGCAGTGCCGAACTGCTGCGCGCCCACGGCGAAGGCCCGGGCCTGCTGCTGGCGCACCGCTTTGCCAATGCCTTCCCGATCGCCTACCGCGAAGATTTCTCCGCTGCCGAAGGCGCCGAAGATGTCGATCTGCTGGCAGGCTTGAGCGAGACCAAGCCGATGGCGGTCAAGCTCTACCGTGCGATTGACGGCGGTTCAGGTTTGTTGCGTTTCAAGATTTACAACACGGCCAAGGTCACGCTGTCGGATTCATTGCCGGTGCTTGAGCGCATGGGCGCGCGCGTGCTTGACGAGCATCCGTATCACATTGATGCCGGCAACACGGCTCTGTGGATTCATGACCTTGGGCTGCAACTGCCCGCCAGTACCGACCTGGCGAGCGTCAAGGCGCGTTTTGAAGCCCTGTTCTGCCAGGCCTGGCGCGGCGAGGTCGAGAGCGACGACTTGAACAAGCTGGTACTCAGCACCACGCTCGATGCGCGCGCCATTGCCGTGCTGCGCGCCTACACGCGCTACTTCAAGCAACTCGGCTTTGGTTTCAGCCAGAGCTATATCGAAGCCACACTCAACAATAACGCCGGTATCGCCCAGGCCATCGTCGAACTGTTCAAGGCGCGTTTTGATCCGGCGCTGCTTGCCCACAACAAAGACAGTCAGGCGCATCTGGCAAAGCAGATCGAAACCCATCTGGTTGCGGTCGTCAGCCTGGACGAAGACCGCATCCTGCGCCAGTTCTACGCCGCAGTCATGGCCACCGTGCGCACCAATGTCTGGCAGGCTGCTGCCAATGGTGGCCACAAGCCGTATCTGAGCTTCAAGTTCAACCCGCGCGAAATGCCGGGCGTGCCCGAGCCCAAGCCCCTGTTTGAAATCTGGGTCTATTCGCCGCGCGTCGAGGGCATCCACCTGCGCAATGGCAAGGTCGCGCGGGGTGGCATCCGCTGGTCCGACCGGCGCGAAGACTTCCGCACCGAAATCCTGGGTCTGGTCAAGGCCCAGCATGTCAAGAACACCGTCATCGTTCCGGTCGGTTCCAAAGGCGGCTTTGTGCTCAAAACAGCGCCGCCGAGCAGCGAGCGCGAGGCCTACGCCGCCGAGGGTGTGGCTTGCTACAAGCTGTTCCTGGCCGGGCTGCTGGATCTGACCGACAACCTGCTCAAGGGTGCGGTGGTACCGCCGGTCAACGTGGTGCGCCACGATGGCGATGACCCCTACCTCGTGGTGGCAGCCGACAAGGGCACGGCCAGCTTCTCTGACATTGCCAACAGCGTGTCAGCTGACTACGGTTTCTGGCTCGGCGACGCCTTTGCCTCGGGCGGTTCGGTCGGCTATGACCACAAAAAGATGGGCATCACGGCGCGCGGCGCTTGGGAGTCGGCCAAGCGCCACTTTCGCGCCCGCTCACTCAACATCCAGAGCACTGACTTCACGGTCATTGGTATCGGCGATATGTCGGGCGACGTTTTTGGCAACGGCATGCTGCTGTCCGAGCACATTCAACTGCTGGCGGCCTTCGACCATCGTCACATCTTCATCGACCCCAGCCCCAACGTTGCACGCTCGCATGCCGAGCGCCAGCGCCTGTTCGCCCTCTCGCGTTCCAGCTGGGACGACTATGACAAGAGCCTGATTTCCAAAGGTGGCGGCGTTTACCCGCGCAGCGCCAAATCGATCACGCTGAGCGATGAGGCGCGTGCTGCGCTGGGGATAACGGCCAGCGAGCTGACCCCGGTGGAACTGCTGCGCGCCATGCTGCTGGCGCCGGTCGATCTGCTTTACAACGGCGGCATTGGCACCTACGTCAAAGCCAGCTTTGAGAGCCACGCCCAGGCCGGCGACAAGGCGGGTGATAGCTTTCGGGTCAATGGCAGCGAACTGCGCTGCAAGGTCGTGGTCGAAGGCGGTAATCTCGGCTGCACGCAGAACGGGCGCATCGAGTATGCGCAAAAGGGTGGACTGGTCTACTCCGATGCGATCGACAACTCGGCCGGCGTTGATTGCTCTGATCATGAAGTCAACATCAAGATCCTGCTCGGCAGCGTGGTCGAGGCCGGTGACCTCACACTCAAGCAGCGCAACGACGTGCTGGCCTCGATGACCGACGAGGTTGGCCTGCTGGTGCTGACTGACAACTACTACCAGACGCAGGCGCTCGACATCGCAGCACACCGCGCGTCCTATCTGCTCGACGGCCAGCAGCGCCTGCTGCAATGGCTGGAAAGTCATGGCCGGCTTGACCGCGCCATCGAGTTCCTGCCGACCGACGAGGAGATCGCCCGCCGGCGCGCACGCAAAGCCGGCCTGACGGCGCCCGAGAGCGGGGTGCTGCTGGCCTACGCCAAGATGTCGATCTATGACGATCTGCTGCTGAGCAACCTGCCGGACGATCCCTACTTCAAGCGTGCGCTGAAAGCGTACTTTCCGCATGTTCTGAGCGAGAAATTCGGTGCCGCCATCGCGGCGCATCCGCTCAGGCGCGAGATCGTCGCCACCTACATGACCAACACCATGGTCAATCGCGCTGGCGCAACTTTCGTCAACTTCATCGCATCCGAGGCCGGCGCCACAACGGCCGACGTGGTTCGCGCTTTCACGCTGGCGCGCGAGATCTTTGCGCTCGAGCCACTGTGGGACCAGATCGACGCGCTCGACTACCGCGTCGACGCCACACTGCAGCTTGAACTGCTGGCCCGGCTGATCGCAATCGCCCAGCGCGCCTCGCGCTGGATGCTGCGCGTGCGCGCCCAGGGCAGCGATTTGCCAACGCTGATTCAGCGCTACCAACCGGCGGCGTTGGAATTGCGCACGCATCTGGCGGACTGGCTGCCGGCGAGCGCCAATGCACGCTGGCAACAGGCGAGCGACACACTGGTGCAGGCCGGTGTTGAAGCGGCGCTGGCACTAAGTCTCACTGCCCTGGAATTCATTTTCCCGGCGCTTGATCTGGCCGATCTGGCGCAGCAGGCCGGCACCAGTCTGGAGCAGGCGGCACGCGCTTATTTCGGGGTTGATGCCGCGCTTGATCTGCCGGGCTGGCGCGGCCAGATCAACCGATTGCCGACCGACACCCTGTGGCAAACGCAGGCGCGCGGCAGTGCGCGCGACGATGTTTATTCAATTGCCAGCCAGATCACGCGCGGCTTGCTGTCACGCCAGGAGGACCTCGCCGTCTGGCGCGAGCAGCATGGTCCGGCGGTCGAGCGCCTGTGTCACCTGCTGGCCGACATCAGCACCCAGGGCGCTGACCTGGCACCGGTCTCGGTGGCGCTGCGCGAGTTGCGCCATTTGGCCTGAAGTCAGGCGTTGAACTGCAACGCGGCCAGCCCGGCGTAAACGCCACCGCGCGCCACCAGTTCGGCGTGCGTGCCCTGTTCCACCAACTGGCCGTGGTCCAGCACCACGATCAGGTCGGCTTTTTGCACGGTGGCCAGGCGGTGCGCGATGACCAGCGTCGTGCGGTCACGCATGGCCGACTCAAGGGCGGCCTGCACCATGCGCTCGCTCTCGGCGTCGAGCGCGCTGGTGGCCTCATCAAGCAGCAGCAGCGGCGGGTTTTTCAGCATGGCGCGCGCTATCGCAATGCGCTGGCGCTGCCCACCCGAGAGACGCACGCCGCGCTCGCCCAGGAAAGTGTCGTAGCCGTCGGGCAGGGCGCGGATGAACTCGTCGGCAAAAGCGGCCTGCGCGGCGGACTTGACCTCTTCAACGCTGGCGTTGGGCTTGCCGTAGCGGATGTTCTCCAGTGCGCTGCTGGAGAAGATCACGGCGTCCTGCGGCACGATGCCGATGCGCTGGCGCAGGTCGTGCAGCGCCATATTGCGCGTGGCGACACCGTCGAGCACGATGCGGCCCGCGGCCGGATCGTAGAAACGCAGCAGCAACTGAAACACCGTGCTTTTCCCCGCGCCGCTGGGCCCCACCAGCGCCACGGTCTGGCCCGCCTTCACATCCAGAGAAAAATTTCGCAGCGCCGCCTGTTTCGGGCGCGACGGGTAGTGGAAATCGATGGCATCGAAGCGCAGCGCACTGCCGGCGAGCTGCAGCGGCGCTGCCACCGGATTTGCGGGTGAGCTGATCGGCGAGCGGCTGCCCAGCAACTCCATCAGGCGTTCGGTGGCGCCAGCGGCGCGCAGCAGGTCGCCATAGACCTCGCCCAGGATGGCAAAGGCGCTGGCCAGAATGATCACGTACATGACCGTCTGCCCCAGATCGCCCGCGCTGATGCGTCCGGCCATTACTGCCTGCGTGCCCTGGTACAGGCCCCAGAGCAGGGCGGCCGAGGTGGCGATGATGACAAAAGCCACCAGCACCGAACGGGCCCGGGTGCGGCGCACGGCGGTCTCGAAAGCGTTCTCGGTGGAGTCGGTAAAGCGCTGCGCCTCGCGCCCTTCGGCGGTGTAGCTTTGCACCACGGGAATGGCGTTCAGGACCTCGGCGGCGATGGCGCTGGAGTCGGCAATCCGGTCCTGGCTGGCGCGCGAGAGCTTGCGCACGCGCCGGCCAAACCAAAGCGCCGGCACCACCACCAACACCAGGATGCCCAGCACCTGGAACATGACGTAGGGGTTGGTCCAGATCAGCATCGCCAGCGCGCCCAGGCCCATCACGGAATTGCGCAAGCCCATGGAGAGCGAGGAGCCCACCACCGTCTGCACCAGCGTCGTGTCAGCGGAGAGGCGCGACAGCACCTCGCCGGTCTGTGTCGTTTCAAAAAACTCCGGGCTTTGCTGCAGCACATGGGCATAGACCGCGTTGCGCACATCGGACGTGACGCGCTCGCCGAGCCAGCTCACCATGTAAAACCGCGCCGCTGAAAAAAGACCGAGCGCCGTAGCGACCGCGAAGAGGGCGACAAAGTGCTCGCGCAAGGCCATGACCTGAGCGCCCTTGTCGGACTGCACCAGACCGCCGTCGATCAGGCTGCGCAGCGCCATCGGAAACGCCAGTGTCGCCAGCGCTGCCAGCACCAGAAAGAGCAGCGCCAGCGCAATGCGGCCACGGTAGGGCCGCAGAAATGGCATCAACCCCGACAGGGAACGCGGTGATGCGGGCGAAGGGCGGGGCTTGGCGTCAGACATGGGGCGAGTTTAGCCAAATGCCTGAGGATTTGTTGCCGCTGGCAAACAAAGCCTTGACATTAATTGCCTAAGCAAATACTATTCGCGACCCTATGCCAAAAGCCAGCAATTCGCCCCCTATGCCGCCGAAGCAAGCGCTGCCTGCTGCCGCGTTTTACCGCGCCGAAGGCTACCGACCGGAAGCCAGCATTGGCTACCTGATGCGCCGCGTGCTCTCGGCTCTGGCGCACGAGATTGAACACCAGCTCGAACCGAGCGACCTGACCAATGCCCAGTGGCTGCCGCTGCTCAAGCTGCACATGGGTGATGGCGCCACCGTGGCCGAACTGGCACGTGGCTGCCAGCTTGATGCCGGCGCCATGACACGACTGCTTGATCGACTGGAGGCCAAGGGCCTGTGCCGGCGCATGCGCTCGGTGGCCGATCGGCGTGTCGTCAACATCGAGCTGACCGAGGAGGGACGTGCCGCCGCCGTCGGCATTCCGGTCGTTCTCAGCGGCGTTCAGAATGCCTGCCTCGCAGGGTTCTCGGCCGAAGAATTCGAAACCTTGAAGGGTTTTTTGCGCCGCATGCTGGCCAACGCGCCGGTCAAATGCCCACCCCAAACCCCATTGATTCCAGGAGGCCCGCATGAGGCTTGATCCGCTACCGGCCGCCCCACGCGGTTGCTTCACCCGCGTTGCGCTGGCGCTGGCTGTGCTGGCCTTGTCGGGCTGTGCTGCCATGAACGCCAGCCAGCCGCAGGCCAGCTTGCTTGATGCGCCCGCGCTGGGCCTGAGCGTCGACACCGGCCCTACCGTGACGCTGCAGGACGCATGGTGGCGTGAGTTTGGCGATGCGCAGCTCAATCGCCTGATCGACAGCGCGCTGGCCAGCAACCCCAGCCTCAAAGTGGCGCAGGCGCGCCTGGCGCGCGCCCAGGCTGCTGCCGACATCACGGACGCCGCAGCCGGACCGCAAGTCGGTGTCGGTGTCGACGCCATGCGCCAGCAGTTCACGGCCACCGGCATGATCCCGCCGCCCCTGGCCGGGTCCATTTACGAGACCGGCACGGCGCAATTCACTGGCAGTTGGGAGCTTGATTTCTTTGGCAAAAACCGTGCTGCGCTGGAGGCGGCGCTCGGCGTGGCCCACGCGGCCCGGGCCGACGCCGACGCTGCCCGCATGCTCTTGGCCAGCAACGTGGCGCGCAGCTACTTTCAGTTGATCCGGCTCAACGAGCAGGTGCAGGTGGCGCAGCGCACCTTGGCGCAACGCACGCAAACGCTGGACTTGGTGCGCCAGCGCGTCGATGCCGGTCTGGACACCAGCCTGGAACTGCGGCAAAGCGAGGGCGGTCTGCCCGACGCGCGCCTGCAGATCGAAACCTTGCAGGAGCAAATCACGTTGGGGCGCAACGCGCTGGCGGCGCTGATGGGACAGACCAGTGCCAACCTGGTGCTGGAGATCCCGGCGCCAGCCGCCATCAAGCCGATCGCACTGGCCACGCATGTGCCTTCCGATCTGTTGGGCCGGCGCGCCGACATCGCGGCCGCGCGCTGGCGTGTCGAAGCGGCAACGCAGGACGTTGGTGTCGCACGCACCCAGTTCTACCCCAACATCAATCTCGTCGCGTTTGCCGGCTTTTCCAGCATTGGCCTGGACCGCCTGCTTGATGCCGGTAGCCAGCAGTGGGGCGTTGGTCCGGCGCTGCGCCTGCCCCTGTTCGATGGCGGTCGTCTGCGCGCCAATCTGCGCGGCAAGGCGGCCGAACTCGACGGCGCGATTGAAAGCTACAACGCCACCGTGCTTGACGCCGTGCGCGAGGTGACGGATCAGCTGGCCTCGAGTCAGGCCATTGGCCGCCAGCAACAGGCGCAGCGTTTGGCGCAAGGCTTTGCCGAGAGCGCCTATGAGATCGCCGTGCAACGCTATGAAGCGGGTCTGGCCAACCTGTTGCAGGTGCTCAGTGCCGAAACTGCGGTGCTGAACCAGCGCCGCCTGGGCGTCGATCTGGCAGCGCGTGCCCTCGATACCCAGGTCGCCCTGATGCGCGCGCTTGGCGGCGGTTACCGCGCCGAACTGCCGGCCTTCAGTGGCACGCGCTGCGTGGATTGCGGGTCAGGCCCGCAATGACAGATTTACCTGTCATCCAGGACTTGATCCGGGATCCATGTCTTCCAAAATTTTCCTTTGATCGCTCACCATCATGACAACACCCGAAGTTCAAACCCCAAGCCCGCGCGCTGTTGGCAACCCGGCCCGGAAAAAAGTTCTGCTGACGCTGACCGGTCTGGTCGTCGTGGTCGGCCTGGCCTGGACCGCTTACGAATGGCTGGTGGCCAGCCACTATGAATCGACCGACAACGCCTACGTCCAGGGCAATGTGATCCAGATTACGCCGCAGATTGGCGGCACCGTGCTGGCGATCCTGGCGGACGATACCGACTACGTCAAACTCGGTCAGGCGCTGGTCAAGCTCGACCCGGCTGACGTCGCCGTCGCGCTCGATCAGGCGCGCGCCAATCTGGCCCAAGTGGTGCGCCAGGTGCGCACCGTCTACGCCAACAACGGCAGTCTGAGTGCGCAGATCACACTGCGCGAATCCGATGTGGCCAAAGCACAGCTTGAAATTGCGCGCGCCACGGACGATTTGAATCGGCGCCAGTCGCTGGTCAGGAATGGCGCGGTCTCGAAAGAAGACCTGAACCACGCCCAGACCCAACTCGCCAATGGCAAGACCGCACTGGCGGCAGCGCAGGCGGGGCTGGCGGTGGCCAAGGAACAACTGCTGAGCAACCAGGCCATGACCGATGGCACGACCGTCGAGCGCCACCCGAGCGTGCTCGCGGCAGCGGCCAAGGTGCGCGAAGCCTGGCTGGCCAGCCAGCGCATGGCGCTGCCGGCGCCAGTCGAGGGTTATGTGGCGCGGCGCAGCGTGCAACTGGGCCAGCGCGTGGCAGCGGGCACCCCGCTGATGGCCATTGTTCCGATGAACCAGATGTGGGTTGACGCCAATTTCAAGGAAGTGCAGCTGCGCAACATCCGCATTGGTCAGAGCGTCAAACTGACGGCCGACCTGTACGGCAAGAAACTCGAATACAAGGGCACGGTCGCCGGTCTGGGCATGGGCACCGGTTCCGCCTTTGCGCTGTTGCCGGCGCAGAATGCCACCGGCAACTGGATCAAGGTGGTGCAGCGCGTGCCGGTGCGCGTGACGCTGGACGCCGCTGAAGTGGCAAAGAACCCCCTGCGTGTCGGCCTGTCGATGGAAGCCACGGTTGACGTCAGTCAGCAAGGTGGCAAGGCATTGGCCGATGCGCCGCGCGCGGCGGCCCTGACGCAGACGACGGTCTTTGAGTCGCTGGGCAGCGGCGCCGACGACGAGGTGAAAAAAATCATCGCCGCCAACCTCGGCCACAAGTAAGTTCGGCGCGCATGGCTAACGCTCAACAATTCGCGCATTACCCGCCGCTGCAGGGCCGGGCCCGTCTGTGGGGAACGATTGCCCTGTCGGCGGCGACCTTCATGAACGTGCTTGATTCGTCAATCGCCAACGTGTCCTTGCCGGCCATCGCCGGCGACCTCGGCGTGAGCGTGAATCAGGGCACCTGGGTCATCACCAGTTTTGGCGTCGCCAATGCGATTGCCCTGCCGCTGACCGGCTGGTTGTCGCAGCGCTTCGGCCAGGTCCGACTGTTTCTCGCCAGCATCCTCATGTTCGTGCTGGCCTCCTGGCTCTGCGGGCTGGCGCCCAACATGACGACGCTGATCGTGTTTCGCGCGCTCCAGGGCTTTGTTGCCGGTCCCATGATTCCGCTCTCACAGGGCTTGCTGCTTTCGAGTTACCCGCCGGCGCTGGCCGGGCTGGCGATGGGCCTGTGGGCGCTCACGACGCTGGTGGCACCGGTGCTCGGGCCGTTGCTGGGCGGCTGGATCACCGACAACGTCTACTGGTCGTGGATCTTCTACATCAACATCCCGATCGGCCTGCTCTCGGCCTTCATGGTCTGGAGCATTTACCACAAGCGCGAAAGCATCACGCACAAGCTGCCGATCGACGGCGTTGGTCTGGGCCTGCTGGTGCTGTGGGTTGGGTCGCTGCAAATCATGCTTGACAAGGGCAAGGAGCTTGATTGGTTCCATTCACCGGAAGTCGTGGGCCTGGGTGTGGTGGCGCTGGTCGGTTTTCTGTTCTTCATGGCCTGGGAACTGACGGAAGAGCACCCGGTGGTGGAATTGCGCCTGTTTCTGCGGCGCAACTTCTGGTCCGGAACGGTGGCGATCTCGGTTGGCTACGGCCTGTTCTTTGGCAACGTGGTGCTCTTGCCGCTGTGGCTGCAGCAGTTCATGGCGTATCCCTCGTTTGACGCCGGCATGATGCTCGCGCCGGTTGGTTTCTTCGCGATGATTCTGTCACCCATCGTCGGCAAGAACATCAGCAAGTTCGATCCGCGTTATCTGGTCAGTTTTTCCTTTTGCGTGTTTGCCATCGTGCTGATCATGCGCTCGCACTTCAACACCCAGGCTGACTTCACGACCATGATGATTCCGACCGTGATCCAGGGCATTGCCATGTCCTTCTTCTTCATTCCGCTGTCGGTGATCCTGCTGTCGGGCATCCGGCCCGACAAGATCCCCGCTGCCTCCGGTCTGTCGAGTTTCGTGCGCATCGTTGCCGGCTCCTTTGGCACCTCGATTGCCACAACCGTCTGGCAGGACCGCGCAGCCATGCACCATGCGCAATTGGCCGAATCGATCAATCAGGCCAATTCCACCTCGGTCCAGGTGCTCAGCGGCCTCAACGCCGCCGGCCTGACGTCCGAGCAGGCATTGGGCCAGGTCAACCGCATGATCGACCAGCAGGCCTATACGCTGGCTGTCAACGATGTGTTCTTCGCCTCGGCCATGATTTTTCTCATGCTGATTCCGGTGGTCTGGCTGTCACGTCCCAAGCAGGCCGGCGCGGCCAGCGCCGATGCGTCTGCCGGCGCGCATTGAGCCGGCCCTCACAAGCGCAGCGGGCTGGCGTAGCCGGTCATCTCGAGGTAGCCGCGCCCAATCAGTTGGCCTGCGCTGTCGAACAGTTCACTCAGGCCTTCCCAGTAGACGGCGCCGGTTGAGGCGCGGCTGTCGAGTTCCTGGTTGTCGAGCAGGGCCTTGACGCTGTAGCTGGCCTCCGGCGTGTGCACCAGCCATTGCACCGGATAGTCGGTGCGGGTCAGTGTGCTGGTCCAGTGGCGCTGCGCTGTGAAGCCGACCTCCTGCGGACCGAAATCACGCACAGCAGCGCCGCTGCGCCGCAGCGAGCCGCCAGCCCAGATCGTGCTACCTTCCTTGTCGCGCAGGCGAAAAGCGGTCAGCGCGCTGCCGTCAAACAGGTTCATGCCAATCCAGTCCCAGCCCACGGCCTGCGCCGGCATCAGGCTGTTGCTCCATTCGTGGTCCAGCCAGGCGCTGCCCTTGACCGCGTGCTGCCGCTTTCCAATGCGCAGTGTGCCCTGGGCCTGCAACTGCGGCAGGCTGTAGTAGTAGCTGGCTTGCGTGGGCTGCGGTCCCTTGCGCGAGAGGCCGCGCTCACCCTGCAGCAGCAGCGACTGGGTCTCGCTCAGTTGTAGCTGGAAATCAAAGCCATTGGCATGGGCCTTCGCCGCGTACTGTTTGGCGTTGCGCTGCAGTGACCAGTCGCGCAGTTTCACATCGGTGTCGGTCTGACTCGCCTGCGCGATGCCAAACCCTTCGCGCGCAATGCGCTGGTCGTGCAGCATGGTTTGACCCTTGAGGTAGGTGACGGCGGCGTGGGCAAAGATCAATTGCCTAGCGGCAAAGGCCGATGTCATGGCCTGGGTTGCGGCCACGCGCGAGCGAAAGAAGGTGAGCTGAAAGCCAAAGCCCGCTTGCTGTGATGAGGCATCCGCTTTCAGCCAGCCGGTCAGGTACCACCACTCGATGGCGAACTCCGGGTGCGCGCCCAGATCACGCGGGAATTGCAGTTCGTGGCGCGCGGTCGAAGCGGCTTGCGCCGGCACGCCGAGCAGCGGCGAAAAAGCACTGGCCAGCAGATGTCGTCGCAGCAGATTGCTTGCCATCGGGTGCTCAGGCCAGTTGCGTCTTGATGCGCTGCTCGGCCGCACCGCAGTCGCCGAACTGCTGCTGCACCCAGGCCTTGTCATGGTAGGTTGGCAGGTAGCGTTCACCGGCATCGCACAGCAGCGACAGGATCGAGCCCTGCTGCCCTTGCGCGCGCATCTCGGTGGCCAATGCCAGCATGCCGATGAAGTTGGTGCCGGTGGAGGGGCCGACCTTGCGCCCCAGCAACTCGCCCAGCACGCGCATGGCGGCCACCGAATCGGTGTCGCTGACCTCCATCATGCGGTCCACCAGCGTGCGGATGAAGCTGGCTTCGACCTGTGGCCGGCCTATGCCTTCGATGTGCGAGCCCGGTCCCTTCAGGCTGGCGTCGCCGCTGCGATGGTAGGCGCCGAATACCGAGCCCTGCGGATCGGGCACGCAGACCTGGGTTGCGTGGCGCTGGTAGCGCACATAGCGGCCGATGGTGGCGCTGGTGCCGCCGGTGCCGGCGCCGACCACGATCCAGCGCGGCACCGGGTGGCGCTCGCGCGCCATCTGGCTGAACATGCTCTCGGCGATGTTGTTGTTGCCGCGCCAGTCGGTGGCGCGCTCGGCATAGGTGAACTGGTCCAGGTAATGGCCTCCGGTTTGCGCGGCCAGCGTGCGGGCGATTTCGTAGACCTCGGTCGCGTTGTCGCACAGGTGGCAGCGTCCACCGTAGAACTCGATCAGCGCAATCTTTTCGGCTGAGGTGCAGCGTGGCATCACGGCGATAAAGGGCAGGCCCAGCAAGCGCGCAAAATAAGCTTCACTGACGGCGGTGGAGCCGCTTGAGGCCTCGACCACGGTTGAGCCCTCGCGCAGCCAGCCATTGCACAATGAGTAGAGAAAAAGCGAGCGCGCCAGACGGTGCTTGAGGCTGCCGGTGGGATGGGTCGATTCATCCTTGAGGTAAAGGTCGATGCCATGGCTGGCGAAGGCGGGCAGCCGCAAGGGAATCAGATGCGTGTCGGCGCTGCGCTGGTAATCGGCTTCGATCAGGGCGACGGCGCGATGGAGCCAGGCGTTGGAGGATGTAGTCATGAGGCGAGTGCGGAGCACTGTCCGAAGTCAAGGTTCAGCTGAGCAGCCCGGAGTATCCTTGACCCCCGTGAGCACGTCAATCAGCGACCAAAGAATTCAGGGAGCGGAGTTTGAAATGAAACCAGAAGCTGGTGCAAGAACAAGGCAACGACTGCAACTTGGATTGCTGCTGCTGCCACTGCTGACAGCGGCCTGTTCCGACAAGCCGCTGGCTGGTTGGTCCGGCTACGCCGAAGGCGATTACGTTTATATTGCTGCAGCGCTGTCGGGGCGGCTTGAATCGCTGTCGGTGCAGGAAGGGCAAAGCGTGGCCAAAAATGCGCCGCTGTTTGCGCTCGATGCCGATGCCGAGCGCGCCGCCAGCGACGAAGCGCAGGCGCGGCTGACCAGCGCACGCGCCCAGGCCGCCAATCTGGACAAGGGGCGGCGCAGTGACGAAATTGCCGTGACCCAGGCCCAGTTGACGCAGGCGCAGGCCGCTGCGGCTTTTGCGAAGAGCGAACTGGCGCGCCAGCAACAACTGCTGGCGCAGGGCTTTGTCTCACAGTCGCGCATCGAAGACGCCACGACCGCCGTCAAGCAGGCGCAGGCCCGCGTCGCCGAACTTGACGCTGCTTTGAATGTGGCGAAACTGCCGGGGCGTGTTGACGAACGTACCGCAACACAGGCCAGCGCCAAGGCGGCCAATGAGGTGCTGCGCCAAAGCCAATGGCGCGAGGCGCAAAAGCAGCAAAGGGCGCCTCTCGACGCCCTGGTCTCCGATGTTTTTTTCCGCGCCGGAGAGTTTGTGCCGGCCGGGCAGGCCGTGCTGTCCCTGTTGCCGCCGGGAAGCATCAAAGCCCGCTTTTTTGTCCCCGAGGCCGAACTGCCAAAAGTCAAGCCGGGCCAGGCGGTGCTGCTGAGTTGCGACGGCTGTGGCGCGCCGGTTGCGGCCCATGTCACGCGCGTGGCCACGCAGGTTGAATTCACGCCGCCGGTGATCTACTCGAACGCGCAGCGCGCCAAGCTGGTCTATCTGGTTGAAGCCCGTCCCGACGCCGCCGCATCCGGCCTGCACCCGGGCCAGCCGCTTGATGTGAGGCTGGCGCCAGCGGGAATCAAGCCATGACGGAGTTGGCGATCGATGTCACTGGCCTGACCAAGAACTATGGCGGCAGGGCGGTCGTTGATCACATTGACCTGAAGGTCGGGGTCGGGCGCATCTGCGGCTTTCTGGGGCCCAACGGCAGCGGCAAGACCACCACCATCCGAATGTTGTGCGGGCTGTTGACGCCCGACGCCGGAACGGGTCAGTGCCTGGGGCTGGACATCATCGGCCAGGCGCGCGCCATCAAACGCCAGGTCGGCTACATGACGCAGAAGTTCGGGCTTTACGAAGACCTCTCGATCCGCGAGAACCTTGATTTTGTGGCGCGCCTGTTCGAGTTGCCCAAGCGCCGCGCCGCTGTCGATCTGGCGCTGGAGCGCCTGGGTTTGACAGCGCGTCAGCAGCAACTTGCCGGCACCCTGTCGGGCGGCTGGAAGCAGCGCCTGGCGCTGGCCGCGTGCCTGATCCATGCGCCGCGCCTGCTGCTGCTTGACGAACCGACCGCCGGCGTCGACCCGAAGGCGCGGCGCGACTTCTGGGACCAGATTCACGAGCTCGCCAGCCAGGGCATCACGGTACTGGTGTCCACCCACTATATGGACGAGGCTGCGCGCTGCCATGAACTGGTCTGCATCGCCTACGGCACCATCCTGGCGCGCGGCACCGAGACCGAGATCATTGAGGCTTCGCAGCTCAAGGTCTGGGCCATCGAAGGGCCGGGTGCGCAGGCGCTGCTGGCGCCGCTGAAAGAACAGCCCGGCGTTTTGAGTGTGGCGGCCTTCGGCAATGCGGTGCACGTGGCGGGGCTTGACGGTGCGCTGGTCGAGCAGGCACTTGCGCCGCTGCGCGCTCAGACCGCGCTGCACATCACCGCAGCGCCGGCCAATCTCGAGGACGTGTTCATCAGCCTGATTGCCCGCGCCCAGGACAATTTTTCTGCGGCCGGCGTGCTGCACGGAGTCGACGCATGAGTCGCTTCTCGTCGAACCGCATGCTGGCGGTTTTCATCAAGGAATTCCAGCAGATGATGCGCGACCGCCTGACCTTTGCCATGGCGGTGGGCATTCCGATTCTGCAACTGGTGCTGTTCGGTTACGCCATCAACACCGACCCCAAGGGCCTGCCGACGGCGGTGATCAGCAACGACTCCAGTGTGATGGCGCGCAGCCTGGTGGCCGCCCTGCAAAACACCGGCTACTTTCGCGTCACGCACAGCGGCACCCGTGAGGAGGAGGGCGAAGCGCTGCTGGCCACGGGTGAAGTCCAGTTCCTGCTGGTGATTCCGCCGAATTTTTCACAACGTGTGGTGCGCGGTGAGCGCCCGGCGCTGCTGCTGGCGGTGGATGCCACCGACCCTTCGGCCTCCGGCAACGCCATCGCCGCGCTCAATGTGCTGGCAACGCAGGCGCTGCGCAATGATTTGACCGGGCCGCTGCGCGCGCTGCGGAATGCGCCGCCGCCGTTCGAGCTGCGCATTCACAAGCGCTACAACCCGGAGGGGCTGTCGCGCTACAACATCGTGCCGGGTTTGATCGGCACCATCCTGACCATGACCATGGTGATGCTCACGGGGCTGGGCATGACGCGCGAGCGCGAACGCGGCACCATGGAGAACCTGCTGGCCACGCCGGTGCGACCGGGCGAAGTGATGGTCGGCAAGATCCTGCCCTATGTGGTGATTGGCTATATCCAGCTTGGCGTTGTCATGCTGGCGGCTTTTTTGTTGTTCGAGGTGCCGATGGTCGGCAGCTTTGCGCTGCTGATGGCCATGATCGGCGTCTTCATCGTTGCCAATCTGGGTGTCGGCTTCACCTTCTCTACCATCGCACGCAACCAGTTGCAGGCGGTGCAGATGACCTTCTTTTTCTTCCTGCCCTCGATGCTGCTCTCAGGCTTCATGTTCCCGTTTCGCGCCATGCCGCAGTGGGCACAGTGGATCGGCGAGGTGCTGCCGCTGACGCACTTTTTGCGCATCGTGCGTGGCATTTTGCTCAAGGGCAATACGGCGGCGCAACTGCTGCCAGAACTCTGGCCGATGCTGGCCTTTTTGTTTGTCGCCGGCGTCATTGCTTTGAAGCGTTACCGCCAGACGCTGGATTGAGGTAGCAGCCAGTTGACCCGCTTCCGCTGGGTGATCGAAGCGGCACACCCAAGAATATTTATCCGTCCAGCAAAGGTATCGCGCCGGTTACCAAAAGTTTGCTGCGCTAACGCCATTAGCATTTGTTCGATCGGAAACTCAAAATAGAAGGCAGGTGATGGTATGCGGTCGCAATCACTCATGAAAACGCTTGCTCTGCTGTTCCTTGTCGGCGTGACGCTGCTGGGCGCCTGCTCGGGTGGCAATACGGGAACTGATGGTCCAAAAAAGGCGGCGCTTGAGGGCTTGGTCGCGGCGCGGGAAATGGCAGCGGATTCTGATTTCGAATTCTTTGGCTACAAAGCCCAAGCCGATGTCGGAACAGAGCAATTGGGTTCTCCGTTCTCGATCAGGGATCTTGATATGGAAGCCCTGCTGTCGAGTGCAGTCCCGACGGAAGCTCTCATCATTGACAACCAGGAATATCTGTTTCCGGTCTTAGTGCGTGAAGAGTCGGTCAGCAGCCTTCGAGTCGGACGAATGGACGATGGAAACTGGACGCTGATTGCGCTCGAAGCCGATGCGTATGAGATAGACCTGGCGGCAAAGGCGATTAAATCGCATTCATTTGACAGTTCATCCTGTTATCTACTCGATTTGCCCGAGATCGAACTGCTGATGCTGGGCTGTCAGCGTAACGGTGCACTGAGACTGCTGCCCCTTTATGCACCGTCCCCAGCCTTTGTGATGGACAAAGAATACAGCTTTGCCGACATCATTGGCGCGATTAAAGCGGCGGTCCTGGCAGCCAAGCTCAGCCAGGTCCAGCCCGTTTCCGCTGTTGCCCCTCTGCTTTCTGCGGCCCAGTCGCCACAGCCTGTGGTCAAGGCGGTGCAAGGCACTGGCGCAAAAAAAATCTTGCCGGTAAAACTTGTTGCACAAGAGCAGACGCAGTGGTGCTGGGCCGCGACCGCTCAGATGACAGCGGGCTTTAAAGCACTGACTGGCGCGCAAAATCCCTCCCAGTGCCTCCAGGCAAGCAAAGCCCAGGACAGTGCAGCGTTTCTGGATGGACTGGTCAGAAAGGATTGTTGTGCGAACAACCATGAGAATGCCGCAGATGAGCCGTGCAACAGGCCATTCGCTCCTTACGTTGATAAAGACAGGTTTACCAGAACGCTCAACAATGGAGCGCCGTCCTGGGAGCAGCTAAAGCTGCTGATTGACAAGAATCAACCCCTGGCCTTTCTGTGGAAATGGAAGCCTATTCCCGTCAACGACGAAGGGCCCGGACACTACATGGTGGCCATCGGCTACAAGGAAACCTTGAACAAGGAAAGATTTGTGATATTCCTTGACCCTTCTCCGGTTGGGCAGGGGGAGACGATAACGGTTCCGTACCACCAGTGGGTTGGCGGCGCCAGCAAGATGTACAAGCACTTTTTTAGAATTTATTTCACCGACTGACATCGACATTGTGAAATAGGCCCTGCAGCTGACGTTTTCGAATTCACTGAGGCGTTTGAACTGCGGCAAGGATAGCGACTTGCAGTGCATCAAACTTGATCGGTTTGTAGAGTACCTTGATGCCGTGCTTGGCCATGCTGCGAATCAGTTCTGGATTGGTGTCGCCGGTGATCAGCAAGGCTGGCAGCGCGCTGCCATAAAGTGCGCGACTTGCCTTGATCACGTCAAATCCGGTTTCTGTACCCGCCAAGCGGTAATCCGATACAACAATATCCGGTGCGCTCTGCCCCAAACTTCTGAACAAGGCCTTGCCGCTCAAGCCTGCGATTAACTCGTGGCCGACCGCTTCGAGCGCCAGTGTCAAGGCCTGCAACACCAGGCTGTCATCATCGACCAGCGCTACGCGCAGTTGTCGCACCGGTAACTGCGGTCTGGGTGTGTGCACTGGTTCGATTTGCTTGCCCATAGGCAACTCAATAGCGAACATGGAGCCCCGGCCCGGCCGCGAGCGCAAGCGAATTTCCAATCCCGGCAGATCGGCCATGTTGCTTGCAATGGCCAGCCCCAGCCCACTGCCCCGTGTCGGTGTCGCGCCACCGACTCGACGATAGACCTCGAAAATAAGTTTGAAGTTGTCTGGCGCGATGCCGATACCGGTATCCCAGACCTCGACCCAGTACCGGCCGGCATGGGGTCGACAGGCAATCAGAACGCCACCGCTGTGCGTGTACTGGATGGCATTGTCTAGAAAATTCCCGATAATTCGGCTCAGCAGTATCCGGTCTGTGTGGCCAATCAAACCGGAGTCGCGCCAGCGCAGGCGCAGCCCTTTTGCATGCGCTTTCGCTACGTGGATGTCAATCAGGTTGCGCTGCATCTCGTCAACGGAAAAGTCGGACGGCTCGGGTACGATTACGCCGGCTTCGAGTTTGCTCGCGTCCAGCAGATCGGTTAGCAAGTCGCTCAGACCCTCAATGCAGTTTTCAATCTTGGCCGCCAGGTCCGAAGCATCGGGCGCAAGCCTACGCTTCAGACTGCCGAAAAACAGGGAGAGCGCAAAGATGGGTTGACGCAGGTCGTGGCTGGCCGAGGCCAGAAAATGTGACTTGTCCCGGTTGGCCTTGACCGCTTCGGTCTTGGCGGCGATCAATTCGATTTCAATTATTTTGCGTTGGCTGATAGCTGCTTCAGCATCGTCAAGTGCCTATAACAGTTCAGTTGCCCGCTTTTCCTGCTCCCGGTTTTGGTAGATAAGTTCCGCGTTCAGCGCGACCAGTTCAGCTACGTTTTCTTCAAATCTGGTATTGAGTCGAATGATCTCGGACTCGCCCGATCCCGCGGGATCGATTCGCGGCTGCGCCGCTACCCGCAAATGTGGAGAAGGGGATTGATTTCGCGTGTTGTTACTTTTGTCGAATACCATCAAAAACTGATTCGTCCCTTATGAGCACATCAGCTTGCCCATGGTACGCGCATCCGACACGCCTTGGCGATGATCGGCGCCAACTTGGTGAAATGATTATCACAAAGCCGACGGTTGCATGCCAAAACTATTTCAAGTGGGCACTGCAGAAGCCCGCCCGTGGCAGTCAGACGCAATGGGTAAACTGCCATGCATGCAAACCACCACACCCTGGGATACGCTGGCGGGTCAGTATCAACTGAAGCCGGGCAGCACGCCCGGCATCGTTGGCCAGCGCCCGGTGCTGGGGGCAGGGCGGCTGGGGCGTTTGCTGGAGGGTCAGCGCGGCGCGCAGGTCAGTGCCAGCCTGGGCAGCATCTTCACACTGTGTTCTCATGCGCATCGCCGCGCGGCGGATCTGGCGCTGGCTGCGGCACAGACGGCAGTGCCGATCACGCAGCCGGCACCCGTGCTGCTGGCGCTGGAGACGGCGCGGGACCATCTGCGCAGCATGGCGCTCGATTGGCCGCAACGCCTGCCCGATGCGGTGGCGGGTGCGCCATCACTGGACTGGTTGCGCGCCTGTCCGCTGCGGCTGGTGACTGCGCAGCCGGTAACTGAGGCTGCGCTGGCCTGGCAGATGCTGGCCGATCTGCGCCGCTGGCTGGAACGCGACATTCTTGCGCAGGATGTGACGCTCTGGCTGACGCAGCAGCGCGCGCCCGATGCGCTGGCGCGCTGGTGCAAGCGCCACGCTGACCCGTTGCCGCCAGCACGTTGTCTGGTGGCCTGGCAGCCGCTGTCGCACACGCTGCGACCGACCTTGCGCAGCCTGGATCTGCTGGATGCCGATCCTGCCGTGCAGCGTGTGCAGCTGACGCAAGTGGCGCAGGCCATGGCCGCTGACCCCGATTTCGTGCAGCACCCAAGCTGGCTCGGCCAGTGCGCCGAAACCGGCGCCTGGGCGCGGCTGCGCCATCGGCACACTGGGCAGGTGCCGCACAGCGCCTGGACGCGCCTGAGCGCACGCTGGATTGAATTGATTGAAATTGCCGCAGCCACGCCTGGCAGCGAGGCGCCCCTGCTGGCCAGTGGCGCACTGCATCTGGCGCCGGGTCAGGCCTTGGCCTGGTGCGAGATGGCGCGCGGCCTTTTGCTGCACTGGGTGCGGCTTGACGCCACAGGCGCGGTGCAGGACTACCGCGTGCTGGCGCCGACCGAATGGAATTTTCATCCGGACGGTGCGCTGGCGCAGGCACTGGCCGCGTTGGCGCCGCTCGACACCGCTGCGGCGCGCGCGCTGGCCGCGGCCTTTGACCCCTGTGTCGCCTGCACGGTATAGACTGCGACAAACGGTGAAGCGGGAATTCATGACATGGAGACAACATGACGCTCAATGTGCTGTGGTTGCAGGCCGGTGGCTGCGGCGGCTGCAGCATGTCGATGTTGTGCGCCGATGCCGCCGATCTGCCGCAACTCTTGCGCCGCAACGGCGTAGAGATGCTGTGGCACCCGGCCTTGTCGCTCGAAGGCGAGCAGGACCTGCTTGATTTGCTGGCCGATTGTCTGGCCGGTCGCGTGCGGCTCGACGCGCTGTGCATCGAAGGCGCGCTATTGCGCGGGCCGCAGGGCAGCGGGCGCTTTCATGTTTTGTCCGGTACCGATGTGAGCATGATCGACTGGGTGCGCCAGCTTGCCGGCGTCGCCACCCATGTGCTGGCGGTCGGCAGTTGTGCGGCCTGGGGCGGTATCACGGCCAGCGGCAGCAATCCCGCAGATGCCTGCGGCCTGCAGCACGAGGATGAACAGCGCGGCGGTCTGCTCGGTGCCGGCTTTGTCGCGCGCGGCGGCCTGCCGGTGATCAACATCGCCGGTTGCCCGACGCACCCGGGCTGGATCACCGATACGCTGATGGCGCTCGCCGCCGGTATGTTGGGTGCCGACGATCTGGACCCGCTGGGGCGACCGCGCTTTTACGCCGATCAGCTGGTGCACCACGGCTGCACGCGCAACGAGTACTACGAGTACAAGGCCAGCGCCGCCAAGCCCTCCGACCTGGGCTGCACCATGGAGAACATGGGCTGCAAGGGAACGCAGGCGCATGCCGATTGCAATACGCGACTCTGGAATGGTCACGGCTCCTGCACGCGCGCCGGCTATGCCTGCATCAGCTGCACTGAGCCGGCCTTCCAGAACCCGGGTCATCCGTTTCACCTCACGCCCAAGCTCGCCGGCATACCGACCGGATTGCCGATTGACATGCCCAAAGCCTGGTTCGTCGCGCTGGCCTCTCTCTCCAAGAGTGCCACGCCCAAGCGTGTCAAGAAGAATTCCCACAGCGACCACCTGGCCCTGCCGCCGGTGTCGCGCAAAACCGGGCTGCGTTAGGGTATGGCAACGCGTCTGATTCTTGGCCCGTTCAACCGCATCGAGGGCGACCTGGAAGTCGAACTCGAAGTGCAGGACGAGCGCGTTGTCGAGGCGCGTGTCAAGGCCCCGATGTTTCGCGGCTTCGAGCCGATGCTGCTGGGACGTGACCCGATGGACGCGCTGACCATCGTGCCGCGCATTTGCGGCATCTGCTCGGTCTCGCAGTCGGTGGCGGCGGCGCGCGCCCTGGCCGATGCTTCGGGTGTTGTGATGCCGGCCAATGGCCAGCACGCGACCAACCTGATGCTGGCCTGCGAAAACCTGGCCGATCACCTGACGCATTTCTATGTTTTCTTCATGCCCGATTTCACACGCGAGGTCTATGCCGCACGGCCCTGGTACAGCGAGGCGAAAAAACGTTTTGCCGCCATGGTGGGTGGCAAATCCGGCGCCGGTTTGCACAGCAGCGCCGCGCTGGCGGCGCGCGCGCGGTGGCTGGAACTGATAGGCACGCTGGGCGGCAAATGGCCGCACACCGGCGCCATTCTGCCCGGCGGCAGTTCGCGCGCCATCGATGCGACCGAGCGCCTGCGTTTGCTGGCAAGCCTGCGCGAGATGCGCGCCTTTCTGGAGCAAACCCTGTTCGGCGCCGCGCTGGAACAAGTGGCAGCACTCGACAGTCTGGCCGCCTTGCAGCGCTGCTGCGCGAGCGGCAGCGATCTGGCGCTGTTTCTTGAGATTGCGGCCGATGCCAAACTCATCAACATGGGGCCGGGGCCCGGGCGCTACCTCAGCTATGGCGCCTACCCGTGCATCGAAGGGGGTCATGTGCTCTCGCAGGGCGTGTGGGACGCGGCCCTGCAGCAGCGCCTGAGCTTGGACCCGACCCGGATCAGCGAGGACATGCGCCACGCCTGGCTGGCCGAAGGGCAGGCGGGTTTGCCGCTGCACCCCTTGGTAGGCCTGACCCAGGTGCAGCCTGACAAGGCCGGCGCCTACACCTGGAACAAGGCGCCGCGCCTGGCCGGGCAGGTGATGGAGACCGGCGCCATTGCACGCCAGTTGGTAGACGGCCAGCCCCTCATCCAGGCACTGGTGCGCGCGCATGGCGGCACGGTTTACACCCGCGTGCTGGCACGTCTGCTCGAACTCGCGCGCATCCTGCCGCTGATGGAGCAGTGGCTGCTGGCCATGCACCCGCGTGAGCCCTACCACCAGGTGCAGGCTTTGCCGGCGCAGGGGCAGGGCAGCGGCCTGTCGGAAGCGGCGCGCGGTGCGCTCGGGCACTGGTTGCGCATCGAGAATGGCCGCATCGCGCAGTACCAGATCGTGGCGCCCACCAGCTGGAACTTCTCGCCACGCGACGCCGCCGGCACACCCGGCGCGCTGGAAGCGGCCCTGGTGGGTGCGCGCATCGATAGTTCACTGGGGCGCGGCCAGAGCGTCGCGGTACAACACATCGTGCGCTCTTTCGATCCTTGCATGGTCTGCACCGTGCACTGATAATTTGCCCTGACCATGGCTATTGCGCCCTCTTCACCACTGCAACAATTACCTCCGGGCGAGATCGAGGGCCTGGACGAAGCGACCTGGCTCGACGTCATCCACAAAATGGACGAGGTCTATTCCAAGCTGGTCAGCGACGAAATCGAACTCGAAGAAAAGAACGCTCAGCTTGAACTCTCGCAGCAGTTCATCTTCAGCCTACTCTCGGCCATGAGCGATGTGCTGATCGCCTGCAACCAGGATGGGCTGATCGAAGAGACCAATGCCGCCCTGTGCGAACTGGTGGGCCGCAGCGAAGAAGCCTTGCGCGGCACGCCGGTGCTCGATCTGCTGGCCGACGCGCAGAGCGTGCAGCGCTGGCAACTGGCGATGTACCACACCGAGTCGCGCGCCGGTGTGGTGGTCGAAATCAATCTGCGTGACGCCGCCGGTCAGGCGCTGCCGGTGGACCTTAATTGCACGCCACGCCACAACAGCACCGGGCGCATGGTCGGCCATGTGCTGGTCGGGCGGCCCCTGGGTGAACTCAAGCGCGCCTACCACCAGTTGCGCGAAGCGCACGAGGCCCTGAAGCTGGCGCAGCAGCAGCTGCTGCATTCAGAAAAAATGGCCTCGCTCGGTCGGCTCGTGGCCGGTGTCGCGCATGAGTTGAACAACCCGATCAGCTTCGTGCTGGGCAATGTTCACGTGCTGCAGCGCTACGGCGCGCGCCTGGGGCGTTACCTTGAAGCCGTGCACCAGGTGGAGCAGCCGGAGTCGCTGCAGGCGCTGCGTGCCGAGTTGCGCATCGACCATCTGCTTAAGGATTTGCCCTCGCTGATGGAGGGCACGCTTGAAGGCGCGCAGCGCACCACCGACATCGTCAGCGGCCTCAAGCGTTTCTCGACCGCGGTGCACGAGGAGGTGACGCAGGTCGAACTCAATGCCGTGGTCGAGCGCGCCATTTTGTGGGTCAAGAAAGGAACAGCGCCGCGCTTCGAGATTCACTGGCAACGCGCTGCCGACTGCGTGGTCATGGGCAACGCCGGCCAGTTGCTGCAGGTCATGATGAACCTGATCCAGAATGCCCACGATGCGGCGCTGACCGATGGCTGCAGCACGCCCGAACTGCGCATCAGCCTAGTGCTCGACGCCGGCCGTGTGCAATTGCGCTTTGCCGACAACGGCCCCGGCATTGCAGCGGCGCATTTGTCACGCATCTTCGATCCCTTCTTCACGACCAAGAGCGTGGGCAAGGGCACGGGCCTGGGCCTGTCCATCAGCTACGGCATCGTCGAGCAGCATGGCGGCCAGCTCACGGCCGAAAATTTGCCGCAAGGCGGCGCCCGGTTCACACTAACACTGCCACGGCTCGCGCCCTAGCTGGCACCACTCACGGTCGACGGACCTTACCCAACCCGTTTTCAAAGATGGTGAACACCTGTTCCGCAATTTTTTGCGGCTGGAGCTCTCCGTCCGGCCGGTACCACCTGGCCAGCCAGTGCATGGCGCCGAAAAGTGTGAACGTCGTCATTTTTGTGTCGCAGGGCGTGATCGAGCCGTCGGCTATGCCTTCTTCCAGCAAACGTCTGACAAAGGTGTCGAGCAGACGAAAAGTTGGGGTCAGTTGATCGCGGCTGGAGGGCTCCAGCGGCCCCAATCCTGACAAGACCATGCATTTTGCAAAGACGCCAGTCATCGCCGTCGTGTATTGGGTGACAAAAATCTTGAGCTTTTCGATCCCGCACAGACCGGATTCCTCGGCGAGGTCCATCGCTGGCTTGAATTCAACCGTGGCCTGGTTGAGGATCTGGAGCAGGATGTCGTCCTTGTTCTTAAAATAAAGGTAGAGGCTGGGTTTGGTGACGTTCAGGCGCTTGGCCAGTTCGTTGAGTGAGGTCTCATAAAAGCCGCGTTCGTTGAAAAGCTCGGCTGCCGTGCGCAGAATCGCAAATCGTTTGAGATCGCCCTGTTCGGCGCTGCTTTGTACTTCACTGCCCCAACGCGCGGTGTTTGGCTTTGGCAAAGCGGGGGCCGGGTCGGCATCCGGTGACTTGATTCTTGCGCTTTTTGCAGCAGTATTCATGGCCCGAATTCTAGCAGTCAGGGAAAGTACCTAGTGGATATGTTACTTACCGGACGGTAACATCAGGCCACTGTCATCACTGCAAATTGCCGCCCGTATTCCCGGGCTCGAAAAGGAAAACTACCATGTACCTCACCCAAGGCTTGCATCGGGCGCTCCAACAAAAACCGGGCAGTATTGCCACCATTTTCCAGGGCAGAAAGCGCACTTTCGCCGAACTCGCAGGGCGGGTCGCCAAACTCGCCGGTGCCTTGCAGGGGCTTGGCCTGAAGGCCGGTGATCGGGTCGGCATGCTGTCGCTCAATTCGGATCGCTACCTGGAGTATTACCTGGCCGTGTATTGGGCCGGCGGCGCGGTCAATCCGGCCAATATCCGCTGGACTGCCGCCGAAATTGGCTATTCGCTCGACGATTGCGAAACCGCGATTCTGATCGTGGACGACGCCTTCAAGCTCATGGCGCAAGGGCTCAAGGAAAGCTGCAAATCGCTCAAGGTCTTGATTCATGCGGGTGACGGCGAGGCGCCGGACGGCATGCTGTCCTACGAGGCCTTGCTGGCCGAGGCAGAGCCGGTAGCCGATGCCTACCGCAGCGGCAGCGACCTGGCGGGTGTGTTCTACACCGGCGGCACCACCGGTTTTCCAAAAGGCGTGATGCTGTCCCATGCCAACCTGGCCAGCAATTGCCTGACTGTGCTGGCCAATGGTGTGGTTACGCCGGAAAGCGTCGGACTGCACGCCGCGCCCATGTTCCACCTGGCGGACGGCGCCCTGATGAACGCCCTGTTGGCGGCTGGGGCAACGCACGTGATGATTCCAGGTTTCACCCCGGTTGGCGTCATGCAGGTCATCCAGGAAGAAAAGGTTTCAGCGAGTTTGCTGGTGCCCACCATGATCCAGATGCTGGCCGACCACCCGGATATGGGCAGCTACCGCCTGGACAGCCTGAAGACCGTCATCTACGGCGCCTCACCGATCAGTGAAGCCGTGCTGGACCGTGCCATGAAAGCGCTGCCCTCAGCCGCTTTTTGCCAGGCCTACGGCATGACCGAACTCTCGCCCATCGCCACCATGTTGTTGCCGCAATTTCACCGGCCCGAGCATCGCGCACTGGGCAAGATGCGCTCAGCCGGCACCGCCTGCACACTGGCCGAAGTTCGCATTGTCGATGGTGAGGGCAACGAGGTGCCACGCGGAACCGTCGGCGAGGTTGCGGTGCGCGGCCCCGGTGTCATGCTGGGCTACTGGAACAAACCGGCCGAGACGGCGGCTGCGGTTCGCAAGGGCTGGATGCACACCGGCGACGGTGGCCGCATGGATGAGGATGGCTTTGTCTTCATCGTCGATCGCATCAAGGACATGATCGTGACCGGTGGCGAAAACGTCTACAGCATTGAAGTTGAAAACGCCGTGCTCAAGCACGAGGCCGTTGCCATGTGTGCCGTGATCGGTATCCCCGACGCCGAATGGGGCGAGCGTGTTCACGTTGCAGTGGTCCTCAAGCCCGGTGCGCAAACAACGGCTGAAAGCATTGTTGCGCATTGCAAGACCCTGATTGCCAACTACAAATGCCCGCGTAGCGTGGTATTTCAGGAGGCCTTGCCGATTTCAGGCGCCGGCAAGATTCTGAAGAACAAGCTGCGCGAACCGTTCTGGAAAGACCAGCAGCGCAGCGTGGGCTGACAGTTTGGAGAGGGTGCACGCGCACCCGCATGAAATGACATTGATTTAAAGGAAAACACAGCATGACAGAACAAATCCTGGTCGCCGGAGTCGGCATGATCCCTTTCAAAAAGCCGGGCCCAAGCCTGCCCTATTTCGAGATGGGCGCGCAAGCCATTCGCCTGGCGCTGGCGGACGCTGGCGTGGGCTACGAGCATGTGCAGCAGGCCTACGCTGGCTACGTCTACGGTGATTCAACCTGCGGTCAGCGCGCGCTCTACGAAGTCGGCATGACGGGCATCCCGGTCATCAACGTCAATAACAACTGCTCGACCGGCTCGACCGCGCTTTTTCTCGCGCGCCAGGCCATCGCCAGCGGTGTCGTCGACTGCGCACTGGCAGTCGGCTTCGAGCAGATGCAGCCCGGCGCCCTGGGCACGCACTTCACCGACCGGCCCAGCACCTTCGAGAAATTCGACACGCTGTGCGCCGAGATCGCCGGCGGCGACGAACTGCCTTTGGCCTTGCGCTATTTTGGTGGCGCCGGCCAGGAGCACATGCAGCGGTATGGAACCAAGCTGGAGACCTTTGCCAAGATCAGGGCCAAGGCCAGCCGGCATGCCGTGAACAACCCGCTGGCCATCTTCCGAACCGAGATGAGCGAAGAGGATGTGATGCGCTCGCCGGCCCTGTGGCCGGGCGTGTTGACCCGCTCCATGGCCTGCCCGCCGACCTGCGGTGGCGCGGCTGCGCTGTTGGTCTCGCGCGCCTTTGCGAAGAAGCACGGCTTGTCGCCCAAGGTCCAAATCCTGGCCCAGGACATGACGACCGACTTCAGCTCGACTTTCGAATCCAGGTCCATGATTGACCTCGTGGGCTTTCAGATGACGGCGTCTGCCGCCAAAAAAGTCTATGCGCAAGCCGGCGTCGGCCCCGCAGACATCGATGTCTGCGAACTGCACGACTGTTTTGCCCAGAACGAATTGCTGACCTATGAGGGTTTGGGGTTTTGCGCCATCGGCGAAGCCGAGCGCTTTGTCGAGAACGGCGACAACACCTACGGCGGCAAGGTTGTTACCAATCCGTCCGGTGGCCTGCTGAGCAAAGGCCACCCGCTGGGCGCCACCGGACTGGCGCAGTGCTATGAGCTGACCCACCAGCTGCGCGGCAGCGCCGAGCAGCGCCAGGTGGCGGGGGCGCGCCTGGCTTTGCAGCACAACCTCGGATTGGGCGGCGCTGCGGTCGTCACCCTGTACGGCCAGGCCTAGGCCGAACTTGCGCTGCCAAGCGAACACGATTGAAAGGAAATGTGATGATCGACAAAAAATGGATAGGCCACGAACTGCCCGTCTCGGTGCTGCCAATCGAGCGCAGCCGGCTGCAGTTCTTTGCCAAGGCCATTGGCGAGACTGATCCGGTCTACACCGATGTCGCTGCCGCCCGCCAGGCCGGCTACCCGGACCTGCCTGCGCCTGCGACTTTTCTGTTTGCTGCCGAGCTTGATTCGGGTGCCTCCGATCGCCTGATTGCCGATCTGCAGATTCCGATCGCCAAACTGCTGCACGGCGAGCAGAGCTTTACCTACTACCAGGCCGCCTGCGTCGGGGACACGGTGAGCGTGCACTCCCGCATCACCGATATCTACGACAAGAAAAACGGCGCGCTCGAGTTCGTGGTCAAGACCGCTCGCGCCAGCAATCAGCGCGATGAACTGGTGGCTGAGCTGCGCTCGGTCCTGGTTTGCCGCCACTGACCGGAGATCCGCATGAACCCACCAAGCTTCGACGCCGTGCAAGTCGGCGACCAACTCCCGGTGCTGCAACTGCCGCCGGTGGACCGAACCACACTGGCCCTGTTTGGCGGCGCCTCGGGCGATCACAACCCGATTCACATCGACACCGATGTGGCGCGGCGCGCCGGCATGCCCGACGTATTCGCCCAAGGCATGCTGGGCATGGCCTGGCTGGCAAGGCTGATCACCGGCTGGGTGCCGCAGCGCCAGTTGCGCCGCTTTGACGCGCGCTTTCAGGGCATCACCCACCTCGGCAACGCCATCCGCTGCAGCGGCCATGTGGTTGAAAAACTGGAGCACAACGGTGAACGCTGCGTGCGCATCGAGCTGCGCAGCGAGAACCAGTTTGGACAAGCCAAGATCGTCGGTGAGGCGCTGGTCGCCTTGCCTTAAACAACATCAGGAGAAACTTTTTATGACACGCAAACTCGAAGGCAAGGTTGCCCTCATCACAGGCTCGGGCCGCGGCATCGGTCGCGCCATCGCACTCAAACTCGCCAGCGAGGGCGCACGCATCGTCATCAATGACCTCGATGCCGAACCGGCGCAGGAAACAGTGGCGGCCATCCGCGCTGCCGGCGGCCAGGCCGTGGCCTGCGTTGGCAGTGTCGCCGCACCCGATTTCGCCGATCGTTTCATCGGCACGGCCGTCAGTGAGTTCAAGGGCATCGACATCATCGTCAACAACGCCGGCTACACCTGGGACAGCGTGATCCAGAAGATGACGGACGAGCAGTGGTACGCGATGATCGACTGTCACCTGACCGCACCATTTCGCATTCTGCGTGCGGCACAGCCGGTGATCCGCACCCTGAGCAAGGCCGAGACCGATGCCGGTCAGCGCGTGGTGCGCAAGGTGGTCAACATCTCGTCCGTGGCCGGCCTGTTTGGCAACGCCGGGCAGACCAACTACTCAGCGGCCAAGGCCGGCATCGTCGGCATGACGCAGACGCTGGCCAAGGAGTGGGGGCGCATGAATGTCACGGTCAACTGCGTGGCCTTCGGGCTGATCAAGACGCGCCTGACCGGCACCGCCGGTGACAGCACTGCGAACATCGACGGGCGCGAGATCAAGGTCGGCGTCAACCCGGGTCTGCTGGCAGCGATGGAGCAGACCATTCCGCTCGGTCGTGGCGGCACACCCGAGGAAGCAGCGGGCGCGGTCTATCTGCTGTGCACACCAGAATCGGACTATGTGAGCGGCCAGACGCTCATGTGCAGCGGCGGCCTGACCGGAATCTGAGCCATGCTGCCGCAGCTCTACCGCCATCGCTGGATGGACGAGGAAACCGAGACCTTTCGCGAACAGGTGCGGCGCTACATCGCCGGCGAGCTGGCGCCCCATCTGGACGGCTGGCGTCGCCAGGGCTACATCCCGCGCGAGGTCTGGCGCCCGTTCGGTGAAATGGGTTTTCTGCTGCCCGAGATGGACGAGGCTTATGGCGGTGGCGGTGCCACGCTGGCCTACCAGCTGGTGGTGCAGGACGAACTGGCCAAGGCCGAACTTCCGGCCAACACGGCGGTGCACACCATCGCCGCCCATTACATCCAGGCCTACGGCAGCGAGGCGCAGAAACGCCATTGGCTGCCCAAGCTGTCCAGCGGCGAGATGCTGGTTGGCATTGCATTGACTGAGCCGGGCTGCGGCTCCGACCTCAAGGCCTTGCGCACACGCGCCCGGCGCGACGGCGACGATTACGTGATCGACGGCGCCAAGACCTTTATCACCAACGGCTTTACCGCCAACCTGCTGGTGGTGGCGGTGCGCACCGGCGAAGCCGGCAGCCGTGGTGTCTCGCTGGTGGTGCTGGAGACCGAAAACCTGCCGGGCTTTCGGGTTGGCCGTCGCCTCGAGAAGCTGGGCCAGCATGCCTCCGACACGGCCGAGCTGTTCTTCGACGGCGTGCGCGTCCCGGCGGAAAACCTGCTGGGCCCGAAGGAGGGCGATGGCTTTGTCCAGCTGATGAGCCAGTTGCCCTACGAGCGTCTGCTGCTGACCGTGACGGCTGCGGCGGTGATTGAGCGTGCAGTGGAGTTGACCGTTGATTACGCCGGACAGCGCAAGGCTTTCGGCCAATCGCTCGCCGCTTTTCAGAACACCCGCTTCAAACTTGCCGAGTGCGCGACGCTGGCCCATGTGGTGCGCAGCTTTGTCAACGACTGCATCCAGCGCCTGCTCGACGGCACGCTTGACGATGAGGCTGCCTACATGGCCAAATGGTGGTGCTCGGAGCAGCAGGGCAAAGTGACAGACGAGTGCCTGCAGCTCTTCGGCGGCTACGGCTACATGGCCGAATACCCGATCGCCCGTCTCTACGCGGATTCGCGCGTACAGCGCATCTATGGCGGCACCACGGAGATCATGAAAGACCTGATCGCACGGAAGCTGTTTGCATGAAATCAACTGAGACCTCCCTCGCACCCGGTGCCGGTCCGGCGCTCAGCGCGCAGGGCATCACGCTGAAGTTCGGTGGCGTTAGCGTGCTGCAGGACGTGTCGATCGAGGTCGGACGCGACGAGCTGGTCGCGCTGATCGGGCCCAACGGTGCGGGCAAGAGCTCACTGCTCAACGTGCTGTCAGGTTTCTATGTGCCGCAGGCCGGGCGCATCGCCTTCGATGGCCAGAACATCGGCGGCTGGCCGGTGCACCGCATCGCAGCGGCCGGACTGGGACGAACCTTTCAGGGCACGCACCTGCTGGCGCACATGAGCGTGCTCGACAACATTCTGGTCGGGCGCTACTGCCACATGAAGAGCAGTCTGGTGTCAGCCTTCGCCTATTACCCTTTTGCGCACCGCGAGGAAGTGGCGCAGCGCCAGGTGGTCGAGGAGATCATCAGCTTTCTCGAGATTGAGCATGTGCGCCATCAGCCGGTGGGCACACTGAGCTATGGCATGCGCAAGCGGGTGGACCTGGGCCGCGCGCTGGCCATGGAGCCGCGCGTGCTGCTGCTCGACGAGCCAATGGCCGGCATGAACAGCGAGGAGAAAGAGGATCTGGCGCGCTTCATTCTGGATGTCCGCGAGTCCAAACGGATCCCGGTGGTACTCGTGGAGCACGACATGGGTGTGGTGATGGACATCGCTGACCGCGTTGTGGTGCTCAATTTTGGCAGCAAGATCGCAGACTCAACACCGCTGGCTGTGCAGCAGGACAGCGCCGTGATTTCGGCTTACCTGGGAGTCAAGGCATGAGCAGTGTTCCACTCGCTCAAACCCTGCCGCAGTGGCTTGAGCACAATGCCGCCAAGCGCGCACAGGAGGTTGGTCAACGCCATAAATGCGATGGCATCTGGCGTGAGTTCCGCTGGCAGCAGATTGCCGACGAAGTGCGCGCGCTGGCTTTCGGTCTGGCGGCGCGCAACGTCAAGCGCGGCGACACCGTGCTCCTGATCAGCGAGAACCGGCCGGAACTTTATTGGGCCGAGTGGGCCGCGATGGCGCTGGGCGCCAAGGCCGTTGCGCTTTACCCGGACGCGACCGAAGTCGAGATCGACTACATCGTCGAGGACAGCGGTGCCGTATGCATCTTTGCCGAGGACCAGGAACAGGTTGACAAGGCACTCGCGATAGCTGCGCGCCACGCAGGCGTGCACAGCATTGTCTGGTGGGAGCCGGGCGGCTTGTGGCGCTACCGCGAGCCGGTTCTGTTGTCCTTGCAGGCCCTCAAAACTGCCGGCCAGCCTTTGGCGGCGCAGGACGCCAACCTGGTCTCGCGCGAGATCGAACAGGGCGCCGCCAGCGACATTGCCCTGCTCTCGTACACATCGGGCACCACCGGCAAGCCCAAGGGGGTGATCGTCACCCATGGCGCTTTGCTGCACAACGCCCAACTACTGGCCGACTCGCTCGCCGTGCCCCAGGGCTGCGAGTACCTGTCCTATATTCCGCTGTCATGGCTCACCGAACAATGGGTTGGCGTCACGCTCGGATTGATGCTGCCGATGCGGGTCAACTTTGCGGAGCGACCGGACCAGATTCAGGAAGCGATTCGCGAACTGGCTTGCGAACTGGTTTTCCTGGGCCCGCGCCAGTGGGAAAACCTGGCAGCGCGTGTCCACACCCGCATGCTCGACGCTCCACGCTGGCGTCAGACGGTGGTGGACTGGGGCCTTCGCATCGGTGAGCGGGTGCGCGTGGCGGCGCTCGAAGGACGCAGCTCAACGCTGCTGGACCGCTGCGTATTGCCTCTGGCCGAGGCACTGGTGCTGCGACCGCTGCGCGAGCAACTGGGTCTCAAGCGCGCCCGCATCGCCCTGACCGGCGGCGCCGCGATGGCGCCCGAAGTTTTCCGTCTGTTCGCCGGCATCGGCGTGACGCTGCGCAATCTTTACGGTTGCAGCGAGTATGGCGTGATCAGCGCACACATCGGCGCGCGCTTGAACGCCGAGACCATCGGGCAGCCAGTCACGGCTTCAACCGCCTGGGGCTCAGGGCTCGAGTTGCGCCTGGTCGACGGCGGCGAACTGCAGTTGCGCGGTGGCTCCGGCTTCTGCGGTTACTGGGGCAAGCCCGACAAGACCGCCGAGCGCATGGACGGCGACTGGTACCGCACGGGCGACGCGCTCGGGCGCAGTGAAGATCAGCGCGACCTGATTTATTTCGATCGACTGGAGCACATGAGCAGGCTCTCCGGTGGCCAGACCTACCCCAAGCAGTTCATCGAAATCCGTTTGCGCTTTTCGCCCTATATCAAGGAGGTCATGGTCGTGGGCGATGAGCGCCATGGCTTCGTCAGCGCGCTGGTGAACATCGACGGCGAAGTGTTTTCGCACTGGGCTGAACGCGAGGGTCTGTCCTTCACCACCTTCACCGATCTGTCGCAGCGCCCGGAAGTGGTGGAGCGCGTCAGCCAGGAGATTGCCCGTGTCAACCAGGCCTTGCCGGAGCACGCCCGCGTTCTGCGCTTTGCGAATCTGCCGAAGGAACTGGACCCGGACGAAGGCGAGCTCACACGCACGCGCAAGCTCAAGCGTGAGTTCATTGAAGAGCGCTACCGGGCTTTGATTGATGCCATGTACGGACCCGGTGATCGTGTTGATCTGGAGGTGCCGGTGCGCTATCAGGATGGACGCAGCGCCGTGCTGCGCGCCCAGGTTCGACTCGGTGGTGACGCCAAAACCCAAAGCGCAAAAACAGGGGAAGCGTCATGATGGATTTCATCAACTACGTGATCAACGGCTTTTTGCTCGGTCAACTCTATGCGCTGCTGGCGCTGGGCTTTGTCGTCATCTACCGTGCCAGCAAGGTGTTCAATTTCGCCCAGGGTGAACTGATGCTGCTTGGTGCCTACACCGTATGGACCTTGTCGCTCGGACTCAACCTGCCGCCCTGGGTGACACTGCCGCTGGCCTTTGTCGCAGCGCTGGCCTATGGTTGGTTGATCGAACGCCTGTTCTTCGCACGGTTGGTCGGCGAGTCGGTTTTCTCGATGGTGATGGTGACCATCGGCCTGGTGATTTTGCTGCGCGGTGTGGTGCTGGTGATCTGGGGTGCCAGCGATCGGCAGTTCCCGGCGCTGCTGCCAACCGCGCCGCTGATCGTGGGTGACCTGATCGTCTCAGTCCCGCTCCTGATCGGCGCCGCATTGACGCTGGTCATGACGGTGGCCTTGTGGTACTTCTTCAACCGCACCCGTTTCGGACTGACCCTGACGGCAGTGGCCGAAGACCCGAATACGGCGATCTCGCTGGGCATACAGGTCAAGCGCGCTGTCACGCTGGCCTGGATGCTGGGCGCCTGCATCGCGACCGTGGGCGCCATCGTTTTCCTCAACGGGCGCTCGCTCACCGTTTTGTCGGCCGACGTGGCGCTGGCGGCCCTGCCGGTGGCTCTGCTGGCCGGTCTCGAGTCGATCGGCGGTTTGATCCTGGCCGGCGCCATCGTCGGCGTGATCCAGTCCCTGGTGGCGGCTTATGTCGACCCCAAGATCGGCGGCGCGGCTTCGAATATCGTGCCATTTGTTTTCATGCTGCTCATCCTGTTGGTGCGACCCACCGGGCTGTTTGGCTGGCGCAGCATTGAAAGGGTATAGGCAATGGATGCTTCCGGCGTTTTCTTCACCAGTCACAGCGGCGACCGCTCCCTGCTGCGCACGCCAGCGCAGCGCGCCGTGCTCGCGCTGCTGGTGATCCTGTTGCTGCTGTTGCCGTTCCTGGTGCCCGCGCGCTGGGTCAGCCTCGGTTATTCGATGTTCATCACCATGATTGCGGTGATCGGCCTGCAGATTTGCACCGGTTACGCCGGTCAGATCAACCTCGGGCAATCGGCCTTCATGGGTGTGGGCGCATATGCCTGTGCGCTCTTCATTTACCGGGGTGATGTGCCGGTACCGCTGGCGCTGTTGCTCGGCGGCTTGGCGGCGGCGGGCTTTGGTGCCTTGTTCGGTCTGACGGCGGCGCGCATCAAGGGCTTCTACCTGGCGCTGACCACCATCGCGGCGCAGGCCCTGTTTCATTTTCTGATCCTCAACCTGCCCGGAAACTGGCTTGGTGGCGCTGGCGGGCTGCACCTCGAAAAGCTCACATTCCTTGGCATCGACCTCGGCAACGACCGTGCCATCTACTGGTTTTCGCTGTTATCGCTGCTGGTGATGACGGCCGGCGCCTTTGGCATCACGCGCTCGCGCCATGGTCGCTCGTTCGAGGCGGTGCGCGACGATGACGTGGCTGCCGGCATGATGGGCATCAACGTCGCCGCCACCAAGGCGCGTGCGTTTCTGGTCGGCGCTTTTTATGCCGGTGTTGCCGGGGGACTCTGGGCACTGGCGTTGCGCCATGTATCGGTCGAACAGTTCACCCTGTTCAACTCGATCTGGATGATTGCCATGATGATTGTCGGCGGCCTGGGTTCCATCGTCGGCGCCGTCATCGGCACCGTGCTGATCCAGCTTGCCCGTGAGGGCGTTGTGAGTCTTGGACCGCAGCTGGTGGAGTTCATCCCCAGTGTCGGCCAGGATATTGTGTTCGCCAGCATGAACGTGCTACTGGGCACCGTGATCGTGCTGTTTTTGCTGTTCGAACCGAAAGGGCTGATGCACCGCGTGGAGATTTCCAAGCGGGCCTATCGGCTCTGGCCTTTCCCGTACTGAAGAAAACCCTAAGGAGACAACTCTATGAAACTATTCAAGTCCCTGGCGGCCCGGGCCATGCTGGCTGGCGCTGCGCTCACCCTGTCCACCACGCCGGCCCTGGCGGAGACGGTTTACCAGATTCCCTCCTTGTCCGATTTCTCGGGCCCCTTCGCCAGCGTCATGCCGGCTTTTTCTGGGGGGCGCGAAGCGGTGTTCAGTTGGTGGAATGCTGAACAAGGCGCCAAGCTCGGCGTCAAGCTTGAGCTCAAGCCCTACGACACGCGCTACGACACGGCGCAGACGGCCAGTCTGTGGCCCGGCATTCTGGCCACCAAACCCATCATTGGTTTCTCGCTGGGCGGCCCCGACACGGCGGCCTTGCAGCAACGCTTGCCGACCGACAAGGTTCCCATGATTCTGGGCTCGGCTGCCAATGGTTTTGGCTGGCGCCCCAACCAGTGGGTGATGTCGGTGCGACCGACCTTCGTGCACGAACTCGCGGCATTCGTCGAGTGGTACCAGAAAACCAAGGTCGGTGGCAGCCGTCCCGTGAAAGTGGCGATGTTCACCACCGAAGCGTCGCCGACCTTCGCTGACATGGGCAAGGGCATCGTAGCCTACGCCAAGGCCAAGCCGGCGATGATCGAACTGATCGAAGTGGTCTACGTCGACCCGCAGCCAGCCGATCTGACGCTGCAATTGCGCCGTGTGCTCAACGCGGGTGCTGAAGTGGTTCTGGTTCCAGGACCGATCCAGCATGGCATCGCCGTCAAGCGCGCCATGCAGGCGCTCAACAAGAAGATCCCGCTCGTCTACAGCATGCACAATTCGATCAGCGTGCTGGAACGCCCTTTGGGCGGCATTGCCGCGCTCGAAGGTGACTACGAGGCTTATTCGCTGGCGATTGCCGGTGCCGATGAGTCGGATGCCAAGCGCTTCTACAACCTGCTGAGCACCAAGTACGGTCTCAAGGCAGCGTGGAACTCCTTCAGCGCCATCGGCATCGCCCAGGCTCTGGTGCTGGTTCGCAGCGTCGAGGCTGGCGCGCGCAAGTACGGCGGTGACAAGCTCACCGGTGAATTGATGTACCAGACGTTGACCACGACGCACTTCGCGGCCAAGGATTTCTTCGGCTATGTTGGCGGCGACGTTGACTTCTCGATCGAGGCACCGTTCCCCCTGCGCGACCCGCGTGTCAACATCGGACAGGTCAATGGTGGCAAGCTGAGCACCATTGCAACGGGCGTTCCGGTACCCAAGCTCGAGAAGTGGTGAAATGACTGAGCCAGCCGCAGTCAAGAGCGCGCCACTGCTCGCCGTAGAGAACCTGGAGGTTCTCTACTCGGAAGTGATCCTGGCGCTCAAGGGCGTCAATCTGATCGTCACCGAAGGCGGCTGCACGGCGCTGCTCGGCCCCAACGGCGCCGGCAAGAGCACAACCCTGAAAGCAATTTCGGGGCTGCTGGTGGTTGAAGACGGCGAGATCGCTGCCGGCGCGGTTCGCTACCGGGGCGTGGACTTGAGCCGGCAGGATTGTCAGCACCGGGTGGCGGCCGGTGTCGTGCATGTGGTCGAGGGGCGCAAGGTGCTGCGCCATCTGACGGTTGAACAAAACCTGGTGGTGGGCGGCCACCTGCTGGCGCGCATGAGCGATGTGCGCCATGAACTGGACCGGGTCTACCAGACCATTCCGCGGCTGGCCGACCTGCGCGCCCGCACCGCTGGCTACCTGTCGGGCGGCGAGCAGCAACTCATGCTGATTGCCCGCGCCATGATGAGCCAGCCCAGGTTGCTGCTGATCGATGAGCCCTCGCTCGGTCTTGCCCCCATGATGCTGGAAGAAATCTTTGTTCTGCTGGCACAGTTGCGCAGTCAGGGTCTGTCGTTGCTGATCGTTGAGCAGAATGCGCAGGCCGCACTGGCCTTGGCCGATCACGCCTATGTGCTCGAAGGCGGGCGGGTGGTGCTCGAAGGCACGGCCGAGCAGTTGCGCGCCAACGAGGACATTCAGGAGTTCTACCTCGGGCATCAGGCCGGCGGCGAGCGGCACAACTACCGCGAGATCAAGCATTACCGGCGGCGCAAGCGCTGGCTGGGCTGAAATTTCTTTCCCGTGGAGACCCAATGAAAGTATCTGACGGAATAGCCTGGGGTGTGGCCGGTGGCATCGGTCGCATCATCCTCCGGCGGCCTGAGCACGCGAATGCCCTGGCGCATGCAGCCAGCCGCGCACTGGTGCGTGCGATTCACGAGGTGCTCGATGGCCAACCCCGTGTTGTCGTACTGACAGCCGAGGGCCGCATCTTCTGCGCGGGAGGCGACATCAACGAATTCGTGGCGGCCGGCCCCGCGCTCGCTGCGCTGGTCGACGACGTGCTGACGCCACTGCACCCGGCGCTGCACCGACTGGCCACGGCGCCTTTGCCAATCGTGACGGTGGTCAACGGTCCGGTCGCCGGCGCCGGCATTGGCTTGGCGCTGTGCGGGGATTTTGTGCTTGGCGCTGAGTCGATGAAGCTGCGCACCGGCTACGCCGCAATCGGCTTGTCGCCAGATGCCGGGGCCTCCTATTTTCTGGCGCGCCGCGTTGGCGCCCTGCGTGCACAGCAGTGGCTGATGCTGAGCGAGGCGATCGATGCGCAGCATTGCCTGCAGTATGGTGTGATCGATTATCTGCATCCCGACGCCGAACTGGCCGCCGCCGCCGAGGCACTGGTGCAGCGCCTGGCGCACTGCGCCAGCGCATCTTTGGCCGGCATCAAGACCTTGTGCAGCGGCCTGCCGACACGCGACCTGCAAGCCCATCTGGCGCTTGAGAAGTTGCTGCTGGTTGACCGTGCCGGCAGCGCCGATGGACGCGAGGGCGTGCGGGCCTTTCTGGAAAAACGGCCGCCTCAATTTACCGGCAAATAGGCCGGCTGTAGTCCGGCATGCGCGAGGCCGCAAGCGCTTAGCGCTTCCCCTTGCCGGGCAACATGGTCGAGAGAACGCCATCCTTGAGAACCACCTGGTGGTAGATGGCTGCAAGCGCGTGCAGTCCGGCGAATGCCATGATGGCGTCGCCCAGGAATCCGTGTACGTCGCCCCAGTCGGCCAGTCCCGCAAGCGCGGAGTCGGCAATCAAGGGCATCTGGTTGATGCGCACACCGCCCAGCAGGGTCAGCGGATGGGCCTCGCTGCCCAGGGCCAGCACGGCACTGATCGGCAAGGCCAGCAGCAGCGCCCACAGCGCCAAGTGCACCAGCTTGGCCGTTGCGTGCATCCAGTTGGCCATGGAAATTTCTGGCGGGGCCGGGCGAAAGGCAAGCCAGAGAAGGCGCAGCATGGTCAATACCAGGACCACTATGCCAAGCGACTCATGCCAGACAATGTCGCTGTGGCTTGCGGGGTCGACGCCCTGCTTCATGAGTCGACCGAAGTGTTCCGGCCCGAGGATGAAGGCGATGGTCACGGCGATGGCTGTAAGCCAGTGAAAAACGCGGCTGACGGGGTCGTAACGGGCGGTGGTATTTTGAGTCATGGGCTTGTCATGGAAATTGAGTCGATTGTGCGACAGCTTTGTGAATCAATGATGAAGCCATGGCTTTTGTTTCAGTGCCTGAGCGCGGCAATCGGCGGGTTAAACTGATCCCGCCAATCGTGCATTTGGCTTGGTCTGTGTACCAAGCTACCCGAAGGAGACTGCCATGATGACTCGCCGCTTGTTGCTGGGACTGGCCGCCATTGCCCTGCTGCTGACCGCGTGCGCCAGTCGGCCCGCGCTCGAGGAGACGCCGCCGATTGTGTTCGTGCATGGCAACGGCGACAGCGCTGCGCTCTGGCAGACCACCTTGTGGCGTTTTGAGTCCAACGGCTGGCCGCGCGAGCGCCTGCATGCGATTGAGATACCGTACCCACTGGCGCGCGACGAGGACAGCAAGGCGCAGCCAGGCCGCAGTTCGACCACCGAGCAGATGCGCTTCCTCAAGGCCGAGGTAGACAGGGTCTTGAAAGCAAGCGGGGCCAGCAAGGTGGTGCTGTTTGGGAACTCGCGCGGCGGCCATGCAATTCGCAACTACATTCAAAACGGCGGCGGTGCGGCGACCGTGTCGCACGCCATTCTGGGTGGAACGCCGAACCACGGCGTCTGGTCGGTCAAGGGTTTTCGTGAAGACAATGAGATGGCTGGAAACCGCCCCTTTTTGAGCGCACTCAATGCGCCCAAGAACGCCAACGGCGACGAGGTCAGCGGCCCGGTCAAGTGGCTCACGATCCGATCCGACAACAACGACAAGTACGCGCAGCCTGATGGCCTGTGGATAGGCGCCAAGGGCATGGCCACCAACGTCGGCTTCGACGGACCCGAACTCAAGGGCGCGAGCAATGTGGTGATCCCGCGCATCGATCACCGCGAGACCGCTTTTTCGCCCGTGGCGTTTGACGCGGCCTACCGTTTTGTCACCGGCAGGGCGCCGCGCTCACTGGCGATAGAAGCTGAGGCGGCGCCGGTTCTCAATGGCAACATCACGGGCAGGGGCCTGCGCTCGGATGACCCCGGCTCAGGCAATTGGCCGAACAATTTGCCAGTGCCCGGTGCCAGCATCGCGATCTTTGCCACCGACGCCAGCAGCGGCGAGCGTCTGGGCAACGCGGTTCACAACAAGACCGTTGGCGCCGATGGCCAATGGGGCCCGTTTGCGGCGCGCCCTGGCGTGCCATACGAGTTTGTGGTCAGCGCGCCGGGTTATGCCACCACGCATGTCTACCGCAGTCCCTTTCCGCGCTCCAGCGCCATCGTCCATCTGCGCCCGGAGCGCATGAGCGAAGCGGAAAAATCGGCCCAGTCGCTGGTCACGTTTTCCCGTCCGCGTGGCTATTTCGATGCCCAGCGCGACAAGATCAGTTTTGACGGCCAGAGCGCCTTGCCCGGCGTGCCGGCAAGCGGCGCCGGTGTCGCCAGTTCCAGAATGGTTCTGACCCAGCCGGGTCTGCGCGCCATCAGTGCCGAGTTCAACGGCGAACGCCTGACGGGCCGCACCTGGCCGGCGCCGCAAGGCCACGTCGTTGTGCTCGAATTGAGCCAATGAGCCAGTAATTCAGTCATAACCAGGGCAAAGCCTTATGCAAATCGATCCCTCGCTTCAAACCGCTGCCGACAACTACAAACTGCTAACCAACCTGGTGGTGCCGCGTCCGATTGCCTGGGTCAGTACCCACAGTCCCAGTGGCGTGGTCAATCTGGCGCCCTACAGCTTCTTCAATGCGATCGGCAGCGAGCCCCTGTATGTCATGGTCAGCGTCGGCCAGAACCCACAGGGGGGCGCCAAGGACACGGCCCGCAATATCGAGTCCAGTGGCGAGTTTGTCGTGAACATGGTGACCGAGGAACTGTTTGACGCGATGAATATTTCGGCGGCCGATTTTCCGCCCGACCACAGCGAACTCGACGCCGCACAACTACAGACCGCGCCCTGTGTTCACATTCGCACGCCGCGCATCGCGCAAGCCAGGGTGAGTCTGGAGTGCAAACTGTTCAGCGCGCAGCAACTTGGCAAGAACACGCTGTTCATCGGTGAAGTCATCATGTTCCATGTGGCCGACGAGTTGATCGGTCCGCGCTTGCACATTCAGAATTTCTCGCCCCTCGGAAGACTCGGTTCGCCCTCGGTCTACTGCCGTACCACCGACCGCTTTGACATTGCGCGCATTTCCTACGCGCAGTGGCTGGACCAGAACAAACCCGGCAAACCTTGAATGGGAGATTCGCATGAAGCTTGACAGTCTGGATCACCTTGTTTTGACCGTGCGCGACATCGACGCCAGCGTCGCCTTTTACGCAACGGTGCTGGGCATGGACGTGGTCACCTTTGGCGCAGGCCGCAAAGCCCTGACATTTGGCAGCCAGAAAATCAACCTGCACCAGCACGGCAGGGAATTTGAACCCAAGGCATTGGCCCCCACACCCGGGTCTGCCGATTTATGCTTTCTGACGTCCGTGCCTTTGGCCGAAGTGAGCCGGCATCTGGCTGCCTGCGGCGTCAACGTCCTTGAAGGTCCGGTGCAGCGCACCGGCGCTACCGGACCGATTCTTTCAGTCTACGTGCGCGACCCCGACATGAACCTGATCGAGATCGCGAACCGGCTGTCGGTGCCCGCTTAAACGCCGGCAGCCTGCGCCGACTGGACAATTTTTCGGGCCATGCTCCAGCGATGCACTTCGCTCGGGCCGTCGTAGATTCGAAAAGCGCGCATGTCCATGAAAATGCGCATCACGGGCGTTTCGGCGGTCACACCCTGGCCCCCCAGTATCTGCACGCAACGGTCGACCACACGCCACTGCGCTTCCGAGCACACCACCTTGGCGCGGCTTGACTCAAAGTTGCACTTCTGACCCTGGTCCAGCAGCCAGGCGGTGTGCCAGATGTGCAGGCGCGCGGTATGCAGGTCCATGTCGTTGTCGGCCAGCATGAAACCCACGCCTTCATGCTCGGCCAGCGTTTTCCCGAAAGCCTGTCGACGGCTGGCGTAGTCCACAGCCAGATCGTGCGCGCGGCGGGCCTGGCCGAGCCAGCGCATGCAGTGCGTCAGGCGCGCCGGTGCCAGACGGATCTGGGCATAGCGAAAGCCCTTGCCCGGCTCACCCAGGATGTCTGTGGCGGGAACCCGCACATCATGGAACGAGAGCACACCATGGCCCCCGGTGAAGCAACGGTCCATGGCGTCCATGCTGCGCGTCAAGGTGATGCCGGGACGGTTCATATCCGAAAGAAACATCGTGGCCGAGCCATCTTCCATGCGCGCCATGATGATGACGTAGTCGGCACCCTCGGCGCCGGTGATGAACCACTTGCTGCCGTTGATGACATAGTCGTCGCCGTCGCGTACCGCCAGGGTATTGATCATGGATGGGTCGGCTCCGGCACCGGGGGGTGGCTCGGTCATGGCGAAGCAGGAACGGGTATAACCCTGAACCTGGGGCCGCAACCAGCGCTCTTTGTGCAGGGTGCTGGCTACCTCTTCCATCAAATGGATATTGCCTTCATCGGGCGCATGGATGTTGAGCGCGGTCGGGCCCAGCGAAGAGTAGCCAGCCTCCTCAAAGACGGCCGCCTTGGCGATGTGGCCAAGCCCCAGTCCGCCCATCTCCACTGATGCGTGCGGCGTCAGCAAGCCGGCACCGCGCGCCAACTCCACGAGTTCACTGCGCAGTTGTGCGCTCGGCCCGTGCGGCCCCATGCGGGGGTCGTTTTCAAAGGGAATCACCTGCTCTGCTATGAAGCGGCGTGTGCGGTCCTGCAATTCGCGGATTTCCGCAGATAACTCGAAATTCATCAGCTCTTGCTCCGTGGGTTGGATTGATGACGTATTACGGCGTCATTCGGAAATCAGGGCTGTCGCGCATTGGACATATTGGCTTGCGCCGGGCTTCACCGAGCGGCGGCGCTCCCGGCATCGGTATGCCTCTTTTGGGGGATAGCGAGGTCGCGTTTGCCTGCGTATGCTCGAGCGCATGCCACTGCGCTTTATTGCCCCATTTCTGTTGGTGCTTCTGCTGGCCGCTTGCGGCGGTGGCGGCGGCAGCGGGGGTGCCAGTACCGGAGCCAATGATTTGACGGCAAGCCCCGGCACAGCGGTACCCAACGCATCGAGCAACCTGTGTGGCTATGAGTTGGGCCCCAATCTGATTGAAGGGACGGTCAGCAAGGTGCACGACGGCGACACCATTACCGTCAACGGCAGCAGCATCCGGCTTGACAGCATCGACGCGCCGGAGCTCGCGCAGACCTACGGCGCACAGTCCCAGGCCAGTCTGTCGCGCCTGCTGCTGGGGCAGACGGTGCGGGTGGCGTACAGCAAGCTGGACCAGTATGGCCGGGTTGTCGGCTCGGTGTTCACGGGCAATTGCCAGTACGCCAACCTGGAACAGGTGGCTGTCGGATCGGCCTGGTTCTACCGCGCCTACCAATGCGAAATCAGCGCGACGGGGCGCGACCGGTTTGATAGCGCGGAATCCTCGGCCAAGGCCGCGCGATTGGGCTTGTGGGCGCAGGCCGAGCCCATAGCGCCCTGGGTCTTTCGCAATGGCAGCAACCCTGAGATCCCAAGCTGTCCGTGATGGGCACAGCAGCTTGCCGTCAGAACGGGCTTCGGTCCTTCTCCAGTCCCAGGCGCATCAGCTTCATGCGCAGGCCGACGCGGGTCAGGCCCAACTCATCGGCGACATGGGTCTTGTTGCCCTTGTGGCGCAGCATGGCGTCCTGGATCAGCTGCGCTTCCAGGCGTTCAAGCTGGTGGCGCAACTGGCCGGATTCGGCATCCGCACGCATCTGGGTCGGGCCGCCTGCGCTGGCCGGTTGGCGCACCCGCGCTGACAGCAGATCAGCGCCGAGCAGCGGACCGTCACCGAGCGCCAAGGCGCGGCGGATCTCGTTGTGCAGTTCACGCACATTGCCGGGCCAGGCGTGTTGAACCAGGCAGTTCATGGCTTCATGCGACATCTGTCGCCCCGCCAGGTCGGACTGTTTGAGCATCTGCGCCACGATGGGCGCGATGTCCTGCGGGCGCTCGCGCAGCGCCGGCAAATTGAGCGTGATGCCGGCAACACGGTAGAACAGGTCTTCGCGAAAGCGCCCGCTGGCCACATCGGCTTCCAGATTGCGGTTGGTGGCGGCGATGATGCGCACGTTCACCGCAACGGGTCGCGGACTGCCGACCGGGCGCACCTCGCCTTCCTGCAGCGCGCGCAGCAGTTTGACCTGGAACGCGGGCGAGGTCTCGCCGATCTCGTCGAGGAACAGGGTGCCGCCGTCGGCCTGCTGGAACAGACCGGTGCGCGATTCGGTGGCGCCGGTGAAGGCGCCGCGCTTGTGCCCGAACAGTTCGCTCTCAAGCAGGTTGTCGGGTACGGCGCCGCAGTTTTCCACGACAAAAGCCTGTTCGGCGCGCGCGCTGGCGTAGTGGATGGCGCGTGCCAGCAACTCCTTGCCAGTGCCGGATTCTCCGGTGAGCAGCACCGACAGGTCGTGTCCGGCAATCTTTTCTGCCAGCGCGCAAATGGCGTTCAAGGGGCTGTCGGTGGCGCGCGTCAGTCGGTCAAAACCGGCCTGGCTCTTGGCCTTTTGCCGCAGCTTGCTCACGCGCAGCGCCAGGGTCTCGGGGCTGGCGCGCAACTCCAGTGTCAGGCGTTGGTTTTCCTGCTGCAATCGCCAGAGTTCGGCGGCGTTTTGCAGGGTCAGCAGCAACTGGTCCGGATGCCAGGGTTTGAGCAGGTATTGCCAGATGCCGGCCTGGTTGATGCCGGCGATGATGTCCTCGGCCTCCGTGTGGCCGGACAGGATCAGGCGCATGGTGTCGGGCCAGCGGTCGCGTACATGGCGCAGGAACTCCACGCCGGAGGTGCCGGGCATGCGCTGGTCGGACAGCACGATCTGGATGTGCTCGCTCTCCATCAGGCTCAGACCTGCTTCGGCCGAGGCGGCGGTGAAGACCGTGAAGTGGTCCTCCAGCGTGCGCCGCAGCGCTTCCAGTGCGCGCTGCTCGTCGTCGACCACCAGCAAGGAAAGGGGCGTTCGGCTTGGCACGGCTTGGCCTTCAGCTGCTTTGATGCTGGCTCAGCGCCACCTGATCGCCAAAACAGATGCCCAGATCGCGCCCGGTCTGCAGCGTGTCGCTGCCAAGCGGAACGCCCTTCATGCGACCCGCCACTTCTTCCAGCGCGACGTAGTTCACATCGGGAAAGCCCAGGGCCACCATGATGCCGGATTGCCCTTCGTCAAGCGCGCGCACCGCCGCCGCACCAAAGCGCAGGGCGGTCAGGCGGTCGAATGCGGTTGGACTGCCGCCGCGCAGCAGGTGGCCCAACACCACGACACGGGCATCCTTGCCGGTGCGTTCCTGCAGCGTGTGGGCGACGCGCTCGCCGATCCCGCCGAGCCGCTCGGCATGGCCGATTTCGGCCGGTGCCAGCACCTCGCGCGTTCCATGACCGGCGCGGGCGCCCTCGGCCACCATCACGATCGAGTACAGGTGGCCGCTGGCATCGCGCGCACGGATTGCATCGGCCACCTTCTCGATGTCAAAGTCGATTTCGGGTATCAGGATGGCATGGACGTGGCCGGCAATACCGGCGTGCAGGGCGATCCAGCCCGCATAGCGCCCCATGACCTCGACCACCATCACGCGCTGGTGACTCTCGGCCGTGCTGTGCAGGCGGTCCACGCATTCGGTGGCGAAGGCCACGGCGGTGTCAAAGCCAAAGGTGGTGAAGGTCTTGTCCAGATCGTTGTCAATGGTTTTGGGCACGCCCACCACGCGCAGACCTTTGAGGTGCAGGGCGTTGGCGATGGTCAGCGACCCGTCGCCGCCGATCGAGACCAGGGCGTCGATTTCGTGGGTTGCAAAATAGGCCAGGATCTCGTCCGAGCGGTCGATCTCGCGCGTGCTGCCGTCAGGCATGCGCACCGGAAAGTGCAGCGGGTTGCCCTTGTTGGTGGTGCCAAGAATGGTGCCGCCGAGGTGGCCGATGCCGCGCACCCGGTCGTGCGTCAGGCGCGTGACGCCGCCTTCCGGGTAGCGCTCCGGAAACAGGATGCCGTTGAAGCCGTCGCGGATGCCGTAGGTCTCCCAGCCGCGATTGGCGGCTGCTATGACCACGGACTGAATGACCGCATTGAGCCCTGGGGCATCACCGCCGCCAGTGCAGACGGCGATGCGGCGTATCGCATTCGACATGAAAACTCCTGTGAGAGAAATCAAAGCTCAAGGATAAGCCCGAATCAAGCCTCTATCCGACTTTGGGCCCTGATATTTCTCAAGCTTGCGCCTTCCAGTTTAAATCCCGGTGCAGTGCCAGATGTCGTGGCGTCCAGGAGGCCGGTGACTTGCGCACGAAGTGATGGCGTGCCACGTGGTAGCTCGGGTCAAAGCCGTAGAAATTGCGCCGCATCTGCATCATCTCTTCGGCGCGGTAGGCGGCCAGCGGCTTGAGGGCTTCGTCGCGCGCGCGGGTCTCCCGTTTTGCGGCGAGTCGTGCGGGCCGCTCAGGCGCGGCTGCGAGTTCGGCGGCACGCAGCGCCACATCGGCGCGAAAGGTTGGCGCGTCGCCGCTCAGGCAGGCATCACTGAAACCAATGATCAGCGCGTGTCGGGCGGTCAACGGCTCGCGCTTGCGCATGATCGCCTGCGCCGCGTCCAGGCCGACGCGCCGGGGCAGGGAGTAGGTCCAGTATTCCGAGCCGTACAGATTGCCCATGTTCTTGTAGTGCGGATTGAGCAGCACCGCTTCGCGGGCCCAGACCAGGTCGCAGGCGCGCGCGAGAAAGCAGCCACCGGCGCCGGCGTTGCCGCCGAGTGCCGCCACCGTGAGCTGCTGCCCGGTGTCAATCACTTCAAGCGTGAGATCGTTCATGGCGTTGATGTTGCGCCAGGATTCGTCAGCGGCAGAACCGCCGCTAAGGCTGGCCGCCTCGATCACATTGAGGTGGATGCCGTTGGACCAGAAATCAGCGCCGCCCATGAGCAGCAGAACCGTGGTCGGACGCTGCTTGGCCCAGACCAGTGCGGCGCGCAGGCGCTCGCATTGCCGGGTCGACATCGCGCCGTTGTAGAACTCAAAATGCAGCGTGCCGACCGCGCCGCTTTCCTCATAGGTAATATCCTGCCAGGTCGGGGTCTTGACGCGCCAGTAGCCTTGCAGCGGCGCTTCGGCGATGGCCTGCGATTCGCTCTCGAAAGCCAGTGTGGTCGGCAGCTTGATGCTGTCCGCGCGTTTGACGTGGCCGATCCAGACCGCGCCGTCGACCGTGGCGCGCAGCAGCGCCGTCTCACGCCGCGCGATGATCTCACCGGGCGCGCCGCGCAGCGTCGCTTCGGGCCAGGCGTCAAACAGCTGGCAGGGCTGGCCGAACAGGGCGTCGGCCACCCCCGGAAAACCATCGGCAGCACCCATCTTGCGCAGCACGCTTGCTGTGTCGTCGCTCGTCCAGTCGATATGCCGATCGGTCTGTTGCATCATTGGCCGCGCACAGCCGCGCGCCGCCATCTCGGCCTGCGCCTGCGGCACGAAGCTGCCGGACGCGAAGCGCTGCAGCGCCAGCAGCACGGCCTCGCTGGCGGCCTGCGTCACTTCATGGCGATACAGGCTGGACTTTTTGGCTGCGCGCATCGGGAACCCAACATTGGCCCAGACTGCACCCGCGTCCATCTCCGCCTGCGCCTGCAGCACCGTGACACCCCAGTCGATTTCCTGGTTTTGAATCGCCCAGTCCAGCGCCGACGGGCCACGGTCACCCACAATGCCGGGGTGCACGATCAGACACACATGGCGCGACCAGATGGATTCGGGAATGGCGCGGCGCAGGTAGGGCGCGATGATCAGCGCCGGGTTGAACAGTGCGACCGCTTCTTCGGTGACGCTGTCCGCAATGTCGAACTCGACCGAGACCTGGTGCCCGCGCTCAAGCAACGCTGCGCTGAGCCGCTGCGTCAGGCTGTTGAAGGCGTGCGTCAGCAGCAGGATGCGCATGGCGTGGTGTCAGCAGATGCGCGGCAGTTGATCGCTGGCCAGCCAGTCGACGATGCGCCGGCCACCGAAGGCGGTGGTCAGCTGCACGAAGTGATGGGCGTCGGCAATCACCTCACCGATGAGGGCGGCGTCCGCGCCGAGCGGATGCGCGCGCATGGCAGCCAGCAGGCGCGGCGCGTCGGCTGCTCCGCAGATGGCGATCAGCTTGCCTTCGTTGGCGACGTTGAGCGCATCGAGCCCGAGCAGTTCGCAGGCCGCTGCCACCACCGGTTTCACGGGAATCGCTTTTTCGTGCAGCATCATGCCGACACCGGACTGGCCGGCGATCTCGTTGAGCGTAGCGGCCAGGCCGCCGCGTGTCGGGTCGCGCAGGCAGCGGATGTCGGCGTTGGTTGCGAGCATCGCGGCGATCAGGCCGTTGAGCGCTGCGGTGTCGGAGAGGATCGGGGCATCAAAGCGCAGGTTCTCGCGCTGGCTCATGATGGCCACGCCATGGTCGCCGATCGAGCCCGAGACCAGCACCACATCACCGGGTCGGGCGCGGTTGCCGCCGAGTTCCAGACCATCGGGCAAGACACCGACTGCGGTGGTGGTGATGAAGACGCCGTCGCCCTTGCCGCGCTCCACCACCTTGGTGTCGCCGGTGACCACCGGCACGCCGGCTGTGCGCGCGGCCTGCGCCATGGATTCGACAATGCGCGCCAGCTCACTCAGCGCAAAGCCTTCTTCCAGGATGAATCCTGCTGCCAGGTAGAGCGGCGTGGCGCCCATCACCGCGACATCGTTGACCGTGCCGTGCACCGACAGGCAACCGATGTCGCCACCGGGGAAAAACAAGGGCGAGACCACATGGCTGTCGGTGGACATCACGATGCGCGCTACTCTGCCGTTCAGCATCGGTGCTGGCAGCACGGCGCCGTCATTGCCCTGGCCCAGGTATTCGTTGCCCAGGTGTTTGGCGAACAACTCCGAGATCAGTTGCACCATGGCGCGACCACCCGAGCCGTGCGTCAGATCGACGCGACCGTGCTTGAGGTCCAGCGGGCGGACGTAGCCGCGTTTGACGTCAGTCATTCAGTTCATGTCCTTGTAGCGGCCGTAGCTGTAGTGCGCGGCGCAAGCGCCTTCGCTGCTGACCATGCAGGAGCCGATCGGATTTTCCGGCGTGCAGACGGTGCCGAAAATCTTGCAGTCCTGCGGCCGCTTGACGCCACGCAGGATGGCGCCGCATTCGCAGGCCTTGTTGTCGGGAACCGAGGTGTAGACCAGATCAAAGCGGCGCTCGGCGTCGAAGGCGGCGTAGGGCGCGCGGATCTGCAAGGCCGAATAGGGCACGATGCCCAGGCCGCGCCACTCGAATTCGCTGCGCAGTTCGAACACTTCGGCAACCCGGTCCTGCGCCTTGAGGTTGCCATCGCGTGTGACGGCGCGTGAGAATTCGTTCTCCACTTCAGCGCGGCCTTCGTTGACCTGGCGCACCAGCATCAGGATCGCCTGCATCACGTCGAGCGGCTCAAAGCCCGCGATCACCACCGGCTTGCGGTACTCCTCGGCAAAGAACTCATAGGGCCGGCTGCCGATCACGGTCGAGACATGGGCCGGTCCGATGAAACCGTCGATCGGCACCGTGCCCCATTGCCGCACTTCGGGCGACTCCAGAATCTGGCTGATCGCCGCCGGTGTCAGCACGTGGCAGCACAGCACGCTGAAGTTGGCGAGTTGCTCCTGCTGTGCTTGCTGGATGGCGAGGGCCGTTGGCGGCGTCGTGGTCTCAAAGCCGATGGCAAAGAAGACAACTTCGCGCTGCGGGTTGTCGCGTGCGATCTGCAGCGCGTCCAGCGTCGAATACACCATGCGGATGTCGCCGCCGCGCGCTTTGGCTTTCATCAGCGACAGGCCATCAGACGCCGGCACGCGCAGCGTGTCGCCATAGGTGCACAGAATGACGTCGCGCGTGAGCGCCAGATTGATCGCCAGATCGACGCGCCCGATCGGCAGCACGCAGACCGGGCAGCCCGGGCCGTGCACCATGCGCACGTTCTCGGGCAACAGGTCTGACAGGCCGTAGCGCGAGATGGCGTGCGTGTGGCCGCCGCAGAATTCCATGAAGCTGTAGCGCCGCGCCGGCTCCACCGTGGCGGCGATCTTGCGGGCGATGGTCTGGGCGACCTCGCCGTCGCGGAATTCGTCAATGTATTTCACGCTGTCAGCCTGCTTGCTTCCAGTTCTGAAAACAGCGCCAGCGTTTTTTCCGCTTCTTCCGGGTCGAGTCGGGACAGCGCGTAGCCGACGTGCAGGATGACGTAGTCGCCCACCTGCACACCGTCTAGCAGGGCCAGCGAGATTTCCTTGCGCACGCCGCCCAGATCGACCACGGCTGAGTCGCCGGGGCCGACCTCTACCACCTTGACCGGAAGTGCAAGACACATGGTTCAGTGATCCTTTGCGTTGATGGCAATCCAGGCCTGTCCGACGGCAACGCTGGCGTCGCCCGGTGACAGGCGCCGGGGTGCCAGGATGGTCAAACCTTGTTCTTCCATATTCTGCCGCAGTCGCAACGATAACAGGGTGTTCAGAAAGCAGCCACCGCCCCAGCTCAGGGTTTTCACGCCTTGTGCAGAGGCGGCCTGTGTAACCCACTCGCTCAAGGCTGTGATCAGCGTGGCGTGAAAAACGGCAGCCGCCTGATCGACATCGCGGGCACCGTCCATCGCGGCCAGCAGTGCCAGCAGATCGAGTTGCCCGTCGGCGCCGATGCGCCAGCCTTGCGGCAGTGCCGCTGGCCAGCCGTGTTGTTCGATGTGGCGCGTGGCGGCCTGCTCCAGAAAAATGGCAGCCTGTGCCTCGTATTGCATCTGTTCGCACAGGCCCAGCAGCCCGGCGGCAGCATCAAAGACGCGGCCCATGCTGCTCGAGCGCGGGCAGTTGATGTTTTTCTCCAGCATCTGCGCGATGACGCTGGCACCAATCTGGGTAAAGCGCGTGCTGATATCTGCGTTGCGCCCGAGTTCGTGCAGCACGGATGCCGCCATGCGCCAGGGCTCGCGGGCTGCCTTGTCGCCGCCGGGCAGCGGCAGGGGCCGCAAATGGCCGATGCGCTCGAACTGCGCGCCGTCAACGCGCAAGAGTTCACCGCCCCAGGCCGTGCCGTCGGAGCCCAGGCCGACGCCGTCGAGCGCCAGCCCCAGCACCGGTCCCCGGTGGCCGTGCTCGGCGCAGACGGCGGCGATGTGGGCATGGTGGTGCTGCACTGCCAGCGTCGACAGGCCCAGACGCGCGGCAAAGGCCAGCGCGGCGCGCGTGCTGTGGTAATCGGGGTGCAGGTCGTGCGCCACGATCTCGGGCGTGACTTCGAGCAGGCTGAGCATGCGCTCCACCGTCTCATCCAGAAAATCGCAGGTCGCCGCGCTATCGAGGTCGCCGATGTGCGGCGAGACAAAAGCCTGGTCGCCACGGGTCACGCAGATGGCGTTTTTCAGGTGCGCGCCAAAGGCCAGCACCGACGGCCCACCGTGCGGCAAGCGGATGGCCGACGGCGTGTAGCCGCGGCTGCGCCGGATGTACTGCGCGCCGCTCCCCAGCGGTCGCAGCACACTGTCGTCGCAGCGCGCGACGATGGCGCGGTCGTGGTTGAGGATGGCGTCGGCAATGCCCGCGAGACGGCTGCGCGCCTCGATTGAGTCGCGCACGATCGGCTCGCCGCCGGGGTTGGCGCTGGTCATCACCAGCAGCAACTGCTGCGGCACGGCCAGCCATTCCGTGCCCGTCGGTTGACCGGCGGCTTCGTGGAACAGCAGGAAGTGGATCGGCGTGGTCGGCAGCATGACGCCAAGCTCCATCAGGCCGGGCGCAACGCCGGCCAGCAGCGCTTCGCAGCCGGGCAGCGCGCGCAACAGGACCACCGGGCGTTCACGGCTCTCCAGCAGCTCGCGTTCAGAGTCAGACACGCGTGCGTAAGATGCCACGCTCGCGACATTGGCGCTCATCACGGCAAATGGTTTGGCCTCGCGGTTCTTGCGCTCGCGCAGGCGCTGTACGGCATCGGCATTGCGCGCGTCACAGGCCAGATGAAAGCCGCCCAACCCCTTGATGGCGACGATGGAGCCCGCGCGCAGCAGGGCCAGCGTCTGCGTGATCGGGTCGCCGCTCAGCATCTGACCCTGCGCATCGTGCAGCGCGAGTTGCGGGCCGCAGTGCGGGCAGCAAGTGGTCTCGGCGTGAAAGCGCCGGTTCGAAGGTGTTGTGTATTCGCGCTCGCAGCTTGGGCACAGCGGAAATGGCGCCAGGCTGGTCTGCGGTCGGTCGTAGGGCAGGGTGCGGGTCACGGTGTAGCGGGGACCGCAGTGCGTGCAGGTGATGAACGCGTGGCGCCAGCGTCGGCCGCGTGGGTCGAACAGTTCGGCCAGACAGTCCGGGCAGACGGCGACGTCGGGGCCGATGGCGGTGTTGCTGCTGCTGCTGGACTGGCCCTGCACGCTGGGCAGGATGTCGAAGCCGCTCAAGGCGGTGGGAGTGGCGTCTTGCGCCTGCACGTCATCGACGCAGGCCAGTGCCGGGGCCTCGCTGCGCAGGCGCGCCAGCAAGTCATTGAGCGCGGCCCGGTTGCCCTGGGCCAGGATCTCAACGCCTCGCGCGTCGTTGCGCACCCAGCCGTCGAGATGGAGTTCCTGCGCCAGTCGCCAGACAAAGGGTCGAAAACCCACGCCCTGCACGATGCCGCTGACGCGAATGCGGCGCGCGATGGATTTGCTTCTCGTCATTGCGGGCTCGACCCGCAATCCATGACGCAAAAGGCATGGATCCCGGATCGAGTCCGGGATGACAACCAAGTCCGGGATGACAAAATAATCGCTGCTTTCTCACGTGCGTTGCAACTGCGCTTCCAGCGCTGCGACGCGCTGCTTGAGTTGGTCAACAGTCTCATGGCGTGCGCTGTGCGCGGCGGCCAGGCCCTCGCGCAAAAATGCCAGCCATTCGTCCATGCCGGCGCCGCTGGTGGCCGAGACCTGGATGACGCGGATCTGCGGGTTGACCTGGCGCGCAAAACCGATGGCGGCTGCCACATCGAAGTCCAGATACGGCAGCAGGTCGATCTTGTTGAGCAGCATCAGGCTGGCGGCGCGGAACATGTCGGGATACTTGATCGGTTTGTCCTCGCCTTCGGTGACCGACAGGATCACCACCTTGTGCGCTTCGCCCAGGTCAAAGGCGGCCGGGCAGACCAGGTTGCCGACGTTCTCGATCATCAGCAGCGAATCATCCTGCAGGCGCAGTTGTTGCAGCGCGTGGCCGACCATGTGCGCGTCCAGATGGCAGCCCTTGCCGGTGTTGATCTGGATCGCGGGGGCGCCGGTGGCGCGGATGCGCTGTGCGTCCTGGCTGGTCTGCTGGTCGCCCTCGATCACGGCCAGTGGCTGCTTGCCCAGCAGCGTGATGGTCTTGCACAGCAATGTGGTTTTGCCGGATCCGGGGCTGGAAACCAGGTTCAGCGCAAAGATGCCGTGCTCGGCCAGTTGTTGCCGGTTCTCGTTGGCGTAGGCATTGTTCTTGGCCAGGATGTCCTGCTCGATTTGCACCATGCGCTTGGTGCTGAAACCCGGTGCGTGCGAATGCTGCGCTGGCGCAATGTGTTCGTGGGCGTGCTCGTGTTCGTGCGGATGTGCGTGGCTGTGCTCATGACCGTGGTCGTGGCCGTGGTCATGGCTGTGTTTCGTGCCGTCGGCATGCACGTGTTCATGCGCATGGTCGGGCGCTTGGCCTTCGATTTTCACTTCGCCGGCACCGCAGCCGCAGGTTGTGCACATTCGGTTTCTCTCTTTCAAGTTGAGGACAGAGCTGGCGCGCTGCTGCGTCGCTGCGGTCTGTCCCACAAAGTCTCAGCCTACTCTACTTCCAATTCTTTCAGGCGCATCTCGGTGCCGCCTGTGACCTGCATCTGGTGGCCGCCGCAATGCGGACACTCGCCAAACACTTCGCTCATCGGCACCGTCACGGCGCAGGCCATGCACCAGCCAGTGCCGGGCAGGGTGATGATCTCGAGCCGGGCGCCTTGCGCCACACTGTCGCGCGTCACGGCGTCGAAGCAGAACGCCATGGCCTCAACCTCGACGCCCGAGAGCTCGCCGATCTCGAGCCAGACGGTACTGACTTTGGAGAAATTCTGCTGCCGCGCCGAATCCTCGATCAGCTGCAGCACCCCTTCAGCGAGCGACATTTCATGCATGGAGCTCAGTCTATCGAAAGAACTAGCGTATGGCAAAGAAGCGCCGACGCGACAGGTCGGGCTGGTCGGCCGCTTTGTCCCGCTTGGGCGTTGGCTTGGCCGGGGCAACCGGCGCCGACAGCAGCCCGATCAGCGAGGCGCGCGCGGTCTGGGTCGCGTCGATCTGGCTGGCAAATCTGTCCATTGGCGAGAACAGCGGGCAGCTCTGGTACTCGCCGAGTTCGGCTTCCATTCCACCCAGAAAAGCAAAATCGCCGGCCGGGAACTTGACAAAGCGGCGCTTGTTCTCACCGGTCGAAGTCCAGCCCTCGGTGCTGCCAGGCAGCAGCAGGATGCTCATGCACCAAGGGGTTACGACAATGCCCAGCCAGTGGCCCTGCCAGCGCTGAAAGTCAATCGCCTCGACGGTGAGCGCCGGGTTCAGGATCGGCACATCGGCCATCTGCTCGCGCTCGATGCGAAAGAACGCCTGCTCGACGGCGTCGGTCGGGTTCTCAGTCTGGAATTTCATTCGCTGGCTTCGCCCCAGATGCGGGCATCGGTGCCTTGTGCCATCAGCTTTTCCATCAGCGCCAGAGCTTCTTCGGCCTGCGCTGCATCGACGCGCTCAAAAGCAAAGCCACCGGCCTGGATCAGCAGGTAGTCGCCAACCGCCACTTCTTCGTCGAGCAGCAACAGGCTGACCTGGCGCCGCTGGCCGAAGCAATCGGTGATGGCCACGCCATCCTGCACCTCGATCACGCGCGAAGGGGCGGCCAGGCACATCTCAGACTGCCTTGGCGCTTGGCGCACTGAGCTGGTAGCCGCGTGCGCGCAGCTCGGCCACTGCCATCTCGACCAGCACGGGGACCTGTTCGGCGATGGAGGGGGTCATCTCCATGCCAAGTTCAAGCGAGATCGGCTCGACGCCGAGCACGACGATTTCTTTCGGCATGGCGTCGAGCAACTCCAGACTGGCCAGCACGTCGGGCAGGGCAATCTGATGTGGCGAGAGTTTGCGCCGGAAGAACACCGGAATCTCGTCGCCCGCGATTTTTACCACGGTGCCGGGTGCGGCGCCGGTCTTGACGACGTCGATGACGATCAGGAAATCAAGGTCCGACAGGTCTTCGATCATCTCCATGCCCGAGGTGCCGCCGTCGATCACCAGCACGTTGTCGGGCATCTGGTAGTGCTGCTCCAGCAATTCGACCGCGCACACACCCGCCGCCTCATCGGTCAGGATGGTGTTGCCGATTCCCAGAACCACTGCACGCATAGGACAAACCCCAGAAATGAAAAGGGCCGGCTGGATACGCCGACCCCTTGATAGTAAGGCCGTTCAGACCGCCTTGATCGAGATTGCCGTGTCACTGTCCTTGTCGGTCAGGTGAATGGCGCAGGCGATGCAGGGGTCAAACGAGTGGATGGTGCGCAGCACTTCAAGCGGTTTTTCAACGTCCGCAATCGGCGTTCCCATGAGGGAGGCTTCATAAGGGCCGGGCTCGTCCTTGTCGTTGCGTGGGCAGGCGTTCCAGGTCGAGGGTACAACACACTGGTAGTTCTTGATCTTGCCGTTGTCGATGACAACCCAGTGCGACAGCGCACCGCGTGGCGCTTCGTGAAAGCCCACGCCCATGACTTCGTCTTTGGGAAACACCGGTTTGTTGAAGGTGGCCAGGTCGCCCTTACCCATGTTGGTGAGCAGGGCGGTCCACTGGTCGGCCAGCAGATCGACGTTGACGCAGCAGGTGATGGCGCGAGCTGCGTGGCGACCGATGGTTGAGTGCATGGCGCCCAGGCCGATCTTGGTCTTGGCCAGGGCCGATACCGTGTCCAGTGCGGCGGTGGCGTACTTGGTGGTAGGGGCGTGACCGGTAGCCAGGCCGTTGAGAACGCGCGCCAGCGGGCCGACCTGCGCCGTTTTGCCGTAGAAGGTGGGCGACTTCATCCAGGAGTACTTGGCGTCTTCCTTGAAGTCGGTGTAGTTCGGACTGGTCTCGCCCTTGTACGGGTGCAGGGCGCCGGCCTTTTCGTAGTTGTACCAGGAGTGCTTGACCGACTCCTCCACGCCTTTTTGCCAGTATTGATCGCTGAAGGACGATATCGGCTTGCGCGTGGCCAGATCGGCGCCTTCGATGAAGCCGCCGGGGAATGCAAATTGCGTGCCCTTGGTGTCGAGCGGAATGTCAGGCACCGACAGGTAGTTGGTGACGCCTTTGCCAATCGCCGTCCACTCCGGGTAGAAGGCGCCAACGGCAGCAACGTCGATCAGGTAGACGTTCTTGACGAAGTCGGAGAGCTCGTCGATCCAGCCCTTGATGGCCATCAGGCGTTCGACCGTCAACACCGCCTGCGAATCGGTGGCCAGCGGGTTGGCAACGCCGCCGACCGCCACGTTCTGGATGTGCGGTGTCTTGGAGCCCAGGATGGAGACGATCTTGTTCGCCTTGCGCTGCACCTCAAGCGCCTGCAGGTAATGCGCCACCGCCAGCAGGTTGACCTCGGGCGAGAGTTTCATCGCCGGATGGCCCCAGTAGCCGTTTGTGAAGATGCCAAGCTGCCCGCCATTGACGAAGTGCTTGAGCCGCTCATGCACGCGGCGCATCTCGTGCTTGCTGTTGAGATGCCAGCTTGAGAGGCTCTCACCCAGGATCGAGGTCTTGTCAGGATCGGCCTTCAGCGCCGAGGTGACGTCAACCCAGTCGAGCGCCGACAGATGGTAGAAGTGCACGATGGCGTCATGTACCGAGTGCGCCAGGATGATCAGGTTGCGGATGTACTGCGCGTTGAGCGGAATCTCCATCTTGAGCGCGTTCTCGACCGCGCGCACCGAGGTGATGGCGTGCACCGTGGTGCAGACGCCGCAGATGCGCTGCGTGATGGCCCAGGCGTCGCGCGGGTCGCGCCCGAGCAGGATCAGTTCCACGCCGCGCCACATCTGTCCCGAGGACCAGGCCTTCTGCACCTTGCCGCCGTCAATGTCGACGTCGATCCGCAGGTGGCCTTCGATGCGGGTGATTGGATCAATCGTTATGCGCTTTGACATTTTTGTCTCCATCTTTATTTATTTAACTGGCCACCTGAACCTCTTCCCGTGGCAGCACAGGGAAGCGACGCGTGATGATGATGTAACCGAGCACCTCGATGGCGAACATCCCGGTGGTCACCATCACCTCCGAAAAGGACGGGAAATAAGTCCAGCCGGATCCGGTGTGGTGGCTGTAACCGATCAGGAATCCGTTCAGGCGCAGCAGGATGCCGCCGAGCATGATGGCGATGCCGGCCAGAAACAGGCGTGCCGGATTGCGCCTTGCCTCGGCATTGCCGATCAGGAAGAAGGGCGCGATGAAGCACAGGTTTTCCAGCCAGAAGGCAAAGGCCTGCAGGTTCGGTTTGAAGGCCTCACCCATGGCGCCGCGTGCCAGCAGGTCACCCAGTCGCACCAGCAGATAGACCGCCAACACGCCGAGCATGATTCTGGACATCGGGTTGAGCAGATGGGTCTCGATTTGGCGCCGATAAGCTGATGCCGCAACGCAGGACTCGAACAGCACGACTCCGTAGCCGATGATGATGGCGGTGAGCAGGTAGATCAGCGGCACGGCCGGGGTCTGCCACAGCGGATTGACCTGGCCACCCATCACCACCAGCATGGTTCCGAGCGAGGCCTGGTGCATCATCGGCAGCACCATGCCCAGCGCGATGAAGAAGAACAGCACTTTGGTCAGTTTCTTTTTGACGTCTTTCAGGCCGAATTTTTCCAGGAAGACGGGCGCGAACTCGATCCACATGACCACGATATAGGCCGTGACGCAGACCGCCACTTCAAACATCACGGAGTTCGGATTGGCGTAGCTCGGCCAGAAGATGTGCCAGAAGTTCCACCAGCGACCGAGGTCGAAAAAGATGCCGCTACCGGCCAGGGTGTAGCCAAACAGGCTGGCCAGCAGGGCCGGGCGGATCAGTGGGTGGTACTCGCCCTTGTTGAAGATGTAGACCAGCAGCGCGACCGAGAAGCCGCCGCAGGCCAGTGCCGAGCCGATCATGACGTCGACCACGACCCAGATGCCCCAGGAGTAGCCGTCGTTGACGTTGGTGACGGCACCGATGCCAAAGACGAAACGCACCAGCAGGATGGCCGCCAGGATGGCGATGAGGATGGCGCAGACCAGGGTAGCGGCATTGATCAGGGCGCCGCCAATGGGTGCAGGACGCGCGTTGTGATGCTGGGTCATGCTCATTTCTCCCCTGTTCCGTGCGCCGCCGGATCATCCTCGTCGTGCACGTTTTTCTTGGCGATGTAACTCAGCGCACCGAGTACGGCAATCGGCATGATCAGTCCGCCATAGAGCGAGTGCTGGATGGTCTCGGAGGTGGCGGCCGAGGACTTGGGTGGCAGGTCGGGCTGGCCGACCTTGGCGAAATTCACCGCCGAGAGTTTGAGCACCTGCGTGCCGCCGTACTCTTTTTCGCCGTAGACATGTTGCAGGTAGTTGCCCACGCTTCCTTCATAGCTCTGGTCGGTACCGCCGAGCTTGCCACGCGGGTAGCGCGTCTGGCTGCCTGGCTTGAGCGCGATGCGGCGCTTGGCTTCGAGCAGCAGTTCGCTGGTCCGGCCATACAGTGTGGCGCCGGTTGGGCAGACTTCGGCGCAGGCCGAATAGTGGCCGTCCTTGGTGCGGTGCCGGCACAGTTCGCACTTGCCGATCTTGCCGGTGGGTGAGTCGTACTGAAATTTCGGAATACCAAACGGGCAGGCAACGACGCAGTAGCGGCAGCCGACGCAGGCGCCGGCGTCATAGGCGACGATGCCGGTGACGGGGTCTTTGGTCATGGCCGAGACCGGGCAGGCCGAGACGCAGGACGGGTCAGCGCAGTGCATGCAGGAGGTCTTCATGAAGGCGTAACCGTTGACTTCCGAGTCCTTCGCTTCCATTGTGCCGTTGCGGTACATCTTGATCAGGTTGAAGGTGTAGCCCGAGGTGTCAAGCGGCGTGTCCCACAGTTTGTCGGCGGTGGAGAATTCGGGTGGGTTGTTGTTGGCCTCTTTGCAGGCCGCAACGCAGGCCTTGCAGCCGATGCACAACGTGGCGTCGTACAGCAGGCCGAGCGCATCGGTCGGTCGACTGAGCGTTTCGCGGGCGCAGGCGGGTGGTGCAACAGCGGCTGCGCCGAGGGCGGCACTGCCTGCGAGAACCCCTTTGAGGAAATCGCGACGGGAGTCCATGATCAGCCCCGCGCCTTGTCTTGCGGTTTGGCGCCAGTTTTGGCGCGCTCGGCTTCTTCAGCGGCATGGGACAGACCGAGGTTGCGTGTGAGCATTACGGCCGCGCCAGCGGCGGCTCCGGCCAGGGCGGCCAGCGCCGCGGCCGACGCCAGCGATGCGCCTTTGCCCTGCTCTTCAACAATCCTTGCGTATTGCAGCGGCGGCGCGACATTGACCATCTTGGCCAGTTGGTGGATCGGTTTGGTGAAGCCGACGCCCTTCTCGGTGCAGCCGATGCAGGGGTGGCCGCAGCCCACCGGCCAGTTGTTCTCGCCAGCATCGCCGAAGCCCAGGGTAGGACAGTTGGCATAAGTTTCCGGCCCCTTGCAACCGAGCTTGTACAGGCAGTAGCCCTGGCGGTGTCCGGCATCGCCAAACTCCATGGCAAAGCGCCCGGCGTCAAAGTGCGCGCGGCGTTCGCAGTTTTCGTGGATCAACCGTGAGTAGGCGAACTTGGGGCGCCCGAGTTTGTCCACGTCGGGCAGTTTGCCGAAGGTCAGGAAGTGCACAACGGTGGCCAGGAAGTTGTACGGGTTGGGCGGACAGCCCGGTATCGTCACCACCGGCTTGCCCAGCACTTCAGCCACGCTGCTGGCGCCGGATGGATTGGGTCCGGTGGAGGGCATGCCACCCCAGGAGGCGCAGGAGCCGATGGCGATCACGGCGGCCGCATCGGCCGCGCATTCCTTGAGCAGGTCGATGGCGGTATGGCCGCCGATCTTGCAGTAGTTGCCGTTTTCCTTGACCGGTATCGCGCCCTCTATGACCAGCACGTACTTGCCCTTGTTGGCCTTCATCGCGTCCTTGCGCGCGGCCTCGGCCTGGTGCCCGGCGGCGGCCATCAGGGTCTCGTGGTAATCGAGCGAAATGATCTCAAGAATCAGCTTTTCCAGCGTCGGGTGCTCGGCGCGCAACAGCGACTCCGTGCAGCCGGTGCATTCCTGAAAGTGCAACCAGATGACCGAGGGTCGCTTGGCTGACTCGATCGCCTTGGCCACCGCAGCATCGGCGCCGGCGGGCAAGCCCATGGTGACGGCCAGTGTGGCGCAAAACTGCAGGTAGTCGCGTCGGGACATGCCCAGGCGTTGTTCGATGCCATGCACGGCCTCGCGACCGAGGTTGAAGATGTCGTTCATTTCGCCCATGTTGTCTCCTGGAGCCAGACCTCGTCCGGGCCTGATGCAGGGGCTGATAGCAAATTGCGCGCCATGCCCGCATTTGCGTTTTTTGCAGCGATCGCCCAGGGCCCGTCACTGTGGCGCAGCCGTTTGACGGCGCCGACATGGTTAATTGCTAACCACATTGCTAACCGGTTTTTTGCCCGCCTACCAAGCGCAAAAGCCCTTGCCAGCGGAATTCGTGGGTATAACATTCAGCGCAGACGGCGGCACGAAATTTGCGTTTCCGATCGCAGATGCATTCGCTGCCGTCCATTTGGCGTCAGATCGGTGCATGGACCCCAAAGACTTAATTCAAACGAGGAGCATTCGATGAAATTCATGTCCCCCAAATCACTGGGCCGCATCGGTGCCGCACTGTTGGCACTGGCGAGCGGTATGGCGCAGGCCCACACCGGTCATGACACCTCGGGTGTCTACCAAGGCTTGGCGCACCCGCTGGGTCTGGACCATCTGCTGGTGATGCTGGCCGTCGGCATCTGGTCGGTCTCGGCCTTGCCCGCCAACAAGTCCTGGTGGGGGCCGGCTGTGTTCATGTTGGCGCTGCTGCTCAGTGCCGCTTCAGGGTCGGCTGGTTTGTCGGTTCCCTTGCTTGAACCCCTGATCTCGCTGAGCGTGGTGCTGCTGGGCGCGATGTTGATCCTGTCGCGCCAGGGCACACCCGTTGCTTTGGGCCTGGGCCTGGTGGCACTGGTGGCTTGCCTGCACGGTCTCGCGCACGGCGCTGAAGCCCCGGGCAGCGGCTTTGCCAGTTATGCGCTGGGCTTTCTCGTGAGCACGGCCGCACTGCACCTGGGTGGTGTTGTCGCAGCACGCGGCATCAAGGCTTATCTGGCGCGCACGGCAAACTGGGCCATCGCGGCCCTGGGCAGCCTGTGCGGCGGTGCCGGCCTGTATCTGTTCAGTCAAATCTGATCTGATTACCGCAGTGGTGGTCGATGGATTCGGCCACCCGCTGTTCCTGAGGCTGGCCCAGGATCAGCGTCTGCGCTTTACAGAATCTTGTTGGAGCGGCGCCAGATGCCCATCGCCTCGGCTTCCTTGATCAGTTGCTCGCGGAAATCAGGGTGCGAGATGTTGATCAGGGCCTCGGTACGCTGCCAGGTCGACTTGGCCTTCATCTGCGCGTAACCGAATTCGGTCACGACGTAGTGCACGATGGAACGCGGGCAGGTCACGATGGTGCCGGCGGAGAGAGTCGGCACGATGCGCGAGCCGACCGTGCCGTCCTTCTTCTTGAAGGTCGAGTTGATGCAGATCAGACCCTTGCCACCCTCGGACTTGTAGGCTCCGAGGATGAAGTCAAGCTGGCCGCCGGTACCCGAAATCTGGCGCGTGCCCGCGGCCTCGCTGGCGACCTGGGTGAACAGGTCGATCTCGATCGCGTTGTTGATCGCGACCACCTTCGGGTTTTGACCGATGACGCAAGGATCGTTCGTGTACGACGCCGGGAAGATCGCCGCCACCGGGTTGTTGTCGAGGAAGTCATAGAGCTTTTGCGAGCCCATGGCGAAGGTGTAGACCATTTTGCCGCGGTCGATCGACTTGCGCATCCCGGTGATGCGACCGGCCTCATACATGTCGACATAGGAGTCGGCCAACATTTCGGTGTGCACGCCGAGGTCCTTCAAACCGCTGTGCGCGATCATGGATCCGACTATGTTGGGCAGCGCGCCGATGCCAAGCTGGATCGTCGAGCCGTCTTCGAGCAGCTCCATGACGTGGCCGGCGATCATGCGGTCGGCTTCGCTGGCCGAACCTTCTGGCAGTTGCAGCAACTGGCTGTTCGGGCCTTCGACCACCATGTCGACCTGCGAGATGTGGATCGCTTCGTCGAGACCACCGAGGCAACGCGGCGCCTTGGTGTTGACCTCGACAACGACGAGCTTGGCCTTGCGGCAGTAGGCCGGGGTCATCGAGCAGCTGGTCGAGAAGTTGAAGAAACCATTCGCATCCATCGGCGTCACCTGCACGACGACGACATCAGGCTCCTCGTACAGCATGACGTTCTGCGGACCCTGGTGGTAGCTGAACGGAATGTAGCTCGCCAGTCCCTGCTCGCCCAACTTGCGAGCCAGGCCCGAAAAATGCCAGTCGTTCCAGATGAAGGATTCGCGCTTCGGGTCGGCTTCAACGCACTTCAAAGGCTTGGCCCGCGTCGTGGTGATCAGGATCACGTCGCGCAACTCGTTCTTGCGCAAGGCCAGGGCGGCGTCCACGGCTTCGACGTTCTGGGCAAATTCACCCATGAAGATGATGTCGCCCGACTTGACCAGCGCGGCGGCCTGGTCGGCGGTGCCGAGCTTTTGTCGATAGTGGTCTTGGTCACGTTTTGTCATGCTGGTGTCTCTCGAATTGAAGATACGTTGAATCTGAGTGTCGCTGTCAGTTGGCCCGATTTCAGAACTGTTCAATCGCCATGCGGTTGATCGTGTCGCCGCCCAGGCAGATGCATTGCGCCAGGCCGCTGGCCTGGGCCAGCACCGACTCGGCATAAAAGCGCGCCGTGATCACTTTGGCACCGTAGAACGCAGGGTCGCTTGCCAGCTTGTCCTGCGCCACCAGCATGGCACGCGCCATCTGCCAGCCGCACAGCACCACGCCCACCAGCTTGAGGTAATTGACAGCACCGGCGTAGACCGTCTTGGGCTGGCTCTTGCCATTGGCCAGGATGAAGTCCACCGCCGCTTCCATGGCCAGGCGGCCCTGCTCGAGCGCGCTCTGCATGGCCTTGCAGTCGTCATTGCCGCGCGCCGCCAGGTCCTGCTCGGTGCGCGCCATCAGGCCGCACAAGCTCTTTGCCACGGCACCCTTGTCGCGCAGCGTTTTGCGGCCCACGATGTCGTTGGCCTGGATGGCGGTCGTGCCTTCGTAGATGGTCAGGATGCGGGAATCGCGGTAATGCTGGGCGGCACCGGTTTCTTCGATGTAGCCCATGCCGCCATGAATCTGCACGCCCAGGCTGGTCATCTCGACCGACATTTCGGTCGAGAAGCCTTTGACCACCGGCACCAGGTATTCGTAAACGGCCTGGTTGCTCTTGCGCGTGGCCTCGTCGCTGGCGTGGTGCGCCGCATCGCTGGCGGCGGCCGCCACGTAGGCCAGGGCGCGTGTACCTTCAACGTGGGCACGCATGGTCAGCAGCATGCGTTTGACATCGGGGTGGTTGATGATGGCAACCGGGCCGTCGGAGCCGGCCAGATCTCGGCTCTGAGCGCGATCATGGGCGAAGCGGACCGCCTTTTGGTAGGCACGGTCAGCCACCGAAATGCCCTGCATGCCCACAGCAAAACGGGCCGCGTTCATCATGATGAACATGTACTCCAGGCCGCGGTTCTCCTGACCCACGATGTAGCCCACGGCGCCACCGTTGTCGCCGAACTGCAGCACTGCGGTCGGGCTGGCCTTGATGCCGAGCTTGTGCTCGATCGAGACACAGGCCACATCGTTGCGCGCGCCCAGGGCGCCATCGTCGCCGACCATCAGCTTGGGCACCACGAACAGCGAGATGCCCTTGACGCCTTCGGGCGCACCCGGCACGCGGGCCAGCACCAGATGGATGATGTTCTCAGCCATGTCGTGCTCGCCATAGGTGATGAAGATCTTGGTGCCGAACACCTTGTACGTGCCATCGGCCTGCGGCTGCGCACTCGCGCGCACTGCGGCCAGATCGGAGCCGGCCTGCGGCTCGGTCAGGTTCATAGTGCCGGTCCACTCACCGCTGATGAGCTTGCCGACAAACTTGCTTTTGAGTTCCTCGCTACCGGCCACCAGCAGGGCTTCAATGGCGCCGTCGGTCAGCATCGGGCACAGGGCAAACGACAGGCTGGCGGCGTGCAGCATCTCGGCGCAGGGCGTGGCAATCAGCTTGGGGAAGCCCTGGCCACCATGCTCGGTGGGGTGGATCACACCCTGCCAGCCGCCCTGCGTGAACTGTGTGTAGGCTTCCTTGAAGCCGGGTGCGGTCGTGACGGCGCCATCCTTGAAGGAACTCGGGTTCTTGTCACCACCGACGTTCAAGGGTGCCACCACACCGGCGCAGAATTTGGCGGATTCCTGCATCACGGCCTGAGCCGTATCGAGGTCATAGTCCTCAAAACCAGGCAGGGCACTGACGCTGGCAAAGCCTGCGAGTTCCTGCATCGCAAACAGCATATCCTGGAGGGGGGCTTGGTAGTTCATAAGGTGCTTTCTGGGGTTGTTTCAATTCTTTGCTTGCAGGTACCGTGACCTGCCTGGCGAGGGTTGTGGCGGCTTACATTCCCGCGTAATTCGGCCCGCCACCGCCTTCGGGTGTGACCCAGACAATATTTTGCGTCGGGTCCTTGATGTCGCAGGTCTTGCAATGCAGGCAGTTGGCGGCGTTGATCTGCAGTCGGTCGCTGCCATCGTCGTTCTTGACAAACTCATAGACCCCGGCTGGGCAATAGCGCGCCTCGGGTCCGGCAAACCGGGCCAGGTTGATGGCAACCGCCACACGGGCATCTTTCAAGCTCAGGTGCGCGGGCTGGTTTTCTTCATGGTTGGCGCTGCTGATGAAGACGCTGCTCAGCCGGTCAAAGGTGAGCTTTCCGTCGGGCTTGGGGTAAACAATGGGTTCGCACTCGGCAGCAGGCTTCAGGTATTCGTGGTCGGGCTTGTCACGGTGAATCGTCCAGGGCATGTTGCCGCCCAATCCGAACTGCTCCAGTCCATTCATCAGGGTGCTCACGCGCAAGCCGTATTTGAACCAGGCCTTGAAGTTGCGTGACTTGTTGAGTTCGGTAAAAACCCAGCTGCTTTGAACCGCCACGGGGTAGGACACCAACTCGTCATGCTGACGACCGGCGATCACGGCCTCGAATGCCGCCTCGGCTGCCTGCATGCCGCTCTTGATGGCGGTGTGGCTGCCTTTGATGCGGCTGACGTTCATGAAGCCGGCGTCGCAACCGATCAGGGCGCCGCCCGGAAATACGGTTTTGGGCAGCGCCATCAGCCCGCCGGCGGTGATGGTGCGCGCGCCGTAGGCCAGCCGCTTGGCGGTCACTTCGCCCTGGGCGTTTTCAAAATACCAGCGCACATTGGGATGGGTTTTCCAGCGCTGGAACTCCTCGAACGGACTCAGATAAGGGTTCTGGTAATTCAATCCGGTGATGAAGCCCAAGGCAATCTTGTTGTCGGGCATGTGGTACATGAAGGAGCCGCCATAGGTGGCGTTGTCGAGTGGCCAGCCGGCGGTGTGCATGGCGAAACCCGGTTGATGGCGCGAGGGGTCCACTTCCCACAATTCCTTGATGCCCAGGCCATAGGCCTGCGGGTCGCACCCCGCGTCAAGCTCGTACCTGGCAATCAGCTGGCGGCCCAGGTGCCCGCGTGAGCCCTCCGCAAAAACAGTGTACTTGGCCAGCAGTTCCATGCCGATCTGAAAGTTTTCGCCGGGTTCGCCTTCCTTGTTGATGCCCATGTTGCCGGTGGCAACGCCACGGACTGCGCCGGTCAATGTGTAGAGCACTTCAGCGGCTGCGAAGCCGGGGAATATTTCCACCCCCAGGTTCTCGGCCTGCGTCGCCAGCCAGCGCGTCAACTCGCCCAGACTGATGATGTAGTTGCCGTGGTTGTGGCTGCATTTTGGCAGCAGGAAATTAGGCGTGCGGTAGCCCGATTTTTCACTCAGGAACAGCATGGCGTCGTCAGTCACCGGCTGGTTGAGCGGTGCGCCCATTGCCTTCCAGTCGGGGAACAGTTCATCCATGGCGATCGGGTCCATGATGGCGCCCGAGAGAATATGCGCGCCGGGTTCGGCGCCTTTCTCCAGCACCACCACCGACAGTTCCTTGCACTGCTCAGTGGCCAACTGCTTGAGTCGGATGGCGGTGGCCAGGCCGGCGACGCCGCCGCCAACCACGACCACGTCGTATTCCATTGCTTCACGCGGGCCAAACTGGGCCAGAATTTCCTGATTTGTCATGCGCTGTCTCGGGCAGAAAAGTCCATAATGCCATTGGACTGTTTCAGGAATTCGGTGTAAATGTATCGAATGTTTGCAGTGCCTTGGGGCCGGACTGCGGCCTTGGACTGCCTATAACCACTTGACCTCAACGGCAAGCAGATAGCCTGCGCCGTAGACGGTGCGAATGGTTTTCGGGTGTTCGGGATCTGATTCGAGTTTGCGCCTGAGCCTTGAAACGCGAACATCGACGCTGCGGTCCAGCGCCGAGAGATCGCGATCACCACACAACTGCTCGCGGTCAAGTATCCGGTTTGGGCGCTTCAGGAACATCAGCAGCATGTGAGCCTCACCGGAGCTCAGCGTCCATTGCTGCCCACTGGGTGAGGACAAGGTGTTCGAGTCAACGAGGAAACGCCAGCCGGAAAATTCTGCAATCTGTGAGTGATCGGCTGTTTGTGCGGTGCTGGACTTGTCATGCCGACGCAAGATGCTGCGCACGCGTGCCACCAGTTCACGCGGTTCAAAGGGTTTGACGATGTAGTCGTCGGCCCCGAGTTCCAGCCCCATGACCCGGTCGCTCAGGTAACCGCGCCCGGTCAACACCATCACACCGCAGTCGTAGCGCGCCTGCAGTTCACGCACCACATCCAGGCCATCGGCATCGGGCAAGCCCAGATCGACGATGCACAGATCGGGAACCCGCCACGCCAAAAGGCTGCGCAGCGCGGCGGCGCTGGCGCATTCATAGGTCTCAAAGCCAAACTCGCGCAGGGTGCCGCTGACCAGTCGGCACAGGTCCGGATCATCGTCCAGAATGTAGATGCAGCGCGGCTCCAGCGGCGCAGGCGACAGTGCGCTGTTCATGCCATCAAACCGTCAAGGGCCCGTTGCAGTTCAAAGCTGGTGAATGGCTTTTTCAGCAGCGGCGGACCGATGGCACTCTCGGGCGAACTGGCGTAACCGCTGATCAGCAAAGTCTTTACATCCGGCGCACTCAGACTCGCCTCGCGGCACAGCGTGCGCCCATCCATGCCGCCAGGCATCACCATGTCAGAGATCAGGATGCCCACAGTTGGCACTGTGGCCAGTAGCAGCAGGGCATCGGCCGCATGGTCGGCCTCGATCACCGGGTAGCCCAGGTCAACGAGTTGCAAGCGGATGACGCGGCGCACATCGGGATCGTCTTCGACCAGCAGGACCAGGGGGTGCTCCGCAGCGCGTCGACCCGATCGCTGCTGCGCGCTGGTCAGCGCGGCGGGCTCGAGCGGGTCACAAACATAGGGCAAAACCAGCGTGACGACGCAGCCTTCGCCTGGCGCGCTCTGGATGCGAATGCCGCCGCCGGACTGCTTGGCAAACCCATAGACCATGGACAAACCCAAACCGCTTCCCAAACCGAAGCGTTTGGTGGTGAAGAACGGATCGGAGGCGCGCGCCTGCGTGGCGAGGTCCATCCCGGCACCGGTGTCGGAAACGCTCAGGGCCACGTAACAGCCCGGTGTGACGTCAAAATCAGCTACCTGGGCCGCGTCCAACTTCATGCGCACCGCCTGAATGGCCAGCTGCCCGCCATCGGGCATGGCATCACGCGAATTCAGCGCCAGGTTGAGCAGAGCGTTCTCAAGCTGCTGTGCATCGGTCATGGCGAACAAGGGCTCGTTCATGGGGGTGCTGGTGATGCTGATGTTTGCCGGCAAGGTGCGCTTGAGCAGCACCATGGTGTCGGCCACCAGGTCTGCAATGCTCACCGACCTTGGCGTCAGCGGCTGCTTGGAGGCGAACGCCAGCAGCCGCTTGATCAGCGCCGCACCCCGGCGCGAAGCCTTCAGCGCCGGCACCACAAACTCGCAAATATCAGGATCGTTGGGGTAACGTTCATGCAGGGTCACCAGATTACCAATCACGACCGTCAGCAAATTGTTGAAGTCGTGCGCAAGTCCGCCGGTCAACTGTCCGACCGCCTCCATCTTTTGCGCATGAACCAGGGCCGACTGCGCATTCTTGAGGTCGGTGATATTGACCGACAACACAAAACAGCCGGCCACGGCGCCATCGGCGTCCATCTCGGGCACCAATTCGCTGCGCGCATGGAACACCTGCCCGGTGGGCCGGCGCATGGCGTATTCGTAGCTGACCCGCTGCCCCTGCAGCGCCTGTTTCACATAGTCTGCGACACTGGCATAAACCTCGTCGCCCGCTACATCACGGATCGAGCGGCCGACCATTTCGTCCTTGCTGAACCCAAACCAGTCGGAATAGACCTTGTTGACGTAGGTATAGATTTCCTGCTTGTCGAAGTAGCCAATCAGCGCCGGCACGGTGTCGGTGATCAGGCGCAAATTTTCTTCGCTGCAGCGCAAGGCCGTGGTGATGCGCTGCGTGACGGCGTCCGCTTCGGTCAGTTGCTGGTGCGCCGCCTCCAACTCACTGGTCCGCTGGACGACACGGGCCTCCAGTTCGGCATTGTGCTGCTGGATCTGCTGCTCAACACGCCGGCTGGCGCTGATGTCGGTGTAAAGGGTTACAAAGCCGTTGTGGGGCAGAGGTTCGCCGCGAACAGCCAGAATCTGGCCGCCCGGGCGGACCAGTTCGGTGTAGTGCGATACAAAACTTCGGGCCAACTGCCTGCGCTCGGCAATCAGCGCTTCGACGTCACCCGGCCCATATTCGCCGCGTTCGGCGTTGTAGCGGATGAGCGACTCCAGCGGCGCACCGACATACACCAGGTCTTCCGGGAAATCCAGCAAGCGCAAAAAGGCCTTGTTCCACGCCACGATGCGCAGATCGCCATCGATAACGGTCAAGCCCTGGTCGATCCGGTCCAGCCCGGCCTGAAGAAATTCGTGCTGGTACTGGGTCTGCGAGGACTTGCTGGAGAGCTCAGTCGGCATCAAATTCAAACGCGGGAGGTGATTCTATTGATCTTTTGCGGAATGCAAGACACGTCCTTTCGTCATCGCGAGCGAAGCGCGGCGGTCCATGGCTTCGGGCTCCATGGATTGCCGCGTCGCTACGCTTCTCGCAATAACAAAAGGCGCGCTATGCCCACTTAGTACTTGTAAACACCTTGCCCGGTCTTGCGACCGAGTCGGCCGGCAGCGACCATTTCCTTGAGCAGCGGGCAAGCACGGTACTTGCTGTCGCCGAATTCGCTCAGGTAGACTTCCATCACGGCCAGGCAAACGTCGAGCCCGACCATGTCGGCCAGGGCCAGCGGGCCGATCGGCTGGTTGCAGCCAAGCTTCATGCCGGCGTCGATGTCTTGTGGCGTGGCCAGGCCTTCGGCCAGCACGAAAAAGGCTTCGTTGATCATCGGCACCAGGATCCGGTTGACGACAAAGCCTGGCGCGTTCTTGACGGTGATTGGCGTCTTGCCCAGGGCCTTGGCCATGGCGTGCACGGCGTCGTGCGTGGCGTCGCTGGTCTGCAGGCCGCGGATGATCTCGACCAGCGCCATCATCGGCACCGGGTTGAAGAAGTGCATGCCGATGAAGCGCTCGGCGCGGCTGGTGGCGGCCGCCAGCTTGGTGATGGAAATGGAAGAGGTATTGGAGGCAATGATCACTTCTGGCGCCAGGATGGCATCGGCCTGCTTGAGGATCTTGAGCTTGAGCTCGTAGTTCTCGGTCGCGGCCTCAATCACGAGCTGGGCCGATTTCAGGTCTTCATAGCTGGTACTGCCCTTGATGCGCGCGATTGCGGCGTCGCGTTCCGCGGCGCTGATCTTTTCCTTCTTGAGAAGGCGCTCCAGACTGCCCGCCACGGTGGCGATGCCCTTGGCCACGGCGGCATCCGAAATATCGACCATGACAACCTTGATGCCCGACACGGCGCAAGCCTGTGCGATGCCGTTACCCATGGTGCCCGCGCCGATGATGCCAACAGTACTAATTTCCATCTTGAAACTCCATTAAGACAAAAGGTCAAACGCGCCTGCCACCGTGGCAGGGGCGCGTTTGCGTGACAGCCGCAATCAGATGCGTTCGAAAATCACGGCAATACCCTGACCGCCGCCAATGCACATGGTGGCCAGTGCGTATTTGCCGCCGGTGCGTTGCAGTTCATAGACCGCTTTGGTCGCGATGAAAGCGCCAGAGCAACCGACGGGGTGACCCAGCGCAATGGCGCCGCCATTGGGGTTGGTCTTGGCCGGATCGAGTCCGAGTCCCTTGTTGACGGCAATGGCCTGTGCAGCAAATGCTTCATTGGCTTCGATGACGTCGATCTGGTCAAGCGTCAGGCCGGCCTTCTTGAGCGCCAGTTTGGTCGCGGGAATAGGTCCTTCACCCATGATTTCGTTGGGCACGCCGGCAACGGCGTAAGAAACGATGCGGGCGATCGGTTTTTGACCTGCTTTGGCGGCCGCGTCGGCAGCTGCGAGCACGAAGAAGGCTGCGCCATCGTTGATGCCCGATGCATTTCCGGCGGTGACGGTTCCGTCCTTCTTGAAGGCCGGCTTCATCTTGGCCAGCGATTCCATGGTGGTATTGGCCTTGCCGTGTTCATCAACCTCAAACACGACTTCACCCTTGCGCGTTTGCTGGACGATCGGGACGATCTGGGACTTGAAACGGCCTTCGGCAATCGCCACAGCGGCACGGCGCTGTGATTCGCAGGCAAAAGCATCCTGCTCTTCGCGACTGATGTTCCACTTGACGGCGAGGTTTTCGGCGGTGAGGCCCATGTGGCCGACACCAAACGGGTCGGTCAGCACTGCGACCATCATGTCGATCGCCTTGGTGTCACCCATGCGGGCGCCTGAACGCAAGGCCGGCATCATGTAGCTACCGCGCGACATGACTTCAACGCCGCCGCCGATGCCATACTCGAAATCACCGAGCATGATGCTTTGGGCCGCCGTCACGATGCCTTGCAGCCCGGAGGAGCACAAACGGCTGACCTGCATGGCGATCGAGTCCATTGGCAGCCCGGCCTGGATCGAGGCGACGCGCGAAACGTAGGCGTAGCGGGAATCGGTCGGAATGCAGTGGCCAACCACTGCGTTGCCGATTTGCTTGGGGTCGACGCCAGAGCGGGCAATGGCTTCTTTCATCACGATGCCAGCCAGTTCCGGTGCTTCCATGTTGGCCAGGGAACCGCCGAATGCGCCAATGGCAGAACGGGCTGCGCTTAAAACTACTACTTCTTTAGTCATCAGAAATCTCCTAAGGTAAATATATGTCGCCTGCCAGGTTGCTTGAACTCAGCAACCGCTGATCGTAAACCCTTACGCCTGCCGCCGGCTTACAGAAGCGCACGACCACTGACCTGGCTCAAGCGGCCTTGCGCACACCCAAGGGCATGACGACCCGACCGTAGAGTTCGTTCAGGATCTGCGCCAGCCCGCCATACATGGCCGAGGCGCCGCAGAAGATGCCTTCATAGCCGGCGATACGAATCACCTCTTCATTGCCGCTGGCCTTGCCGTAGGCCAGCATGCAAAACAGGATGAAAGCCGAGCCGAAGATGAGCTGCAGGGTGCGGTTGAGCCGCAAGGTGCCGATGAACATGAACAGCGTAAAAATGCCCCAGACCACCAGGTACGCCGTCATTGACGTGCCGTTGTCCGCCGCAAAGCCGAGTTTGGGAAGGGCTCCGATAGCAACAAAGGTCAGCCAGAAGCAGCCGTAGGAGGTAAAGGCGGTGGCGCCGAAGGTGTTGCCGACCCTCCATTCCTCGATGCCAGCGATCAGTTGCGCAATGCCGCCGTAGAAGATGCCCATCGCCAGGACCATGCTCGTCATCGGGAAAAAGCCCGCGTTGTGCACATTGAGCAGAACGGTTGTCATGCCAAAGCCAAGAAGACCAAGGGGTGCAGGGTTGGCGAGGGCGCCGTTGGATGCAGACATTCAAATACTTTCTGTTGGAGGGAGGAGAACAGGGCAAAAGTGAGCCGATCAGCGTCGGTACCGAACCAGGCCTGGGGACGGGTCGGTACCGGCAAGTTGGCATCCATTCGCAACGGAATAATGCCATCGGACTGTTGCAACAATTCGGGCCAAATGTATCGAATGATTGCAGTGCGTCGCGCCGGGTCCGGCAGGATGCCGGCGAGCAGCTTGTAGCTGCCGTCTGCGTTGCGGAAGAACCCGCTACTTCGCGCCGGCGATCGACTTTTGCACGATGGTCAGCACCGTGTTCAGGTCCTCGATCGGAACCTGGCCCGGGGCCGAACTGCTGGCGCCGACGGCGAAGGTCAGGGCCGAGCCGAAGGTCCAGCCGAACAGCCGCGTCAGCGACCCATAGGGCCCCATCGACATGCTGATCAGGGGAATGCGCAGTTTCTGACTGGCCGCCAGCGTGGCGCTGAGCAAGGTGAGCACGTCCTCCAGATTGCGCGGCATGACCGCCACCTTGGCGATGTCGGCGCCAAGCTCATCGGCCTGCAAAAAGCGCTGGCTCAGGATTTCCAGGCTCGGCGTGAACGAAAAATTGTGGAACGACAGGATCAGCTTGATGTCGTTGGCCCTGGCCGCTTCGCGCACCTGCGCAATGTGCACCGGGTCGTTGCCCATCTCGAAGTCGATCAGGTCGATCTGGCCGCTCGCACACACCGCCTGATACAGCGCGATGACCTGTTCTTCGGAAAGCGCAATCTTCTCGCCGCCCTCGTGGATCGAGCGCCGCGTGAACAGCAACGGAACGCCGCCCGTCAGTGTCTTGATGGCACCAGCCACGCTGACCACATCGGCGGCGTTGGCGATGCCGTCAAAGAAGTCAACGCGCCACTCCAGCACGTCGGGCTTTTTCGCCAGTACGGCGTCCACTTCGCCCAGGATCAACTCCCGCGTCCGGCCAACCAGCGGCGTGCAGATCAGCGGGAATTTGCCGCCCGCAACGGGTTGGCCGTGCAGTTCAATGGGCTTGGCTGCTTGCATGTCAAGGTCCTTCTGGAATAAATAAGTGGCTTGCTCACGCCGCTCTGGCAAAAGCAAGCACTTTACGACAAAGTGATCCGGCTTGGCAGGCGCTTTCCATGTCGTTGGCCTGCGCGGCGATCTGCTGGCGGCGCGTGCCCGCTGGGTCGCCGGGATTCGGGCCCCGAGTGGACTGGATTGGGCTGGACTTGCTATACCATTGGTCCGATGGAATCATCGAAAATTCCCGACACCGTTGAAATCTTTCCCTGGAACGAAGTTTTTTCCACCGGAATCGCATTGATTGACGAGCAGCATCGCACGTTGATTGACCTGCTCAATGTGCTTGTCAGTCATCTTGCCTTTCAGGTTGCAGCGCCAGGTTTGAACCAGGTGATTGGCGAACTCAAAGAATATGCTGCTGTCCATTTCCATACAGAAGAAGAAATATGGCGCCGGCACTTTCAGGGTGATTCCTGGGAAATCAGTCATCTGCGAGCGCACGACGATTTCGTGGACCAAGTCATCCGGCTCAAAGCCGAGGAAGATTTCAAGCCCTTTGATGAGGTGCTTGAGAGCATTGTCACTTTTTTGACGCAATGGATCGCGCTGCACATCATCGAGTCGGATAAGCGCATGGCCAAGGTTGTGCTTGCTTTTTCGAGCGGGTGTTCGCTGGAGCAGGCGAAGAAACTGGCAGATGACGAGATGGCGGGTGCGACCCGCACGCTGACCGAGACTGCGATGACCCTGTACGACAAACTCGCACAACACACGGTGCGCATGACGCGCGAGCGGCGCGCACTGATGGCGGCCGGGTCGAAAACTTGAGCCCCCGGGGTGCTTGGGCCAGCAAAGCCGGCAGGGTTCAGGGGGCTGTGCTGACGCCGTCACCGGATTCGCCAAGGCGCCGCAAGGCGCTCAGGCGGCGCGCTTCGGCCAGCGCGCTGTCATCGATGTTCTGGCGCACAAACTCGACGTGATTGCGCGCGGCCTGTGCAGCGGCTTCCGGGTTGCGCTCACGGATCGCCAGCCAGATCGCCTGATGCTGGGCGCGCAGCTGGTTCCAGCGCTGCGGTCGCGCGTGCAGGTGTTCGAGGTTGCCGGCGACGTGGCCATGGATCACGCGCATCAGGCTCGCGGTCAGATGGCCGATCAGCACATTGTGGGCGGCCTCGGCAATGGCCTGGTGAAACGCCACGTCGGCGTCGATGCAGGCGGCCAGATCGTCATTGTTGTAGGTGGCTTCCAGGGTGGCATGGACGGCGTCTAGCCGTGCCAGATCAGCGTCGGTGGCGCGGTCCGCTGCCAGTGCTGCGGCCTGGCTTTCCAGCATCTGCCTGAATTCGAGCAGATCCCGGTGCAGCAAAGGGTGACCTTTGAGCATGTCCTGCCAGGGATCGACGAAATGCGCCTCCAGCCGGTCCGTCACATGGGTGCCGCCACCGTGACGCGTGGTCAGCAGACCTTTCGAAACCAGTTTTTGCATGGCTTCGCGCAGGCAGGGGCGCGACACCCCCAAGTCCAGCGCCAGCGTACGCTCAGCCGGCAGGCGGTCACCCGGTTTCAGCGAGCCTTCAAGCATGCGCTTCTCAAGTTCGGCGGCGACGGTATCAGCCAAGCGGATGGCGGTGGGGCGAAGCGTGGACATGGTGTTCGAAATTGGTAATACCACTTCTATGATAGTACATCTTTCCCTAATTTGTTTGACTCAATCTCGGGTAAACCCCGATTTACCTCACTGATTCTCCTATTTAAACTCCCGAGTAATTGGTAATACCAATTTACCAAATTGAGTTGTTCGCACTCGAGGAGACAAACTGTGAGTTTTGCAACGCCCGGTAGCCGGCGCTACCCGGTCAAACCGACTGACGTCTATCTGTTTGCCACCTGCCTGGTTGATCAGTTCGAGCCCCAGGCTGGCCTGGACACCGTGCGCCTGCTCGAGCGCGAGGGCATTCGCGTGCATTACCTGGAGCAGCAGACCTGCTGCGGCCAGCCTGCGCACAGCAGTGGTTTCCCGGACGAGGCGCGTGCCGTCGCCCTGCAGCAGCTCAAGTTGTTCACGCAGCCCTGGCCGGTGGTGGTGCCATCGGGCTCCTGCGGCGGCATGATGCACCAGCATTACCCCAAACTGTTCGCCGACGATCCGGTGCTGCACGCCCAGGCGGTTGACCTGGCCGAGCGGGTTTTTGAACTGACTGAGTTTCTGGTGCACGTGGTCAACTTCAGCCAGCCCGATCTGGGTCCGGCCAGCACGATTGCGCTGCACACCTCGTGTCACGCCCGGCGCGAGATGGGCTCGCACGAGACCAGCGTCGCGCTGCTGGCAAGCATGGCGCAGATCAAGGTGGTGGAGCAGGCGCGCATCGAAGAATGCTGCGGTTTTGGCGGCACCTTTGCCATGCGCTACCCCGACATCTCGCAGGCCATCGTGACCGACAAGGTTGCCGCCCTGCGCGCCACCGGCGCCGAGCGTGTCGTCAGCGCCGACTGTGGCTGCCTGCTCAACATCACGGGCCGTGCCGCCAAACAGGATGAACTTGCCGGTCAATCCGTGCCGAGCTTGCCGGGCGAACACATCGCCAGCTTTCTCTGGCGCCGCACCACGGGCGACGCTGTATGAGCGCGCGCGACGCCATCCTGGCGCGTTTGCGCGCCTCAGCGCCGACAAGCCTGCCGGCGCTGCCCGATGTAGCGGCCTGGTTCGACGCGCACCAGCGCAACGAGAATAACGCGCAGCGCGTCAGCCGCTTGCGCGCCGCGCTGGAAGCGGTCAAGACAGAAATTCATGACACCACGGCTGCAGCCTGGCCGGAACTGCTGTTGCAGATCGCCGCTGCCAAAGGCCTGCGCAACCTGCTGCTCGGCGCCGATACGCCACACGGCGCCTTGCTGGAAGCGCGCCGCCCGACAAATCTCAAACTGCTGCACTACGCGCAAAGCATCGATTCCTGGCGCGACGTGCTGTTTGACGAGGTCGACGCCTCGCTCACGCTGGCGCGCAGCGCGATTGCCGAGACCGGCAGCCTGATCCTGTGGCCCGATGCGTCCGAGCCGCGCCTGATGTCGCTCGTGCCCTCGCTGCATTTCGTGCTGCTTGACGTTGCCACCATCCACGCCGACCTGCACTCTGCGATGCGCGCAGAGGGCTGGAGCGCTGGTCTGCCGACCAACGCGCTGCTGATCTGCGGCCCGTCCAAGACGGCCGACATCCAGCAGACGCTGGCTTATGGCGCGCATGGTCCGCGCGAACTCGTCGTTCTCTTGTGCCATCCGTCGGGGGAGGGCGCATGAGCAGCGTCATCAAGATCCATCCGATGGAAGACTTCAAGGCGCGCAGCCTTGAGGTCCTGAACAACCCGGGTCAGCAGAAGAATTTCCGTGGCGCCATGGACTTTTTGCAGGCCAAGCGCCGCGCCCAGTTTCCGGATGCCGCAGAGCTTGAAGGTCTGCGCGATCTCGGCGCCGCCATTCGCCGCTACAGCCTGGCGCATTTGCCGCGCCTGCTGGAACAACTCGAAGCCAAGCTCACCGCCAACGGCGTTCAGGTGCACTGGGCGCAGACGCCCGATGAAGCCAACGCGATTGCGCTGGACATTGCGCAGCGCGTCAAGGCCAAGCGCGTCATCAAGGGCAAGTCGATGGTGAGCGAGGAGGTTGAATTCAACCACGCGATGGAGGCTGCCGGCATCGAGGCCATGGAGTCCGACATGGGCGAGTACATCGTGCAACTCGCCGGTGAAAAGCCTTCCCACATCATCATGCCGGCGATCCACAAGACCAAGCAGGACATCGCCAAACTGTTTGCCGACGAACTGCCGGGTGTGGCCTATACCGAAGACGTCGATGCGCTGATCCAGATTGGCCGCCGGGTGCTGCGGCGCAAGTTTGCCGACGCCGATATTGGCCTCTCAGGCGTGAATTTCGCCGTCGCTGAAACCGGAACCCTGTGCCTGGTCGAGAACGAAGGCAATGGTCGCATGTGCACCACGGTGCCACGCGTGCACATCGCCATCACCGGCATCGAGAAGGTGGTGGAAAAGCTCGAGCACGTGCCGCCGCTCTACAGCCTGCTGTCGCGCTCGGCCACCGGTCAGGCTGTCACGACCTATTTCAACCTGATCAGCGGTCCGCGCAAAGCGGGTGAGAAAGACGGCCCGCAGGAAGTGCACCTGATCCTGCTCGACAACGGCCGCACGCAGGCTTATGCCGACGAGGAGTTGCGCGCCACCTTGCAGTGCATCCGCTGCGGCGCCTGCATGAACCACTGCCCGGTCTATGCGCGCATAGGTGGCCACGCCTACGGCACTACATATCCCGGCCCGATTGGCGCCATCATTTCGCCGCACATGCTTGGGCTTGAGAGCACCTACCCGCTGGCCTTTGCCTCCACCCTGTGCGGCGCTTGCGGCGAGGTTTGTCCGGTGCGCATTCCGATTCCCGAAATCCTGGTGCGCTTGCGCAACGAGGCCCAGGCCCACCCGGACAGCGACGAGGCCAGCCTGATTGGCAGCGGCGCGGCACGCAGTGTCGCCGGTACCGCCGTCTGGAGCGTTTGGGCCCAGGTTTACAGCAAGCTCGGCCTGTACCGTCTGGCGTCCTGGTTCATGAGCCGGGGCCGCGCCCTGTCACCCACCGAGCAGGGCGCATGGACGCGCAGCCGAACGCCGCTGGTTCCGGCGGCCAAACGGCTGCGTGATTTGCTCAAGGAGAGAAAACCATGAGCGCATTTGTTGACGCGCTGTCGCGCTTCCTGCCCGTGCACCAGATCGTCACGGATCCCCTGCGCCGCCTGGCCTACGGCACCGACGCCAGCTTTTACCGGCTCACGCCCGAAGTTGTTGTCGTGGTCGAGTCCGAAGCAGAAGTTCAGGCTTTGCTGAAACTGGTGCGCGCCAACGGCCGCACGCTTACTTTTCGTGCCGCCGGCACCAGCCTGTCGGGCCAGGCCGTCAGCGACAGCGTGCTGGCGCTGATCGGCGAAGGCTTCGCCACCTGCGAGATCGGGCCTGACGCCGCCAGCGTAAGACTCGGTCCCGGCATCATCGGCGGCGAAGTCAATGCCCGCCTCGCACCCTTCGGTCGCAAGATCGGTCCTGATCCGGCCTCCATCAACGCCTGCAAGATCGGCGGCATAGCGGCCAACAACGCGTCCGGCATGTGCTGCGGCACGGCGCAAAACAGCTACCGCACACTGGCCGGCATGCGCGTGTTGCTGGCCGATGGCAGCGTGCTCGATACCGAAGACGGCGCCAGCGTCGTGAACTTCAGGAAAAGCCACGCCGGATTGTTGGCCGAACTGGCGCAAATCGGCGCCGCCACGCGCGCCGATGCGGCACTGGCTGCGCGCATCCGCCACAAGTACAAGATCAAGAACACCACCGGCTACAGCCTCAATGCGCTGATTGATTTTGAAGACCCGCTCGAGATCCTCACGCACCTGATGATCGGCTCGGAAGGCACACTAGGTTTCATCTCCAGCATCACGTACCACACCGTCGTCGAAGACCCGTATAAGGCCAGCGCGCTGGTGTTTTTCCCCACCATTGAGAGCGCCTGCCAGGCGGTGATTCGCCTGAAGAACGAGCCGGTGTCTGCCGTCGAACTGCTGGACCGCCCTGCCTTGCGCTCGGTGCAGGACAAGCCCGCCATGCCGGCCTTGATGCGCACGCTCGGTGACGATGCCGCATCCTTGCTGATCGAGGTGCGCGCGCAGACGCCGGCGGCGCTGCAGTTGCGCATCAAGGCCGCGCTCGGCGCTTTGGACGGCATTGCGACGCTTGAAGCCCCGGCGTTCTCAACCGACCCCGCCACCTGCGATCTGTACTGGAAAGTGCGCAAGGGCACTTTCCCGTCAGTCGGTGCCATGCGCCGCGCCGGCACCACCGTCATCATCGAGGACGTGGCCTTCCCGGTTGAATCGCTGGCCAGTGCCACGCTCGACTTGCAGGCGCTGCTGCGCCGGCACGGCTATGCCGAGGGCATCATCTTTGGTCACGCGCTCGAAGGCAATCTGCACTTTGTTTTCACGCAGGACTTTTCTGATGAGGCTGAAGTGGCGCGCTACGCCGGTTTCATGGACGACATCTGCGCGCTGGTGGTGCAGAAGTACGACGGCTCACTCAAAGCCGAGCACGGCACCGGTCGCAACATGGCGCCTTTTGTCGAGATGGAGTGGGGCACCCAGGCGACGGCACTGATGCGGCGCATCAAGCAGTTGTTTGATCCGCTGAATTTGCTCAACCCGGGCGTCATCCTGAACGACGACCCTCAGTCGCACCTGAAGAACCTCAAGCCGATGCCGGCCGCCGAGGATATCGTCGACCGCTGCATTGAATGCGGCTTTTGCGAGCCGCTGTGTCCCTCGCACCGGCTCACGCTGTCGCCGCGCCAGCGCATCGTGAGCTGGCGTGAAATCTCACGCCGCACGGCGGTGGGCGAGAGCACGGCCGACGTGCAGGCCGACTTTGCCTACTTCGGCCTGGACACCTGCGCCGGTTGCGGCCTGTGCTCCACCGCCTGCCCGGTCGGCATTGACACCGGCGAGCTCACGCGTCTGTTGCGCGGTCGTGGCCGGGGTGCCGCAGCGCACAAGATGGCGCAGTGGAGCGGCGACAACTTCGGCACCGTGGCCGCGCTCTCGCGCACCGGTCTGCGCGCAGGTCACGTGGCTGCCAGTGTGCTGGGTGAAAACCTGGTTGGGCGCCTGAGTGGCGGCGCCTGGAAACGCGGCATGCCGCTGGCCGGAAAACTGCCAGTGCCATCGATTGGCGCGGGCGACCCGGTGGTCTATTTCCCGGCTTGCGGCGGGCGCATCTTTGGCGCCAACAACGCCGACGAACCGGCGCTGGGTCCTGTCATCATGACGCTGTTGCAGCGTGCCGGCTACGCGCCGCGCTTGCCAGAAGGCTTTGACCAACTTTGCTGCGGCCAGATGATGGCGAGCAAGGGCATGGCGGTCGAGGCCGACGCCATGGCCGACGCCGTGACGCAGGCCCTGCTGAAAGCGGCGGACGACGGTCAGGGCGGCTATTACCCGGTCATCATGGATGCCAGCACCTGCTCCTCACGCATGCAAAAAGTGCTGGCCGGTCGATTGGCGTTGTATGACTTTCATGAGTTCGCGCACGATGCGCTGTTGCCGCGCCTGCGGCTGGTGCGCAAGCCGGGTCCGGTCGCGCTGCACATCAATTGCAGCGTGCGCCGCAATGGCTCGGACGACAAGCTGCGCCGTTTGCTGCAAGCCTGCGTCGAAGAAATTGTCGAGCCCAGCGGTGTGACCTGCTGCGGCTTTGGCGGCGACCGTGGTTTTGTCGTGCCCGAACTCAACGTTCACGCGCTGCGCAAAGTGCATGAGGCGCTGCCATCCAACTGCTGTGAAGGCGTTTCCAGCAACCGCACCTGCGAGATTGGTCTGACGTCCGAGACCGGGCGCTCGTACCGCTCCATTGCTTACCTGCTTGAGGAATGCAGCCGGGAGGAAATACCCGTCACTTGCTGATGGGATGTTCGCAGCCACCTATGCGTCATGGGCAGGCATTGTCATTGCGGACTCGATCCGCAATCCAGGGTGCGCGTGGCAGTGGATGCCGGATCAAGTCCGGCATGACAACTGGGAGCATGGATCGCCACGGCCTGATGGCCGCGCGATGACGAAGAGATGGATCAGGGATTAGCAAAGTTATATTTTTCAATTTTTTTAGAGGAGACACCTATGGTTTGGCAACAAGTTTATGACCCTTTTCACAGCATGGCGCTGTCAACACTGGCGGCCGCAATACCGGTCGCCGTGATGTTGATCGGCCTTGGCTTTCTGCATCTCAAGGCGCACATCGCTGCCGCTGCCGGTCTGGCGGCGGCGCTCCTGATCGCCATCATTGGTTACGGCATGCCGGCCGAGATGGCGGCCAAGGCCGCCATTCTGGGCGGCATGACCGGACTGATGCCGATTGGCTGGATCGTGCTCAACATTATTTTTCTGCACCAGCTCACCGAACAAAGCGGCTCTTTCAAAGTGCTGCAGGATTCGATTGCCGGGATCACGGAAGACCGGCGTTTGCAACTGCTGCTGATCGCCTTTGCCTTTGGCGCCTTCTTTGAAGGTGCAGCCGGTTTTGGTACACCGGTGGCGGTGACGGCAGCGATCCTGATCGGGCTTGGCTTCTCGCCACTGGCCGCTTCGGGCTTGTCGCTGATCGCCAATACCGCGCCAGTTGCCTATGGCGCCCTCGGTACACCGGTGATCACGCTGGCCAAGGTGCACGGCTACGACCTGATGGCAGTCTCGGCCATGATTGGTCGCCAACTGCCGTTCTTCTCGCTGCTGGTGCCGTTCTGGCTGATCTGGGCCTTTGCCGGACGCAAGGGCATGATGCAGATCTGGCCGGCGATTCTGGTGACGGGCTTGAGCTTTGCCATTCCGCAGTTCCTGGTTTCTAACTACATGGGCCCGGAACTGGTGGACGTGATCGCGGCACTGGTGTCGATGACCTGCCTGGTGCTGTTCCTGCGCGTTTGGCAACCGAAGGAAATCTGGCGCTCGGTTTCGCTCAAGGGTCATGAAGCCGACGGCGGAGAGGCCCATGCACCGGTTGCCATCACGCAGCATCCGCGCGCTGAAGTGATTCGCGCCTGGGTGCCCTGGATCATCCTGACCGTGTTCGTCTTTGCCTGGGGCCTGCCCGTGGTCAAGACCTTCTTCAACGGCATTTTTGCGCCGGCTTTCCCGATGGAAGGCTTGCACCAGATGATTGAAAAGGTCGCGCCGGTGGTTTCCAAACCAACCAAGGAAGGTGCGGTCTATGTCTTCGGTCTGCTCTCGGCCACCGGCACCGGCATTCTGCTGGCCGCCATCGTCGGCGGCTTGACGCTGAAATTCAGCTTCGGCCAGTTGATCGGCGCCTACGGCCGCACGCTTTGGCTGGTGCGCTACTCTTTGCTCACCATCGTCCTGATGCTGGGCCTGGGCACGCTCACGCGCTACTCGGGTCTGGACACCACACTGGGTCTGGCTTTTGCCACCACCGGCGTGCTCTACCCCTTCTTCGGCACCCTGATGGGCTGGCTCGGCGTGGCGCTGACCGGTTCTGATACGGCATCGAACGTGCTGTTTGGCGGCATGCAGAAAGTGGCGGCGGAACAACTCGGCCTGTCACCCAATCTGATGGGTGCAGCCAACAGTTCCGGTGGCGTCATGGGCAAGATGATCGACGCCCAGTCGATCGTGGTGGCTTCCACTGCGACACGCTGGTTCGACCACGAAGGCGACATCCTGCGCTATGTGTTCTTCCACTCGATCGCGCTGGCCTGTCTGGTCGGTGTTTTCGTGACACTGCAGGCGTATGTCTTCCCGTTCACGCTGATGGTCGTCAAGTAAAACCGCGCCATCTGCCAAGCCGCCCGTGCCGCGGCGTGCCGACCCCAAGGGGTTGGGTACGCCAGAGCCGGGCGGTTTTTGTTTGTCTGAAAAAAGGCCTCAGCCGTGTTGGACCAGCGCCTCGAACTGCGCCAGCGGCAGGGGGTGGCCAAACAGATAGCCCTGGTAAGTGTGGCAGCCCAGTGCAGCGAGAAAATCGCGCTGCGCCGCGGTCTCAACTCCTTCCGCGATCACGGCAAGCCCCAGGCTGTCGGCCAGGGCGATGATCATCTGGCAGATGGCCGCATCGTCAGGATTGATCAAAATGTCGCGCACAAAGCCCTGATCGATCTTGAGCTGGTCCAGCGGCAGGCGCTTCAGGTAGGACAGTGAGGAATAGCCGGTACCAAAGTCGTCCAGCGAGAAGCCTACGCCATGGCCTTTGATCGCGTCCATCTTGGCAATGACCGCTTCGACATCCCCGAGCAGCATGCTCTCGGTCAGTTCCAGCTTGAGCCGGTTCGGGTTGGCGCCGGTACGCGCCAGTGTTGCCAGCACCTGATCGACAAAGTCATGCTGGTGAAATTGACGCGCGCTGACGTTAACTGCAATGCTCAAGTGCATCATCCCGGCTTGGGTTGACCAGCGCGCAAGCTGTTCGCACGCTGCCTCCAGTATCCATTGGCCCAGGGGCAGAATGAGGCCGGTTTCTTCGGCCAGCGGGATGAACTCGCCGGGCGACACCAGTCCGCGTCGCGGGTGCTGCCAGCGCACCAGGACTTCCACACCGGTCATGTGGCCGTCGCTCATGATCTGTGACTGGTAGAACAGCACAAACTGACTGGCAAGAAGTGCCTCGCGCAAAGCCGCTTCCAGTAGCGCCCGACCGGTGACTTCCACCTGCATTTGCGGGTCAAAGAAGCGGATGCCGTTGCGCCCCGCCGCCTTGGCCTGGTACATGGCCAGCTCCGCGCGTTTGAGCGGTTCTTCGCTGCTCTCCTGTTGACCGCCGCCAAACAGGGTGATGCCGATGCTGGCACTGCTGTGATGGGCGCCGTGATCAAGTTGGTAGTCCTGACCCAGGACGAGCAGCATTTTTTCAGCCACGGTCTTGCTCTGGGTCGCCGCCTCGAGTTCGTTTTTGCTCAGGTCTTCAAGGATCACGACAAACTCGTCGCTGCCCAGGCGCGACACGGTATCGCCTTCGCGGACGCAACTCTGCAGACGCAGGCCCACCTGCGCCAGCAGGGCGTCGCCCTGAACATGGCCCAGGGTGTCGTTGAGTGTCTTGAAATTGTCCAGGTCAACAAACAGCAGGCCACTTTTTTGCTGATGGCGGCTGCCGCTGGTCAGCACCTGCGCCACGCGGTTGAGCAGCAGGCGGCGATTCGGCAGATTGGTCAGCGGGTCATAGAAAGCCAGATTGTTGATGGTTTTCTCAGTCCTCTTGCGCTCGCTGATGTCGCGGTGGAAGGCCTGGATCAGGCTTTCACCGCCAGAAACAATCAGACTTGAACTCACCTCCAGCGGCACGATGTGACCGTCCTTGTGGAAGTGTTCCACTTCAAAGGTCAGGGCCTCACCGGCCAGAATACGCTTCAAGCGCTGGGCCAAATGGGGTAGCGTCGCGGGGGTGTCGAGCGACCTGAGGTTCAGGTTTTGCATTTCCTGCGGCGTGTAGCCGTGCATGCGTGCGAAGGACTCGTTGACGGCCAAAATGGTGCCGTCAGGCTGCATGACGACAATGCCGTCGGTAGCCCGGTTGAACAGCAACTGGAAGCGTTCGTCACGCGAGCGCAGCGCGAGTTCGGCCTGTTTGCGATCGGTGATGTCCTGCGTCACGCCAACGGCGCTGATCGTCATGCCATCAGGAGAATGTTTCAGCTCTGCCTTCTGCCGTATCCAGCGCACCTTGGAGCCGATCTGGATGCGGTGCTCATGGTCAAATGCGGCGCCCTCGAGTGCGGCCTGCCAGGCAGCCGCTACCGCCTGCCGGTCATCCGGATGCGCGCGCGCCAGGTAGCTGGCGTGACTGCCGCGCGTGCCCTCGGGCAGGCCGAAGATGCGGCAGGTCTCGGCCGACAAGTGCATGCTGTCGGTGGCCAGCTCATAAGCCCAGCTGCCGACCTTGGCGACGGTTTGCGCCTGCGTCAGTTCCAGCTGGCTGGCTTCGAGTTCCTGTGTGCGTGCGGCCAGGGTCTCGCCGCTCTTACGCAGTTGCGCCACGCGCTTCCAGTAGGCGCGCACCTGAAACGTCGCCAGCACAATGGTCACGATGTAGATGAGAACCTGATCGCCGCCATACATGAGCAGCGACGAAGGAAAATGCGCCGGCAACAAGTCCAGAAATTCGGCGCCAGCCATGGCAACGCTTGCCGCTATGGTGAGCGCCGTAATGAACAGCGCGGTTCGCGTCCCGATCATCCATGCTGCAAGCAGAATGATCGCCGGGTAGGCGCTGATGACCGGTGCCCGAACGCCGCCGGTATAGACGGCAACGGCGGTGGCGACACTCCAGGCACCCATTGCGAGGATGTACCTGGTGGCCTGCAGATGGCCCCGGCGCAGAAATAGCCAGGCCACCAGAGCCACCAAGGCCAGCAGTATGGGGCCGAGCATGCGCGTGGACTGCTGCGGCGCGTCCAGACGCAGCGCCAGCAAGGCTATGGCGTCCGCTGCCAGCACCATCGCAATGGCAGTGTTGAGAAATATCTGGTGCGGCTCGCCCGAAATCGATTCATCGAGCTCGTTCATGCGATGCGCTGGCGATTCGACTGGATGCGTGATTTTCTACACCTTTGCCGTTTCGTGCGGCAGTTGAAAATGGGTTGGGGTCTTGGCGAAGGAGAGATACTACAACGCAGATGAACGCCGCAAGCAGGTCTGATCGGCCAGGATTTTGAGCCAGCGCAAGGAATGATCAGCGGGGGCTGTCGTGTTCGTGCCGATGGTGTGCATCGGGAAAATGCGGATGGCTGTGAACCACCGGTTCATGGCGGTGCAGGTGCCGGTGCGGTTCTTCGGCGCTAACAGTTTCGCTGTGTGTGTGCTGATGGTGTTCGTCATGCCGGTGCTCGTGTTCATGCGCCATCGTTGCATGATCGTGTGCATGCGCATGGTGTTCGCTCAGGTGCAGCCAGACGCCCAGACCCATGGCCGTAGCTGCCAGCAGCAGACGCAGCGTGAGCGGCTCGCCCAGCAGCGGCATCGCCAGCGCGGCACCAAAAAAAGGCGCGACGGAAAAATAGGCGCCGACGCGTGCCGTGCCCAGGTGGCGCAAGCCGACCACGAACAGTGTCAGGCTGACGCCGTAAGCAAAAAAGCCGACAAGGGCGGCACCCAGCACAAGGGGCAAAGGCGGCCATGTTGCGCCTAGGTAGCAGGCCAGCGCCAGATTGACAGCCCCCGCGACCAGGCCCTTGGTCGCAGCAATCCAGGTGGCGTCCGCGAGCGCCACACGCCGCGTCAGATTGTTGTCCAGGCCCCAAGCCAGGCAGGCGCCCAACACGGCCATCGTCGCTCCGGTACCCGCAAAGCCGACCTGTGTCGGCCACGCCAGGATCAGTGCGCCGCCGACGATGGACAGCAGGCCCAGCGCGATGGGCCAACCCATGTTCTCGCGAAACACCGCCCAGGCAATCAACACGGTGAAGACGGTTTCGGCGTTGAGCAGCAGCGCCGCGCCTGAGGCCGGCATGTGAAGCAGACCGTACATCAGCAGCACCGGCGCCAGCACCCCGCCAGAGGCGATGGCGCCGCCCAGCCAGGGCCAGTCCGCTCGTGCCATGGCTGTTGCTTCGGTTCGCCGCAGAAGCCGGTAGAACAGCAGGCCCAAGCCTGAGCCGAGGTAGAACAGCGCAGCCAGCAACCAGGGGTCTATGCTCGCAAGCAGCAGCTTGGCCAGTGGCGTGGCGCCCCCAAACAAGGCAGCCGCCAGAAAGGCAGCCAGGATGCCGGGATTGCGCGTTTGCGTGTATGTCGTCATCTGCTGATTGTTGTTTTGCGACGGTTTCAATCAAGTGTTCAAAAAAGCGCTTTCATCGTATCAACAAAATCGCGTTCGATTCCAGAGTGCGGGCCGGGCTCTGATGCCAAGGCGCAGGCGCTGCCCTCGGCTAGCACCTGATTTCCCGCCACAAAGACCGACTTGAATCGGGCGTCCGGACTGGAAAAGACCAATGCATCGAGCAGGTTCTCGCTGGGCACGCCCAGCAGTGCGGCTGAGCGCATGTCGAGTACCAGGAAATCGGCTCGGCATCCGACCACCAGACCACCCAGTGCAAGCGACGTGGCCGACTTCCCACCCGACAAAGCCGCTTCAAAAAGCGCTGCTGCGGTGCTGATGCAGTCGCCGGTCTGGCTGGCGACATTGCGTTTGTGCCGGGTCAGGCGTTGTGAATACTCGAGCAGGCGAAGTTCCTCGCTCCAGCGGCGCGTGACGTGGCTGTCGGACCCAATCGACCAGTGGCCGCCGATACCGGCATAGGCCGCATAGTCAAACACACCGTCGCCCAGGTTGGCCTCGGTGCCGGGACAAATGACAATGCTGGCGCCACTTTGCGCAACCGCACGCAACTCGAGTGCCGTCGCCTGTGTGGCATGCACCAGGTTCCAGCGCGCATCGACGCGCTGGGTCTCGAACAGCAAGTCGATCGGACGCTTGCCGGTGTGCGCAAGGCAGTCCTGCACCTCCTGCATTTGCTCGGCGATGTGGATGTGCTGGGCAAGCCCGTTCCTGCTGGCAAACGCGGCGACCTCCTGGATGGCCGTTGCATCGGCGGCGCGCAGCGAATGCACGGCGACGCCGACATTGATGCCGGCCAGATCGCCAACCTGGCTTTGCACGCCTTCGACCAGACGCAATACGCTGTCTGGTGTCGAGGCAAAGCGGCGCTGGTCGTCACGCAGTCGGGGGCTGTCAAAGCCGGCGCGCATGTACAAGGTTGGCAACAGCGTCAAGCCCATGCCCACGCGCTGCGCTGCGCGCACCAGGGCCAGCGACATCTCCAGCGGGTCAGCGTAGGCCTGGGCGTCAACCGCGTTGTGCAGGTAATGAAATTCGCAGACCTGGGTGTAGCCGCCGGCCAGCAATTCTGCGTAGAGCAGGGCGGCGATGCTCTCCATCTGCCGCGGCGTGATGCGCAGGGCGACCGAGTACATGCGGTCGCGCCAGCTCCAGAAATCGTCTGTTACACCGCTGCCCGCTGCCGCGCTCTGTTCGGTGAGTCCGGCCATGGCGCGTTGGAAAGCGTGGCTGTGGGCGTTGACGACGCCGGGCAATACCGGCCCTTCAAGCACGCTGGCGCCACGCCGGTCTGGCAGCGTTGCATTGGGTTTGATATCTGACCAGGCGCCGTCGGCGCCGACCGTCAGCAGGACATCGCGCGCCCAGGCACCTTGTACCCAGGCGTTTGCCGCGAAAAAAAGTTTGGTCTTACTTTTCATAAAGGGCTCCGCAAGCGCTGAGCGCTGCCGTCAGCATCGCCTTGAGCAGGGGTTGAATCTCGCTCGCCTTGCGCGCGTCATAGTCAAAGGGAAGGGCTTCGCGCATGTAGAGGTACTGGCACATTTCGAGTTGCACCGCATGCACGCCGGTCTGTGGCGTGCCGTACTGGCGCGTGATGTAGCCGCCCTTGAAGCGGCCGTTGACGACATAGCTCACCTGGTCTTGGGCCGTGCAGACCTGTTCCAGCGCGCGAGCAATTGACGGGTCTGCGCTGCTGCCATTGGCCGTGCCGAGATTGAGTCCAGGCAGGACCCCTTCAAACAGCCAGGGTATCTGCGAGCGGATGCTGTGCGCGTCCCACAGCAAGGCGTAACCATGGATGGCCTTGATGCGCTCCAGTTCGCGTTTCAGGGCCGTGTGGTAGGGAAGCCAATAGGTTTGGCGCCGCCTGGCGCGTTCCCCGGCCGCCGGTTCGCTGTTTGCTTGATAGAGCGCGTCGCCGGTGAAGAAATGGGTCGGGCAGAGTTCGGTGTTGGAGGCTCCCGGGTACATGGGCGCGTCGTCGGGCGGACGGTTCAGGTCAATGACATAACGCGAGTAATGCGCTCGCAGCACGCTGGCGCCGAGTTCGGGCAAAAAGTCGTACAGGCGCTCCAGATGCCAGTCGGTGTCTTCCAGCGACAGGGCGCGCGGCACGTAAGCAGCTCGCAAGGCCGACGGTATCTCGGTGCCGATGTGCGGCATGCTGACCAACAGGGCGGAATTGCCGCTTTGCAGGCAATAGCTCATCGCGGCTCTCCGTTGAAGACGGTTTGAACACTGGGCCGGGCCCCGAGCGCGTAACTGAGTTGCGCCGGGTGCTGCAGATCCCACAACACAAAATCGGCGCGCATGCCGGCGGCCAGAACGCCGCGATCACGCAGGCCGAGCGCCTGCGCTGCGTTGCGCGTAACGCCTGCCAGCGCTTCTTCGGGCGTCAAGCGGAACAAGGTGCAAGCCATGTTGAGCATCAACAGCAGCGAGGTACAGGGCGAGGTGCCGGGGTTGCAGTCGGTGGAGACCGCCATTGGCACGCCGTGGCGGCGCAGCAGTTCTATCGGCGGTATCCGGGTTTCACGCAAAAAATAGAAGGCGCCCGGCAGCAGCACGGCAACACTGCGTGCCGCCGCCATGGCCGCCGCGCCCTCATCCGACAGCCACTCCAGGTGATCGCAGCTGATGGCGCCAAAACGCGCCGCCAACTGCGCGCCGCCGCTGTCACTGAGCTGCTCGGCGTGCAGTTTCACGGGCAGCTTCAATTGGCTTGCCGCCGCAAAGACGCGTTCCACCTGCGCCGGGCTGAAGGCGATGCGCTCGCAAAATGCATCCACGGCATCGACCAGTCCTTCGGCGTGCAACAGCGCCAACATGCGCAGCACTTCGTCCACGTAGTCGTCCGAGCGACCGGCAAACTCAGGCGGCAGGGCATGGGCGCCCAGGAAGGTGGTGCGCACGTCGACGCCGTGCTGCTGCCCCAGCAGCCGCGCCACCTGCAGTGTCTTGCGCTCGTGCGCCAGCGCCAGGCCGTAGCCGGATTTGATCTCCAGCGTCGTCACCCCTTCGGCCAGCAGCGCCAGCAAGCGTCTCTGGCTTTGCTGCAACAACTCGTCAGGCCCTGCGCTGCGGGTCGCCTGCACGGTCGAGGCAATGCCGCCACCCCGGCGTGCGATGTCTTCATAGGTAGCGCCATTCAAGCGCAGTTCAAATTCGAGGGCACGGTCGCCGCCATAGACCAGATGGGTGTGGCAATCGATCAGCCCTGGGGTGATCAGGGCGCCGTGCGCGTCATGCACCGCGTCGCAGCGTTGGCGCAAGTCGTTCGGCAAGGCACTGCGCGGGCCAACCCACTGTATTTGGTCGCCGTCCACCACCAGTGCCGCATCTTCGATCAGGCCGTAGGCTTGCAAGGCGTCGGCCTGCATCGTCGCCAAACGGCAATTGGTCCACAGTGTCAGGCTCATTGAACAATTTCCATCCATAAAGCGTTGCTGGCGCTGAGCTCAAGCTCGACGCCGGCGGGCAAGGTTTGCCAGACCAGACAGTGTGCCGGTACCGTCACGGATTCCAGCTGGCAGCGCACAATCGTTTCGCCCTCAATTGAATAAACGGCGACGACACCGGCACTGTGGGTGCGCAACCGGAGGTCGCCGCTGATGCGCTGCATCTGTGCCGAAGCCTGATGCTGGCGAGTCATCAGATTGAAGTCCTGCGTTGCACCCGAGAGCAACTCGCACTGCGTCGCGCTTGCGCCATCAAAGCAGAAGGGCGCGCTGCTGCCGGTCAGTGTGTGTTCGGTTTGATCGACCTGCAGCCGCACGCCGGCGCCATGCAGAACCGCAAACCACCGCTGCACACCCACGAAGCGCGAGAACGGGCCGCTGGCAGCCACCTCCGCCACAGACATGCGCCAAACCCAGTCGTCGGCCGTCGGCCATGCCAGCAGTTCACGGGTCTCGCCGCCGCCATTGCGCCAGCGGCTGGCGTTGACATTCGCCAGTTCAATCTGTTGCCAACTCATAGCTGAAATTTTCCGCTGAAGCTGTAGCGCATGCCGGGATAAACCAGACGCGCCAGACTGGCGACATGCGCAGCGCTGACGGTGCAGCGTGTCATCACCAGACAGGGCTCGCCCCTCTTGATGCCCAGGTATTTGGCCTCCTGCGCGCTGGCCAGTGCGGACTCGATGGAGTAGCTGGCCTCGGTCAGCGGCGCATGGTCCAGCAGGTAATGGGTTGGCGTGCAGGCCGTGAAGTCGACCTCCAGATAGTGCGGCGCCGAGGCCGGGTTCACATGCCGGTCCTCCAGTTGAATCGCCACGCCGTCCTCATGGTGAACGAGCACGGAATGAAAAAGCCTGGCGCCGCAGCGCAGCTTGAAAAGCTGCGCCAGCGCCGCGTCCGCGCGTGTCGCCTCCACCGTCAATACCGTGGTGCTGTGGCTGTGGCCACGCTCGAGAATTTCGTCGTGAATGTCGCGAATCGCCAGGGTGCTGGAGATGCGGTGCAGCTGTGCCACCACCGTACCGGAGCCCTGGATGCGGTTGACGACACCCTCCACGGCCAACTCCTTCATCGCACGGTTCACGGTCATGCGACAGATGCCAAACTGCAGCTGCAGGGCTGACTCGCTGGGCACGGCGTCGCCCGGACGCCAGACACCCAGGTTGATCTGGGCCTTGACGAATGCTTTGACCTGCTCATAGGCCGGCAACTTGGAAGAGGGCATGGCGCTCAATTGGGTTCACGCGTGAAAAATCACGCTTCTCAGGGTTTTCCCGCTATAGTATAAGTTGTATAGACAACTAAACTATCCAGACAAACCCTTAACCGTCACAGATTCCAATCATGTTCGCTCTCCAAAAATCACCTTTCGCCGACAGCAAGGCACGCCCGGTGCGCGCACCGCGCGGGGCTACGCTGACCTGTGCCAACTGGCAGATCGAAGCGGCCTACCGCATGATTCAAAACAACCTGGACCCGGAGGTTGCGGAGAACCCCGACCAACTGGTGGTCTACGGTGGCATCGGCAAGGCAGCGCGCAACTGGCCGTGCTTTGATGGCATTCTGGACAGTCTGCGCAAGCTCAAGGAAGACGAGACACTGCTGGTGCAGTCGGGCAAGCCGGTTGGCGTGTTCCGCACGCACACCGGTGCGCCGCGCGTGCTGATCGCGAACTCCAACCTGGTTCCCAAGTGGGCGACCTGGGAGCACTTCAACGTGCTGGATCGCGCCGGTTTGATGATGTACGGCCAGATGACGGCGGGCAGTTGGATCTACATTGGCTCGCAAGGCATTGTGCAAGGCACTTACGAGACCTTTGTCGAAGCCGGGCGCCAGCACTACGCGGGCAGCCTGGCCGGGCGCTGGGTGCTGACGGCAGGTCTGGGTGGCATGGGCGGCGCGCAACCGCTGGCCGCCACCTTTGCCGGCGCCTGCTCGCTCAATATCGAATGCCAGCAAAGCTCGATCGATTTCCGTCTGCGCACGCGCTATCTGGACAAGCAGGCTGCCAATCTGGACGAGGCCCTGGCCCTGATTGCGCAGCACACCAGCCGCAAGGAGGCGGTGTCGATCGGCCTTTGCGCCAACGCGGCCGATGTGGTGCCGGAACTGGTCCGGCGTGCCAAGGCGGGCGGCATCCGGCCCGATATCGTGACCGATCAGACTTCGGCGCACGACATCATCCACGGCTACTTGCCCTCGGGCTGGAGCGTTGAGCGCTGGCGTCAGGCGCAGGCTGATCCGGCCCGGCACGCAGAGCTGACGCAGGCCGCCGGTCAGTCTTGCGCGCGCCATGTCGAAGCCATGCTCGAATTCCACCACATGGGCATCCCCACGGTGGACTACGGCAACAACCTGCGCCAGGTGGCCAAGGACTACGGCGTTGCCAACGCCTTTGACTATCCCGGCTTTGTGCCGGCCTATGTGCGCCCGCTGTTTTGCCGGGGTGTCGGCCCGTTCCGCTGGGTGGCCCTGAGCGGCGACCCCGAGGACATTTACAGGACCGATGCGAAGATGAAGGAGTTGTTTCCGGACAACGCGGGCTTGCACCGCTGGCTCGACATGGCCCAGCAGCGCATCAGCTTCCAGGGCCTGCCGGCGCGCATCTGCTGGATCGGCCTGGGTGAGCGCCATCTGGCCGGCCTGGCCTTCAACGAGATGGTGCGCAGCGGCGAGCTCAAAGGCCCGATCGTGATCGGCCGCGACCACCTTGACAGCGGCTCGGTGGCCTCGCCAAACCGTGAGACCGAGGCCATGAAAGACGGCAGCGATGCGGTGAGCGACTGGCCACTACTCAATGCTTTGCTCAACACCGCCAGCGGCGCCACCTGGGTCAGCCTGCACCATGGCGGCGGCGTCGGCATGGGTTATTCACAGCACTCCGGTGTTGTCATCGTCTGCGACGGCACGCCCGAAGCAGCGCAGCGTGTGGAGCGCGTGCTGTGGAACGACCCGGCAACCGGCGTCATGCGCCACGCCGACGCGGGCTATGAGATTGCAGAACAATGCGCGCAGGAACACGGCTTGAACCTGCCCATGAAAGGCCTCTGACATGGCGCGCACCCTGTGCCTTGCGCCGGGCCAGATCACGCTGGAACAACTCCAGTCGATTCATGGCGATGGGGTCCAGCTCAGCATTCCGGACGCGTCGCGCGAGGCCATTCGCGCCAGCCAGCGGGTGGTGCAGGATGCTGCCGACGGCGATGTGCCGGTCTATGGCATCAATACCGGCTTTGGCAAACTGGCCAACCAGCGCATCAGCAAAGCCCAATTGGAGACGCTGCAGCTCAACCTGATCCGCTCGCACAGCGTGGGTGTCGGTGAGCCCCTGGCGCCTGAAATCATGCGGCTCATGCTGGCCCTCAAAGCGGCCAGCCTGGCGCGTGGCTACTCGGGTGTGCGCGAAGTGGTGATCGATACCCTGCTGGCGGTTCACAACGCGGGCCTTGTGCCCTATGTGCCGTCTCAGGGGTCGGTCGGCGCCTCCGGCGACCTGGCACCACTGGCCCACATGACGCTGGCTCTGATTGGTGAAGGCGACATGCTGCACGAGGGCCGGCGCGTGCCGGCCAGAGCGGCGCTGCAGCAGGCTGGCATTGCGCCGCTCAAGCTCGGCGCCAAAGAAGGCCTGGCCCTGATCAATGGCACCCAGACCTCGACCGCCCTGGCGCTGCACGCCTTGCTCAGTTTCGAGCCGGTGCTGGAGGCCGCCCTGGTGATTGGCGCCCTGACGATCGACGCGGCGCGCGGCAGCGATGGTCCGTTTGACCCGCGCATCCACGCCTTGCGCGGACAGCCCGGCCAGATCGACGCCGCCCGCTACTACCGTGAACTGCTCAAGGGCAGTGTCATCCGCAATTCGCATCGCGACGGTGATGACCGTGTGCAGGACCCGTACTGCCTGCGCTGCCAGCCACAAGTGGTTGGCGCCTGTCTGGACCAGTTGCGCCACGGCGCGCTGGTCCTGGTACGCGAAGCCAATGCCGTGACCGACAACCCGCTCGTTTTTGCGCAGGACGGCGCCATGCTGTCGGGCGGAAACTTTCACGCGGAACCGGTGGCCCTGGCCGCCGATGGCATGGCCCTGGCCATTGCCGAAGTGGGCGCCATTGCCGAACGCCGCATTGCCATGCTGATCGACAGCAGCGTGTCGCGTCTGCCGCCGTTCCTGACCGCCGACGCCGGCCTCAACAGCGGCTTCATGATTGCCCATGTCACCGCAGCGGCACTGGCATCCGAGAACAAGTCGCTGGCCCACCCGGCGAGTGTGGACAGTCTGCCCACCAGTGCCAACCAGGAAGACCACGTATCGATGGCCACCTTCGCCGCGCGGCGCCTGCAGGCCATGATCAGCAACACGGCTCACATCCTCGGAATCGAGTTGCTGGCCGCCGCCCAGGGCATCGAGTTTTTGCGCCCGTTGACGAGTTCGGCTGCGCTGGAGCAGGTGCTTGCGCTGCTGCGCCAGCAGGTGCCGGCCATCGCGCAGGACCGTTACCTGGCGCCCGATATCGAGTACGCCACCACGCTGGTGCGAAGCGGCTCGTTGTCGAAGATTTTTCGTACCTTGCCCGACTTGCCAAAGCTTTGGTTGCAAACCTGGCTTGGCCGGTAACTGGACGCTTCGCAGCTTGCGCAGTAGCTGTTTTTTAACTTGACAGGAAGACCATGAAAGCAAAAATCACCCGCACCGCTGTTTACAGCCTGTTGTGTCTGGCCGGCCTGGCCCAGGCCGACGTGAAGATTGGCCTCAATGTGCCCTTGACCGGTTTCGCAGCAGCCGACGGCAAGTCGGCGCTGGAGGGCGCCAAGCTGGCCGTGGCGCAGGCCAACGCCGCAGGCGGCATCAATGGCGAAAAGATTGAACTGGTGATTTACGACGACCAGGCCTCGCCCAAGGAAGCCGCTCCGATCGCCACCAAGTTGATCGAGAAAGACAAGGTTGTGGTGGCGGTCTCGGGCTCGTACTCTGCGCCAACACGCGCGGCGGCACCGATCTTCCAGAACGCCAAGGTCCCCTATGTGGTGGCCTACTCGATCCACCCTGACGTGACCACGACCGGCGACTACATGTTCCGCGCCTCCACCATGGGCGAAGTGCAGGGACGTGCGGGCGCCAAGCTGATTGGCGAAACCTTGAAGAAAAAGAACGTGGCGCTCATCACGCTGAAGAATGACTTTGGCCAGGCTCTGGCCAGCGGCTTCAAGGAAGGCGCGCCGAAGTTCGGGATCAAGGTCACGGGCGAATACGAGTACGGCATGTCGGATCGCCAGTTCGGACCCATGATCTCCAGCCTCAAGGCCGACAACCCGGAAGCGATCTACGCCACCGGCTATTTCTTCACTGCCGGGCCGCTGGTCAGCCAGTTGCGCGCCGCCGGTATCACTGCCCCGGTCATCGGACAGGAAGGCTACGACTCGGAAAAGTTCATTGAAATCGCCGGCGCTGCGGCCGAAGGCGTGTACGTCACGACCTCGCTTGACCGCGATTCCGCCTCGCCCGTGACCAAGGCCTATCTGGCCGATTTCAAGAAGGCTGTGGGCAGTGGCTCCGACATGGTGGCCGCTTCCACTTACAGCGCCACCTACGTCGCCATTGAAGCGATGAAGAAGGCCGGCGTCAGCAACCGCGAAGCGATCCGCAACGCGATTGCCAGCGGCACCTTCGAGACACCCATCGGCAAGCTCAGCTTCAACGACCTGCATGAAGTGAACAAGGACATTCAGGTTCAGATCGTCAAAGACAAGGCCTTCCACCGCTTTGCCGTGATCTCGGATCCGGTTTACCTGGCGGCGCCGACCAAGGCCAGCGTCAAGAAATAAGGGCCGACCGATCCTGAAACACCTGCGCAAGGAGAGCCTGTGCTGTTCATCGAACTGATTGCGCAAGGCCTGATCCAGGGCAGCATCTACGCGCTGATAGCGCTGGGGCTGACCCTGGTCTATGGCCTGCTGCGGATATTGCATGTCGCGCACGCCGCCCTGTTCACGCTCGGTGGCTACATGGGCGTGCTGGTTACCAACCAGTTTGACAGCCTGGGCCTGGCCATGGTGGTGGCGATGCTGGTGGCGGGCTTTGCCGGTGTCTTGATGTACCGCCTGTGTTACGAGCCCATCCTGCATCAGCCGCCCTTTGTCGCGCTGATTGCCTCGATTGGCCTGTTCATCGCCTCCGAGGAGATCTTTCGCATCGTCTTTGGGGCCTATGGCTTGTCCTACAAAAATCCACCGCTGCAGGCGCAGGTTGCGCTCGGCCCCCTGAACTTCAAGCAGGCCGAGTTGCTGGTCATGGTCGGGGGCGCGCTGATCATCGGTGTGCTGGCCATGCTGCAAAGCCGCACGCGCCTGGGCATTGCGTGCCAGGCGACCGTCACCGACCCCGAAATGGCGGAATCATTTGGCATCAACCTCAAGACCGTCCGCTATGTGAATTTCTTCATTGGCTCTTCGCTGGCGGGAATGGCCGGCGTCATGGTCGCATTGCTCAACAATCTGGTCGAACCCACCATGGGCAGCGTCGCGTCCTACAAGGCGCTGGCGATCATTGTTCTGGGTGGTCTGGGCTCGGTCCCGGGCACGCTGATGGCAGCCCTGATTCTGGGGGTGGTCGAAGCTTTCGGCACGATTTATCTCGGCAAGTTGCTCGACCGCAATGCGATCGCCTTCGCCTTCCTGATCCTGGTGTTGATGATCAGGCCGCAAGGCCTTTTTTCCAGAAAGTAGGGCGCGCATGGAATACGAAATATCCCTCATCACCGCGGTTGGTATCAGCGTCCTGTTTGCCTTGTCGCTCAATCTGATCACCGGCTTTTGCGGTCAGATCAGCCTGGGGCACGCGGCCTTCTTCGGCATCGGCGCCTATGCTTCGGCCCTGCTGTGCAAGATGGGCCTGCCGTTTCTGCTGAGCCTGCCGCTGGCCATGTTGCTGGCGGGCGGCTTTGGTCTGGTCGTGGGACTGGCCAGCCTGCGCGTGCGCGCCGATTTTCTGGCCATCACCACGATGGGCGTCGGCTTTCTGTTTGTCGGCGTGGTGCGCCAACAGAACAGTCTGGGCGGTGAGATGGGCATATCCGGCATCCCGGACACCGGCTTTTCGAAACTGGCGTTCATGTTGTTGACGTTGTCGCTGTGCGTTGTCGCCGCGCTTTTCAGCCACTACATCCGGCGCAGCTGGATGGGCCAGGTATTCAATGCGATCGCCGAAGACGAGGACACCACGCGCGTGCTGGGCGTCGATGTGCCGCGCTTCAAGCTCGCAGCATTTGCCATGGGCACCGCCATGGCCGGCCTGGCCGGAGCGCTGTACGCGAACAATCTAAAATTCATCAGCCCGGACAGCTTCGGCTTTGTCGAGTCGATGACGGTGCTCTCCATGGTCGTCATTGGCGGCATCGGGTCGGTGCTCGGCGTCACGGCGGCAGCGATCGTGCTGTCCCTGCTGCCGTCCCTCTTCACCTTTGTCGGGGAATACAAGTTGCTGGTCTACGGCGGCCTGCTGTTCCTGATGATGCGGTTTTCACCCGATGGCGTCACCGGCGCCCTGCGCCGCGCCATTGCGCACGGAAGGCGCTAGCATGAAGCCCCTGCTCAGCGTCAACAACGTGACGGTCCGGTTTGGCGGCCTGACGGCCATCGACGATGTGTCATTTGAAGTCAAACCCGGCGAGTTGCTGGGCCTGATCGGCCCCAATGGCGCCGGCAAGACCACCATGATGCGCGCCATTGTGGGCGTGGTCCGGCCGACCCGGGGCAGCGTCATGCTGGAGGACCTTGCCCTCAATTCCCTTTCGATTGATGCCCGCATCCGGGCCGGTCTGGCACTGTCGCAACAACTGGTCAAGCCGTTTCGCGAGATCACGATTCAGGACAACGTCGCCTTTGCGGCAGGTAGCAGAAAAACCAGAACCCCTTCGGCCGCCTTGTGTCATGTCAACCGCCAGGGGGAGCGCGAACAAGCGCTCAAGGAATTGGGAAAGGTCGGCATTGCCGCCTTCGCGCAGCAGAGTCCGAAAACGCAACCGCTGGGCATTCTCAAGCGTCTGGAAATGGCCCGCGCGCTGGCACTCAAGCCCAAACTGCTGCTGCTCGACGAGCCGCTGGCCGGACTCAATTCGAAAGAGGCCAGCGCCCTGGCTGACACCATCGCCGACATCAACCGACAAGGCATGACCATCATCCTGATCGAACACAACCTGAGCGAGATCATGCGCATCTGCCAGCGTCTGGTGGTGCTGGACAACGGCAAGAAGATTGCCGAAGGCCTGCCCCGCGATGCCATGAATGATCCGGGTGTGCGACTGGCCTATCTGGGAGGAGAAGCTGATGCTTCAGATTGAGAACCTGAGCTGCGCTTACGGCCTGTTTCAGGCCGTGAGCGGCCTGTCGCTGCACCTGCGCCCTGCCACCATCACCGGCTTGATCGGTGCCAACGGCGCTGGCAAGTCGTCAACGCTGATGTGCCTGGCCGGACACGTTGCCATGACCGAAGGCACGTTGCGATTCAAAGGACAAGACATCAGCCGGCTTGGTGCGCGTGAGCGTGTCAAGCTGGGTATTGCGATCTCGCCAGAGGGGCGACGCCTGTTCAAGGACTTGAGTGTTGAAGACAATCTGAGGGTCGGCGGACTGGTTCAGCCCACCAGCGCCTATGCGCAGGATCGCGACAAGGTGCTGAGCCTGTTCCCGCGGCTGGCCGAGCGCATGACATCGCTGGCCGGCAACCTGTCGGGCGGCGAGCAGCAGATGCTGGCGATCGGCCGTGCCCTGATGACGCGCCCGCAACTCCTGATGATTGACGAGATCTCGCTGGGCCTGATGCCAAAAGCCATCGAGCTGTGCTACCGCGCGCTGGAACTGCTGCGGCAGGAGGGGCTCACCATTCTTCTGGTCGAGCAAAACACCGACCGGGTGCTGCGCGTGGCCGACGACCTTTGCGTGCTTGAGTCGGGACGCACTGTGTGGCAGGGCACAGCAGCCGATGCGCGCCAGGACCCGACCCTCACGGCGGCCTATCTGGGAATGCATTAGGACTCTGAAAATAGTTAGGGTGTTGATTCGCAGTCCTTGAACTGGTCAGGGGCCCAGGAACATCGTTGCTGGAAATCGACCCGTTTATGCACCACTGTCGTGCGTCAACCAATTTGGGGCAGTTTGGCCTGACCGTTTGCCGTGGGTCTCGCGTGCTCAGTCGCCCCTGCGTTGCGCTGCCCCCATGAGTTTGGGTGGTAGGCGTTGACGAAAGTCAAATGACGGCAGGGTTTTTGCGATCGGAATCCTTGATTTCGATTGGCGATGCGGCAAAAGAAATTCTGGCACAGCCCTTGCAAGTTACATGGGACATCCTTCAACCCTGCAATGAACCAAAGGTGATTCCATGAGCATGAACCCGAAGCTGCATCTCAGCGTCAAGCGACGCACGGCCCTCGCACTCGCCACCGCACTGTCTCTTTCCAGCACACTCGCGCTGGCGCAAGAAAAGGTGCTGCGCATTGCCATGACGGCGGCCGACATCCCGCGCACTTTGGGACAACCTGATCAGGGCTTCGAAGGCAACCGCTTTACCGGCATTCCGATTTATGACTCGCTCACACAATGGGATTTGTCCAAGGCCGCCGCCCCCAGCGTGTTGATTCCGGCGCTCGCAAATTCCTGGGCGGTTGACGCCAAGGACAAAACCAAATGGGTTTTCAAGCTGCACCCAGGCATCAAGTTTCATGACGGCTCGGCTTTCAATGCCGACGCCGTGGTCTGGAACGTGCGCAAAGTACTCGACAAGGATGCGCCCCATTTTGACCCGAGCCAGGTGGGTGTGACCGCTTCGCGCATGCCGACCCTGGTGTCGGCGCGCAAGATTGACGATCTGACTGTGGAGCTCAGCACCAGCGAGCCGGACTCCTTTCTGCCGATCAATCTCTCCAATCTGTTCATGGCTTCGCCAGCGCATTGGGACGCCAAGCTCAAGGCGGTGCCCGCCAGCGTGACGGTTGCCGCCGACCGCTCCAAGGCCGCCTGGACCGCATTCGCTGCCGACCCGTCCGGTTCCGGCCCGTTCAAGGTGACCCGTTTTGTGGCGCGCGAACGGCTTGAGCTCGCCGCCAACAAGGGCTACTGGGATGCCAAGCGCGTGCCCAGGATCGACAAGGTCGTGATGCTGCCCATGCCTGAGGCCAATGCCCGTACCGCTGCGCTGCTGGGTGGCCAGGTTGACTGGATTGAAGCGCCGGCACCGGACGCGATGCCGCAGATCGTGCAGCGCGGTTTCAAGATCTATTCCAACGCGCAGCCCCATGTCTGGCCCTGGCAACTCTCGTTTGCCGAGGGCTCGCCTTGGCTCGACAAGCGCGTGCGCCAGGCTGCCAACCTGTGCGTCGACCGCGCCGGCATGAAGCAGATGCTGGGCGGCATGATGGCGGAGCCCAAAGGCACGGTGGAGCCGGGCCACCCCTGGTGGGGCAACCCGAAGTTCGACATCAAGTACGACGTGAAAGCCGCGCAGGCGCTCATGACGCAGGCCGGTTTCTCGGCCGCCAAACCGGTCAAGGTCAAGGTGCAGGTTTCAGCCTCGGGTTCGGGCCAGATGCAACCGCTGCCGATGAACGAGTTCGTCCAGCAGTCGCTCAAGCAATGCTTCTTTGATGTGCAGCTTGACGTCGTCGAATGGAACACGCTGTTCACCAACTGGCGCAAGGGCGCCAAGGACCCGTCTGCGGGTGGCGCCAATGCGATCAACGTCAGCTTCGCAGCGATGGACCCGTTCTTTGCCATGGTGCGATTCGTCAGCAGCAAAGCCTTCCCGCCGGTCTCCAACAACTGGGGCTACTACGACAACAAGGAGAGCGACAAACTTGTTGCCGCCGCCCGCACCAGCTTTGACGAAAAGACGCGTGATGCAGCGCTTGGCAAACTGCACGCCTACATCGTGGAAGAAGCGCCCTTTGTCTGGATTGCACACGACGTCGGACCGCGTGCCATGTCGGCCAAGGTCAAGAACGTGGTTCAGCCCAAGAGCTGGTTCATCGACATCGCCACGATGACGATGGACTGATCCCGGATCTGAGCCCACCACCGGACACAACCCGATGCTCAGCTACCTGATACGCCGCGTTCTTTACGCCTTGCCGATCATGCTCGGCGTGGCGCTGGTGTGTTTTGCGCTGGTGCATCTGGCGCCGGGTGACCCGCTGGTGTCTATCCTGCCGCCCGACGCCTCGGCCGAACTGCAGGCGCAACTGCGCGAAATCTATGGTTTCAACCGGTCGCTGCCCGAGCAGTTTGCCATGTGGGTGTGGCGGGCCTTGCACGGCGATCTGGGCGTCTCGATTGCGAGCAACCGGACCGTGGCGGGCGAGGTGCTCAAAGCCGTTGGCAACACCATGCGCCTGGCACTCGTGGCCACGCTAATCGGCTTTGTGTTGGGCAGTCTGTTTGGCTTTGTCGCCGGCTATTTCCGTAATTCCTGGCTTGACCGCCTGGCCTCGATTGTGTCGGTGCTGGGCGTCAGCGTGCCGCACTACTGGCTCGGCATGGTGCTGGTCATCGTGTTCTCGTCGCAACTCATGTGGCTGCCCGCCACCGGCGCCGGTCCGGGTGGCTCCAGCGATTGGGCCTGGGATTGGGAACATCTACAGCATCTGGTACTGCCCGCGCTCACGATGTCGGTGATCCCGATGGGCATTATTTCCCGCACCGTGCGAGCGCTGGTGGCCGATATCCTGGACCAGGAGTTCATTGTTGGTTTGCGTGCCAAGGGCCTGACCCACGTCGGTGTGTTCAGTCACGTGTTGAAGAACGCCGCGCCGACCGCACTGGCCGTGATGGGCCTGCAACTGGGTTATCTGCTTGGTGGCTCGATCCTGATCGAGACCGTCTTCTCCTGGCCCGGCACCGGCTTCCTGCTGAACTCCGCCATCTTTCAGCGCGACCTGCCGCTGCTGCAGGGCACCATTCTCGTGCTGGCCCTTTTCTTTGTCGTGCTTAACCTGCTGGTCGATGTGCTGCAGACCCTGCTCGACCCACGCATCGCGCGAAGCTGATCATGACGACAGTGACCATTCCTGCCGCGCTGGCGGCCCAGCCACCACAAGCAATGCAGCGCTCGCGTGGCTACTGGACCGCGGCGGCGCTGCGCTTCACGCGTGATCCTGTTGCCATGGGCGCGGCGCTGCTTGTGCTGGCCCTGATCGCACTGGCGCTGTTCGGCCCCTGGCTCGCGCCAGCCGACCCCTACCAGGCGTCCATCCTGCGCCGGCTCAAGCCCATGGGCACCGAAGGCATGCTGTTTGGCAGCGACGAGCTGGGCCGCGACATGTTGTCGCGCCTGATCGTCGGCGCGCGCCTGTCGCTCTTCATCGGCATCACGCCGGTGCTGCTGGCGTTTCTCATCGGCACCGTCATCGGCATCGTTGCCGGCTACGCGGGCGGCTTTGTCAACACGGCCATCATGCGCACGATCGATGTCTTCTACGCATTTCCTTCGGTTCTGCTCGCCATTGCGCTGTCGGGCGTGCTCGGCGCGGGCGTGGTCAATTCGCTGATCTCGCTGAGCATCGTCTTCATCCCGCAAATCGCCCGCGTCGCCGAGAGCGTGACGACCCAGGTGCGCGGGCGCGACTACGTGGACGCGGCGCGGGCTTCCGGCGCCAACGCCTTCACCATTGTGCGCGTCCATGTGCTGGGCAATGTGCTGGGACCGGTATTTGTCTACGCCACCAGCCTGATTTCGGTGTCGATGATTCTGGCCTCGGGCCTGTCTTTTCTCGGCTTGGGCGTGAAACCGCCGGAGCCCGAATGGGGGCTGATGCTCAACACGCTGCGTACCGCCATCTACGTTCAGCCCTGGGTGGCGGCCCTGCCCGGCGCCATGATCTTCATCACCTCGATTTCATTCAACCTTCTCTCCGACGGTCTGCGCTCGGCGATGGACAACAAGGGCTGAACCATGGACTCCTTGCGCGATGTCGGCGGCCCGGCTCAGCCCATGCTCACAACGCGTGGCCTGCAAAAGCTGTTTCCGCTCAAGAAAGACGCTTTCGGCCGCGGCGGCGACGTGGTGCGTGCGGTTGACGGCATCGACTTCGAAGTGCTCAAGGGCGAAACCCTGGGCATCGTCGGCGAGTCCGGTTGCGGCAAATCGACCACGGCGCGCCTGCTGATGCAACTGCTCACCCCGACTGCCGGCGAAGTGGTGTTCGACGGCCGCACCGTGGGCGGGCGTGATCTGCCGCTCAAGGAATTTCGGCGCCAGGTGCAGATGGTGTTTCAGGACAGCTACGCATCGCTCAACCCGCGCCTGACGATTGAAGACTCGGTCGCTTTTGGTCCGCAGGTGCACGGCGTGTCTCACAAAGAGGCGGTGCACCGCGCTCGCGACCTGCTGGCGCGCGTCGGCCTGGAGCCGCAGTGGTTTGCCGAACGCTATCCGCACGAGCTCTCGGGCGGTCAGCGCCAGCGCGTCAACATCGCGCGCGCGCTCGCACTGCAACCGCGCATGGTGATTCTGGACGAGGCGGTGTCGGCGCTCGACAAGTCGGTTGAGGCGCAGGTGCTCAATCTGCTGCTCGACCTCAAGGCCGAGTTTGACCTGACCTACGTCTTCATCAGCCATGACCTCAACGTGGTGCGCTACATGAGCGACCGCGTCATGGTGATGTACCTGGGGCAGGTGGCCGAAATCGGCCCGGCGAGTGAACTCTACGACGCGCCGGCCCATCCGTACACGCGCGCGCTGCTCTCGTCCATGCCCTCGATGGACCCCGATCACCGCACTGAAGAGGTGGCGCTCGCGGGCGATCCGCCGAACCCGATCAACCCACCCTCGGGTTGCCGCTTTCATCCGCGCTGCGCGCAGGCAGAAAGCGTGTGCAGCCAGCGTGTCCCCAGTCCGGTGGCAGCAGGACTGCAGCAGGCCGTCAGTTGCCTGATCTACGAACCCGGTAGCGCGCACTCCAGGGCCATGCCGCTGGTGCGGGCAGCCTGAACTGCCATCGTTTTCACCTGCCCTTGATAACCCCATGCTTGATTCGCCCCTTGAAGCCCCCGCCAATGCGCCGATGGTGAGCTTGCGCGATCTCAGCGTCACCTTTTCCGGTGGGCGCAAACCCGTGCATGCGGTCAGCGGTGTCAATCTTGACGTCGGGCGCGGTGAAGTGGTGGCGCTGATCGGTGAATCGGGCTCCGGCAAGAGCGTGACCCTGCGCACGCTGCTTCGGCTGCACCCGGCTCGGCGCACCGTGATTGGCGGGCAGGTTCGCGTCGCCGGTCGCGATGTGCTGGCCCTCTCGCACAGCGAACTCATGGATTACCGGGGCAAGGTGGCCTCGATGATTTTCCAGGAACCTTTGCTGGCGATGGACCCGGTGTATTCGGTCGGCGCGCAGATCATTGAGGCCATTCGCCGGCACGAACCGGTCACCGTGGCGCAGGCGCGTGAGCGGGCGCTGGAACTGTTTGAGCGCGTGCGCATCCCGAGCCCCGAGCGACGCCTGCTGGCTTATCCGCACGAACTCTCGGGGGGCATGCGCCAGCGCGCCATGATCGCGCTGGCCCTGGCCTGTCGCCCGCAACTGCTGCTGGCCGACGAGCCCACCACGGCGCTCGATGCCACCGTGCAAATCCAGATTCTGCTGCTGCTGCGCGAGCTGCAGCGTGATCTCGGCCTGTCGGTGCTGTTCGTCACGCATGACATCGGCGCCGCCGTCGAAGTGGCGGACCGCATTGCCGTGATGTATGCCGGGCGCATCGTCGAAGAGGGCACGGCGCGCGAATTGATCCGCGCCCCGCGCCACCCTTATACGATTGCTTTGCTCAAGAGCCGCGCCCATGGTGCGATGACACGCGGCACGCGCCTGGTCACGATCGGCGGTGCACCGCCCGACCTGTCGGCGCTGCCACCGGGCTGTTCCTTTGCTGAGCGCTGCAGTTTGGCAACGCAGACCTGCCGCGTTAGCCAGCCCAGCGTGATCACGATCGCGCCGGGGCATCGCGCCAGCTGCTTCCATACCGATGTCACAGCCAGCAGCACGCCTGCGCTGCCCACCTGAACGCAACACTTACCAACGGATGCCTGCCATGCCACTGCACGACCCTGCCCACGCTTTTGTTCCCTATCCAGACGTCTGCGTGCCCAGCGCTGCGAGCGGGCCGCTGGCGGATTTGCGCTTCGCCGTGAAAGACCTGTTCGATGTGGCGGGTTACCCGACCGGCGGCGGCAGCCCGACGCTGCTGGCGTTGTCGGGCATCAAGACGCACACCGCGCCCACGGTTCAGAAGCTGCTCGATGCTGGCGCCCGCTGGGTTGGCAAGACCGTGACCGATGAACTGGCGTTTTCGATGAACGGCAACAACGCGCATTTTGGTGCGCCGATCAATGGTGCGGCCCCCGATCGCATCACCGGCGGCTCGTCCTCTGGCTCGGCGTCGGCGGTTTCTTCCGGCTTGTGCGACTTTGCGCTGGGCACCGATACCGGTGGCTCGGTGCGCGCGCCAGCCAATCACTGTGGCCTGTTCGGCTTGCGCCCGACACAGGGGCGCATCAGTCTGCAAGGGGCGCTCGACCTCGCACCCAGCTTCGACACCTGCGGCTGGTTTTCCCGCGACGTCCAGACTTTTGCCCGGGTCGCCGGGGTGCTGCTCGGCAGCGACCCGCAGGCCTTGCCCGACCCGGTGCGCTTGCTGTGGCCGAGCGATGTCTGGGCCCTGCTGGACCCCGCCGTAACACAGGCGCTGAAAGAGTCGTCCGATCTGGCGCAAGGCACACTCGGTAGCGCGCAGTCGGTCAATGTCGTGCTCGATTCTTTCGACGCCATGTACTGGAACTTTCGCTACCTGCAAGGGCGTGAAGCCTGGTTGACCGACGGGCCGATGATTGAGCGCTACGCGCCCTCGCTTGGGCCCGGTGTGGTGGATCGCTTTGCCTGGTCACGCGCCGTGAGCGATGTGCAGGTGCTGGCGGCGCGTGATTTTCGGCAGCGGTTTCGCTCCCATCTCGCTCAATTGCTGGGCACCGATGGCGTGCTGCTGATGCCGACCATGCCGGACATTGCCCCGCTGCGCAGCGCCCCGGAAAGCAGTCTTGAAGACTACCGCAACCGCGCCATCCAGATGCTGTGCATCGCGGGCCTGAGCGGGTTCCCGCAACTGAGCATGCCGCTGGCCAGTCGCGATGGGGCACCGCTGGGCCTGTCCTTGCTGGGACCGGCGGGCAGTGACGCCGCGCTGGTCGCATTGGCGCAGCGCATGGCTGCTCAGGCACTCACCAATAGCCCAAGACCTTCCACCAGATACCACCAACCAATATCCAAACAGCCAGGTTGACCAGACTCATCACAAAGCCAATCTTCCACCAATGGCCCAGCGTGACATAGCCTGAGCCGAAGACGATGGGCGAGGTTCCGGTTGCGTAGTGTGTCAGGGTCATCATGATCGACGAAGCCGCGGCCAGCAACAGGGCAAACGGCATGGCGGGCGCTCCCAGCGCGATGCCGGCGGCGAAGAAGGCGCCGAACATGGCGGTGATGTGTGCGGTGGTGCTGGCAAAGAAATAGTGTGCATACAGGTACACCAGCGTCAGCAGCGCCACGGCACCAACCCAACCCAGACCCAGGCTGAGGATGCCGGATTGAACCGCCTTGGAGAACCAGGTGATCAGGCCGAGCTTGTTCAGAAAGGTGGCCATCATGACCAGCGCCGAGAACCAGGTGATGGTGTCCCAGGCCCCTTTTTCCTTGAGCACATCGTCCCAGTCCAGCACGCCGCTGACCAGCAGCAAGGCCAAACCGATGGCAGCGGCGGCGGTGGCATCCACCTCATAGCTTGCACCCAGCACCAAGGCGGGCACCCCGGCCCACAGCAGCAGCAGCAGGGCGAACACCGCCAGCAGAATTTTTTCGCTGGTCTTGATCGGCCCCAGTTCGGTCAAGCGCTCCTGCGCAAACTGGCGGGCCTGCGGCGTGTCCTTGATTTCGGGTGGTGCCAACCAGTACAGCACCAGTGGCATCAACAACATGGCGGTCAGCCCGGGCAGCAGCATGGCCAGGGCCCAGGTGGTCCAGGTCAGCGTGATCTGTGCGCCCGTGGCTTCAGCCACAAACTTGACCACCAGCGGATTGGGCGCGGTGGCGGTGATGAACATGGCCGAGGTGATCGGATTGGCGTGGTAATTGACCAGGGCCAGGTAGCGACCGATGCGGCCCTGCGTGCCCTGCTCGGGGGTCGAGTCGAAGCTGATGGCGATGGAGCGCATGATCGGATGCATGATGCCGCCGCCGCGCGCGGTATTGCTTGGCGTGACCGGCGCCAGCACCAGTTCCGACAGGCCCAGCGCGTAGCCGATCCCGAGCGTCTTCTTGCCGAACAGGCGGATGAAGAAATAGCCGATGCGCGAACCCAGACCGGTCTTGATCAGGCCGCGCGAAATCATGATCGACAGGCCGATCAGCCAGATCAGGGTGTTGGAGAAACCGCTCAGGGCATCGGTGATGGCCAAGGCCGGCTTGTTGTTGGTCACGCCGGTGATCGCCACCAGTGCGATGGCAATCATCGCCAGCGCACCAATGGGCATGGCTTTGCCGATGATGGCAGCGATGGTGCCGATGAACAGCGCCAGCAAATGCCAGGCTGCCGGTGTGACCCCGACTGGAACCGGGATCAGGAACCAGATGGCCAGCGTGATGGCGATTGCCAGCAGGGCTGAACCGGCCCGGATGGAGGATTCTTGTTTCATGATCAGTTACTCCTTTGTGCTGCGTAGTATCGAAAGCCGGCGCGATTCGCGCATCCGTGCGATTCGCCTCCCGCTTCTGCGTAGAAATACGCAGAAACGCGGCGCGCGCTGCCGCACGATGCCGGATTGCGCTATCGTTGGCCCCGTGTTGTCCTGTCTGTTGATTGCCTGCCTGCGGTGAAATCCCTGTCCCTGTCCCTGCTGCGTCGTTTTTTCCGGCAGCCCTGGTTGCGCTGGGGTCTGCTCGCGCTGGGCGTGGGGATGGCGATCTTTCTGGCGGGGCAATGGGCTGAACGACGGGAACTGCACAGCCGCATTCAGGCTTTGCAGCAGGTCGCGCAATCGACTGTGATGGGCTTGGAGGGGGTATCGGAAAAACATGGTTTTCTGCCCTATGCCGCAGCGCGTCATCCGGATGTGCTGGACTTGCTGGCGCATCCGCAGGATCAGAATCTCGTCAAGCGGGTCAACCGTTATCTGACCGAATTCAAGGAGCGCACCGATTCCGCCGCGCTCTTTGTGATGGATGCCGGTGGTGTGACCTTGGCATCGAGCAACTGGAATACGGCGGGCAGCTTCGTGGGGCAGACTTATCGTCAGCGTCCCTATTTCCAGCAAGCCTTGCAGGGCCAGCCCAGTTACTTTTACGGCGTTGGACTGACCACCGGCACGCCGGGGTTTTTTATTGCCGAGCCGGTGCGCCATGGCGCCGAGGTACTGGGCGTGATGGTGGTCAAGGTGAGCTTTGATGCCCTGGAGCGATCCTGGTCTGCCAGCCCTGATCCGCTGCTGTTGCTCGACAGCCGGGGCATCGTGTTTCTGAGTTCGGAGTCGGAGTGGCTGTACCAGAGCCGCTCGCCACTGACCCGGACCGATCTGGACTGGTTGTCACAGAACGGCCAATATGGCGCGCGTGCTGGTTACCCGCGCTTGCCGTGGCGGCTGCGGCCTCTGGACGCTGCCACCCGCTACGAGTTGCACACGCAGGTCAAGTCGCAGCCCCGAAGCTTTCTGGCGCTGGAGACGGTTCTGCCCGATCTGGGCTGGACGCTGGTGGTCACCGGGGACCTCAAGGGCGTCGCACAGGCCAGGGTTGAGGCGCTGGCGCTGGCCACCTTGCTGGCGGCGGTGTTGCTGCTGGCTGGTCTGTACTGGCGTTTGCATGAACGCCGCTACGCCGAGCAGCGCCAGGCCAAGCAGGAACTCGAACGCCGGGTGCAGGAGCGCACCCTTGATCTGGAGCAGGCGCAGGCGTTTCGCAAGGCGATGGAGGACGCCTTGCTGGTGGGCATGCGCGCACGCGATCCGCAGGGCCGCATCATTTACGTCAACCGCGCGTTTTGCGACATGGTGGGTTACCGCGCCGATGAAATTCTGGGCTGTGCGCCACCCTATCCGTATTGGCATCCGGATGAGTTGGAGAGCTATCGGCGCGACCGCGAGGCCTCCATGGCCACCGAGGCCCGCCCTTACGGCTTTGAGTCGCGCATACGCCACCGCGCCGGGCACGATGTGATCACCCGGGTCTATACCGCGCCCCTGATCGACGCCCAGGGCAGGAATCAGGGCTGGATGAGTTCGGTGGTGGACATCACCGCGCAAAAGCAGGCCGAGGACCGCCAGCATGAACAGGAGCGCCAATTGCAGCGCAGCGCGCGTCTGGCCAGTGTCGGTGAGATGGCCTCGACGCTGGCGCATGAGCTCAATCAGCCCCTGATGGCCTTGTCAAATTTCGCGGTGGCCGCACGCACCATCGCGGCCCAAGCGCAAATGACGGTGCTGGTGGCGGCGCTGGACGACATGGTTGAGCAGTCGCAGCGGGCCAGCGAGATTGTGCGGCGCGTGCGGGGCTTCATCAATCCGCGCCGTGGCGCTTACGAAGCCTGCGACGTGCATGCGGTGATCACGCATTCGCTGGCGCTGCTGCGGTCGGAACTGGAGCGCCAGTCAATCACGGTGACGCAGCACCTGAGCGCTGCCTTGCCGCCGGTGCGCGGCAACCGCGTGCTGCTGGAGCAGGTGCTGATCAACCTGCTGCAGAACGCGGCGCAGGCGATGCAGGATCTGCCCGTGGCACAGCGCGTGATCGACATCAGGACGCAGTTGCAGGAGCGGGCGCTGCAGATTCAGGTGGGCGATGTCGGGCCTGGCGTGCCGCAGGCCTTGCTGGAGCAGGTGTTTTCGCCGTTCTTCAGCACCAAGCCAGAAGGGCTGGGGCTGGGCCTGAATATCTGTCGCTCCATCGTGGAAGCCCACGGCGGACACCTGACCGTGGCCAACCGTTTGGGTGGCGGTGCGGTCTTTAGCTTTACCCTGGCGCTGAGCGTATGAATGAAACAGCCTTGACCCTGTACGTGGTGGACGATGACGAAGCCTTGCGGCGCTCGCTGCTGCTGTTGCTGTTTTCACAGGGCATGGCGGTGCGCGGGTTTGACTCGGGCGAGAGTTTCTTGCAGGCGCTCGATGTGCGCCAGGTGGGCTGTGTGATTCTGGATTTGCGCATGGGCGGCATGAGTGGGCTGGCGGTGCTCGAGCAACTGCAGATGCGCCGAAGTGCGCTGGTGGTGCTGTTTCTGTCAGGGCACGGCACGATTCCGATGGCGCTTGAAGCGGTGCGCCTGGGGGCGTTCGACTGGGTGGTCAAGCCCGATACCCAGCAGTTGCTGGAGAAACTGCCCCTGGCGCTGGCCGAGGCGCAGGCGCGCGCCGATGCGCTGACACGCTGGAGCGATCTGACGCCACGGGAGCGCGAGGTGGCGCGCCAGGTGGGCCTGGGCCAGTCCAACAAAGAGATTGCCCGTCTGCTGATTCCAGCCTGCAGCCCCCGTTCGGTCGAGACCCACCGGGCCAGCCTGTTTGCCAAACTCGGCCTGGCCAACGACAACGAGCTTGGGCGCTGGCTGACGCGGCACGCCTGGCTGGGTTAGCGCGGCAGCACAGCGCGCTACCAATCCTCTTTCACTGCCAGCACCGCGTCCCGGCCGGCCGCGGCGCGTCCGGCCAGCCAGGCCGTGACGGTGCCGGCCGCGACCACCGCCAGGCACAGCGCCAGCAGGCGGCGCCAGGGCAGCAGCAGGTCCATGGTCCAGTGAAAGCTTTGCGGGTTGACGACATCAACCAGCACCAGCGCCACCAACAGGCCCAGGCCCAGGCCGGCGATCGCGCCCAGGCTGGTCCAGGCAGCGCCTTCGAGCGCCACCACGCTGAGGATTTGGCGGCGCGTCAGGCCCAGGTGCACCAGCAGGCCGAACTCCTTGCGCCGCGCCAGCACCTGCGCGCTGAAGCTCGCCGCCACGCCGAACAGGCCGATGCCGATGGCGATCGCCTGCAGCCAGTAGGTGACGGCAAAACTGCGGTCAAAGATGCGCATCGAGGTGGCGCGAATCTGGCGCGTGGTGCCAAATTCGAGCAAAGCGCCGGCGCCGGCTGACTGCGCGTCGGCGAGTTGGCGCAGCTTCTGCTGCACGCCCGCGCTGTCGGCCTGCGCGTCGAGCCAGAACGCCAGGTCGTTGGCGCGCTGGTCGCCGCTGAGCTTTTCGAAGATTGGCTTGTCGATGGCGATGGCGCCGCTCTGGTGCGCGTAGTCGCGCCAGACGCCGGCCACATAGAAGACCGGCGTGCCGGTCTGTGCCGAGGCCATTGCCTTGAAGGCGCTTGCCAGTGGCGCGAAGACCTGACCGGCGCGCGCGCCGTGCAGGTCCAGCATGGCTTCGCTGACATAGATGCCGATCTGTCCGTTTGGTACCGGCAGCGGCTCGCCCACCAGCGGCAGCATGCGCGCCGGCTCGCTCAGGTCGCGCGCGATCAGGGCCACGGCCGGGCGTGCCGGATCGAGCAGCACCGAGAGCTGGCGCAGCGCTTGCACGCGCTGCACACCGGCCACTTGTGCGCTGGCCTGCACAAATTCCGGGCTGAAGTAAACGGTGTCGCTGGCGCCCAGGTTGCGCGCGCTGCGCACGTAGACATCGGCCGGCAGCACCTGGTCCAGCCAGAGCAGCATGGACTCGCGAAAACTCGCCACCATCACGGTCAGCGCCACCGCCAGACTCAGCGAGGCCACGACACCGCTGACGGCCACCGCCGCGCTTTCGCGCACGCGTCGCGCGCGCTCCACCGCCAGCAGCGGCAGGGCCTGACGCGCCAGCAGCGGTGCGATCCGGTTCAGCAGCAGGCCGATGAGCCAGGGCAGGGCGGTGATGCCGCCCACCAGCAGCAGGCCAATTGAAAGGTAGGCGGCCAGCGGGATCTCAAAGACCGCTGGTGCCAGTGCAAGCAGGGCGCTGGCTGCGAGCAGCAGCAGACTGAGCCAGTGGCTGCGCCGTGACACGCCGTCGGCACCCAGGCCCTTGAGCGCCAGGGCCGGCGCCAGTCGCTGCGCCTGGCGTGCCGGCCACCAGCCGCCGGCCAGTGCGGCGGCCACGCCGAGCAGGCCGTAGCCGCTTGCCGCCAGGCCATCCCATTGCAGGCGCGGCGCGACACCGGCAAAGTAGCCGCCGCCGAGGTCGCCGCCCAGCAGTTGCAGCGCCAGCGCCGCCAGCGCCGTGCCCAGGGCGATGCCCGCTGCGCTGCCGACCAGACCGAGCGCCAGCGACTCCCATAGCACGAGACGCAAACGGTCCCGCGCACTCAGGCCCAGCACGCCGAGCAGTGCGAACTGCTGCGTGCGCTTGGCCACGCTCAGCGACAGCACCGAGAACACCAGAAATGCGCCGGTAAACAAGGCCACCAAGGCCAGCACGCTGAGGTTGACGCGGTAGGCGCGCGACATATTGCTGACCTGCGCCAGCGCGTCGCCCGGTTCGGTCAGCGTCACGCCGGCCGGCCAGTCGGCTGCGCCTTGCAGGGCGCGCATGAAAGCTGCGCGGTCGACGCCGACCTGCAGGCGCAGGTCGATGCGGGTGAGCTGACCGTGGCGACCCAGCAGGTCTTGCGCGGCGGCGATGTCCATCACCGCCAGCGCGCCACCAGCGGCGCTGACGCTGCCGGTGACGCTGACGGTCTTGATCTGCTGCGCGCTTTGCACTTGCACGCGCGCGCCACCGAGTCGCTGGCGCGCCGCGTTGTTGAGAAAGACGGTATCGGGTGCGAACAGCGCCATGCGATCAGCCCCACGCTCGGGCTGCGGCATCAACGCCGGCGCCACGCCGGCCACCAGCAAGGCATCGACGCCGACCAGACGCAGCGGCACGCGTTCGCCCGACTCGCTCAGCGCATAGGTGCTGACTTCAAGCACCGGCGAGGCCAGCGCCACTTGCGTGTTGCCGGCAACGCGGGCGTACAGCGCCTCGTCGAACGTGCCCTGCACGGCGCGCAGTTCCAGGTCAGGCTGGCCGCCGACCGAGCGCACGGCCTTGGAGAATTCATCGAGCGCCGAGGCATTGATCAGGTGCACCGAGAACGCCAGCGCCACGCCGAGCATCACTGCCAGCGCCGCTGCCGCGTTGCGCCAGGGGTGGTGGCGCAGCTCTTGCCAGGAAAAGGTTTTCAGCAGGTCAATCATGGGTATGCTGCGCAGTGTAGGCGGTAAGATGTGCGCCACCGTGATGCTGGGTTCCTCCTTGCCAATTCCTCATCCCTCCCGCGTTTCCCGCGCCGCGTTGCTCAGCACGGCTGCGCTGCACCTGGCTTTGCTGTGGCTGGCGCTGCAGTCCGCGCCCATGGTGCAGACGATGCGCACGGTGGTGCGCTACCTGGCACCGATCACCTTGCCGGTGGAAAAAGCCCCGGCGCCTGTCAGTCCGCCGAAACCTTTGCCGCTACCGGTCACCCAGGAGGTGACACCGGCGCCGCCCCTGCCGCCGCCGGTGCTCAAGCCGCAAGCGATCGAGCTGCAGCCCGAGAAGCCGGTTGAGGTCAAGCTGCAGATGATCGTGCCGCTGCCAGTGCCGCTGCCGCCTCCGCGTGAGGTGCTGCGGCCTGAACCGCCAGCGCCGGTTCCGCCGCCGCCCGCGCCAGTGCCAGAACCCGCGCCGGTACCGGCTCCGATGCCCAAGCCGGAACCCGCACCAACACCAGTTCCGGTACCGGTTCCAATACCGGCACCGACACCCGTGCCCGAGGTCGCGCCGACGCCGACTCCCGCACCCGCGCCAACCCCGGCGCCGGCACCTGCACCTGCACCTGCACCCGCGCCAACCCCGGCACCAACCCCGGCACCAGCACCAGCACCCGTGCGGCCGGCCGCCATCACGCCGGTCGAAGCCGCGCCTGGCGCCGCATCGCCCGCAACGCCGGCGCCGGCCCGAGCGGCCCCCGCGGGCTCGGCCGCCGCCGCGCCAGCGCTCAATCTCTACCCCAATGTCATGAGGAACGCGCCGCGCCAGCGCAGTCTCTCCGAGATGGCCAACGAACAACTCAATGGCGGCCGGTCGCGTGACCGCTTGGCCGAGGGCGTGGCCGAGGCCGAGCTACCCGATTGCATCCGCCCCGATGCGAGCGGCACACTGTTTTCAATCATCAGCATTCCGATTGCGGCGGCCCGCGGCAAATGCAAATAGGCGATTGCAGCCACCGAACAACGAAGCAAATCACGAAGCCAATTTTTCAGGAAGACACCATGACCCAATCCCTTCATTCTTCGCGCCGTGTTTTACCCGCTCTGTGCTTTGCGCTGCTGTTGTCGGGCCTGCTCGCCGCCGGCCTGGCGCAGGCGCAGACCGGCGCTGCGGCCATCGTGCCACCGGCCACTGAGGCCGTGCTCAATCCCTACGGCCTGCGCTCGGTCTGGCTGCAGGGCGATTGGGTGGCGCGCGCCACGCTCGTCATCCTGGCGCTGATGTCGATCCTGAGCTGGTACTTCATCATTGCGAAATGGTTGGCGCAGCGTCAGCTCAACGCGCAATTGCGGGCCGCCCGAAAGGTCTTTGCCGGTTCCGACCCGCTGCACCGGCGCAGCGATGCGCTGGCGCCTCTGAGTCCGCTGCGTGCGATGGTCGAGTCGGCGCTGCAGGCGGCGCGCCGGCACACCGGTCTGGCGCGTCAGCTTGATCTCGGAACCTGGCTCAGTCAGGACATCGTGCAGTCGGTCGCCAGCCTGCAGATGCGCAGCCAGGAAGGACTCTCGGTGCTGGCCACGGTCGGTTCGACGGCGCCCTTTGTCGGCCTGTTCGGAACCGTCTGGGGCATTTACAACGCGCTGGTGACGATCGGCGTTTCGGGCCAGGCCTCGATCGACAAGGTGGCGGGCCCGGTCGGCGAGGCGCTGATCATGACAGCCCTCGGTCTGGCGGTTGCCGTGCCGGCGGTGCTGGGCTACAACTGGCTGGTGCGGCGCAACCGGGTGTTGCTGCACGCGGTCAAGGGCTTTGGCTCGGAACTGCACACGCAACTGCTGGAAGAAATCGACAAGCTCCAGCCCGCCACCAACCGCAGCGCCTGAACCATGGCCATCAGCTACCCGGAGGCGCCGGACGAGGACGCCGATCTGTCGGAGATCAACACCACGCCGCTGGTCGATGTGATGCTGGTGCTGCTGATCATTTTCCTGATCACCATCCCGGTCATCAACACCTCGGTCGCCGTGCGCCTACCGCGCCAGGCCAGCAGTTTGCAGCAAAGCCAGCCCGAGACGGTGCTGATTTCGGTCGACGCGGCCGGCGCGATCTACTGGTTCGACGCCCGGCTGGCCGATGCGCAAAGCCTGGCCGATAAGTTGAACCAGATCGCGCCACGAACACCGCAGCCCGAAGTCCATATCCGCGGCGATGCGCGTGCCGACTTCGAGGCGGTGGCGCGCGTGCTGGCGGCGGCGCAGCAGGCCGGCATCGCGCGCATCGGCTTTGTCACGGAGGCACCCGAACATGGCCATTGATTTCGACGAAGCACTCGACGCGGCCGAGCCCGAACTCAGCGCCAGCATGAACATCACGCCGCTGATCGACGTCCTGCTGGTGCTGCTGGTGATGATCATCATCACGATTCCGATCCGCCTGCATTCGGTCAACATGGAGTTGCCCGGCGCCGTGCCGCCGCATACCCGAAGCGAGCCGCTGATCGTGCAGATTGAGGTCATGGAGAACAACGTGCTCGTATGGAACGGCGAGCCGCTGGCCGATCGCTCCATGCTGGAGCAGCGCCTGCAGGCCGCCGCTCAGTTGGGGGAGCAGCCCGAGATCCATATCCGCTCGCATCCGCAGGCCAGGTACGACACGCTGGCCGCCGTGCTCAGCGCCTCACAGCGCCTGGGTCTGCAAAAGATCGGGGTTGTTGGGCTGGAGCGCTACAGCCGCTGACGCCAGACCGTCGGCCCTCAGGTGCAGCACGCGGTCGGCGCGGCTGGCGGCGGCTTCGGAGTGCGTGACCAGCACCAGCGAGGCACCGTGCTGGCGGCTCTGCGCGATCAGCGCGTCCATCACCCTTGCCGCTGTCGTGGGGTCGAGGTTGCCGGTCGGCTCGTCGGCCAGCAGCAGGCTGGGGCGGTGCACCAGCGCGCGCGCAATCGCCACGCGCTGCAACTGCCCGCCGCTGAGTTGCTGTGGCAGGCGTCCACCCAGACCGCTCAGGCCCACGGCATCAAGCATGGCCTGCACCCGCGCCGCGTCGTGCTGGCCCAGCAGCAGCAAGGGCAGCGCCACGTTCTGTGCCACGTCCAGATGCGGCAGCACATGAAAAGCCTGAAACACAAAGCCGGTCTTCTCGCGCCGCAGCCGTGCCTTCTGCTCGTCGTTCAGGCGACCCAGGTCCTGGCCGTCGAGCAGCACGCTGCCGCTGTCCCAGCTGTCCAGGCCGGCCATGCAGTTGAGCAGGGTCGACTTGCCAACGCCGGATTCGCCGACGATGGCAACAAACTCGCCGTCAGCAACCGTCAGTGAAACATGGCTGAACACCGCGACCTCGCCGTAGCGCTTGGCCAGATCAGTGATGACCAGGCTCATGGCTGATCCGTGACAAAGGCGCGCACGCGCGCCAGCACCTGCGCCAGCGCATCGGGCGCGTCGCAGGCCACGGTCTGGCGTTGCGGCATGGAGCGCAGCCAGGTCAACTGACGCTTGGCGAGTTGGCGCGTGGCGAAGATGCCCTTGTCGCGCAACTCGGCCATTGGCCACTGGCCGTCGAGCGCCTCCCAGCTCTGGCGGTAGCCGACGCAGCGCATCGAGGGCAGGTCGGCGTGCAGGTCGCCGCGTGCGCGCAAGCCCTTGACCTCGCCAATCAGGCCGGCTTCCAGCATGGCGTCAAAGCGCTGGGCGATGCGCTGGTGCAGCCAGGCGCGGTCGGCCGGCTCAAGCGAGATCAGCAAGGAACCAGTCACCGTGTCGCCATCCGCAGCGGCCGCCCGGGCGTGCGTGCTGTGAAAGCTGGAGAGTGGCTGACCGCTGGCGCGAAACACCTCGAGCGCACGCTGGATGCGCTGCGAGTCGGCCGGGTGCAGACGCTGCGCGGTAACGGGGTCGACCCGCGCCAGTTCGGCGTGCAGCGCGGCCCAGCCCTGGGTGCGCGCTTGTGCTTCAATGGCGGCGCGCAGGGCCGGGTCGGCTTTGGGCATGGCGTCCATGCCGACCATCAGCGCCTTGAAGTACAGCATGGTGCCGCCAACCAGCAATGGCAATTTGCCGCGCGCGTGGATGTCGGCCATCAGTTGCTGCGCGTCGGTCACGAACTCGGCGGCGCTATAGGCTTGCAGCGGGTCGCGGATGTCGATCAGGTGGTGGCGCACGCTGGCCAGTTCGCTTGCGCTCGGTTTGGCAGTGCCGATGTCCATGCCACGGTAGACCAAGGCCGAGTCGACACTGATGATCTCGACCGCGTGTTCGCGCGCGATGGCCAGAGCCGCTGCGGTCTTGCCCGAGGCGGTCGGCCCCGCGACAGCAATGTATTTCAATGCTGCTTCATTGGCCACCGGCGTCTCCATATTTTTGCACCAGGGTCCAGGCGGTCAGGGCGATCAGCACGCTCCAGAACCAGATGCCGTAGACCAGCGGGAACACGCTGCCGTCCATGTGGCTGCCGAGCCAGTTGCCGACGACAAAGGCCAGCAGCATCATGATGAAGCCGTTCAGGGCCGAGGCCGCGCCCGCTGCCTGCGGAAAGGGCCCCACCGCGCCGCTCTGGCCGCAGGGCTGGTGGATGCCGTGGCCGATCATGAACACGATTTGCGGCAGCATGATGGCCCAGGGTGAGTGCCAACCGGCCATGGCCAGCACGCCCATCAGGCTGCCGCCACACAAGGTCATGACGCCGGCGATGGCCACCGTGCGGCGCACGCCCAGGCGCGCGAGCAGCCAGCGGCAGCCGAAGGTGCCGGCGATGTAGGCCAGTGAATTGAAGAACATCACCATTCCGTATTCGGTCTTGCTCAGGCCCAGCACCTGGATGAAGACGAAGGAACCCGAGGCCAGAAAGGTGAACAGGCCGCCGTAGGACGCGCCCGACAGGGCCGAGAAGGCCCAGAACGTGGGGTTGCGCAGAATCGTCAGCCAGGTGCGCCAGAGTGTGGCGGGCTGCAGCGCGCGCGGATTGCGCTGCTGCACGGTTTCCTCGAAGCGCAGCGCAATCAGGGCCAGGCAGACCGCGCCGAAAAGGGTCAGCGCCAGCAGCGCGATGCGCCAGTTGAACAGGTCGGACAGCAGGCCACCGAGCGGCGCGCTCAGGCAGGCGGTCACACCCAGTCCGCTGAGCGCCTTGGACATGGCGCGCGCACCCTGCGCTGGCGTGTACAGGTCACGCACGATGGCGCGCGCGCACATCACGCCGGCTCCCATGGCAGCGCCCTGCACGGTGCGCCAGATGATCAACAGGCTCATCGTCGGGGCCAGCGTGCTGGCGATGGAGGCCAGCACATAGGCGCTCATGCCGATCAGCAGGATGGGGCGCCGGCCAAAGCGATCCGACAGCGGGCCCCAGACCAGTTGCGACAGGCCAAAGGCCAGCAGCAGGGCGGTCAGGGTCAGTTGCGCCTGCGTCATGGTCGCGCCGAAGCCCGTGGTCAGCGCCGGCAGCGCCGGCAGGTACAGATCGGTGGTGATCGGTTGCAGGCCCAGCAGCAGTGACAGAACCAGAATGGTCAGGCCGGGCGGCATGGCAGTGCGGGGTTGATTCGACATTGCTGCAAGGGTAGCAGATAGGGATGTTGCCCCCACGGTCGCCCACTGCGTGTGGCTCCCTGCCCCCGAGGGGGCTGTTTCACCTTGGGGCGGCCCGGCGGTGAAACGTTGCCCCCACGCTCCCCGCTGCATGTGGCTCCCTGCCCCCGGGGGGGCGTGCCTTGCTGCCGCTGCGCTTGATAAGTCGCAAAGTCGTTTCAATTGGGGCCAGCGTTCAGGGTATTAGCCCCTTTACGCTCGGACTTTCCTCCGGTAGCATCGTCGTCACAATTGCTATGATTGCCAGCATCGAGGGAGTTCTCCATGAAAATAGCCAGCCGACCAGGTTGTCACTGACCAAAAAAGGTACATGGACACGCTTGCCCAAAATCTGTTCGAAGGTATTGACGCCAGTTACCGGCGCGTCTTTGAGCACAATCCGCTGCCGATGTGGCTTTACGACGTGCAGTCCCTGCGCCTGCTGGCCGCCAATCACGCGGCGCAGGCCTTGTATGGCTACAGCGCGCAGGAGTTTCTCGATCTGAGTCTGACCGATCTGCATCCGCCAGAGGATGTGACCAAGGTCTATGAAAACCTCAAACTGCCCTTGCTGGCGCGGGTGGCGCAGCGCAGCTGGAACCACCGCCACCGCAGCGGCGCCGTGCTCAATGTCGAAATCGTGACCCAGGACCTGACGCTGGGCAGCGTCGCGGCGCGCATGGTGATGGTGCTTGACCGGACCAGCAGTTTCTCGGCGGAGCAGAAGCAGCGCGAGGGTGAGCAACTGCTGGCGAAAACGCTGGAAAATATTTCTGACGCCTTCTTGATGCTGGACAAGAATGGCTGCTTCACTTACGTCAACGCGCGCGCTGAAGCAATGCTGCGAAGCCGGCGCGAAGAGCTGCTCGGCGCCAGCGTCTGGGAGAAATTTCCGGATGCGATCGGCACCGTCTTCCAGACCGAATATGAGCGCTTGCGGGCCGGGGCCGGGAGCGTCAACTTCGAGGCCTTTTATGCGCCGCTGGACGCCTGGATTTCGGTGACGGCCTATACGTCGGCGACCGGTACGACGGTCTACTTGCGCGACATCAGCCTCAAGCACAGGGCGGAACAGAACCTGCTGGAGGAGCGTCAGACGCTGGCCGCCGTGATCAACGCCACCACCGATGCCATCATCAGCACCGATGTCGAAGGGCGGATCAAGATGTTCAACCCCGGTGCCGAGCGCATTTTTGGCCACAAGCGCGAAAGCATGCTGGGCAAGTCCGTGAACTTGTTGCTGCCGCCAGGCGCACGCGCTGCGCATCCGCAGCGTATGCGCGAATTTTCTGAGTCCGGCACGATCAGTCGCACCCTGGGTCTGGCTCGGCGCGTCAAGGGCCTGCGCGCCGATGGCCGGATTCTGGAGCTTGAAGCTACCATCTCAAAGCTTGAGGTGCAGGGACAGCAGTTGCTGATTGCCTGCCTGCGCGACATTACCGAGCGCGTGCGTCTGGACGCCGAAGCACAGCGTTCGCAGGCGCAGCTGACCGAACTGACGCAGCGACTCATGTCCCAGGAGCGATCGCTCATCAAGAGCCTGGCGCAGACGCTGCACGATCAGCTCGGTCAGACCATGGCGGCGATCCGCATGACGCATGAAACCATCCTGACCCTGCAGTCCGAGCAGGGGCCGGCGCCTTCTCCCGGCATTGTCCGCCTGCAGGGCCAGATGGGCATGATGGTCGGCCAGGCCATCGCCCAGGTTCGGCAGGTGCTGGTCGATCTGCGCCCGCCCCTGCTGGAAGAGCAGGGCTTTGCGGCTGCATTGGACAATGAACTGCGCAACCGCGCGCTGACGCAGCCCCTGGTCGATATTGCCTTTCACGTGGCGCCCGAGACGGCCCAGGTGCGCTGGCCGGCTGAAGTCGAATATGCCGCCTTCATGGTGGCAAGAGAGGCGGTCGAGAATGCCTTGCGCCACTCCGGCTCGCCATCGGTCGTGGTGCGGCTGTCAGGCACCGCCACGGCATTGGAGTTGGCGGTGCTGGATGACGGCGAGGGGATCATGCGCTCGGTCGAAAAAAATGAGCGGCATCTGGGCATTCTGGGCATGCACGAGCGGGCGCAGATGATAGGCGCCACGGTGAGCGTCCACTCCAGCCAGGGCCGCGGTACCCGCGTGAACTTCAACTGGCCGGCAAAAAAATGACGCGACTTTACTTGGTTGATGACCATCAGATCATGCGTGAGGGCCTGCGCGCCATGCTGGAAGCGCGCGGTCACGTGGTGGAGGGCGAGTCGGCTGACCTGACCGAAGCCCTGGCTGACCTGTTGCGCCTGTGCCCCGAGGTGCTGCTGCTCGACCTCAATCTGGGCGGGCGCTCCGGCTTCGAACTGCTGGCCGAAATTCAGCGCCGGCACCTGCCGACGCGCAGCGTGGTCCTGACCATGTCGGCACAGCCGCGCGACGTGGCCGAGGCGTTGCGCATGGGGGCCAGCGCGTACGTGCTCAAGGGCTCGTCCGGCAGTGAACTGATGACGGCCATCGAGGCGGCGGTACAGGGCAAACGCCACCTTGGGCCCGAGGTTACCCGGCTCGCGCTCGATGTCTTCATGCAGTCCGAACAGGCTGACCCCCTGGACAAACTGTCGCCGCGCGAGCGCCAGATCATCACCATGGTGGTCAGTGGTCAGTCGAGTGCGCGCATTGGCCTCGAACTCCATTTGTCGCCCAAGACGGTTGCCACTTACCGCAGCCGTCTGATGGCCAAGCTCGGCGTCCCCGACCTGGCCGCCCTGGTCCGGTTGGCCGTTCATTGCGGTCTGATTGACGCCAACTCGCCGTCGGACGCCAAGCCGCGGTGATCCCGGTTTACTGACGTCAATCGTCCAGAACTCCCTACAGACGCCGTTGCGGGCGCGACCTACAGTCATTTCCAAGGATTGATTAGGTGCCCTCCGGGCGCGCGGTCCGGTCAGGGGAAATACTATGTTGAACTTTCAGGCTGATTCGAACCTGAGCGCCGACACTTGGCGCCCTCCGTTCAGCCAATCGGCGCTCAAACTCGAAAAAGACGAGCGCTGGTCCGGTTTTCCGGAAGTCCTTGATTTGTTGCGCTTCGACGGTCAGGTGCGCCAGACCCACGACGCCAGCCTGTTCCGGCGCCGGCGTCTGCGGGCTGGCCAGTCGGCCCTGCGCATGGGTCAACCTTTCGATGGCCTGTACGTGGTCCGGCTTGGTTCCCTCAAGACCTGGATGACGCACGGCGACGGCGGTGAGCATGTGGTGGCGTTTCCAATGAAGGGCGATCTGCTCGGATCGGACGGCATATGCCAGGGCAAGTACCTCAGCGAAGTGGTGGCCCTGACCGACTGCGACCTGATCCGGATACCGTCCGAAAAGTTGTTCGTTCCCGACTGCGGCTGCAATGACCTCGAGCGCGTGGCCTACTGGGCCATCAGCCGCGAGATCGTGCAGGAGCAAAGTGCTTATGCGCTGACCTACTCGCCCAAGTCCGAAGTGCGGGTGGCCCATTTTCTGTGCATCCAGTCGGAGCGCTTTGCGGCCATGGGCTATTCGCCCAGCCGCTTCATTCTGCCGATGACGCGCCGCGACATCGGCAATTACCTCAATGTCACACTGGAAACGGTGAGCCGGGCGTTCTCGGCGCTGCGCCGGCTCGGCATCATTGCCGTTGATCGCCGCGAAATCAGGATCTTCTCGCACGAGGCGCTGCGCAGCTACGGCAGCTAAGGGACATGCCGGTTGACAATGTGGTGCCGCTGCAGCGCGGCAGCAACCCAAAATTTGAGAGCATGCTGGTACCCACCGATGGCTCGGCGCTCTCGATTGCGGCGGCCTGCAAGGCGGTTGAGTTCGCCAGGCGCTTGCAGGCGCGCATCGTCGCTTTCCACGCGATACCGGTTTACCGTTACCCGGTCTATGTGGGCGGCATCCCGTTCGAGTACCCGTCCGAACTCGATTACCAGACCCAGTGCCGTGCCATCGCCGAGCGCTACCTCGATCTGGTGGCGTCCACCGCAGCCGCCATGGGGGTGGCCCTGAGCAAGCGCATCGACTTCAACTCGGCCACGGCGCAGGCCATCGTGGAGGCGGCCAAACGCGAGAACTGCAGCATGATCTTCATGGGCTCGCACGGTCGTGGTGGCCTCTCGCGCGCCTTTCTCGGCAGCGTGGCGCTCAAGACCCTGACGCTGGCCCAGATACCGGTCATGGTGGACCGGCCGACGGCCGAGGAAATTGCCGGCGCGGAATCCATGATGCGGCAAAATGCGGTCGACACGTGAGTGAGTATTCTATTCAGAAATACAAGGAAACAGGCTATAGTCCTCACTGCAAACTGTTTCAAAATACCAAAGCTGGAGGCTAATTGGAGAGCAGCATTTCACAGCCTGAGCGCGCGCGTTTTCCCATCGTCGGTATTGGCGCTTCTGCCGGAGGGCTGGTGGCACTGGAGGAATTCCTGTCACACGTTGCGCCCAACTCCGGCATGGCCTACGTCATCGTGCAGCACCTCGATCCGGATCGCCAGGGCATGCTGGTCGGCTTGTTGCAAGGCCATACACCGATGCCGGTGGCACAGGTGCAAGACCAGACGCAGGTTGAACCCGATCATGTCTATGTGATCCCGCCCGGGCGCGACCTCTCGCTGCTCAACGGCGTGCTGCACCTGCTCACGCCGCCGGCGCCGCGTGGCCTGCGCCTGCCGATCGATTTCTTCTTCCAGTCACTGGCGCAGGATTGTCTGCAGCACAGCATCGGCGTCGTCCTCTCGGGCATGGGCTCGGACGGCACGCTGGGTTTGCGCGCCATCAAGCAGACCGCTGGTGCCTGCTTTGTGCAGACGCCGGTAAACGCCCAGTTCGACAGCATGCCGCGCAGCGCCATCGATGCCGGTGTTGCCGACGTGGTCGCATCAGCAGAAGAGCTGCCTGCGCGCATCCTGGCCTATGTCAAGCGCGTCCAACTCGGCGGTGGCGCGTTTGCGGCCGATTCACCCGAAGCGATAGCTGCCGGGTTTATCGAGAAAGCCATCATCCTGCTGCACGCCCAGTCGGGCCATGATTTTTCGCAGTACCGCAAAAACGTTCTGTTGCGGCGCATCGAGCACCGCATGGCGCTGCACCAGTTGGCGCGACCGGTCGACTACCTGCGTTACCTGCGTGAGAGCCCGCAGGAATCGGAACTGCTGTTCAACGAACTGCTGATCGGTGTCACCCAGTTCTTTCGCGATACCGATGTCTGGCAGCAGCTCAGGACCGAGGTGATTCCGGCGCTGTTGGCGCGCTACCCCGACGGCGCCGTACTGCGCGCCTGGATGCCTGCCTGTTCCACCGGCGAGGAGGCTTACTCGCTGGCCATCGTCTTCAGGGAGGCATTGGACGAGATCCGCCCGCAACAGCAGTATTCGCTCCAGATCTTTGCCTCCGATCTCGACAAGGAGGCGGTCGCAAGCGCGCGCGCGGGCATCTATCCGCGTGCGATTGCAGCCAATGTGTCGGAGCAGCGGCTGAAGCGTTTCTTCCATGAAGAAAGCGGCGGCTTTCGGGTTGGCGCTGCCCTGCGCGAGATGCTGATGTTTGCGCAGCAGAACATCATCAACGATGCGCCTTTTATCAAGATTGATTTGCTGAGTTGCCGCAATCTGCTGATCTACCTGGAGCCGGCCTTGCAGGCCAAGCTGGTGCAGTTGTTTCATTACAGCCTGAACCCGGGCGGTTTTCTGTTGCTCGGCGCGGCCGAGTCGGTTGGTGACGCCAGCACCCTGTTTGCGCCGCTGGCGGGCAAGACGCAGATTTACCGCCGCCTTGAGGCCGGAGGGCAGCGCTTGCCGTTGGGTTTTCCGGCGGCTTTTTCGCACAGTCATCCCAAATCCTGGGGTGGGATCGCGGCCAAGGATGCCTTCTCACCGCCGACGCTGCAACTGCAGGTTGACCGCCTGATGCTGCTGCGCTATGCGCCGGCGGCAGTGCTGGTGGCACCGCAGGGCGACATGATGTACTTCAGCGGCAAGACCGGAAAATACCTGGAGCCCGCCGTCGGCAAACCGAGCATGAACCTGTTTGCAATGGCGCGCGACGGGCTGAACCAGGCGCTGGGCGAAGCGTTTCCGCGTGCCATGCGTGAGCAGTCGCTGGTCACGCTCAAGCAGGTCAGGATCACAGGCAATGGCGAAACCCATTACGTGGATGTGCTGATCCAGCCGCTGAGTGAGCCAGCCGCATTGCACGGCATGGCCCTGCTGGTGTTCTACGACGTACCGGCGCCGCTGCGCCGGCGGGCGCGTGGCGGCGCAGCCGAGTCAAGCGGCGAGAGCCAACGCCTGCAGGCCCTGGAGCAGGAACTGCAACAGGCGCATGAAGAAGTCAGGGCCGGGCGCGAGGAGATGCAGACCTCGCAGGAGGAGCTGAGATCGACCAACGAGGAGTTGCAGTCGGCCAACGAAGAACTGCATTCGAGCAACGAGGAGCTGACCACCTCCAGGGAAGAACTGCAGTCGATGAACGAGGAACTGCAGACGCTCAACCATGAACTGCAGGCCAAGCTGGCCGACCTTGCCCGTGCCAGCAATGACATGCGCAACCTGCTCGACAGCACCGAGATCGCCACGCTGTTCCTGGACGAGGGCTTGAAGGTGCGGCGTTTTACGACCCGGGCCAGCGCCATCTTCAAGCTGATTGCGACGGACGTTGGACGACCGATTACCGATATTGCGTCCGAGCTGCGCTACCCGGAGCTGATCGCCGACGCGCAACAGGTGCTGCGCACCCTGGTGTTCTTTGAGCGTGACGTGCCGGCCAGCGACGCGCGCTGGTTCAGGGTTCGCCTGATGCCTTACCGTACCCATGACAACCAGACCGATGGCCTGGTGATCACCTTCTGGGACATGACGCTGAGCAAGCAACTCGAGCAGGATTTGCACAGCGCGCAGGCGCGGCTGGCAGCCCTGGCTGCGGACGCGGGCACAGCGGATGGGGCGCATGGTCTACCGTAAGAACCCGCTTGGCGTCGACGAACTGCGCCAGCAGGCGCAGATGCGTTTGCGCCTGCATGGTGTCGGCGACGCCCAGGCGCTGAGCCCGACCGAGACGCAGCAACTGCTGGAAGAACTGGAGATCCACCAGATCGAGCTTGAGCTCCAGAACGAACACCTGAACGAAGCACGCGCGAAGCTGGAGGCGGCCCTGAGCCAAAGCAGCGAGCTTTATGATTTTTCGCCGGTCGGCAGTCTGTCGCTCGACCGCGAGGGCAGCATTACCAAGCTCAACCTGTCTGCGGCGCAGTTGCTCGGCGCCGAGCGCGCGCGCCTGCTGGGCAGCAAATTGGGGCTTTTTGTTTCGGATGCCGACCGGCCCTTGTTCAATTCGCTGATGGAGCGCGCCAGCACTTCCGGTGACGTGCAAGGCGCCGAAGTAACGCTGGTCAGCAAGGAACTGCTGGTGCAGTACGTGAATATGCGGGTTGCGCCCTACCTGCCCGACAGCGGTTGGCATGTGGCGCTGGTGGACATCAACGAGCGCCGCGTCCACGATGCCCGACTGCGCGCGAGCGAGGAACGCTGGAAGCTGGCGCTGGAGGCGACCGGAGACGGCGTCTGGGACTGGAATCTGCAAAACGGTGAAGTGGTTTTTTCGAGGCGGTTTGAGCAGCTCTATGGTTTTGCCGAACACGAGTACGGCAACCGCGTGGAAGACTGGCGTGCGCGCCTGCACCCGGACGATGTGGCGCATGTCACCAGCGATATGCAGGCCTATCTGGACGGCGCCACGCCCAGCTATGTGAGCGAGTACCGGGGCCGCTGCAAGGATGGCAGCTGGAAGTGGGTGCTCTCCCGTGGCGCCATCGTCAGCCGCACGCCGGAGGGACGGCCGCTGCGCTTGCTGGGCACGCACGCCGACATCACCAGCCGCAAACAGATCGAGCAGGCCCTGCTCGACGCCAGCGTTTTTCAGCAGGACGTTTTCGATGCGCTTGATGCCCAGATCGCGGTGCTGGACGAAACCGGCACCATCCTGCAGATCAACAGCGCCTGGCAGAAATATGCCGCCGCCGGCGCCCCCGCCGCCAGTGCGCGATGCCTGGGCGACAACTACCTCGACGTGCTGGCCAGAATGACTGGCAACGAGCAGCAGACGCTGCTGGCCGCAGCGGCCGGCATTGACACCGTCGTGACCGGTGCGTCATCGGGTTTCAAGCTGGCAAAACCGTTTTTTACGCCGGTCGGCAAGTGCTGGTTCAGCATGAAGGTGACGCCGATCCACGGTGGCGCCAGGCGCATCGTTGTCTGCCACGAGAATGTCACCGACCTCAAGGCCGCCGAACTGGCCAGTTTGCAGCTGGCCAATGTCGATTCCCTGACCGGTGCCCTGAGCCGTCGCAAATTTCTGGATATGGCGGACCACGAATTGGCCCGCTCCACCCGCTACGAGCTGCCGCTCATGGTGCTGATGCTGGACCTGGACCATTTCAAGGGCATCAATGACAAGTTCGGACATGCGGTGGGCGACGCCGTGTTGCAGAGCTTTGTGCACACGGTGCGCTCGGTGCTGCGCGAATTCGACCTGATCGGCCGCCTGGGCGGCGAGGAGTTTGCCGTGCTGCTGCCCAACACGCATCGGGACGGTGGGCGGGCCCTGGGCCAGCGCATCATCGACAGCGTGCGCGCCAGTCCGGTTCAGTTCGGCGAAGAGCGCATTGCCTACACCGTCAGCGCCGGTGCCGCCCGTTTCACGGATCAGCGAAGCTTCTCCATGCTGCTCAAACGTGCCGACGCTGCGCTGTACCGCGCCAAGGCCAATGGTCGCGATTGTCTGGAGATGGCGGCCGACGCCGACAGTCCGGCCGTGACCGATCAGGTGCCCGTCAAGTAACAGTAGCCGCCTGATTGGGCCGCCGCATCGGCGATCAGAATTCAGGCATGGCGGGCGACGCGCCGGCGGGCAGGTCGGCGCTGCTTGCCTTGGGCGCGTCGGCAATCATGCAGTCGGTGGTCAGGATCAGGCTCGCAATCGAGGCCGCGTTCTGCAGTGCCAGCCGTGTCACCTTGGCCGGGTCGATCACCCCCATTTGCAGCAGGTCGCCATAGGCGCGCGTGGCGGCGTTGTAGCCGAAAGCCGGATCGCTCGCGGCATCCACCCGGTTCAGGATCACGGAGGGCTCGTCGCCGGCGTTGCTGACGATGCGCCGCAGCGGCTCCTCCAGCGCGCGCGCCACCAGCCGGATGCCCGAGGTTTCGTCCAGCGTGGCGCCTTCCAGGCCGTCGAGCACCCGGCGCGCCCGCAGCAACGCCACGCCGCCGCCGGGAACAATGCCTTCTTCCACCGCGGCGCGGGTCGCGTGCAGGGCGTCCTCGACGCGCAGCTTGCGCTCCTTGAGTTCGGTCTCGGTGGCGGCGCCGACCTTGATCAGTGCCACGCCGCCGGAAAGCTTGGCGGCGCGCTCATCGATCTTCTCGCGGTCGTAATCGCTGCTGGCGAGCTCGCGCTCCCTGCGGATGGTGGCGATGCGCTCGCGGATCGCCTGGGCCGAGCCGGCGCCACCGATCAGGGTTGTGCCTTCCTTGCTGATCTCGGCGCGCGTGGCGCGCCCCAGATCCGCCAGCGTGACCTTGGCCAACGTCAGCCCGACCTCGTCGCTGACGACTTTGCCGCCGGTCAGAATTGCGATGTCCTGCACCATGGCCTTGCGCCGGTCGCCAAAGCCGGGCGCCTTGACGGCGCAGGTCTTGAGGGTGCCGCGTATCGTGTTGATGACCAGCGCCGCCAGCGTATCGTTGTCCACGTCTTCGGCGATCACCAGCAGCGGGCGGCCGGCCTTGACGATTTCTTCGAGCAGCGGCAGCAGGTCATTGAGCGAGCCCAGCCGGCCCTCGCACAGCAGGATGGCGGCGTCTTCCAGCACGGCGCTCTGGCGCTCGGCATTGTTGATGAAATAAGGCGAGAGAAAGCCGCGGTCGAACTGCATGCCCTCGACCACTTCTAGCACGCTGACCAGGCCCGAGCCGTCCTCGATCGAAATTGCGCCTTCGCGCCCGACCTTGTCGATGGCGCTGGCCAGCAACTCGCCGATGGAGCGGTCGTTGTTGGCCGAGATCGCCGCCACATGGGCGATTTCCTGCGAAGTGGCGCAGGGCTTGGCCATGCGTTTGATTTCGGCCACCACCTTGTCGATGGCCAGTTCGATGCCGCGCTTGAGGTCCATCGGGTTCATGCCGCCGGCCAGGTAGCGCAAGCCCTCGTGAATCATGCCGTGCGCCAGCACCGTGGCGGTGGTGGTGCCGTCGCCGGCCATTTCGCTGGTGCGGGCGGCGACCTCGCGCAGCAGCTGCGCCCCCATGTTCTCGAAACGGTCTTCGAGCTCGACCGACCGGGCCACCAGCACGCCGGAGTTGACGATCTGCGGCGTGCCGAACTCGCGCTCCAGGATGACGGTGCGCCCGCGCGGGCCCAGCGTGACCTTGACGGCCTCGGCCAGGGCGTCGACGCCACGGCGGATCTTGTCGCGCGCGGCGTCGTGAAAGACAAGCTGTTTCGGGTTCACGGCGTACTCCTGGTGGCAAGCTGCAGCGCCTGTTCGACTTCGTCCAGAAAGATGAACTCGAGTTGCTGGCGTGCCTGCACCGGCACGATGATCAGCGCGTCCTGCGGCAGCGCATCGGTCGCATCCGAGTGCGCGCTGTCCGCGCTGGCGTTCTTGTCTTTGAGAAATTTGATTTCGTACATGGCGTGGGCTGAAGTGCTGCGCAAGCGTAGGCAGGAGTGGTCGGCCGGTGCTTGATAAATCGCAACAGAGCCCGGTGCCACTGCTTCGATCATGGGCGCTGCCATCGGCGCCCTGCCATGGCCCAAGGGAGGAGAAGGCATGCTGTTCGAAAAACGCTTTGAGCATACGGTGGCGCAGATTCGCTCACAGGTGACGGTGCCGCTGCGCATCGAGCTGTGGAACGGCAAGCGCTTTGACTTTTGCGGCGAGCCCAATGTGACGGTGACCATTCCGGGCCCGTCGGCGCTGCGCTACTTCATCGCGCCCAATCTGAACGGCCTGGGTGAGGCATTTGTCGAGGGCCATATCCAGGTGCAGGGCAGTCCCAAGAATGTGTTCAAGGTGGCCGAGGGGCTCGCGCGCAGCATGAGCGAGCGCCTGCCCTGGGCTTTTCAGTGGCTGGCCAGTCACAGCCGCGACCGGGATCGCGCGGCGATTGAGTACCACTACGATGTCTCGAACGATTTTTATGCGCTGTTTCTGGACCGCAACATGGTTTATTCGTGCGCCTATTACCGCGACGAAGCCGATACGCTGGAGACGGCCCAGGCGCACAAGCTCGACCATATCCTGAACAAGCTGCGGCTGGCGTCGGGCGAAAAGTTTCTTGACATCGGTTGCGGCTGGGGCGCGCTGATCCTGCGCGCGGCCCAGCAGTACGGTGCCATTGCGACCGGCATCACGCTGTCGAAAAACCAGTTCGATCATGCCAGTGAACAGATCCGGCGTGCCGGCCTGGGCGAGCGCTGCCAGGTGCTGTTGTGCGACTACCGCGACCTGGCGCAGAGCGAGGCCTACGACAAGATCGCCAGTGTCGGCATGTTCGAGCATGTCGGCCTGAAAAACCTGCCGGCCTATTTTCAGACGGTGCATCGTCTGCTCAAGCCCGACGGCCTGGTGCTCAACCACGGCATCACCAGCAGTGATGTGCAGAGCCGCTGGATCGGCATGGGCGCCGGGGAATTCATAGACCGTTACGTCTTCCCGGATGGTGAGTTGCCGCACCTGTCACTGGCACTGCGCGAAATGGCCGCTGCCAATCTGGAGGTGGCCGATGTCGAATCCCTGCGCCGGCATTACGCGCGCACCTGCGAGGCCTGGTCGGACCGGCTGGAGGCGCACGGCGCCCAAGCCATCGGGATGATTGGCGAGCGGCGTTACCGCATCTGGCAGATCTACCTGGCCGGTTGTGCCCACGGCTTCGCCAAGGGCTGGATGAACCTGTACCAGATTCTTTGCAGCAAGTCCGACAACACGGCCCTGGCCGGTCTGCCGCCCACGCGCGACTACATGTACGCGCGGGCCAGCTGAAGCGCCTCAGGCGGCAGCAGGCCTAGGCCAGGAGCAGTGTGATTCCGAGCCCCAGCATGACGCAGGCGATCAGCGAGTCCAGCACGCGCCAGGCCAGCGGTTTGGCAAACAGCGGCGCCAGCAGGCGTGCGCCATAGCCGAGTGAAACAAACCAGACCAGGCTCGCCAGGGCAGCGCCAGCGGCAAAAGTCCAGCGCCCGTTGTCGCCGTGCTGACTCGCCAGCGAGCCCAGCAGGATCACGGTGTCGAGGTAGACATGCGGGTTCAGGAAGGTCAAGGCCAGGCAGCTGAGCAGGGCGCTGCGCAGACTGCCACCGGCACCGCTGTCAACCGTCAACTGCTGGGTCTGCAGCGCCCGGCGCGCCGCGCCCAGGCCATAGGCCAGCAGGAAGGCGGCGCCGCCGTAACGTGCCAGATACAGGATGGCGGGTGTGGACGCGATCAGCAGCCCCAGGCCGGCCACGCCCGCGACAATCAGCAGCGCGTCGGCGCTGGCACAAAGCAGGACGATGGCAAGCACATGTTCGCGCCGAATGCCCTGGCGCAGCACAAAGGCGTTCTGCGCGCCAATGGCCATGATCAGTGCGGCCCCGGACAGAAAGCCGGCCAGCCCGTCAGCGTGCATGGCGCAGCTTGAGCAGGTCGGCCGACAGCGCCGTGCCGCAGATGATGATGGCACCGCAGAACAGCATCCAGAGCGTGACGGCTTCGTGCAGGAAGACCAGACCGTAGACGATGGCGAAGACCGGCAGCACAAAGGTTACGGTCAGGGCGCGCGCCGGTCCGATGTTTTCGATCAGCCAGAAGTACAGGATGTAGGCCACGCCGGTGCACAGCACACCCAGCGCCAGCAGCGCGAGCCAGGCGCCCGTGCCCGGTGTCTGCTGCGGCCAGAACCAGATGGCCGGCAGGGTCAGGGTCAGCGCGGCGCCGAGCTGGCTGCCGGTGGCTGTCACCAGCGCGGGCAGCCCGCCCAGGTAGCGTTTGGTGAAGCTGGCCGACAGCGCATAGCACAGACAGCCCAGCAGACAGGCCAGCACGGCCCAGCCGCTAGACAGGCCTGAGGCGTCGGGTTTGAAGCTGGCCTTGTCCCAGGCCAGCAAAGCGACGCCGAGAAAGCCGATCAGCAGACCCAGCACGCGCAGGCGATGCGGCCGGTCTTTCAGCCAAACCCAGGCCACCAGCGCGCCGAACAGCGGCACGCTGGCATTGAGGATGGCCGACAGCCCGGTGCTGATCGACAGCAGGGCGTAGGTGAAGCAGACAAAGGGAATGGCGGAATTGAAAACGCCGATAAACATCACTTTCTTCCAGTGCTGCGCCAGTTGCGGACCGAGCCCGCGCCACAGCAGCAGCGGCAGCAGGAACAGCGACGCAATGCAGACGCGCAGGCCGGCCGTGGGCAGGGTGCCGAATTCATGGCCGCTTATGCGCATGAACAGGAAGGAGGCGCCCCACAGCGCGGCCAGCAGTGTGAAGCGGACCAGCCAGGGCTTGTCCGGGCGCGCCGGCATCAGGCCCGGCTTTCGAGTTGCAGCAGTTTGACCTTGCGCTCCAGACCACCGGCGTAGCCGGTCAGGGCGCCGTGCGCGCCAAGCACGCGGTGACAGGGCACGACGATGGAGAGCGGGTTGCGCCCAACCGCGCCGCCGACGGCCCGCACCGCAGCCGGTTTGCCGATGGCGGCGCTCAGGGCGCCGTAGCTCGTGTTGGCGCCGTAGTCGATACCGAGCAGGGCGCGCCAGACCGATTGCTGGAAGGCGGTGCCGCTGCCCAGGTCCAGTGGCAGGTCAAAGACCTGGCGCCGCCCGGCAAAGTAGTCCGACAACTGGGCAATGGTTTCCTGCAACAGCGGATCGGTGTCGGCCTGCGGCCAGTTTGCGGGGTCGGGTTGGTGGCTCTGGCCTTCGAACCAGACGCCGGCAAGGCGCTTGCCGTGGGCGGCCAGAATCATGGGCCCGAGCGGGCTGGCATAACGGGTTTGAACGGTGTCGGTTGAGAACTTCATGTCTGGACCATTTTAGGGTTGCTTGAATGGGGCAGTGATGCCCAGGCCCGTATCACGGCGTAGCTGCGCCAGGGTTGCCACGCTTGCGCCAGCGCCAGGGCTGCCTGGGCCGGCTGGCGCTCAGCTTGCAGGCCCAGGGCTTTCTGCAGCGCGACGTCACCGGCGACAAAGGCATCAGGCCAGCGCAGCGCGCGCATCGCGATGTACTGCGCGGTCCAGTCGCCAACACCGGGCAGCGCGCGCAGAGCCTTGAGCGTGGCGGCAAGCTCGGCCCCGGCGTGCAACTGCAGCCGGCCTTCGAGCACGGCGCGCGCGATGGCCTGGATGGCCGCCTGCTGCTTCTTGACGATGCCCAGTTGCCCGAGCGCATCGCCGCTGGCGCCGGCCAGCACGGCAGGCGTCGGGAACAAGCAGTTAAGGCCCGCGACCGGCGTTTCGATGGCGGCACCAAAGCGCTGCACCAGCCGGGTCGTCACGGTGCGTGCCGCCGCCACGCTGATGCGCTGACCGAGCACGGCGCGCACCGCGAGCTCGAAGCCGTCCAGACTGCCGGGCACGCGCAGACCGTCGCCGTCAGGAAAGCGCGCGTGCAGAACGCTGTTGATGGCCTGTGGGTCGGCATCGAGGTCGAGCAGGCAGCGCACGCGCTCCATCATGCGCGGCAGCACATCGCGCAGCGAATCGCTCAGCAGCAGTTCGATCCGGTGCTGCGCCGGTTCCTTGTGTTCGAAGCGAACCAGCAGCCAGCCGGTGAAGGTCTTGCCATCGGCATCGATGCATACCGTCTTGCCGAACTGCTGGCGGCCCCGCTCGCGGGTCACGGCTTCGATGCCTTCGAGTTGGCGCGTGGCGAAGAACTGCAGCATGGCGTCGACGTCGTAGGGCGGGCGATAGGCGAGCTTGACGCGGATGCCCTGATCCGGCGCCACGCTCAAGGCCTGGCTGCCAGCGCGGCGCAGCTGCGTCGGATTCAGCGCGTAGTGTTGGGCAAACGCTGCGTTGAACCGGCGCAGGCTGGCAAAGCCGCTCAGGCGCGCGACCTCGGTGACGCTGAGCGTGGTATCGGTCAGCAACTGCTTGGCGCACAGCAGCCGGCGCGTCTGCAAGTATTGCAGCGGCGAGATGCCCCACTGCGCCTCGAACAGCCGACGCAGATGGCGGTCGCTGACACCCATGCGCTGCGCCAGGCGCTGCACGCCGGGTGTGGCCTCGCCCCAGCCTTCCGGGCTGTCGAGCAGCCGGGCTGCCTGCAGCGCCAGCACGCGGCTGGCGTCCTGCATCGACCAGACGCCTGGCGCTGCGTCCGGCGCGCGCGGTGCGATTTCCGGGCGACAGCGCAGGCAGGGTCGAAAGCCGGCCTGCTCAGCCTGGGCGGCCTGTACGAAGAAGCGGCAGTTCTCGCGTTTCGGGGTGCGCACGCGGCAGACCGGGCGGCAATAGATGCCGGTGGAGGTGATGCCGGTAAAGAAGCAGCCGTCGAAGCGGGCGTCGCGGGCCTTGAGGGCGAGGTAACGGGCGTCGTCAACGGTTGCGCTGGCATCTGGTGTCATGGGCTTCATGATAAGCGCCATGCAGCCAATGCCAGGCCCTGGACCAGCCATTTTCGGACCTGTCCCTGCTGTGGCCGCCGCCTACAATGAACCCAGAGCGCAAGGGCAAAACAACTTCTTTTTGAGGGCTTCCGTCATGCAATTTTCAGCTTCCATCTTCAAGGCCTATGACATCCGCGGCATCGTGCCGAGCACCATCAACGAGGCCATGGCCGAGGCGCTGGGCCGCGCCTTCGGCACGGTGGCGCGCAGCGAGGGCGAAAAAACGGTGGCGGTGGGGCGCGACGGGCGTCTCAGTGGCGCGGTGCTGAGCGCGGCGCTGATGCGTGGCCTGCTGGCGGCCGGCGTTGAAGTGATCGACATCGGCATGGTGACGACGCCCATGCTCTACTTTGCCGCCAACACCCTGTGCCGCAGCGGCATCCAGGTCACGGGCAGCCACAACCCGAAGGACCACAACGGCTTCAAGATGGTGCTGGCCGGGCGCGCCATTTACGGCGAGGAGATTCAGGCCCTGCGCCAGGTCATGGAAAACGAAACCTGGTCGCTGCAAGCCGGTGCGCAGCGGCGTGAAGTCAATGTGCTGGAGGCCTATGTTGCGCGCATCGTCGGCGATATCAAACTGGCGCGTCCGATGAAAATCATCGTCGACTGCGGCAACGGCATCGCCGGCGCCTCGGCGCCCGCCATCCTGCGCGCGATTGGCTGCGAGGTGACCGAGATGTACAGCGAGGTTGACGGCAACTTTCCGAATCACCATCCGGACCCGAGCAAGCCCGAGAACCTGCGCGACCTGATCAAGGCGCTGCAAGCGGGCGACGCCGAACTGGGGCTGGCCTTTGATGGCGACGGCGACCGCCTGGGCATCGTGACCAGCGCCGGCAACAACATCTACCCCGACCGGCAGATGATGCTGTTCGCGCAGGACGTGCTCAGCCGCGTGCCGGGCGGCACCATCGTCTATGACGTCAAGTGCTCGCAGCGGCTGGCGCCGGCGATCGAAGCGGCTGGCGGCAAGGCACTGATGTTCCGGACCGGGCATTCCCTGATCAAGGCCAAGATGAAAGAGATCGACTCCCCGCTGGGCGGCGAGATGAGCGGCCACATCTTCTTCAAGGAGCGCTGGTTCGGCTTTGACGACGGCACCTATGCCGGCTGCCGCCTGCTTGAAATTCTGAGCCGCTCCAGCGATGCGAGTGCGGTGCTGGATGCACTGCCGACCAGTTTCTCGACGCCCGAACTCAACGTCAAATGCGCCGAGGGCGAGGCGCACACGCTGGTGGCACAGTTGCAGGCGGCGGCAAAATTTGCCGCGCCGGCGGTGCTCAATACCATTGATGGTTTGCGCATCGACTGGCCCGATGGCTTCGGTCTGATCCGCGGCTCGAACACGACACCGGTGCTGGTGATGCGCTTTGAAGGCCAAACCGAAGCGGCGCTGCACCGCATCGAAGCCGAGATGCTGGCCCTGCTGCGCACCGTCAAGCCCGGTGCGGTGATTGATGAGGCAGCGCATTGAGCCCACCCAGCGTGGGCGCCGCCGCGAAGGGCCGCCCCGAGCCTGTCGTGCAGTCTCTCCGAGACCTGCCCGAGGGCACGGCCCCTGAGGGGCTGGAGCCTGCGGCTCCAATTCTGCTTGAGCAGAATTGGACAGGCGACAGAGGCGAAGCGTCTCGCGAGCCGCGGCCTGCAAGGCCTCGCGCAGTACACGCAGTGTTCTCGAAGAGCGGCGAAGCCACAAGCGTGGGGGCCAAGATTTTGATCGTCAAGCTGTCTTCGCTTGGCGATGTGGTGCACGCCATGCCGGCGCTGCAGGATATCCGCAAGGCACTGCCACAGGCGCAAATTGACTGGGTCGTGGAGCGCGGCTTTGCGCCTTTGGTGCGACGCTGTGACGGTGTGCACCGCGTCATCGAATGTGAATTGCGGCGCTGGCGCCAGTCGCCTTTTTCTGCCGCCACACGCGGCGAGTGGCGCGCCTTCAAGCAGAACCTGCAGCAGGAGTCCTACGACGCCGTGATCGACCTGCAGGGCTTGACCAAATCGGCGCTAGTTTCGCGTCTGGCGCGCCTGGCACCACAGGGTCGGCGCTATGGTCTGGCAGCGGCCAGCGAAGGCTCGAGTTTCGAGGCGCCGGCGCGCTGGCTGGTTGATGTGGCGGTCACGCTGCCGACCCACATCGACGCTGAAACGCGTTCGCGCGAATTGTGCGCCAAGGCGCTGGGCTACGCGCTGCCAGCCACCAAGTCCTACGGGCTGCGCAGCAGCGCGGCCACGACGTCGCAGGTGGCGCTGGTGCATGGCAGTTCGCGCGCTGACAAGCTCTGGCCGCTGGCCTCGTGGCAGGCACTGGGGCAGCGTCTGAACGAGCAGGGTTATGACGTGGCCCTGCCGCATGGCAGCGATACAGAAGAGGCGATGGCGCAGCGGATTGCGGGCGCTATCGGGCGCGCGCAGGTCTGGCCGCGGCTCGGGCTCGACGCGCTGACCGATGCGCTCGGCGGCTGCGCCGGCGTGGTCGGCGTTGACAGCGGCCTGAGCCATATCGCAGTGGCGCTGGACCTGCCCCATGTGCAGATCTACAACTTCGATACCGCCTGGCGCACCGGGCCACAGAACGCGGCGCGGCAATGCTGCGTCTTTGCGCAGCCAACGCCCTCGCTGGACGCGGTCTGGCAAGCCTGGTTGGCGGTCTGCGGAGCCAGCCGGCCATGATGCGCTGGCTCTACAGCCTGCTGATGGTCTTGGCGCAGCCAGCGCTGCGGCGCAAACTGGCGCGACGCGGTCTGCAGGAACCGGGTTACCTGGAGGCGGTGGAGGAGCGATTCGGGTACTACAGCGAGAGTGAGAGTGAGGCCGATCCGGCGCCGGGCCGCCCCAAGCCGGATCAGCCCCCTCGGGGGGCAGCGAGCCACACGAAGTGGGCGAGCGTGGGGGCAAGCAATACTGTTTGGATTCACGCGGTATCGTTGGGTGAAACCCGTGCCGCGGCTTCCTTGGTGGCCGCCTTGCGCCAGCGCCTGCCCGGCATGCGTCTGCTGTTGACCCATGGCACGGCCACCGGCCGCGCCGAGGGCGCAAAACTGCTGCAAGCGGGTGATTTGCAAACCTGGCAACCCTGGGACACACCGGCTGCGACGGCGCGCTTTCTGGTGCATTTCAAACCGCGTCTGGGCATCCTGATGGAAACCGAGATCTGGCCCAATCTGGCGGCCGGTTGCAAGCAGGCGGGTGTGCCGCTGGTGCTGGCCAATGCGCGCCTGAGCGAGAAGTCAGCGCGCCAGGCCAGTCGCCTGGCCTGGCTGGCGCGGCCGGCTTACGCAAGCCTCACCGCGGTCTGGGCGCAGACGCAGGAAGACGCCCGGCGGCTGACAGCACTGGGTGCGAAGGTTCAGGGCGTTTTCGGCAATCTCAAGTTTGACGCTGCGCCTGACACGGCCCAACTGCAAAGCGGCCGTGCCTGGCATGCGCGCCTGGCGTGTCCGCTGGTCATGTTCGCGAGTTCGCGCGAGGGCGAAGAGCAAGCTTTGCTGCGCTTGCTGGCCGCGCAGCCGGCGGCGCAGGCGCTGCAGTGGCTGATCGTGCCGCGCCACCCGCAGCGCTTCGATGCGGTGGCGGCGCTGGTGCAGGCGCAGGGTTTTGCGCTCTCGCGGCGCAGCAGTTGGCAGGATGGTCCGCCTGATAGCTCGGCTGCCGGGCGCAGCGTCTGGCTCGGTGACTCGCTCGGCGAGATGGCGCTTTACTACGGTCTGGCCGATGTGGCGCTGCTGGGCGGCAGCTTCGAGCCGCTGGGCGGGCAAAACCTGATCGAGGCGGCGGCCTGCGCCTGTCCGGTGCTGATGGGGCCGCATACCTTCAATTTCAGCGAGGCCGCAGAACTGGCAGCCGCCGCCGGTGCCGCACTGCGCGTGGCGGATCTGGAGCAGGGCGTGCAGACGGCACTGGCCTTGGTGCAGGACGCGGATCGTCTGCGCACCGCCCGTCAGGCCGCTGACACCTTTGCCAGCGCACACCGCGGTGCGACCGCGCGGTTGGCGGATGCGATTGTGCGATTGCTTGATCTCAGTGCGTCTTGAACGGGCAAGACCGGTGCAAGCAATGGGCGCCTGTTGGGGGGCAGCGAACTACGCGAAGCGAGGAGCGTGGGGGCTCTACTTGACCAGCAGCGCGTTGACGCTTTGCAGGTCGTCGGCCTTGAGCGTGCCGTTGGCCTGGCGCAGCTTGAGCCCGCCGAGCAGCACGTCGTAGCGCGCCTTGGCCAGCTTGGCCTTGGTGTCGAACAACTGACTTTGTGAATTGAGCACGTCGATGTTGATGCGCACGCCGACCTGGTAGCCGAGCTTGTTGGCGTCGAGCGCGCTCTGGCTCGATGTCTCAGCGGCTTCCAGTGCCTTGACCTGGCCCTGGCCCGAGAGCACGCCGAAGAAGGCGGTCCGCGTGCCCTGCGCCACCGTGCGTTTGGCGCCTTCGAGGTCGTTGCGCGCCTTTTCTTCCAGCGACAGGGTTTCGCGCAGGCGGTTCTGCGTGGCGAAGCCCGCGAACAGCGGCAGGTTCAAGCTCAGGCCAATGGTGCCGGCATTGACGTGCGTGCCGATGCCGGCCGTGCTGCTGCCTTCCTTGTTGTTGATGGCGCTGTAATTGACGTTGAGGTCCAGCGTCGGCTTGTGGCCGGCCTTTGCCTTCTGCGTTTCGAGCAGGGCCACATCGAGTGCAATCTGCGCCTGCTGGATGCCGGGGTGCAGGGCTTCGGATTGCTTGACCCAGCTGCCGACATCGTTGGGCAGCAATGCTGGCAATGCCAGTGGCTGGGCCAGCGCCAGGGGTTGCGCGTTGTCCTTGCCAACCAGTTGGTCGAGTGCGATTTTCTTGACGCGCAAATCGTTCTCTGCAGCGATTTCCTGAGCAATCACCAGGTCGTAGCGGGCTTGCGCGTCACGCGTGTCGGTGATGGTTGCGGTGCCGACTTCGAAGTTGCGCTTGGCCGAGGCCAGTTGCTCGGCCACGGCCGCTTTCTGGGCCTGGACAAAGGTCAGGCTGTCCTGTGCCGCCAGCACATCAAAGTAGCCCTGGCTCACGCGCACAATCAGATCCTGGTCGGCCGTGCTCAGCTGGGCCTGCGCCAGGTCGACCTGTTTTAGGCCCTGCTGGTAGCTTGCCCAGTTGGCCGGGCGGTACAGCGGTTGCGATGCGCTGACCGTCGCGGTTTCGGTGCCATAGGAACGGTTGGAGCCGACATCCGGCGTGATGTCCTGATTCGAGCGCGATGAGCCGATTGCCAGATTGGCCACTGGCAGAATCGCCGCCTTGGCCTGATCGGCCTTGGCCAGGGTGGCGTCATACTGTGACTTGGCCGACTGGTAGGACGCGTCGAAACTGCGTGCCGACTCGTACAGTTTCACCAGGCTTTGGGCCTGCGCGGGCAGCACCAGGGCGGCGCTGACAGCAGCGAAAAGGGGTAGCAGACGAATCATTTTCATGGCGTTCTAGGGCTCAGGTTGGCGTAGCCGGCGGCGGCACGCGACGGATCAGAAATGAAAATGTGAGGGCACGGGGAAATTGAGCAGGGGCGGTGCGACCGAGTCCCAGAGCGTTTTGGTCTTGAATTCGGCTTCGCTGCTGCGGGTGACCAGCGTGGCGCACATCACGGGTTCTTCGCCCACGATGCCGATCAGCCGGCCGCCGACCTTGAGCTGCGCCAGCAGGGACTGCGGCACTTCCGCCACCGAGCCGCCGAGCACGATCAGGTCGAACGGTGCTTCTGCCGCGGCACCAACGGCGCCATCGAACTGGCGCACTTCGGCGTTGTGGATGCCGGCCTTTTGCAGGTTGGTGCGTGCCATTTTGACCAGATCCGGATCGATCTCCAGCGAAATCACGCGCTGCGCCTGATGCGCCAGCAAGGCCGTCAGGTAGCCCGAGCCGGCACCGATTTCCAGCACTTTTTCATGTTTGCCAACGGCGGCGTCCTGCAGCAGGCGCGCTTCCAGGCGCGGCGCCAGCATGCATTGCCCATTGCCGAGCGGAACCCCCATGTCGACAAAGGCCAGCGCCTTGTGCGCCAGCGGTACAAAGTCTTCGCGTTTGACCACCGACAGCAGGCGCAGAACCTCATCATCCAGAACGTTCCATGGACGAATCTGCTGTTCGATCATGTTGAAGCGGGCTTGCTCGATATTCATGTGGGTACTCCAGGGGGTATGTAAACGGTTCAGGCAAAATTTTACCCGGGGCCGGTGCCCCAGCGCCGGCGCAGCCATTGCGCCAGATCATCCATGTAGCAGTAGACCACCGGTACCACCACCAGGGTCAGCAGGGAGGAGGTTATCACGCCGCCGATGACGGCCTGGCCCATGGGGGCACGCTGCTCCGAGCCTTCGGTCAACGCCATGGCCAGCGGCAGCATGCCGAAGATCATGGCCAGCGTCGTCATCAGGATGGGGCGCAAGCGCACCTTGGCCGCCATCAGCAGCGCCGCGCTGCGCTCCATGCCGTCCTCGCGGGCGCGGATCGCGAAGTCCACCAGCAAAATGGCGTTCTTGGTCACCAGGCCCATCAGCATCACGACGCCGATGATGGAAAACATCGACAAGGTCGAGCCGAACATCAGCAGGGACAGCACGACACCGATCAAGGTCAGCGGCAGCGCCGTCATCAGCGCCAGGGGCTGGAAAAAACTCTTGAACTGGCTGGCCAGAATCATGTAAATAAAGGCGATGGCCAGCGCCAGGGCCGAGATCGCATAGTCGAAAGACTCGGCCATGTTCTTGGTCGAACCACCCAACTGGTAACGGTAGCCCGGCGGAAAACTGATGCTGGCCAGTGCGGCCTTGATGTCGTTGGAGACTTCACCCACGGAGCGCTGATAGACGTTGCTGCTGATGGCCACTTCGCGCGTCATGTCGCGCCGGTTGATCTGATTCGGCCCGGTCGATTCGTTCACGCTGGCGACCTGGTTCAGGCGCACGATGCGTGGGCTGCCGTCGGCATTGATGCCAAGCGCGAACGGCAGGCGTTGCAGGTCGTCCGGGTTGTTGCGGGCCTCGGGCGCCAGGCGCACGTTGACGTCGTAGGTCTGGTCGTCGGGCGCGCGCCAGTTGCCCACGGTCTGTCCCGCCACCAGCGTGCGCAGGGCACTGGCAATCTGCGCCATGCCCAGGCCCAGGTCAGACGCCGCGTCGCGGCGCACGGTTACGTCCAAGGTCGGCTTTCGCGGCTTGAGGCTGGAGTCGAGGTCGACCAGACCCGGGATTGCGTGGATCTTTTGCCGTACCAATTCGGTCAGGCGTTCCAGTTCGGGCAGATCCTGGCCTTGCAACGAGAACTCAATCTGCTTTTGCCCGCCCACCGGGTCCATCAGCCCGACATGGGTGACGATGATGCCGGGCACCTGCTTGAGGCGCTCGCGCAGCACCGATGACAGATCGTCGACGTTGCGCACGCGGTCCTTGCGGTCGATCAGGCGCACATAAAAACTGGCGTAGCTCTTGCCGGCGCTGCTGGTGTTGATGGTGGCCAGCGAGTAGCTGACTTCCGGGTAGCTGTGCACGATGGCGTCCACCTGCTTGACCTTGGCTTCGGTGACCTCGATCGAAGAGCCCATGGGTGTGTAGAAGTTGAGCCAGGTTTCCGAAAAATCAGCCGAAGGCACGAAGTCGGTGCCCAGCAATGGCACCATGAAAATGCTGGTGACGAAGATGACGAGCGCGAGCGCCAGGGTCTTGAGCTTGTGCACCAGCGACCAGCGCAGAATGCCCTGGTAGGCGCCGATCAGCTGCTCGGTGGCGTGGTCGACCCAGCCGGTGACGCGGCCTATGGTCTTGTCGTAAAACGTGACGGCCTTGCGCGGCGTGCCGTCGTCATTGAGGCCGTGGTTGCGGTGCGCCTCGATGCTGGGGTCGTGCCAGACGCTCGAGAGCATGGGGTCGAGCGTGAAGCTGACAAACATCGAGATCAGCACCGCGGCCACGATGGTGATGCCGAACTCGTGGAAGAACTTGCCGATGATGCCGCCCATGAAACCGATCGGCATGAAGACGGCCACGATGGAGAGCGTGGTGGCCAGCACCGCCAGACCGATTTCCTGCGTGCCGTCGAGTGAGGCCTGAAAGGGCTTCTTGCCCATCTGCACGTGGCGCACGATGTTCTCGCGCACCACGATGGCATCGTCGATCAGCAGCCCCACGCACAGGCTCAGCGCCATCAGCGTGATCATGTTGATGGTGAAGCCGAACAGGTTCATGAACAAAAAGGTGCCGATCAGGGCAATCGGCAGCGTCAGACCGGTGATGACGGTGGAGCGCCAGGAATTGAGAAACAGGAACACGATCAGGATGGTGAGCAGCGCGCCTTCGAACAGCGTTTCGCGCACGTTTTCGACCGCCACGCGGATCTGGCGCGAGCCGTCGTAGACTGGCTCGAGTCGCACGCCCGGCGGCAACTCGGCCTTCATGCTGGTGACCGTTTTCATCAGGCCGTCGATCACACCGATGGTGTTTTCATCCTGCGCTTTCTGCACGCTCATGAGCAGGGTGCGCTGCCCGTTGTAGAGCGCCAGGCTGTCGGTTTCCTGGGCGCCGTCGACGACGCTGGCGACCTGCGATACCCGCACCGGCGCGCCGTTCTTGCGCGCCACGATGATTCGGCCGAAATCCTCCGGCCGCTTCATGCGGGCTTCAATCTTGACGACGCGTTCCTGCTCGAGCGAGCGGATCGCGCCCATCGGCAGGTCCTGGTTTTCATAGTTGACCGCCGCCACCACCTGCTCGGGCGTGACGCCAAAGGCTTCGAGCGCCTGGGGCTTGAGGTAGATATTGATTTCGCGCTTGGTGCCGCCAATCACCGTGACGGAGCCCACACCGCGCACATTCTCCAGGCGCTTTCTGAGGGTCTGGTCGGCCCAGTTGGTGAGTTCCACATCACTGAGCTGTTTTTGGCTTGGCCCGGCCGCACCGGGAAGTACAGCTAAAGACCAGATCGCCTTGCTGGCGGGGTCGAAGCGCAGCACGCGCGGTTCCTTTACTTCGGTGCGCAGGGTCGGGCGCACGATGGCGACTTTTTCGCGCACGTCGTCGGCTGCCTTGCGTCCGTTGATGTGCAACTGGAATTCGATGATGACGACCGACATGCCTTCGTAGCTGCGCGAGGTCAGGGCGTTAATGCCTGCGATCGAGTTGACACCTTCCTCCATTTTCTTGGTCACTTCGCTCTCGACAATTTCGGGCGAGGCGCCTGGGTATTCGGCCGTGATGACAACGACCGGGAAGTCGACATTGGGGAACTGGTCAACCTGCAGGCGCTGGTAGGAGAACAGGCCCAGCACCACGATGGCCAGCATGGCCATGGTCGCGAAAACCGGGTTATTCAGACTGACACGGGTGAACCACATGGCTTACTTGGCGACCGGTGTCGTGGCCGGCGGGGCGGTGAAGCGCACGGCCGTGCCCGCGCGCAGGCTGCCGACCGAGCCGGCGATCAGCAGCGCGTTCTCGGGCACGCCCTTGACCGCGACCATGGTCTGGCCGTCCAGTTCGCCGCGCACGCCCATTTGAACGGTTTGGTGCACGACCTTTTGCTGCTCCAGCACTTGCACGTAAGGCTGCGGTGCATCGGTGCGCACGGCGCTCAATGGCACCAGCAGGGCCTGCAGCCGTTCGGTGACGAGGCTGCCCTGGGCAAACAGGCCCTGGCGCAGACCGGGTGTGGTCTCCAGCGCCAGGTAGACCAGCACGGCGCGGCTGCCGGCGACGGCGTTCGGGTTGATGCGCACCACGCGCGCCTGGACGGTTTTGGCGGCGCCTTCGATTTGCAGCACGGCGCTCTGGCCCAGGCGCACACCGAGCGACTCCGTGGCGCTCAGGCTGGCTTCAAGTTCGAGTCGGCTGAGGTCCAGAATTTCCACGATGCGCGCCTCGACCGCGACGCGTTCGCCGGGTTGGGCCAGGCGCTGCGAGATCAGGCCGCTGATCGGAGCCTTGAGCACCGTGTCTTCCAGCGCCTTGGCGGCGATCTCGGTGCCGGCCTGCGCCGCTCGGTAGTTGGCTTCGGCCGATGCCAGACTGGCCAGCGAGGTGTCGAGTGCGGTTTTGGAAATAAATCCCTGGTCTACCAGTGATCGGTTGTTGTCAAAGGCGCGCTTTGCAATGTCAACCTGGCCCTTGGCCGACTCGGCCTGTTGCTGGGCCTGGCGCACGCGCGACTGGTACTCCGACGCGTCAATGCGGGCAATGACCTGGCCGGCTTGCACGGCATCGCCTTCGCGCACGGTCAGCCCCTGCAATTCACCCGGCACGCGGGCTTTGACCAGGGCGCTGTTAACGGCCTTGAGCGCACCCGAAATCGCCAGCCCGGGCGCGAGTTCGCGGGTTTTGGCCTGCACCACATCGGCGCCGCCGAGTTCAACCACCACCTGTTCGCCCTGCAGCGCAAGTTTGGCCACCGTGGCCTGTTGTGCCTTGCGCGCCGACAGGGCGCGCAACACGCCAAGGCCAAGCGCCACCAGTACCAGGGCGATCAGCGCCCATTTCAGCCAGCGTTTCATAAAGAGGACAGTCCTTTGTCGGAAGCGGGTGAGGGTGGGCGCAGGCGCAGGCCCTCAAGAAGGGTTTGCACCTGTGCCGCGAGGTATTCTTCGGGCACCAGTTGCAAGGCGTCGGCGCTGTCGCAGCAGGCCTGGCTGGCGTGCATCATCAGCTGCAGAAACAGCATCGGCGCCAGCACGGCGTAAACGGTGTATTTCATGTTCATGGGCGCGAATTCGCCACGGTCCACGCCGCGCTGCAGGATGCGCCGGATCAACTCGTGCGCCGGCTGCATCACCTCCTGCTGGTAGAAGGCGGCGAGTTCGGGGAAGTTCTTCGCCTCGCTGAGCATGAGTTTGGTGATGCCCGAGGCCTTGGTGCTGCCCAGGCGCTCCCACCACAGGTTCATCACGTGGCGCAGCATGTCAGCGGTGCTGCCGTCGAAGGCTTCGATGGCCACATTCCACTGCGGGAAGCGGCCCGAGATGTTCTCGCGTACCACCGCCTTGAACAGGTCGTCCTTGCTTGCAAAGTACAGAAACAATGTGCCTTTGGAAACGCCGGCGCGGGCCGCCACTTCCTCAACCCGGGTTGCGGCGAAGCCTCTTTCCACGAACAGGTCCAGTGCCGCCGCCAGCAACTCACCCGGCCGCGCATCCTTGCGCCGTTCGTGGCGCACCGGCGCTGTCGAACTGTTCTTGCTGACGGGTTTGGAGGTGGACATGAAGTTAATGACTAGAGGGTTAGTAATGTAACTTCCGCTCCGATCGCTGTCAATTGCCGACGCCATTGACGAGCTAAACCCTTTGGGCAACGCAGGCCCTTCGCAAGCGCGACAATTCGGGTGGATTTGCCATGCACACAGTCATTGCGAGGAGCGTAGCGACGCGGCAATCCATGCAGTTTGAATTCATGGATTGCTTCACTGGGCTCGCAATGACGGCCAAGGCGACAGTCCATGCTTTGCTAATTTTCAAGGAGCGTTTTGATGTCGGATTCCCTGCAAACCCTCACCCTCGGTGGCGGCTGCTTCTGGTGCACCGAGGCGGTTTTTGTCCAGGTCAGGGGGGTTGAGGATGTGGAAAGCGGCTACTGCAACGGGCAGACGCTGCAACCGAGCTATGAGCAGGTCTGCAGCGGGCGCACCGGGCACAACGAGGTCGTCAGGCTGCGTTTTGACCCGGCGCAGATCAGCGTGCGCGAGATACTGGAAATCTTCTTTCTGATCCACGACCCGACCACGCTGAACCGGCAAGGGCATGACAGCGGCACGCAGTACCGCAGCGGCATTTATGTCTCGACGCCGGAGCAGGCGCAGGTCGCGAAGGACCTGCTGCGCGAGATGGCGCAAAGCGGTGTCTACGACCGACCGCTGGTGACCGAGGTCTTGCCGCTGGCCAATTACTGGCCGGCCGAGGACTACCACCAGGATTTCTTTGCGAACAACCCGCAACAGGGTTATTGCATGGCCGTGGCTGCGCCCAAAGTGGCGAAGTTCCGCAAGACCTTTGCGCGCCTGGTCAAGTGAAGCGCCGGCGCAAGGGAACTGAGACAATGGGGCTCCGGCGCTAACCCTGAACCTCATGCAACGCATAGCCCATCCCCTGCTCAGCAACAGCCTGGGCAGCCACAAGACGCTGACCAGTTTTCATTTCGGCAGCAAGGGGAGTTTCCCCAAGATCTACCTGCAGGCCAGTCTGCACGCCGAAGAACTGCCTGGCATGCTGGTGGCGCACCACTTGCGCGCCCTGCTGGAAGCGGCCGATGCGGCCGGGCAACTGCGTGGCGAAATCGTGTTGGTGCCGGTCGCCAACCCGATCGGTTTGGCGCAGCGCCTGAACCACAAGGCGATGGGGCGTTTCGAGCTCGACAGCGCCCAGAATTTCAACCGCCATTACCCTGATCTGGCCAAGTCCATTGAGCCGGGTTTGCGCGACGCACTGGGGCAGGACGCGCAGGCCAATGTGGCGCTGGTGCGCCAGGCCATTGGTGGCTATCTGCACAACTGGGCGCCAGCGAGCGAACTGCAAAGCCTGCGCCGCACGCTGCTGCTTCTGGCGCACGACGCCGACCACGTGCTCGATCTGCACTGCGACAGTGAAGCCGTCATGCATTTCTACACTGAAGAAAACTGCTGGCCGCAACTCGAATCGCTGGCGCATTTTCTGGGCAGCGAAGCCATTTTGCTGGCGCGCAATTCGGGCGCCTGGTCGTTCGACGAATGCCTGTCGGGTGTCTGGTGGCAACTCGCAGACGCCCTCAGTGCCGCGGGTCGCAGCGTGGTGTTGCCGCAGGCTTGCTGCAGCACGACGATTGAACTGCGCGGCGAAGCCGACGTCAGCCACGCGGTGGCGCAGGCCGATGCGCGGGCCTTATTCGCCTGGCTGCAGCACGCGCAGGCGCTGACCTGTGAGCGCATGCCGGAAGTGCCGCCGGCCAAGTGCCAGCCGACACCGCTGGCCGGCTCCGAAACGCTGACCGCCGTTGGCCCCGGCGTTGTCGTGTTCGCGGCCGAACTTGGCAGCGTGTTGCAGGTCGGGGATCTGGTGGCCGAGATCATCGATCCCATCGCCGCTCAGACGCAGCGCGTGCTGGCCGGCGTTGCCGGAACTTTCTATGCGCGCAGCCGCGAGCGCTATGTGCACGCAGGTGGCGAGATTGGCAAGATTGCCGGTGCCAAGGCGTTTCGCAGCGGCCCGTTGCTGGGGGCTTGAGCATGAACAGTCCTGTCATCTCGGCCCTGCTGCCGGTGGTTCTGCTGATTGCCATTGGTTTTATCACCGGGCGCGCCGGCTGGATCCGACCCGAGGCGAGCAAGGATTTGTCGAACCTGGTCTTCATGGTGCTGACACCGGCGCTGCTGTTTCGCACCATGAGCACGGTGCATGTGGAGCAACTCGATTTCAGGCCGGTGGCCATGTACTTTGTGGCCGCGATCCTGCTGTTTGCATCAATACTGGTCTGGCAGGGTTTTACGCGCCGCGCCGCCGTGCTGGCGCTGGCCGCGACCTTCAGCAACACCGTGATGATCGGTGTGCCGCTGGTGGGCCTGGCTTACGGCAAGCCCGGTCTGGTCATGCTGTTCACACTGATCTCGGTGCACGCGCTGGTGCTGCTGACGCTGGCGACCATCATGCTGGAACTGGCCGTTGCGCGCGAGGCGGCGGCCAGCGGCGAGCATGAGGGTCAGCACATGGCGCTGACGGTTCTGGCGGCCGTGCGCAACGGCATCTTTCACCCGGTGCCGCTGCCGATCATGGTGGGCCTGCTGTTTGCGCAGACCGGCTGGGTGGTGCCCGATATTGTTGACAAGCCGCTGGCGCTGCTGGGCAATGCCTTTGGGCCGATCGCACTGCTGCTCGTGGGCGTCACCCTGAGCCAGGTGCGCGTCAGCGCCGACCTGAAGGGGGCGCTGGGTCTGGCCCTGATCAAAAACGTGGCCTTTCCGGCACTGGTGGCGCTGCTTTCTTGGTCGCTCGGCCTGAGTGGCCTGTCGCTGTCGGTGATGATTGTCGCCGCCTCGATGCCGATCGGCGCCAACGTTTTCCTGTTTTCGCAGCGCTACCAGGTGGCGCAGGAATTGGTGACCACCAGTGTGGCGGTTTCAACGCTGCTGGCGCTGCTGACGGTGTCGCTGGTGATGCATCTGCTAGGCGCCGCTTGAGGTCCGCAGGCATGGATTGCGGATCAAGTCCGCAATGACAAATTCAGGGCTGTCATCCCGGACTTGATCCGGGATCCAGTGCCACACGAAACCTGGATTGCGGCTCGGAGTCCGCAACGACAAATTCAGGGCGCCAGGCGTTCGCGCAACCAGAGCGAATTGCCGCCGGCGTTGCTGCCAGCTTGGGTGTAGCGCAGGCGGTCGTGCAGGCGGCTTTTGCGGCCCTGCCAGAACTGCCATTGCTCGGGTTTGAGTCGGTAGCCACCCCAGTGCGGCGGGCGTGGCGGCTGCAGCAGGAATTTGGCACCGTACTTGGCCGCATTGGCCACCAGCACACCGCGCCCACTGATGACCTCGCTTTGCGGCGAGGCCCAGGCGCCGATGCGCGAGTCCAGTGGCCGGCTGTGAAAGTAAGCATCGCTTTCTTCGGCGCTGACCTTTTCCACCAACCCCTCGATGCGCACCACACGTTCGAGTTCGACCCAATGGAACTGCAGCGCCGCATAGGGGTTGCCGGCCAGTTCCAGGCCCTTGCGGCTGTCGTAGTTGGTGAACCAGCTGATACCACGCTCGTCGTAGCCCTTGATCAGCACCACGCGCGTTGAGGGCCGCAGGTTGCTGGCCACGGTGGCCAGTGTCATGGCATTGGGTTCGGGGACCTGCGCAGCAATGGCTTCCTGCAGCCATTGTTCAAACTGCAGCAAGGGGTCGCTGTTGGACGCGTCCTCGCTGAGTTCGGCGCGTTCGTAGCTTTTTCGGAGGTCGGCAAGAGAGGTCATGGCTGCAGTATAGGCAGGCGCAAGCGGGCGCCTCGATTTGGTAACCACTTGGTAACACCGGACGCTTGATGGAGCCGGGTTCCGCAGTACCATTGCGTTTGTAATTTTGTTACCAATAATTTCTGATTTTCATGAAACTTAATGCCACGGTCGAAGCGGTCACGGCTGCCATCCGGCAACGCAGTCAGCTCACGCGCAGCGCCTACCTGGAGCGCCTGGCGCTGGCGGCGCAGCGCAAGCCCGGTGCCGAGCGGCTGGGCTGCGCCAATGTGGCGCACGCCTTTGCCGCGCTGCCCGCCAATGACAAACTGCGTGTGGTGGCCGAGCGTGCGCCCAACATCGGTATCGTCACGGCCTATAACGACATGCTGTCGGCGCACGCGCCGTTGCAGGACTACCCGGCGCTGATCAAGATCGAAGCGCGCCGCTTGGGTGCCACAGCGCAGGTGGCGGGAGGCGTGCCCGCCATGTGCGACGGGGTGACGCAGGGCACGCCCGGCATGGAACTGAGCCTGTTCTCGCGTGACGTGATTGCGATGGCAACCGCCGTGTCGCTGAGCCACGATGTCTTCGATGCGGTTCTGATGCTCGGCGTCTGCGACAAGATCGTGCCCGGTCTCTTGATCGGCGCGCTGCATTTCGGCCATTTGCCGACCGTGTTTGTGCCGGCCGGTCCGATGACATCGGGCCTGTCCAACAACGAAAAGTCCAGGGTGCGCGAGCAGGCGGCGCAGGGATTGCTTGGGCGCCCTGAGTTGCTGGCGGCCGAGTCGGCGGCCTACCACGGCGCGGGCACCTGCACCTTTTACGGCACGGCCAACAGCAACCAGATGCTGCTCGAAGCGATGGGCTTGCACGTGCCCGGCACGGCCTTCATCAACCCCGGCGCCGAACTGCGGGATGAACTGACGCGCGAAGCGGTGCGGACGGTGCTCCGTGGCCAGCGCCTGATCGCCGCCAGGCCGCCCCAAGGCGATCAAGCCCCTATGGGGGGCAGCGCAGCACATGAAATGGCAAGCGTGGGGGCGGCATGTTCGCCCATTGGCGAGATGGTGGATGAGCGCTGCATCGTCAACGCGATGGTGGCGTTGCTGGCCACCGGCGGCTCCACCAACCACCTGATCCACTGGGTCGCCGTGGCGCGCGCGGCCGGCATCGTGATTGACTGGAATGATTTTGCGGCGCTGTCCGAGGTCGTGCCTTTGCTGACGCGCGTTTATCCGAATGGCAGCGCTGACGTCAACCAGTTCCAGACGGCGGGTGGTCCCGGTTTTGTGATCCGCGAGTTGCTGGACGCCGGATTCATGCACGCCGAGGTGCTGACGGTTCGCGCGGGTGGTCTGCGCGAGTACACCGGCATTCCGGCTGGCCGGGGCGAGGGCGGTCTTGAGTGGACGGCTGTGGGTAAGAGCCGCGATGACAGCGTGGTGCGCCCTGTCAGCGCGCCCTTCAGCGCGAGCGGCGGCCTTAAATTGCTGCAGGGCAATCTGGGGCGCAGTGTGATCAAGGTCTCTGCCGTACCCGACGAGTGCCATGTGATCGAGGCGCCGTGTCGCGTCTTCGATTCGCAGGAGGCGCTGCAGCAGGCCTTCACCGCCGATGAACTCAATCGTGATGTGGTTTGCGTGGTGCGCTGGCAGGGGCCGCAGGCCAACGGCATGCCCGAGTTGCACAAACTCACGCCGCCGCTGGCGGTGCTGCAGGGCCGGGGCTTCAAGGTGGCGCTGGTCACCGATGGCCGCATGAGCGGTGCTTCGGGCAAGGTGCCCGCAGCCATCCATGTCTCGCCCGAAGCTGCCGAGGGCGGTCCGCTGGCGCGTGTGCGCGATGGCGACCGGATCCGGCTCGATGCAACTGCTGGCACACTGCAGGTGCTGCTCAGCGAGTCTGAGTGGGCGGCGCGTGAACCGGCCCCGATGCCCGATACTTTGCGCCAGGCCAATGCAGTGGGCATGGGCCGCGAGTTGTTTGCCGGTATGCGGCGCAATGCGCTGACGGCCGAGGCAGGCGCTTGTAGCTGGCTCTAATTCAAGGCCTGTTTATTATGCAATCCTGATTGTCATTGCGAGCGAAGCGCGGCAATCCATGCATGGACTGCCACGTCGCTATGCGCCTCGCAGTGACAAGAGATTCGTGAATTCTGGATGGAGATGGGATGAACATGCAAACCAAATTGACCGCCCTGCAGGTGATGCAGGACGCCCCGGTAATTCCGGTTATTGTCCTCAACGATGTAGCACACGCGGTGCCGCTGGCGCGGGCCCTGGTCGCTGGGGGCATACGCATGCTTGAAGTCACCTTGCGCACGGCGCAGGGGCTGCCTTGTATCGAAGCGATTGCCAGAGCCGTGCCGGAGGCCGTGGTCGGCGCCGGAACGGTGCGCAGCCGCGCCGATGCCCAGGCCGCTGCCATGGCCGGCGCCCGTTTTGCCGTCAGCCCGGGTTACACCAGCGCGCTCGGACAGGCCTGCCGCGATGCCGGTCTGGCCTTGCTGCCCGGTGTCGCGACCGGCAGCGAGATCATGATGGCGCAGGAAGAAGGGTTCACCGAGCTGAAGTTTTTCCCCGCCATGCAAGCCGGTGGTCCGGCCTTGCTCAGGGCCTGGAGCGGGCCGTTTTTTGACGTGCGGTTTTGTCCGACCGGCGGCGTGACGTTGCAGAACGCGGGCGATTTTCTGGCGCTGTCCAATGTGGTCTGTGTTGGGGGTTCGTGGCTGGTTCCGCCCGAGGCGCTGGCGCAAGGCGACTGGGCGCGCATCACCGCGCTGGCACGCGCCACCCAAGCTTTGAAGAAGTAGAGCCTTAAAGGGCTCGCTCGATCAACTCGATCTTGTAACCATCAGGGTCAGTGACAAAGGCAATCACGGTGCTGCCGCCCTTGACCGGACCGGCTTCGCGCGTCACCTTGCCGCCAGCGGCCTTGATCTTCTCGCAAGCCGCATAGACGTCGGGCACGCCCAGCGCCAGGTGGCCAAAGGCCGTGCCCAACTCATAGGAATCGACGCCCCAGTTGTAGGTGAGTTCGATTTCGGCGTGGTCCGGATTCTTGCCGTAACCGACAAAAGCCAGTGTGTACTTGTACTCCGGGTTCTCGGTCTTGCGCAGCAGTTGCATGCCCAGAACCTGGGTGTAGAAGTCGATTGAGCGTTGCAGGTCGCCAACGCGCAGCATGGTGTGGAGGAATCGCATGGGGCTTATTGTGTCGCAAGTGGAAACACCAGGCAGGTGGTGGTGGCGTGGGCGTAGAGCGTGCCATCGGGCCCGATCAGACGGCCCTCGGCGGTGGCGAGTTGGCGCCCGCAGTGGATGACCTTGCCTTCGGCGCGCACGCGGCTGACCTTGGGCGTGAGCGCGCGCACGATGTTGACGCTGAGTTCGGCCGTGGTGTAGGCCTGACCCGGTGCCATGCGGGTGTGGACGGCGCAGCCCAGCGCTGAGTCCAGCAGTGTGGCAAACCAGCCGCCATGTACCGTTCCCATCGGATTGAAGTGGGCCAAGCCCGGTGTGCCCTGAAACGTGGCGTGGCCTGGCGAGACCTCGATCATCGTGAAATCCAGTGTCTGGGCAATGTGTGCGTAGGGCAGTTCACCGCGCAGTAGCGCCTGCATGACTTCCAGACCGGTCTTGCCGGCAATCTGCTGTGGCGTGGCAACGCCCGGTCCGGGGCCGGCGTCCATCGCCTGGCGGATGATGGCTTCCTGCGCCAGCCAGGCTTCGAGGTGATCGGTCTTGCTCATGTTGTTCGTTTGTCCGTTAAAGTTGCATATACAAGTATTCTAGCTACAATGCGGCGCATGACTGCCAACCCACTTGCAAGCAATGAACCGGCCGCTGTGAAGCTGCAGGGTTGTACCAACCTCAAGCTGCGGCAATTGACGCGGCGCATCACGCAACGCTACGACGCCGAACTGGCGCGGGTTGGCCTGCGCACGACCCAGTACTCGCTGCTGTCCCATGTGCTCAAGCTCGGGCCAATCCAACCCGGCGCGCTGGCAAGGGCTATGAAGATGGAAGCCTCCACGCTGACGCGCAACCTCAAGCCGCTGCAGGCAGAAGGTTGGGTCGAACTGGCCAGTGGTGCCGATGGGCGCAGCCGCCTGATTCGCATCACGGACAGCGGCCGCGACAAGCGTCAGGACGCGCAGCGCCACTGGAAGGCGGCGCAGACCAGCCTGAACAAGCTGCTCGGTGTGCCGCGTCTGCTGACGCTGCACGCGCTGATTGACGAGTCGCTGGAACTGCTTGCGCCTGTCGCCGGAGCTGCCGATGAATAAGCCAATGCTTGACAGCAAGCCGGCAGTCGCCGCCTGGCTGGTGTTGCTGGCGGCGGCAGGCACCTTCGCCGTGACCATGGGCACGCGCCAAACCATGGGCCTGTTCCTGAGCCCCTTGAATACCGCTACCGGAATCGGGGTCGGCAACATCAGCCTGGCCTTTGCTTTTGGCCAGTTATGCTGGGGTTTGACGCAACCTTTTGCCGGTGCCATGGCGGACCGGGTGGGTGCCGGGCGCGTGCTGCTGGTCGGGGCCTTGCTGGTGGCGCTGGGGACCTTCATTACGCCCTGGATGAGCACGACCGCAGGTCTGATTTTTTCCATTGGCCTGCTGGCGGCCGGTGGCGCCGGTATGGCGGGTCCGGCGGTGTTGATGGCGGCTACCACGCGCATGATTCCGGCTGGCATGCGCGGCCTGGCCACCGGCATCGTCAACGCCGGCGGCTCGTTTGGTCAGTTCCTGATGGCGCCGATTGCCGGCGCGCTCTTGCTGGCCTTTGGCTGGGCCAACGCCATGCAGGTGATGGCGCTGATCGTGTTGCTGGCGCTGCCGGCGGCCTACCTGCTGCGCGGCCAGGCCGGCCATCCCCTGGCGCCGAGTCAGGCACCGTTGGGCGCGCTGGCAGCGGTGCGCCAAGCCTTGCGCAATCCGAGCTACCTGATGCTGGCCGGTGGCTTTTTTGTTTGCGGCTTTCACGTCGCTTTTCTGGGCACGCATCTTCCGGGCGTGGTCGCCATGTGCGGCCTGCCGCTGCAGTACGGTGCCTGGTCACTGGCCGTGCTGGGGCTGTTCAACATCGTTGGCAGCATTGCCATGGGCTGGGCGGTGGGACGCTGGCGCATGAAGTCTCTGCTGTCGCTGGTTTACGCGACCCGGGCACTGGCGGTACTGCTGTTCCTGTTGGCGCCCAAGAGCGAGGGCGTCGTGCTGGCTTTTGCGGCGGTCATGGGGCTGACGTTTTTGTCTACGGTGCCGCCGACGGCGGGCCTGGTGGCCAAATTCTTTGGCACAGCCAACATGGCGACGCTGTTCGGCGTCGTGATGCTGACGCACCAGATCGGCGGTTTTCTCGGAGCCTGGCTTGGCGGTCGCGTGCTGGAGGCAACCGGCACTTACAACGTCGTCTGGTATGTTGACATCGTGCTGGCGGTCGGCGCGGCCTTGCTGCATTTGCCGATCCGTGAAGCGCGTGTCCCGGCGCGAGCAAAATTAGCCAGAGGGTGTTAATAAGCTGATGGCCCAAGAATAGGCCCCATGGTCAAACTCCCCTGGTTTTCGCCCGTTTTCGCGGCTTTTTGGCCACAACTGGTCGCTGTACAGCGGTATCGTCAACTCCATGCCCTGTCAATGTGCCCAAATCTCCCTCCGTTCGCACTCGCACGCCACCCGACTTGAAGTGGCTGCTCAACGAGCGCGCCGCTATTGCCGGCAAAATCAGCAGGACCTACTTTCACCAAAGCACTTTGGCGCCAAGGCTGGCTGCGCTTCAACGCAAGATGGATGGCGTGACCGCGCTGATACTGCGATGCGCACAAGCGCGGGAGGCTCACCAGGCTATCCTGGACGCCTTGGACACAACTATCGGGCTTGCGTACAACCAGGCCGACCCGTGAGCCGGCGGTGTCGTGAGGGACTGGGCCGGGAAGTATGGAAAGCGTGGCGCTCTCACGCAGTTCGTCTCGCAAACGCTGAAGGATGCCTCGCCGGCCACGGTGGACACGAGACAGCTCATCAACCAAGCCGCCGCGCATTTTCAGCTTTCGCTCCCGTTCCCATCGAGTCGCACAAGCCTGAAGAAGTCGATAAAGACAGCGCTCTATCGCCTGGTTCAGGAGAGGTTGGTCGAACCTCTGCATGGCGCAGCGTCTGGAACTCCGGGGGTTTGGCGCTGGAAGCAACCAGCCACATTGGCGGACCTTGCCGTAAGAGCTGCGGCAATCGCGAAGGCGGCAGCTGATGAAGCGCCACGCGCCAGAGCCGGAAGTCCCGACCCTGCGGACTCGAACTCCTCCTGACATCAAGTGGTTGCTCAATGAGCGCGCGGCGCTGGCGGGTGAAGTGTCCAAGGCCGAAGTGACGCAGGCAGGGTTGCGGGCAAAGCAGGCGCGTCTGGAACAGCAACTGGCCAAGGCGCAGTTCTTGACGGAGCGCGCTCAATGTGCACAGTCTCGCGCGCAGGCATCGATGGACGCCTTGGATGCAACGCTGGCGTTGGCCCATGCCCGAGTGGAACCCACGGCCGGCGGCATTGTCGAGGCGTGGGCCGGTCGGTACGGCAGGCGCGGCGCGCTGGGCGCATTCGTCCAGGAGGTGCTGAGCGCTGCCGCCCCCGAGCCACTGACCACAACGGTGCTGATGAATTTGGCAGCAAGGCAATTCGGCATCACGTTCCCGTTGTCCAAGGACCGCCGCAGCTTCAACAAGTCAGTCAGCGGTTCGCTGCGCGGGTTGCACTTGCGGGGGCTTATCGAACCCCTGCACGACAGGCAGCTTGGGTCGCATGGGCGGTGGCGCTGGAAGGCACCCGCGGCTTCGCTGGATGCGTTGCGGGAGCGGGCGGCAGAACACTCCCTGGAAGGGGCTCAGGCATGGCGTTGACGATGACGCGCACCCGCACGCAGACAACGCTCACCAAGCTGGCGGAGATGGTCGCGAACGTGCACGGGGAGTTGGCGTTCCTGGACGGCCTGTTGCACGGGGCCACGGGGTCTATGCGAGGAATGGCTCCGGAGGTGCAGGTGAGGCTGGCCGCGCGCCAGTTAAAGCTGGTCGCAGACAGGGACGCGCTCTACGCAACCATCAGGCAGTTCGATGCTGGCATTGACCCGGCGGGGATTGGGAGTGCTGACGGGTGGCGGGCGGGGTTTGGTCGCAAGGGGTTGGGAGCACGGCTGCTACTGGCGAGATACCTTGCTGCACTTTGAAGCGGGAGTAGCGTTAGGCAGGCGAACGCCAAGCAATAGGAACGTCCACAAATGACGGGTGCTTGGCCAATGTTGCAGGCAGTAACGGCCTATGAGAGGCATCCGAGTCAAGCAGAACCTTCAATGCCTTTGCATAAACCACCGCTACGAAGGTGCTACAAAAGAAGGCTGATGGACTTGATATTTTTGAGTGATTTAAGAGATGGACTGCGATGCTGGCAATGGAGTATTTCTTCTCAAAGAACTCAGCAGCGACACGCACAACTCTGGCACCCTGAAGGGCTGACACCGCAGTTGCTTTCTGGGTGAGCCTGCGAACGTGGATGTCCCGGGTTATTGCGTATCTCTCAACAGTACAGTACCTCACACCTAGCCTTGGAACTGATTCCAGCATCATTCCGTCGGCAACGTAAATACCTACATGCGTCCATTTGGGGTCTCCGTGGGTGGGCGACCCCGACTTCAGGGAGGACTGAATGTTTTGTATCGCTGTACAAATAGGCGATTTGTCAGTTGCTACCAGAACCAAATCTCCAGGCTGCATATCGGAGAAGCTCGGAACCGCCTTATGCCCGATTTGCCATGTAGTAGGCCGCTTCTCGGTGCCATGTGCAATCGACGTTGCCCCGTTTAGAGCAGGGAGTACTACGCTGGATTTAGGCACACCAACGCTTTATCGAGGGGTTTTGCGGGCTGACAGAACGTATCCGTTCCCATTCACTTTGGCCATTAAGACTTGGCCCTTAACAGCCTTAACGGTAAGTTCTGAGTCTCCGTCAATGAAGTATCGCTTGGCGTTGTCGTCCTCAACGTAAGTCATGCCAAGTTCCGCAAGTTCAAAAAGTACCTTGACCTTGGTCTCATGGACAGCCGCATCTGGTTGGCCAACTGCATTATCGGGACGTGCAGACCCGCCAACACCTCGCCGTACCGGGGGTGCGGGCATGAATCGCGAGAAGTGAGTCGTTGTCATAGGAGCCTTATACCATAAGTGGCGTGGATGGACAGTTTAGCGACTCGCAACTCACCGTGGAACTTTCGCCTTCCACCCCGGCTGCCGACCACGCCCCAGCGCCAGCTGCGCCCCTTCAATCAACAGTTCTTCTTCGCGGTGATGCCCGTGCGTGTAACCGCGCCACCACAGCGACATCCCAACCGACAAGGCATTGCGGATGACGTGCCTGAGCTTGTTGCGCGTCGACATCTTGCGTGTGTCGGTTCTCCAAGCAACCTCGCAGGCATAGTCCTTAAGGTACTTGTTTGAGATTGAAAGATAGGTGCCCTCCGCGGTGCGCCGCATGCGGGCATTGAAGCTCTCAGCCTGGTTGTTGCTGGTGCCTTTGCCATCGCTGTAAGCGACGGAGTGGTTGATGGTCCGGTGGTCGGCAAACAGGTCGCGAAAGCTGGCATACGAGGGGTCTTCATCGCTCATGATGGTTGACTCGGCGGAGGCATGCTGTGTGGCCATGGCGGTCACCGTCTTGGTGGACTCGCTCAAGCCGATGGCGACGCGCGTTGCTGACGTCCCCTTGCCTTCGCTCACACCGCGCTGGCACATGACCAGGAGCAGGCGCCGGTCCGCTGGCTGCTTGGCAGTCTTGCCGAACTTTGGCGGTTTGGCCGGGCCCATCAGCTCGGAGCCGTCCGCAGGCTTGAGCAGCTCCGCCGGAATCTTCGGCGCGCCGGCCGAGCGACTGCCCAGTGGCTTGTTGCGCTTTTCCTTGTATCGCCGTCCGTTGACGTCCATCCCGTCCATCTCGTGCACGCCAGCCAGCGGACCTTTGTCAAAGCCTCGTGTGAGGCCCTCACGCAGCTTGTGGGCAAGCGTAAACACGGTGGCATAGGCAACGTTCCAGTCGCGCCGCAGTTTGAGTGCAGGCACGCCTGCTGCGCCATTGGCCCACGAGAAGGCAATTTTCAAAATTTTGGACAGTGGCAGCTTGTGGTCAGCAAAGACGGTGTTGGACGTGACAGAGAACCGCTTGCCGCAGCACTTGCATTTCCAGCGCATTTCCTTGGGCGTCCAGTAGTGCGTATCGATTGAGCCGCAATGCACGCAAGGCATCTCTTGGGCAGAGCCCCACTGAGCCTCGGCCATGAACAGCACAGCTTGCTTCTCGGTCAGCTTTTCGAGGTCGGACTGACCGAAGCCGACGGCATCGGTCGACAGATGAAAGGCGGCAGTGCCTGTGCGATTGCGAATCGGGAACAGTTTGCGCTTTTCCGGCTCTGCTGCGTCTGACAGGGTAAGAGTTGCAGACATCGATTAGCCCCTCATCAGGAAGGCAACGTAGTCTTCCGCCCTGGCCATCTGCGCGGGTGCTTCTGTCACGGGGAAGTTGCCGCCGCGATGACGACAAAACCCGGTCTTGGCCGGCTCGGGCAATGCATTCGCATCAAACAGGTCGACGCCGTTGATTTTGACGGAGGCCGGCAAGATGAGGTGCGGACGCCCGCCCAGAACGTCCTTGTCGAAGTAGGCCCAGCAGATGGCGCGCAGCAGGAGGTCTGGAGCCACCAGCGACTTGAGCCCGTAGGTGAAGCTGGCCGAGCGGTCGCCGACGATGTCTTCCTTGAAGATGGCCGTGTAGACGCCGCGCTGGTTGCCCACCTGCGAAATCTCGACAGTGGCGAGCTCGACCCCACGCGTGTCACCAGTGGACCGTTCAATGACTGCGCACAGACGGGTGGCGTAGGCGCAGCGCCGGTCTGGCTTGCTTGATGCCGGTGCTTGGTCCGCGCGGTACAGGGTGCGCGTCAACGCTCGGGCAACCAGGTCCCAGACACTGCCGGCCCAGCGCGGGTATTTCGCCAGGACACTGAAAGCGGGACTCTACTGTTGAGAATTTGATAACAAATGCGTACAAAAGAAGCAACGCTATTCCTGCGGCTCCCAGAACTTTCATTGTGGTCTTCACGGCTGCCCCTTGATGCTCGACATTGCCAATAACCGCCCTGCCGTAGGCAGGGTTGTTTGTGCCATTCTAGGCTCCCCATTGGCTAATGATTGTCAAGCAGGCATAGGTACTTGTTGACGACTGGTTTTCGAGCCCATACCGCTATTCGTTGCGATGAACCTGGAACTCGGCATACTTTGACACCAGCTCCCGTTTGCTGATGCTGGGGTTACTCCCCCATCACAAACCACCGATGCAGCCAGCTCCACTCAATGGTCCCGAAGCCCGGTGCGGGCAGGTCCCGCAGCATTAGCTGTGTCGACAGATAGCCATCCGCGTGAGTTGTCGGGGTACCGCTCACAATCGGTGCGTGACACCAGCAACAGGCATTTGAGACACTGCGGAATGTAACGTCCACGTCACCGGCCACCTTCTGCCAGACTGCGTCCGCTATTCTGCTGTGCCACTTGGTTCTGCGCGTCCGCCCGAGGCCCCCAACACACAGATAGTCGGGATAGCCGAACTCGGAGGCTATGCATAGGCGCGACTCATCGACAACCACAATCTTTCGGGAGCACCCGCCGCAGGTGCCAACTTGCACGTACCCAACGTCAGCGTCGAGTGGGGTATCGGGCTTACCTACAAATGGCGCCCACTTGAGCCGCTTATTCAGCACTGCCTCAACGAAGTCCGGCAACTCAATTAAGTTTGCTTCTTCCGTTCGCCGCCAGATGTCGGACAAGTCCCAGCGAGTTGAGATGTTTACCCAGTCTCCGAATTTTTGGTTCTCCAATGTAAATACCGGAAGTTCCTTCGATTGCGGGAAGCCTTTCTTGGTTCGGACCAGCCACAAGCCTCTAACACCGGAAGCTTTGTAGCGCGCCTGGCGGACGCGCATATGCTCGTAATCGGCGTTAGATAGCTGGACTTCAAACGCGACAGCTGCACGCTTCATCAGAACCAGAACGTCCGCTTGCCATAGTGCGCGGCCAGTAACGGGGTCGTTTTCCCTTGCCTCTGTCTCGACGTCAAACTCGTATGTGCGTATGGCAGTTTCTGCAATCAGATGCTTCAGCCGTCGATGTTCGGGTGTTTCACACCGGTCCGCGTCGCAGTTCTCGGGGGTAACTTGGTGGACGAAGTGCGGTGCCTTGCCTTCGGCGACCCGAATTGAAAGAGGTGCGCCGCAGCATTTGGCTGTATAGACCTTCTCTTTGCGGTTGCGCGAGCGCATGGACTCAACCGACTCTGGCGTAACACCAATCAAGGTTACTGGCCCTTCGGGAGATATAGCGCTAAAAGGCATAGGGTTGGTCGGGAGCTACAAATTTGTCGCGATGGCCACGCTCAGCTTGAACAGTTTGTCCTGAAGCTTCTTGTCCAAAAGGGCTACGGCGGCTAGGCTTTCCAGTAGCTTTGGCAGGGGAGCGCCGCCAACTTTCTTTTGAAGGCGTACCAGTTCCTTGTAGGCCTCTGGTGCCAGGCTTATGACATGCCGCTTTGGCCGGCCAGGCTTTGTATCAGCCCGCTTCCTGCGCAGGGCCGCAAGCAACTTCCCTCTGCCGGCAGGGGCCAGGTGAAGGTCCAACCACGAGCGAAATACGTCGGGCGCTTCGGCTGACTTGACGGTCCGCAAAAGCGTTTCAATTTGCGCCAATGCCGTCCCAGCATGCGCCGGTCTTACGAAGAGTTCTGCACTATTCCGTTGCAGTGCGCGTCGTAGATACGCGACGGCTTGCTCGAAGTACTGCGAATCCAGCGATGAGATTTTTCTGCCCATGCCAGATTATCGTGATTGCACTCACGATATTCAAGAGTTGTTTGAGTTTTGGCTTTAACGTGAGCGTTCTCACGATATGCAGCGCGATGCCTAGTTATTTCGTGAGTTAACTCACGATAATTAAAGGTGATTCGGGACACCCCTAATTTTCTTTTTTGGCCGTCAGAAAATCACGCAACTCGTTGATTCTTCGGGGTTTTGGCCATCAGCTTATTAACACCCTAGCCAGATAAAAAAAAGGGCCGGTTTTGCAACCAGCCCTTAAGGGATCCCTGAACCTGTAGGTTACGAAAGGACCCGAGGAGACAACCTTTAGAAACGATGCGTTTCTGAAAATCTAACTTGGGTGAAGTATCTCAGGGTTTTCCCTATTTTTTAAGAATTGCCATGAAAAAATGTGACTTTTCTCAATGTTTCTTCACACCATGCGCGTCAATTAGCGCTTTTTCGAAGCTGGCTTGCCAGCGTCTGCAGCCGAAGCGGCCACCGCATTGAAATTGGACTGGGCAACATCGGTTGCTTGCTTGACAGCCTTTTGCACCGATTCCAGTGCATTGCTGGCAGCAGCAACAGCGCTCTTCATCACGGCAACAGCGGTGTCAGAACCGGCGGGTGCGTTCTTGGCGGCGTTGTCAACCAGGCCCATGAATTTCTTTTGGGCTTGCGCAGCCTGGCCTTCAACGGTCTTGCTGAATTCAGCAGTGGAGCCGGAAGCGATGTCGTACAGGTGACGGCTGTAGGCAGCGGTCTTTTCGGCCAGGGGTTGGAACATGGCGGTTTGCACGGCCATCAGTTCTTGCGCGTCTTTCACGCTGAGCAGGGCCTTGGCGTGTTCGTTGGTTTCAGCCAGTGCGGCCTTGGACGCGGTCAGGTTCAGTTCAACAATCTTCTCGACGCCTTCGAAGGCTTTGGCGGTCAGGCCCATCAGGGTTTCGAGGTTTGCTTTTTGCGAAGCCAGGACTTGTTCGACGGTCAACATAGGAATATCTCCAGTAGGGGTGAGGTAAAAAGGTATCTGCGCCGAAACCTGGGACTTCCGGGTTTATGTTGCAGTGCAGCATGGAGCGAATTATAGGGAGCTACCTGATGTTGGCAAGTATTTTTTGTTGCATTGCAACATATTAGGGCGGAAATTCTAGAAATCAGCGTTTTCATGGCGCCGTCACAATCCGGCGCGGCTGTTTTTGGGGGTCTACGCGGACTGGATCAAGGTGCGGTGTCGGCACGCTGGCAAAATCAGGGCCCATGACGGAAAAGAAATCTGACAAACCCCAGGCTGAAGCGCGCAGCGCTTACAAGGTTTTTCGCAGCATTGGCACGCGCTGGATGGACAACGATGCCTATGGGCATGTCAACAATGTTGTGTACTACAGCTGGTTCGATACGGCAGTCAACGCGCATCTGATCGAGCAGGGCGCGCTCGACATCGAGCGCAGCGAGGTCATCGGTCTGGTGATCGAGACCCAGTGCAATTATTTTGCGCCGCTGGCCTTTCCTCAGATGGTGGATGCGGGCATACGTGTCGCCCGTCTGGGCAGCAGCAGTGTGCGCTACGAAGTCGGCCTGTTTGCCCAGGGCGAGCCGCTGACCGCCGCCAAGGGCCACTTCATTCACGTTTACGTCGATCGGCACAGCCGTCGGCCCGTACCCCTGCCACTCCCACTTAAATCCGTTCTGGAGAAGCTTGTATGAAAACGATCTCGGTCGATGAAGCCATCACCTCGCGCATGGCCGTGCGCGCTTTCACGCAGCAAGCTGTGCCGCGTCAAACGCTGGAGGAATTGCTGCAGGTCGCCAGTCGCGCGCCATCGGGCACCAATACCCAACCGTGGAAGGTCTACGTCGTGCAGGGCGCCAGTCGCGACGCGTTGGTCAACAAGGTTTGCGCCGTTCACGACGCGATCCGCGACAACCCGGCGCTCGCCGCCGAGTACCAGGAGCAATACGACTACTACCCGGCCCAGTGGTTCAGCCCCTATATCGAGCGCCGGCGCGAAAATGGCTGGGGTCTTTACGGCCTGCTGGGCATTGGCAAAGCCGACCGCGACAAGATGCACCTGCAGATGCAGCGCAACTTCAGGTTCTTCGATGCGCCGGTCGGGCTGTTCTTCACGGTCGATCGCCGCATGGGGCGTGGTGCCCTGCTTGATTACGGCACCTTTCTGCAAAACATCATGCTCGCGGCGCGCGGACGCGGTCTGCACACCTGCCCGCAGCAGGCCTGGAACCTGTTTTCCAAAATCAGCCTGCCGCATATCGGCGCTGGTGAGGACGAGATGCAGGTCTGCGGCATGGCGCTGGGCTATGCTGACGAGACGGCGATCGTCAATACCTTTCACACGCCGCGCGTGCCGGTAGCCGAGTTCACGCACTGGGTCGAATGAGTGTCTGCCTGAAAGCCGTGCTGATCGGGTAAACACCTTGCTGGCACGCCAACATACGATTTAAAGTCACAGCATGATCATCACCAGTCTTCTCGACACCGACTTGTACAAGTTCACCATGATGCAGGTTGTGCTGCACCAGTTTCCCGGTGCCCAGGCTGAGTACAAGTTCAAATGCCGCAACCCCGGCATCGACCCGGCAACCGGTCAGGCAAGGCATGCGCTGGCCCCGTGCGTGAACGAGATTCGCGACGAAATCCGCTCCCTGTGCAGCCTGCATTTCCAGGACGCAGAGTTGATCTACCTGCATTCGCTACGTTTCATCAAGAGCGACTTTGTCGACTTTCTGGGCCTCTTCAAACTCAACGAAAAGTACATCAGCGTGACGGCGCTGCCGTCGGGCGAGATCGACATCACGATTCGCGGCCCCTGGCTGCACACCATCCTGTTTGAGATCCCGGTGTTGGCCATCGTCAACGAGGTCTACTTCCGCAACACGCAACAGTTGCCGGACTTGATGGAAGGACGCAAGCGCCTGGAACTCAAGATCGGGCAACTTCGCGAGGATGGGCTGCATGACCTCAAGATTGCCGATTACGGCACACGCCGGCGCTTCTCCAATGCCTGGCACGAGGAGGTCCTGCGCGTGCTCTCGAACCGCCTGGGAACGGCTCAGAGCCCGGGCAACCTGGCTGGCATGAGCGGGCAACTCGCGGGCACCAGCAATGTGCTGTATGCGATGAAACTTGGTTTGACACCGCTGGGCACCATGGCGCACGAGTACCTGCAGGCCTGCCAGGCCCTGGGCCCACGACTGCGCGACAGCCAGATCTACGCCTTTGAGTCCTGGGCCAAGGAATACCGGGGCGACCTCGGCATTGCGCTCAGCGATGTTTATGGCATGAGCGCCTTCCTGCGCGACTTTGATCTTTATTTCTGCAAGCTGTTTGATGGCGCGCGCCATGACAGCGGCGACCCGTTCCAGTGGGGCGAGCGCATGCTGGCCCACTACCACCACAACCGTGTCGATCCGCGCACCAAGACCCTGATCTTTAGCGACGGGCTGACGGTGCCGCGCACGATCGAGCTTTACCAGCAGTTCAAGGGCCGTTGTCAACTGGCTTTTGGCATTGGCACGAACCTGACCAATGACCTCGGCTACGAGCCGTTGCAAAACGTCATCAAGATGGTGCGCTGCAACGGCCAGCCGGTGGCCAAACTGTCGGACTCACCGGCCAAGGACATGTGCGATGACGAAAAATACCTGGCTTACCTGCGCCAGGTTTTCGACATCACGCAACCCGGATAATCACCACCAGTTTCTGCCCCAAACAACAGACCCCTAAAAGGTAGCTCGCATGCTGATCGCCATCTCGATTATTTTTGTTCTGTCCTATCTGGCCATTGCGCTGGAGCATCCGCTCAAGATCAGCAAGTCGGCCTCGGCCCTGATGGGGGCCGGTTGGCTGTGGACGATTTACGCGCTGGGCAGCGGCGACATCAACCAGGTCGATGCCGACCTGAACCGCTCGCTGATGGGAACGGCACAGATTGTCTTCTTCCTGATGGGTGCCATGACCATCGTCGAGGTGGTCGATGCGCACGAGGGTTTCATGGCGATCACCTCGCGCATCAAGACCACGCGCCTGTCAAGCCTGATGTGGCTGGTCGGATTTGTGACCTTCTTCCTGAGTTCGATTCTTGACAACCTGACCACGACCATCGTCATGGTCTCGCTGATGAAGAAATTGCTGGACAAGCGCGATGACCGATTGTTTTTTGCTGGCATCATCGTCATCGCCGCCAACGCCGGCGGCGCCTGGACGCCCATCGGCGACGTCACCACCACCATGCTCTGGATCGGCAACCAGATCACCACGCTGTCAATCATGAAGAGCGTGTTCATTGCCTCCATGATCAATCTGCTGGTGCCGCTGGCGGTGACCGGTTATCTGATGGGTTCCCGTCCGGTGGTCTCGCCCAAGCGTGCGCAGGACGACGGTGCGCTGCGTTCCACCGCCTTCGAGCGAAATCTGATGCTGGTTCTGGGTTTGGGCATCCTGGTCGGTGTGCCGGTGTTCAAGACCGTGACGCATCTGCCGCCCTTTATGGGCATCCTGTTTGGCCTGGGCATGTTGTGGATGGTGGGCGATCTGCTGCACCTGAAGAAGGACGACCACAACAAGCGCAAATTCACGCTGGTCCATGCGCTGACGCGCATCGATATGAGTTCCATCATTTTCTTCATCGGCATCCTGATGGCCGTGGCGGTGCTGGAGCACACGCATGTCCTGTCCTCGTTGGCGCAGTGGCTTGACAAGGTGGTGGGCCGCCAGGACATCATTGTCCTGATCATTGGCCTGGCCAGTGCCGTTGTCGACAACGTGCCGCTGGTAGCCGCCTCCATGGGCATGTACACCCTGGCGCAGTACCCGACCGACAGTTTCCTGTGGGAATTCATCGCCTATTGCGCCGGCACCGGTGGCTCGATCCTGATCATTGGCTCGGCAGCCGGTGTGGCGGCCATGGGCCTGGAGAAAATCGATTTTGTCTGGTACGCGCGCAAGATCGGCGGCCTGGCCTTGCTGGGCTATCTGGCCGGCGCCGCCGCCTATGTCGTGCAGTACCGTTTGTTCCACTGAGCGCCGATTTCGTCATTGCGAGTTAATTGTCATCCCGGACCTGATCCGGGATCCAGTGCCACGCGATCCATGGATTGCGGGTCGATGCCCGCAATGACAGCAGGGTTCATGGGTTGCCGCGCTTCGCTCGCAATGACAAGCGCATTTAAACCCCACTTCTTATGCGACAAAAAATACTGATCGCCCGCGCCGTTTTCCCGGAAGTGATCGCGAGGCTGGCGCAGCACTTCGACGTCACCTCGAATCAGGACGACGTGCTGTGGACGCCTTCGCAGCTGATTGAGCAATTGCAGGGCATGCAAGGCGTCTTCACCACCGGCAGCGAGCGAATTGATGCGGCTTTGCTGGCAGCTTGCCCGATGCTGAAAATCTGCGCCAACATGGCCGTCGGCTACAACAACTTCGACCTCGACGCCATGACGGCGGCCGGTGTGCTGGGCACCAATGCGCCCGACGTGCTGACCGAGACCACCGCTGATTTTGGTTTTGCCCTGCTCATGGCGACGGCACGGCGCGTGGCCGAGAGCGAGCACTTTTTGCGCGCCGGTCTGTGGACGCGCTGGCGCTACGACATGTTCACCGGGTCCGACATCCATGGCGCCACGTTGGGTATTCTGGGCATGGGCCGCATCGGGCAGGGCATTGCCCGGCGCGGCGCGCTGGGCTTTGGCATGAAGGTGATCTACCACAACCGCTCCCGGCTTGACGCCGCCACCGAAGCGCAGTGCCAGGCGACCTACGTCAGCAAGCAGGATCTGCTCAAGACCGCTGATCACCTGGTGCTGGTGCTGCCGTACTCGGCCTCTTCGCACCACGCCATCGGCGCAGCAGAACTGGCGCAGATGAAGCCGACGGCGACGCTGGTCAATATCGCGCGCGGCGGCATCGTCGATGATGCGGCGCTGGCCGTGGCACTGCGCAACAAGGCGATTGCTGCAGCGGGACTCGATGTGTTTGAAGGCGAGCCCAAAGTGCATCCGGATCTGTTGACGGTGCCCAACGTCGTGCTGACGCCGCATATTGCCAGCGCCACCGTGCCGACGCGCCTGGCCATGGCCAATCTGGCGGCCGACAACCTGATCGGCTATCTGCTCAAGGGCAAGCCGCTGACAGCGCTCAACGCGGCCGCGCCGCGTTAGTTTCGCCCAAGTCGGTTGGACTGTCGGCGGCGGGTCCGGGTTCGGATGGACGACCGGTGCGCCGGCGCCAGGCCTTCTCGATTTCCACCGCCAAGCCAACCAGGGCCGCTGCGCCCAGGCAGATGCCCAACTCAGTCGCGCTCAGCGGTGCCGTTTTGAAGATCGGGTTCAGGGCCGGCACGTAAATCACCGCCATCTGCAACAAAAAGGTCAGCAGCACGGCACCCAGCAGCAGGCGGTTGCTCAACAGGCCGAGCTGCCACAGAGAATCCCGTTCAGACCGGATCGCCATCACGTGGGCCATTTGCGACAGCGTCAGCACGGTGAAGACCATGGTTTGCCAATGCGCGTGTCCGCTCGAGATCGCCCAGGCCTGCACACCCAGGCACAGGCCGCCGATCAGCAGGCCAATCGCCAGGATGTGCTGCCACATGCCGCGTGCAAACAGGCTCTCGGTTGGCGAGCGCGGCGGCTGTTGCATGACACCGCGTTCCGCCGGTTCGGCTGCCAGCGCCAGCCCCGGCAGGCCATCGGTCACCAGGTTGACCCACAGGATGTGGATTGGCAGCAGCGGGATGGGCAGCAAGAGCATGGGCGCCAGAAACAGCGTCCAGATCTCGCCCGAATTGCCGGTCATGGCATAGCGTACAAACTTGCGGATGTTGTCGTAGATGCGCCGGCCTTCGCGCACCGCCGCCACAATGGTGGCGAAGTTGTCGTCAAGCAGCACCATGCTGGCGGCTTCGCGCGCCACGTCGGTACCGCCGCGGCCCATGGCGACACCGATGTCGGCGCGTTTCAGTGCGGGTGCGTCGTTCACGCCGTCGCCGGTCATGGCGACGATTTGGCCCTGTGCCTGCAGCGCCTCGACAATCCGGATTTTCTGCGACGGATCGACGCGCGCATAGACGCGAACCCCTTGCACGCGCCGGCGCAGCGCCTCAGCGTCCAGCGTAGCCAGGTCCTGGCCGCTCAGCACCTCGTTCTGCCCATCCTCAGTAATGCCAAGTCGCTGTGCAATGGCCAATGCCGTGGCCGGATGGTCACCCGTGATCATGACCGGCGTGATGCCCGCCTGCATGCAGTCGCGCACCGCCGCCTTGGCTTCGGGGCGCGGCGGATCAATCAGCGCGATCAGACCGAGAAACTCAAGCTCGCTTTCAACCGTTTCCATGGCATTGGTATCGGGCAGGCGTGCGTGCCCACGCCGCGCCAGAGCCAGTACGCGCAGACCCCGCGCCGCCAGGGTCGTGGCCTGGGCCAGCCAGGCCTCACGATCGAGCGGCAACGCAGCGGCCGCTGACCACTGCGTCGAACAGCACGGCAGTACCGACTCGGGCGCACCCTTGGTGTAGGCCAAATAGCCCGGTGCATTGCGGTGGAAGGTGGTCATGCGCTTGCGGTCGGAATCGAAGGCCTGCTCCTGCACCCGGGGTGAGGCCAGGTCGAGTGCCGTCTTGTCGATCTGTGCGCTTAGCGCCGCCAGTACCAGCGCTGTTTCGGTTGGGTCGCCCTCCCAGGCGTCGATCGGGCTGTCGTCCCTGCGACGCGCGTCGTTGCACAGTGCTGCGGCGCGCAGCGCTTCACGGTGCGTGGCATCGGGTAACTGGTCGCCCGGAATCCAGCTTTGCTCGCCGGCCAGCAGCAGTTCGACGTGCATCTGGTTTTGCGTCAGGGTGCCTGTCTTGTCGGAGCAGATGACGGTGACCGAACCCAGCGCCTCGACCGAGGGCAGTCGGCGGATCAGTGCGTTCTTGGCGACCATGCGCCGGGCTCCGAGCGCCAACAGCACCGTCACCACGGCCGGCAGCGCCTCGGGGATCGCCGCCACGGCCAGACTGATGGCGGTCAGCGCCATCAGCAAGGGCGCTTCGCCGCGCAGCACACCGACAACAAAGATCACGACGCAGATGCCGATAACACCGATGGCGAGTCGTTTGCCAAAGGCCGCAAGCCGGCGCTGCAAGGGGGTGCTGGGGCTGTCGCCTTCAAGCAGGCGCGCCACCTTGCCCAACTCGGTGGCCATGCCGGTGGCCACCACCAGACCACGGGCGCGGCCATGCGTGGCCATGGTTCCCTTGTACGCCATGTTCAGGCGGTCGCCCAGCGCGCTGTCGCTGCCGTTGGCCAGGGCTGCAGTCTGCTTGGCCACCGTGACGGACTCGCCGGTCAGGGCCGACTCGTCCACCTGCAACTGCGCGATTTCGATCAAACGCAGATCCGCCGGCACCTGGTTGCCGGCCTCCAGTAGCACGATGTCACCGGGGACCAGGCTGCTGGCCGCCAACTGTTCGATCTGCCCGCTGCGCAGCACCGTTGCCTGAGCCGCGGCGAGTTGGCGCAGGGCCGCCATGGCGCGGTCGGCGCGCCAGGTCTGAACAAAGCCGATCACGGCGTTGATCACGACAATCGTCAGGATTGCCAGGGTATCGACCAGGTCGCCAAGGACGCCGGAAATAAGGGCAGCGGCCAGCAGCACCAGCACCATGAAGTCGGTGAACTGCTCGGCCAGCAGGGCCAGCTTGCCGCGTTGGGCATGGCTTTGCAACTCGTTGCTGCCATGACGCCCGGCCCGCAGTTCAGCCTCGGTCTGGTGCAGGCCAACGTCAGGGTCGACGCCATGCTCGCTGGCCAAGTCCTGCGCCTCGCGCTGGTGCCAGCTGTTGCTGTCGGCAGTCGTATTCATTGAAAACCCTCTATCAGGTCTTCATTGAATCGACTAATCAGCAAGGACGCTTGATTTGACTCAAGCTTTACCGCTTCACTTCTTGGGCTTGTCCTTGTCCATCGTGTCCTGCATGGCCTTCATCGGGTCGTCATCGGTTGGCTTTTCATCACCGCCTGGCGCTGCAAGCTCGCCCATGCTGGGGTCTGAAGCGGCCGAGCGGGGGGCTTCGGCCTGGGCTTCGAGCGTGACCTTGTCGAGGTCGATCTTTTCTTCCTTGTCCAGGCCGCTCGAGACGATGCCGGGGAAGGCAATGATCAAGCCGACCATGATGATCTGGATGATCACAAAGGGCACAGCGCCCCAGTAGATTTGCATGGTGGTGACCGGCTGGATCAGCTTCTTGGTCAGCTTGTCGGTGTACTCGCGGCTCGGCGCCACGCTGCGCAGGAAGAACAGGGCGAAGCCGAACGGCGGGTGCATGAAGGAAGTCTGCATGTTGACCCCTAGCAGCACGCCGAACCAGATCAGGTCGATGCCCATCTTCTCGGCCACAGGCGCCAGCAAGGGCACGACGATGAACGAGAGCTCGAAGAAGTCGAGGAAGAAGGCCAGGAAGAAGATCAAGAGGTTGACTACGATCAGGAAGCCAACCTGGCCGCCGGGCACCGAGGTCAGCAGGTGTTCGACCCACTTCGAGCCGTCAACGCCCTGGAACACCAGGCTGAAAACGGTGGAGCCGACCAGAATGAAGACAACGAAGCTCGACAGCTTGGTGGTGGACATCAGTGCCTGCTTGAGCAGGCTCAGGTTCAGTCGACCGCGGCTCCAGGCCATGACCAGCGCGCCGACCGCACCCATGGCGCCGCCTTCGGTCGGTGTCGCCACGCCCAGGAAAATCGTGCCCAGCACCAGAAAGATCAGCAGCAGCGGCGGGATCAGCACAAAGGTCACGCGCTCGGCCATGCGTGAGAGCAGGCCCAGACGCGTCGCCTTGTTGATGACGGCAATGACAAAGGCCAGGATCACGCCGGCACACAGCGAGACCACAATGGTTTCATCGGTCGGCACGGTCAGAGCGTCATTGCCGCTGACCCAATTGGAAACGCGGGCGTAGTTCTGACCCAGGGTTACGGCCAGCGCGGTCGAGATCAGGGTCAGGATTCCCAGTGAACGCAGACCGCTCGTGCCATTGTCTTCACGGATGGTGCGCGCCTCAGGCGGCAGGGCCGGCACCCAGTTCGGCCGGATGAAGGTCAGCAAAACAACGTAAGCGATGTAGAGGCCGGTCAGGGCAAAGCCGGGGATGAACGCGCCCTTGTACATCTCGCCAACGCTGCGGCCGAGCTGGTCGGCCAGAATGATCAGCACCAACGAGGGCGGAATGATCTGGGCCAGTGTGCCGGAAGCGGCAATCACGCCGGAGGCAACGCGCCGGTCATAGCCGTAGCGCAGCATGATGGGCAGCGAGATCAGACCCATCGAGATCACGGAGGCCGCCACGACGCCAGTGGTCGCGGCCAGCAGTGCGCCGACAAAGATCACGGCAAAGGCGAGGCCACCGCGCAACGGTCCGAACAGTTGGCCGATGGTGTCGAGCAGATCTTCAGCCATGCCGCTGCGCTCCAGAATCAGCCCCATCAGCGTGAAGAAGGGAATGGCCAGCAGCGTGTCGTTCTTCATGATGCCGAAGATGCGCAGCGGCAATGCCTGCAGCAGGGCTTCAGGCAGCAGGCCGAGTTCGACGCCGACAAAGCCAAAAAACAGGCCGCAGGCGCCCAGGCTGAAAGCGACCGGGAAACCCAGCAGCAGGAAAACGATAAGCCCACCAAACATGATGGGGGCGATATTGGTTGCTAGAAATTGCATCTGTTTTCTCCAGGATCAGGCCGCGCCGGCTTTGGCGGCCTTTTCTTCGGCCAGTTTCTGAATGGCCTCGGCCAGCTCTTCTTCGGCCGTCTTCTCGATCGTTTTGTGCGTCGGATCTTCAATCAGGCCCATCAGGAAGGCGATGCGCTTGATCAGTTCGGAAAGGCCCTGCAGCAGCAGCAGGCCAAATCCCAGCGGCATCATGGCGTAGACCGGCCACAGGATCAGGCCGCCGGCGTTCGACGACACTTCGCCGGAGTGGTAACCCTTGAGAAAGAACGGAATGCCGAACCACAGAATGGTGGCGCAAAACGGCAGCAAAAAGAAGGTGAAGCCGAGGACGTCGATCCAGGTCTGGGCGCGTTTGGACCAGCGACTGTAAATGACGTCGATTTTGACGTGCTCGCCGTTGAGCAGGGTGTAGGCCGAGGCCAGCAAAAAGGCCGCCGCAAACAGGTACCACTGCACCTCCAGATAGGCGTTGGAGCTGACGTTGAAAACCTTTCGCACCGCGGCGTTGACGGCGCTGATGACGGTTGAGCCCAGAATCAGCCAGATGATGTGCTTGCCGATCTGGGTGTTAAGCCAGTCGACTGCCTTCGAAAACTTCAGTAGCGCGTGCATGGAATCTCCATCATGGGTGTGTGGACAAAACCGCCGCTTGCCCGGCCCTTGGAAAGGGTTGGCAGTCCGGCGGTTGTGATCCTTAGAGCGTAACCCGTGGCAAACGGCAAAATCGTAGATTTCCCTTGTTTGGCCTAGGGGTATACGCTGATTCTAGTGTGCGCCGAGGCCTGATTTCCGCGGTCGCTGGCTTTCAGGCGCGTTTTTGCCGCGCAAAATCCCACCAGGGCAGGACCCTGCGCATGGACTGGACCTCGCCGCTGTGGTGTGGCGCATAACCGGCCATGGCGGCCAGTTTGTCCTGCCAGCGCCGGCTTTGCAGCAGCGCCAGCAGTGAGCCGATGGCCGGCTCCGCTAAAGCCGACTTGAGACACACCAGGTGGTAGCTCTCCTGCACCAGGGGCACAAAATCCAGGCCTTGCGCGCGCGCGGCGATCTCAATCCCGAGTGCCACATCGGCGGCACCAGATGCCACGGCATGCGCGGCTGCGGTGTGCGAGGGCTCGGTCTGCTCATAGCCGCGAATCGCGCCGGGCAGCAGACCGCTTTGCGCCAGCAACTCGTCAAGTACGACACGCGTTCCGGTACCCAGCGGCCGATTCACAAAGCGAACTGGCCCGTTTGCCAGATCGGCCAGGCTGCGCAGGCCCAGCGGATTGCCAGGCGCCACCATCAAGCCCTGCGTGCGCTCGGCAAAGCCGATGATCTTGTGTTGCCCCGGCTGCAGCAGCGGCTTGTAAACGCGTTCGGCCAGCGAACCGGGTGCCGGCTGTTGCAGCGTGTGAAAGCCGGCCATCACGCAGCGCCCTTCATTGAGGCCGCGGATCGCGTCCACGCTGCCGCAGAAACGGATGTCCAGGTGCAGTTGCGCCCCGTCCGTTGCCGCGTCGCTGGCCAGCGCTTCTTCGCGCAGCGCCGTCAGGGCGCTGTCGTGGCTGGCGTAGAGCGTCACGACGTGGGCGTTCTCGTCAAAGGCGACGGCAAAAACACGTTCCAGGTCGCTGCGCAGCGCTTCAATCTGCGGCGCCAACCGCGCTTGGGCCTGGCGCTCGGCCCACAGCAACTTGGTGCCGAACTCGGTCAAGCGCGCGGATTGGCCTTTCTCCCATACCACCAGTTCGTTGCCGAGCTCGTTCTCCCAACGCTTGAGGGCGCCCCAGACGTGGCGGTAGGACAGACCGAGGGCGCGCGCGCCAGCCGAGATCGAGCCCTGTGTGCCGACCGCCTGCAGCAGGTCGATCAGCGGGTTGCGCACCAGCGCCGGGCTGCTGTCGCGCGACAAGGTGTAGTGGAATTGGAGCCTATGCACGGGGTTTCATATCGCAGGTCATGTACTTGCTGGCTACGATACCCTAAAAATATTCCAACCCATGTCTTCGTTTTCCGACAGCGCCAGCACCGCACTGCAACTCATCGTCTCCCTTGATCCCGGCCTGCTCGCCATTGCGGCTCGTTCGCTGGCGGTCAGCGCCAGCGCGAGCGCGATTGCCTGTGCCTTTGGGTTGGTGCTGGGGGCCTGGCTTGGGGTGGCGCGCTTTGCCGGGCGCGGCGTGCTGCTGACCCTGCTCAACACTTTTTTGGCCATTCCCTCGGTGGTGGTGGGGTTGGTTATCTATTTGCTGCTGTCACGCGGCGGGCCGCTTGGTTTTCTGGGCTGGCTGTTCTCGTTCAAGGCGATGGTGATGGCGCAAGCCTTATTGGTGTTGCCGGTGGTGGCGGCGCTGACGCGGCAGGCCGTGGAAGACGCAGAAAACCTGCACGGCGAGCAGTTGCGCTCGCTCGGCGCGCGTCCCCTCATGCGCAGCCTGCTGCTGGCCTGGGACGAGCGCTATGCGCTGCTGACGGTGGTGATTGCCTCGTTTGGCCGCGCCATCTCGGAAGTCGGTGCAGTCATGATCGTGGGAGGCAATATTGACGGTTTCACGCGCGTCATGACCACTGCGATCGCGCTGGAGACCTCAAAGGGCGATTTGCCGCTGGCATTGGGATTGGGCTTGATCCTGCTCGGTGTCGTGCTGCTGCTCAACGTCCTGATTTCTCTGGTGCGGCGTTGGCGCGAGCGTTCCGAACACGGCGAGCGTCGGCGCGCTTTCGCGACTCGCAGCGCAAGGGATGTGCCGCCGCGCGTGCTGGAGGTTTCGTCATGAATTCGCTTTTTCGCCTGATTGAGGCCAGCGTGCATTTCGGGCCAGCCCACAACGCGGTGCATGCGCTGAGCGACGTGACGCTGACGATTGCGCCTGGCGAACGCGTCGCGCTGGTTGGTGCCAACGGGTGCGGCAAGAGCACGCTGCTGCGTCTGCTGCACGGACTAACCAGCGCCACCGCTGGACAGGTGCAGAGCGCGCCAGCGACGCGTCAGGCCATGCTGTTTCAACACCCGCATCTGATGCGCCTGTCGGTGCAAAGCAATGTTGCGCTCGGGCTCTGGTTAAGCGGCACGGGCTGGCGCACGGCGCGCGCACGGGCACTGGCAGCGCTTGAGCGCGTCGGGTTGGCGGCGCTGGCGCAGCGCAATGCGCGCAAGCTCTCGGGTGGTCAGCAGCAGCGTGTGGCGCTGGCGCGGGCCTGGGCGCTGGCGCCCGAGGTGATGCTGCTCGATGAGCCCACGGCCAGTCTGGACCCGCACGCCAAGCGCGAAGTCGAAGCCCTGATTGATGAATTTTCCAACCCGCCCGGTGATGGCACCGCAAGCGCCATGACGCTGGTGTTCGCCAGCCACAACCTGGGCCAGGTCAAGCGCTTGGCGAGTCGCGTTGTTTACCTGGAGCAGGGCCGCGTGCTGGCCGATCTGCCGGTGGCTGATTTTTTTGACGACGCACTGCTGCAACGGCAGTACCCGGCAGCCCAACTTTTTGTTAAAGGAGAACTTGCATGACGATTTCCAAATCCCTGTGGCGCACGGCGCTGGGCACCGCTCTGGTACTGGCAACGCTGGCGGCGCAGGCGCAGTCCATCGTGGTTGCCTCAACCACCTCGACCGAGCAGTCCGGTCTCTTCGCCTACCTGCTGCCCGAGTTCAAGAAGGCCAGCGGCATCGATGTCAAGGTGGTGGCGCTGGGAACCGGGCAGGCCATCGACATGGGACGCCGGGGTGACGCCGACGTGCTGTTTGTGCACGACCAGGTGGCCGAAGAAAAGGTGGTCGCCGAGGGCTTTGCCGTCAAGCGTTTTCCGGTCATGTACAACGACTTTGTGCTGATTGGTCCCGCGGCAGATCCGGCCAAAACCAAAGGCAACGACATCGTCGAAGCGCTCAAGAAACTCGCCAACGGCAACGTCGCCTTCATCTCGCGCGGCGACAAGAGCGGCACGCACGCGGCTGAACTGCGCTTCTGGGCCATCGCTCAACTGGCCGACAAGAAGGGCAGCGGCTACAAGGAATGCGGCTGCGGCATGGGCCCGGCCCTGAACATTGCGTCGAGCAGCGGCGCTTATCTGCTGGCCGATCGCGGAACCTGGCTCAACTTCAAGAACCGGGGCGACCTGGCGGTGCTGGTCGAAGGCGACAAGCGCCTCTTCAACCAGTACGGCGTGATGCTGGTAAACCCGGCCAAACACCCGCATGTGAAAGTGGCCGAGGGCCAGAAATTCATCGATTGGCTGGTGGCGGCGCCAGGGCAGGGCGTGATTGCCGGCTACAAGATCGGTGGCGAGTCGGTGTTTTTCCCCAACGCTGGCAAATGAGCCGCGCCATGCATCCGCTGGCCTGCACCCGTATCGCGTTGACGGCGCTCTTGGCGCTGGCCAGTTGTGCCAGCATCGCGCAAGCGCCTCCGGTGGCCGCGGCGCCCGTGGTGGCGCTCCAGGTCTATGCCGCCGGCAGTCTGCGCGGCGCGCTCAACGCAGTGGCCAGCGACTACGAAGCAAGCACCGGTCAGAGAATCAGCTTGACGTACGGGCCTTCCGGTCTGCTGCGCGAGCGCCTTGAAAAAGGCGAACCGGCGCAACTGTTCGCATCAGCTGACACCGAGCATCCGCAACGCCTGGCGCAGCGCGGTGGCTGGCAGGCACCGGTTGTTTTTGTGCGCAACGGCCTGTGCGCGCTGACCAGCGACAAGATCGAGGCCACCCCAGCCACGCTGCTTGCTACCCTTTTGAGTCCGCAGGTTCGCGTCGGTTCTTCGACGCCCAAATCCGACCCCTCGGGCGACTACACCTGGGCGTTGTTCAAAAAGGCCGACACGGTACAAGCCGGTGCTTACGCCAAACTTGACGCCAAGACCTTGAAACTCGCGGGTGCGGCCGATTCACCGAAACCACCGGACGGAATCAGCGCCTATGGCTGGCTGATGGACCAGGGACGCGCCGATGTCTTTCTGACCTATTGCACCAACGCGGTGGCAGCGCAAAAGGAAGTGCCGCGCCTGCGCGTGGTGCAGGTGCCGCCTCAATTGCAGGTGGCCGCGGCCTATGGCTTGACGCTGCGAACCGACGCCCCGGCATCAGCGGCTGCGTTTGCGCAAGCCTTGCTGGCGGCGCCAGCGCAGCAGGTGTTTGGTCGCTTCGGTTTTATTCGACCCTGACCAGCCGGGCGCGCTTGGCGCGCGCGCGGATGTTGAGCGACTCGACCGTCAGCGAGAACAGCATCGCCACATAGACGTAGGCTTTGGGCACATGGACGTCAAAGGCTTCGGCGATCAGCAGTGTGCCAACCATGGTCAGGAAGGACAGCGCCAATACCTTGATCGAAGGATGGCGCTCGACGAAGTCGCCAATGGTTTTGGCTGCCAGCATCATCACCGCCACTGACGCCACCACGGCTGCCACCATGACGCTGATCTGGTCGACCATGCCGACAGCGGTGATGACCGAGTCGAGCGAGAAGACAATGTCGACGATGCCTATCTGCACAATCGTTCGCCAGAACATCGTCGCACCGGTCTTGAGCGTATCGACACCGGCGCTGACCTCTTTGCTCGGCTGCGCCTCGACTTCCAGAAAGATTTCGTGCGAGGCCTTGTAGAGCAGGAAGATGCCGCCGCCGAGCAGGATCAGGTCGCGTCCGCTGATCTCATTGCCGAAGGCGGTGAACAGCGGATCTGTCAGCGACATGACCCAGGCCAGGCTGAACAGCAGGGCGATGCGCGAGGCCATCGCAAACAGCAAGCCGAGGCGGCGCGCCAGATCGCGTTGTTCATTGGGCAGGCGGCCCACCAGAATGCTGATGAAAATGATGTTGTCGATGCCGAGCACGATCTCCAGCGCTGCCAGCATGAAGAATGCAATCCAGGTGTTGGGGTCCGACAGAAATTCCATGTGCGGTTTCCGATATTTTGTGAGGGACCGAGTGTACGGGCAGCACGCAGGTTCTGCGATGATGCGGCCAGTAGCCCCATTACCAGCCTGTCATCATGAAGAAACACCTGCTCCTTGCCGCGCTTGCCCTGTTGACAGCGGCAGCGCTTCCCGCCATCGCTGCCGAGGCGGCGCCGGACCGCTGGAACCTCAAGGACTTGTACGCGAGCCAGGGCGACTGGGACCAGGACGCTGTGACGCTGGCGCAGCAACTCAAGACGCTATCCTCCTGCGCCGGCCATCTGGCGCAGTCGGGTAAGCGCTTCAAGAGCTGCCTGGACCTCAATGCCGACCTGCTCAAACGCTATTACCGCCTGGCCGGCTACGCCTCGCAATCGCATGATGAAGACACGGGCCTGGCCGCTGGCATGGATTTGCAGCAGCGGGCTGTCGTGCTGGGCAACCGCGTTGAGGAGACGACGTCTTTTCTCAGCCCCGAAATTCTGAAGATCGGTCGCAACAAGGTGAATCTTCTGCGCAAGGCTGACAAGTCGATGGCCATCTACACGCACTGGCTGGACGATATCCTGCGCACGGCGCCGCACACGCTGGACAAAAGCGGTGAGGAACTGATTGCCAACTTCAGCGCCGCCACCGGCGCCGCCAATGCAATCTACTCGACGCTGGCAGACGCCGACATGCCCTGGCCAAAAATCACGCTGTCCGATGGCCAAGAGGTTGTTCTCGACCAGACGGGCTACGAGAAGAACCGTGCCCTGGGCAACCGGGCCGATCGCAAACGGGTGTTCGATGCCTTCTGGGGTCGCTGGAAGGAATTTGAGCGCACCTTCGGCGTGACCTTTTATGAACAGCTGAAAAAGGACGCGGCCCTGGCCAAAGTCCGGCGTTACCCGGATACGCTGACGCAGGCGCTCGACGGCAACAACTTGCCGCGTGCTGTTTACGACAGCTTGCTGGCGCAGGCCGAGCTCAATCTGCCGACGCTGCACCGCTACTTCAAGTTGCGCGCCCGCATGCTGGGCGTGAGCGACATGCGCTACTACGACATCTATCCGCCTATGGTCGCCAGCGATCTGAAGTACCCGATTGGCCTGAGCACACGGCTGATGCTGGAATCGGTCAAGCCGCTCGGCGAGGACTATTTGCGCGCCATGGAAAAGGGCACGACCAGCGGTTGGATGGATGTCTACCCGCGCCCGAAGAAGCGCTCCGGCGCTTACATGAACGGCTCGGTCTACGACGTCCACCCCTATCTGCTGCTCAACCACAACGACGACTACGAATCGCTCTCGACGCTGGCACATGAATGGGGCCATGCCATGCACTCCTACCTGGCGGTCAGAAGCCAGCCCTTCATCAGCGCCGACTACCCGACCTTCACCGCCGAGATCGCCTCCACCACCAACGAGGTGCTGCTGCTTGACCACATGCTGCGCATCGCGAAAGACGACAAGGAGCGTCTGCTCTATCTTGACTCAGCGCTGGAGAACCTGCGCGGCACCTTCTTCCGCCAGGCCATGTTTGCCGCCTTCGAGCGCGAGGTGCACGCCCGGGTTGACAAGGGGGAATCACTGACCGGTGAAGCGTTGACCCAAATCTACGGCGACATCCTGCGGCGCTACCACGGCGACAAGGAAGGGGTGGTCAAGATCGACGATCTCTATACCGTGGAGTGGGCCTTTATCCCGCACTTCTACAACCGCTTCTACGTCTTCCAGTACGCCACCTCGGTGGCTGCCGGCAGCCTGTTTGCCGACCAGATTCTCAAGGGTGTGCCAGGGGCACGCGAACGCTACCTGGGCATCCTGCGCGCCGGTGGTTCGCGCTACCCGTATGAGTTGGTGAAAGAAGCCGGCGTCGATCTGGCCACGCCCGCGCCCTATCAGGCAATCGTCGCGCGCATGAACCGCATCATGGACCAGATCGAGGCGATTGTGGCCAATCGGAATTAGCCCACGATGGCCACACCTTTAACCTGGGCGTAAACGGCGCGGCCGGGGGCCAGTGCCAGCGCATCGACTGATTTCTTTGTAATGCGTGCCAGCAGCGGCGTGCCGCCGGCGTCGAGGGCCACCATGACCTGGCCCGGGCTGTCGTCCGCAAGCGCAACAACGCGCGCCGGCAGGATGTTGAGAATGCTGGTGCCAACCTGCGGCGCGAGCGTCAGGCTGACATCGCGCGCCAGCACGCGCAGGCGCAGGGTCTGGCCGATCTCGCGTTTTTGCTGCGCCACGCGCAGACGTCCGCCAGGGAAGTCGGCCAGCGTCAGATGGTAAGCCGCTTCATGACCGCTGATGCTGGCGTGAATCAGGGCGCCGGCGCCATCTCCATGTGCCAGCGGCAGGTCGAGCCGCGTCATCAGTTCGTGCGCAGCGCCGACCGCGCTGACGCGACCGGCCTCAAGCAGCACCATCTGGTCCGCCAGGCGTGCCACTTCATCGAGCGCATGGCTCACATAGAGGATCGGCAGGTCGAGTTCGCTGTGCAGGTTTTCCAGGTAGGGCAGGATCTCGGCCTTGCGCTGCGCGTCGAGCGCGGCGAGCGGCTCGTCGAGCAGCAGCAGACGCGGGCTGGTGGCCAGGGCGCGCGCAATCGCCACGCGCTGACGTTCGCCGCCGGACAGGGTGCCGCTCTGGCGTTTCAACAAATGACCGATGCCCAGCAGCGCCACGACCTGTTCCAGCGCGATGCGGCGCTGCTGGGGCGCCACGCGCTTCAGGCCAAACGCCAGGTTTTGTTCCACGCTCAGGTGCGTAAACAGGTTGGCGTCCTGGAACACATAGCCGATGGCGCGCTGGTGCACCGGCACAAACAGGCCCTGGGCATCGTCCTGCCAGACTTCGCCATTGACCGCGATATAGGCGTTGAAATCGGCGTCACTGCGTGTCAGTCCCGCAATGACGCGCAGGCAACTGGTCTTGCCGGAACCGGAGGCGCCGAACAGCGCGGTCACACCGCTGCCGGCCAGGTCCAGCTTCACCTGCAAATCGAAGCCGGGGTGACTGAGCTGAAAGCGCGCGTGCAGGCGCTGATCGGTTGGGCTGTTCATGTCTTTTGGCCGCGCTGGCGTCGTCCGCTCGGGTTGAGCGTGTAGAGCGCCAGCAGGGCGGCAAAGGAGAACGCCAGCATGCCCGCTGCCAGCCAGTGCGCCTGTGCGTATTCGAGCGCCTCGACATGATCGTAGATCTGCACCGAGAGCACGCGCGTGCTGCCGGGGATGTTGCCGCCAATCATCAGCACGACGCCGAATTCACCGACGGTGTGGGCAAAACCCATGACCGCTGCGCTCAGGTAGCCACTGCGCGCCAGCGGCAGCACGACATGAAAAAAAGTGTCGAGCGGCGAGGCGCGCAGCGTCGCGGCGGCTTCCAGCGGCTGCTCGCCGATGGCTTCGAAGGCGTTTTGCAGCGGCTGCAGCACAAAGGGCATCGAGTAGATGACCGAACCCAGTAGCAGTCCGCCAAAGCTGAAGGGCAGCAGACCCAGGCCAAGCGCCTGCGTGATCTGGCCGAGCGGCCCCTGCGGCCCGAGGGCGACCAGCAGGTAAAAGCCGATCACGGTCGGTGGCAGCACCAGCGGCAGGGCCACCAAGGCGCCCAGCGGCACCTTGAGCCAGGAGCGCGTGCGCGCCAGCCACCAGGCCAGCGGCGTGCCCAGCAGCAGCAACAGAATCGTGGTCAGGCCGGCGAGTTTGAGCGTCAGCGCCACTGCGCTGCCATAGGCAAAGGGCAGGGTAGCTGGCGTCACGTCGGATCAGGGTGTTTCATAGCCGAAGCCGCGGATCAACGCGCGCGTGCGCTCGGCTTTCAGGAAAGCCAGCAGGGCGCGCGCGGCCGGTTTGTCACGCCCGCGCGCCAGCAGCACGGCGTCCTGGCGCAGCGGGCTGTGCAGAGCGGCCGGCACGGTCCAGGCCGAGCCCTGGCGGATCTTGCCGTTATCAACGACCTGCGACAGCGCGACAAAGCCAAGCTCGGCGTTGCCGCTGGCGACAAAGCTGTAGGTCTGGCCAATGCTTTCGCCCTGCACGATGAGCGGCTCAATCGCGACCCGCAGGCCGAGCTGCGTCAGCGTCTGGATGGCCGCGGCACCGTAGGGCGCCAGATTGGGCGCGGCCAGCGCCAGGTGTTTGAAGTTGCCGCTCTTCAGCACAGCGCCTTGCGCGTCGACGAAGCCCGCCTGCGCCGACCACAGCACCAGCTGGCCGATGGCATAGGTGTAGTGCGTGCCGCTGACGGCGTCGCCCTCTTTTTCCAGTCTGGCCGGGGTTTCATCATCGGCCGACAGGAATACGTCGAACGGCGCGCCGCTCTTGATCTGGGCGTAGAGTTTGCCGGTGGCGCCGGCTGAAATTCGCAGCGTGTGGCCGCTGACTTTTTCAAATTCTGCGGCCAGTGTTTTCAGCGGCGTCGCGAAATTGGCCGCCACCGCGACCTGTACTTCGTCGGCCTGCGCGCTGGCACATAGAACCCCAAAAGCCAAAGTCAGCAAAGTCCTTCTCATTTGGGTCTTCCCAGCTTTCGATAAACGGTGGCGCGGCTGATGCCCAGGGCGAGAGCCGCTTGCGCCACATTCCCGCGTGCCTGTTCTACCGCCTGCAGGATCAGGGCGGTCTCGATGTCCTTGAGCGGCCGCGCGTCGGCCAGCGCCGGGCGCGGCGCAGTTGCGAGGCTGCGGTCTTCATGCGCGCGCGCCAAAGCCTGCGCCTGCAGGCGCAAGCCGGTCCAGAGCGGGATCTCAAGCACGCCGTCACTGCGTTGCGCAGCGTCGAACAACAGGTCGCAGGCCATGCCGAACACTTCGTTGGCGTGCACGCTGGTCTGGCCCCTTGTGGTCAGACTGGGCACCATCTGACGCGCGATCTGATTCGCGCCGGTGATCCAGCCGTCGGCATCGAGTCCCAGAATGCCGTCGGTTTCGCTGCCCAGGGCGTTACCCGGCCAGTTCAGACGCAAGAGCAGGCGGTGCGGCTGGCGCCGCAGCAGCGCGTTTTCTATCTTCTGTGCCGACTGGCTGACCAGGTGCTTGAGCTCGGGGCGTTCGACCGCGTCGATACCAGTCAGATCGAGCATGCCAATGCAATTGCCGTCCGGTCCGAACAGCGGCGCGCCGGCGCAGCTGTAGACCGAGGTGTCGGCAAAGAAATGCTCGCCGCGGTGCAGCCAGACCGGCTGCAGGTCGGTCAGGGCCGCGCCAATGGCTGTGGTGCCGACGCTGCGCTCCGACAGGTCGGTGCCGATGCGGGTAATGTTGTCGGCGCGCGGGTCCGAGCGGTCAATGACGCCGCTGACGTCGACCACCACACCGTCGGCGTTGGTCAGGATGGCAAAGTAGCGTGTGTCGGCGATGGCGCGGCCGAGTTTTTCGAGTACCGGGCGCGCCGCCTGCACCAGTTGCTGGTTGGCCTGTGCCGTGCGGCGCATCTGCGGCTCGGAGATACCGTTGAAAACGACCCGCTGCTGCGGGCGCAGACCCAGGGCCAGGCAGCGCTGCCAGGAACTTTCTACCCAGGGCGGCAGCGTGCCGGCTCCGGCCAGGGTGCGCTCCTGCAGCACGGCGCGGCGCGCCAGCGCGATGCTGTTCAAGCGTGCGGCGGCATGGGCGCTGAAGGCGCTGTCCGGGGTGATGGCGGGAATGGCATTTTTCACGGTGACGTCAATTCTCGTTCACAACGGAGAAAGCGGGCGCAGTGTTGCAAATTGAGAATTTCACCTTGTTCTAGATCAGGTTCTAGGGTTATCCCTAGGAAATTTGTGTGATTGCCGCCTAACAATCGCTATGTTCTTTATTTCATAGGCATGGCATTTCATAAGTGCCGCTACCCCAGGAGAGTTCCATGCAAAAGGTGTTGCACATCAATGCAGACAAATGTACCGGTTGTCTGCAGTGCGAAATGGCCTGTTCTTTCGAGAACTATGGCACGTTCGCCACCGCTAAATCGCGCATCAAGGTATTCGACTTTCACCATACCGGCAAGAAGGTGCCCTACACCTGCACGCAGTGCGACGAGGCCTGGTGCCTGCACGCCTGCCCGGTTGAAGCGATCACGGTGGACAAGGCCACTGGCGCCAAAGTGGTGAACGAGACCACCTGTGTCGGCTGCAAGGTCTGCACCATCGCCTGCCCGTTTGGCACCATCAATTACGTGGAAGCCACCGGCAAGGTGCAAAAGTGCGACCTGTGCGGCGGTGAGCCGGCCTGTGCCGACGCCTGCCCGACCGGCGCCATCACTTTCATTGACGCCAACTGGACCGGTCTGGGAAAGATGGAACAGTGGGCAGACAAATTGGGCAACCAGCCCTCGGCCGTTTAAGGAGAACCATCATGGCATGGGCAGGAAAAATTCTTCGCGTTGATCTGACCGCTGGTACCGTCAAATCCGAGCCGCTCAACATGGATTGGGCGCGCGCTTATCTGGGCTCGCGTGGTCTGGGTTCCAAATACCTGGTGGAAGAGGTCGACGCCAAGGTCGACGCGCTCTCACCGGCCAACAAGATCATCTGGGCCACCGGCCCGCTGACGGCCACCATGGCGTCCACGGGCGGGCGCTACACCGTCATCACCAAGAGCCCGCTGACCGGCACCATCGCCTGCTCCAATTCGGGCGGCTACTGGGGTGCCGAGTTCAAGATGGCAGGCTGGGACATGGTCATTTTTGAAGGCAAGAGCGCCACACCGGTCTACCTCTACGTCAACGACGACGTGGCCGAACTGCGTGACGCCAGCCACCTGTGGGGCAAGAGCGTCTGGGAAACCGAAGCGACGCTCAAGAAGAGCCTGCAGGACCCGCTGACGCGCGTGTCATCCATCGGCAAGGCCGGTGAAAACGGTGTGCTGTTTGCAGCGGTGGTCAATGACCTGCACCGTGCGGCGGGTCGCTCGGGTGTCGGTGCTGTCATGGGCAGCAAGAACCTCAAGGCGATTGCGGTGCGCGGCACCAAGGGTGTCGGCAACATCGTCAATCCGAAAGCGTTCATGGAAGCGGTCAAGGCCGGCAAGAAGGTTCTGGCTGAGAATGGCGTCACCGGTACCGGCCTGCCCGCCATGGGCACGCAGGTGCTGATGAGCGTGATCAACGAGACCGGTGCGCTGCCCACGCGCAACCACCAGGACAACCAGTTTGAAAACGCCAAGGACATCGGCGCCGAGGCCATGGCAACGCCACGCAAGACCGACGGCAAGAAGCAACTGGTGACCAATCAGGCCTGCTTTGGTTGCACCATTGCCTGCGGGCGCATCAGCAAGATGGACGAAGGCCACTTCACCATCGAAAACAAGCCGCAATACCGCGGTGCCAACGGCGGCCTCGAATACGAAGCGGCCTGGGCGCTCGGTGCGGCCAATGGCGTGAACGATCTGGAAGCCCTGCAATACGTCAACCTGCTGTGCAACGAAGAAGGCATCGACCCCATCACCTTTGGTGCCACCATCGGTGCCGTGATGGAACTCTATGGCATGGGTGTCCTGACCAAAGAGCAACTCGGTATTGAAGCCCCCTTTGGCTCGGCCCGTGCGGTGGCTTTCCTGGCGGAAGAAACCATTTACGGTCGCGGCTTTGGCAAGGAAATCGCCCAGGGCTCCAAACGCCTGACCGCCAAGTACGGCCATCCGGACCTGAGCATGAGTTCCAAGGGCCAGGAGTTCCCGGCCTACGACGGGCGCGCCATCCAGGGCATCGGCCTGGCTTACGCCACCAGCAACCGCGGCGGCTGCCATCTGCGCGGCTATACCATTGCCTCTGAAGTGCTGGGCATTCCGGTCAAGACCGATCCGCTGGAGCATGAAGGCAAGCCCGATCTGGTCAAGGCTTTCCAGGATGCGACCGCGGCTTTTGATTCGTCGGGTCTGTGCATCTTCACCACCTTTGCCTGGGGTCTGCAGGATCTGGCACCGCAAATGCAGGGTGCCTGCGGCGAGCAGTTCACGATCGAGGAACTGGCGCTGATCGGCGAGCGTATCTGGAACATGGAGCGCGAGTTCAACAACCGCGCCGGCCTGACCGCCAAGGACGACAGCCTGCCCAAGCGCCTGCTGACCGAAGCCTGCAAGACCGGCCCGGCCAAGGGCAAGGTCAACATGCTGGCCGAGATGATGCCCAAGTACTACGCCGCGCGCGGCTGGGACGCCGAAGGCCGCCCCACCGCCGAGACCCGCAAACGCTTGAGCCTGTAGGTTTAAAGGGGTCAGATCACCGCCCGCAGGGCGCGTGCTCTGACCCCAATTGACCGCTGACCCCAATTGACCGAACCCCAGCCGGACCAAAGGCAATTGAATAGCGAACAAGCGGTCCCACGACCGCTTTTCTATTTTTGGAGACTCACATGACCCATCACATCATCCTCGGCGCCGGTCCGGCCGGCGTCACGGCGGCAGAAGCGATTCGCAAGCTCGATGCCAAGGCGAGCATCACCATCATCGATGGTGAGGGCGAGACGCCCTATGCGCGCATGGCGATTCCTTACCTGCTGGCCGATCAGATTGACGAGTCCGGCACGCGGCTGCGCATGGACCCGGAGCATTACCGCAAGCTGCAAATCAAGATCGAAAAAGTGCGGGCCAGCTCCGTCAACCCCGCCACTTCATTGGTGCAACTGGCTGACGGCCGGACCCTGCCGTATGACCGCTTGCTGATTGCGACGGGATCGGTGCCAAGCCGGGAGTCCATCCCGGGTATCGACCTGCCCGGCGTCCACACCTGCTGGACGCTCGCCGATGCGCGCGCCATTCAGGCGGCTGTCAAGCCCGGTGCGCGGGTGGTTCAGATGGGCGCCGGCTTTGTCGGCTGCATCATCATCAAGGCGTTGATCGAGCGTGGTGCGCAACTGACCATCCTGGTCCGAAGCGGTCGCATGGTTTCGCGCATGATGCCGGTCAAGGCCAGCGAAATGATCGGCCAGTGGTGCGAAGCGCAAGGGGTGCGAGTGCTGGGCAAAACCCAGGCGGCGCGTATCGAGCGTGATGGCAGTGCCCTCAAGATAACGCTGACAACCGGCGAGACGCTGGCGGCTGATGTCTATCTGAGCGTCGTTGGTGTCAAGCCCGAGATCGACTTTCTGGCCGGCAGCGGCGTCGACATGGACGGCGGTATTCTGGTCGACGAACAGCTGCGCACGAATGTGCCGGGTATCTATGCGGCCGGTGACGTGGCCTTGTCGCGCGACTGCCTGACGGGTGAGCGCCAGATCAACGCCATACAGCCCAACGCTGTGGAGCAGGGGCGCATCGCCGCGCTCAACATGGTGGGTGGCGACACCCGTTTTATCGGCAGCATGCAGATGAATGTGCTGGACACGCTCGGGCTGATTTCGTGCTCGTTTGGACAGTGGCAGGGCCAGACCGGTGGGCAGGGTGTTGAACTCGTCGATGAACCCAACTACCGCTACCTGTCACTGCAATTTGGTGACGACCGCCTCATCGGTGCCACCGCCATCGGTCTGACCAACCACGTTGGCGCGCTGCGGGGCTTGATCGAGGGGCGGGTCAAGCTCGGCGACTGGAAAGACGTGCTGTTGAACGATCCAACCCAGGTGATGCCGGCTTACCTGGCAACCGCGCAGGGTCAAGGCGACTGGTCGGGCGCGCAGGATGAGCGGCGCCGATAAAATTCGCCACGCATGAAAATCACCCTCAAGCTTTTTGCCTCTTTAACCGACTACCTGCCCGAGTCCTCGCGCTACACCAACATCGTTGAACTCGATGTGCCTGATAGCGCCACCATCGGGCAGATCATCGACATCTACCATTTGCCGCCGAAGCTGGTGCATCTGGTGCTGGTCAACGGCAGCTACATCGCGCCCGAACTGCGCGCCACGCGGGTGCTGGTTGAAGCTGATGTGCTGGCGATCTGGCCGCCCATTGCCGGTGGTTGATGCAATCGTCCTACCCTGAGCGCTTCGAGCGCGAAATGGCCTGCACCGAGGCCGACTGGCTGCGCTGGCTGCCCGACGCCATTGGCGAGCAGCACTGGAAGCTGCAAGCTAAATCAGCCGGTGTGCGCATCGGTGATGGCGCGCTGGGTTTGAAGTGGCAGGTGGGCGAGCCGCGCGTCATCGCCCTGGTGCGCATGCCGCGCTTTCTGGTGAGCTTTCGCTTTGCCGGCCTGGACGAGGCGCAGCGCTACGCCTTCATGAAACGCTTTGACCTGTACATGCAGCGGGGCGGGGGTTGAGGCGCGGCGCCGGCAGCGCTTGTCTCTCACGTTACCTGTTCTGATTGACCGGACAACGGGTCAATCCTAAGATGCGCCCGACACTATCGTCGAACGAAAAGATCAAGGGGACACAACATGCCTTACGCACAGGTCAACGGCCAGAACATTTATTTTGAAGACAGCGGCGGCAGCGGACCCGCTCTTGTCTTTTCTCATGGACTGTTGATGGACTGCAGCATGTTTGCGCCGCAAGTGGCGGCACTGAAGTCACAGTACCGCTGCATCGTCTGGGACGAGCGCGGCCACGGTCAGACCGCAACCGGCGAGTGTGCCCCTTTCAGCTACTACGACTCGGCCAATGATCTGGCTGCCTTGCTCGCGCACCTGGGCATCAAGCAGGCCGTCCTGGCCGGGATGTCGCAAGGCGGTTACCTCAGCCTGCGCTGCGCGCTGACGCACCCGGCCATTGTGCGTGCGCTGATTCTGATCGATACGCAGGCGATGCCGGAAGACCCGGCCAAGATGCCGGGCTACCAGGCCATGCTGCAGGACTGGGCCAGCAACGGCCTGTCCGAGCAGACTGCCGCCACCATCGAAACCATTATCCTGGGCGAGCAATGGGCTGGCGCTGCCGCCTGGCGCGCAAAATGGAAAAAGGCCGCGCCGGCAGATTTTCTGCAGAGCTTTCAGACGCTGGGCATGCGCGATGACATCAGCGACAAGGTCGGGCAGATCACGGTGCCGGCACTGGTGATCCATGGTGACATCGACCGTGCCATCGAGTTGCCACGCGCACAGGCCATGGCCACGGCCATGCCCAATGCGCAGGTGGTGGTGGTGCCGGGGGCGGGACACGCCTCGAATCTGACGCACCCGGACGCGGTCAATCCCGCGATCCAAACCTTTCTTGCATCCCTCAAACCCTAATCGGAGACTCACCCCATGCTACAAGCCGGCCTCATGATGGACCGCCCACTTCTTATTTCCGGAATCATCGAACACGCTGCAGCGCAGTTTGGTGACGTGGAAGTCGTCTCCCGCGAGACGCACGGGCCGCTGTTTCGCTACACCTACGAGCAGTGCGCGGCGCGCTCGCGCAAACTGGCCAACGCGCTCAAGGGCCTGGGGCTGGAGGCCGGCAGCGCCGTGGGCTCGATTGCCTGGAACAACCACCGCCATCTCGAAGCCTACTTTGCGGTGTCGGGCAGCGGCATGGTGATGCACACCTGCAACCCGCGCCTTGCGCCGCAGCAACTGATCTACATCATCAACCACGCCGAAGACGCTGCCATGCTGTTCGACAGCACCTTTGCGCCGCTGATCAAGGGCATTGCACCCTATTGCCCGAAGGTGAAGAACTGGATCTGCCTGAGCGATGCAGCCAACATGCCGGCCATCGAAGGCGTCAGCATGGTGTGCTACGAGGATCTGATCGCCCCGCACAGCGAACTGTTTGACTGGCCCGAGTTTGACGAGCGCAGCGGCGCCGCCCTTTGCTACACATCCGGTACCACGGGCAACCCCAAGGGTGCGCTGTATTCGCACCGCGCCATCGTTATCAACGCCATATCAGGCTGCCTGCCCGGCATCCTGTCGCTCTCACCGAGCGACGCGATATTGCCGGTGGTGCCGATGTTTCACATCAACGCCTGGTGCATTCCCTACGCAGCGCCAATCGGTGGCGCGCGCCTGGTGCTGCCGGGGCCGCGTCTGGACGGTGCCAGCCTGTACGAATTGATGGAAGGCGAACGCGTCACCGTCAGCGCCGGCGTGCCCACCATCTGGCTCGGGCTGATGCAGTACGTGGAAGAACATGGCCTGCGCTTTTCGACCATGAAGCGCACCGGCGTCGGCGGTTCGGCCATGCCGGCAGCGCTGATCGCCAAGTTCGTCGACAACTACGGCGTTGAAGTGCGCCACGGCTGGGGCATGACCGAGACCACCGCGGTGGCCACCATGAGTTGTTTGTCGCCAAAGAATCGGGAACTCTCGCCAGTCGAGCAGCACGCGGTGATTGCGCGCCAGGGCAAGTCGGTGTTTGGTACCGAGATCAAGGTCGTTGACGAATACGGCGCCACCCTGCCGCGCGACGGTGTCGCGCAAGGCGAACTGATGGTGCGCGGGCAGTGGATCGTCAGCGGCTACTACAAGGGCGAGGTCTCGCCGCTGGTGGACGGCTGGTTCCCGACCGGCGACATCGCCACCATCGACGCCCACGGCGTGATGCAGATCCGTGACCGCGCCAAGGACGTCATCAAGACCGGCGGTGAATGGATCAGCTCGATCGATCTGGAAAGCGCCGCCATGGGGCATCCGGCGGTGGCCATGGCGGCCGTCATCGGCGTCAAGCACCCGAAGTGGGACGAGCGCCCCCTGCTCTTCGTCGTGCGCAAGCCTGGCAAAACCGTCGAGCGCGAAGAGATTCTGGCCTTTCTCACCGAGCGCGTCGCCAAGTGGTGGGTGCCCGACGACGTCATCTTTTTGGAGGCACTCCCTGTTGGCGGAGCCGGCAAGGTGCAAAAGGGCGATCTGCGCAAGCAGTATGGGGGCGTGTTTAGCTGACATGAATTGCAGCGGGGAATGCGTGGCATCATCGCAGCATGACCACTCGCTACAGCACCCCCAGCAAAGAAGAGATCGCACTGCTGCCCGAATTCGACCGCCTGGGGCCAGAGCGCATTGCGCTGGTGGCCACAAAGGCGCAGGCGCGCGAGGCGGATGCAGCGCTGCGTGACACCGAGGTCTGGGGTTTTGATACGGAGTCGAAACCAACCTTCTTCAAGGAGCAGGTTTCCGAAGGCCCGCACATCGTGCAGTTATCGACTTTGGATCGGGCCTGGGTCTTTCAGCTGCACGACCCGGATTGCAGCGCCATCGTGGCGCAGTTGCTCGCGCTGCCAGGTTTCACCAAGGCCGGTTTTGGACTGGGGGATGACCGCAAGCGCATCGCAGCCAAGCTCGCGGTGCAGGCGCAGGACGTGCTGGATCTCAACAGCATTTTTCACCAGCGCGGCTACCGCAAGGACATGGGTGTCAAAGGCGCGGTGGCGGTGCTGTTTCAGCAGCGCTTTATCAAATCAAAGAAAGCCACCACCTCGAACTGGGCCGCGCCCAATCTGAGCCAGTCGCAACTGATTTACGCCGCCAACGACGCCTATGCGGCGCTGCGCGTGTTCCACGCGTTAAACCCCGACTGAGCCAATCCCGTATTCCGCTGCGCTGCATACGGGCTGCGCAACTACGCGCTGGCGTTCAGGTCGAGAGCTTGCGGCCCAACTTCTGCTGCACCGCTTCAACCTTGCTCTTGATGCGCCCGCCTGGGCCGCTGCGGGCGTCAATCTTGATGTGCACGCCGATGCGTTCGCAGTCGACGGCGAGGTCGCGATAGCAGGCGCCGACGACGCCCATCACCTCGTCCCATTCGCCTTCAATGATGGTGCCCATGGGCGTGAGCTGGTAGGGCAGGCCGCTTTGGTCGATGATGTTGAGGATGCGCGCGACGAAGGGGCTCACGCTCAGGCCCTTGCCGGACGGCGCCATCGAGAATTCAAGCAAAACCATGGGATCTTCCTGTGGAGTGGGAACTCAATTATCCCAGTCGCCGCCGCCGCCGCCGCCCGCATCAACCGATCCGCCGTCGTCCCAGGAACTGCTGTCGTTGAGGCCAAAGTTCGCTCCGCCCATGTCGGCATTGCGGTCAAAGCCCGGGTCAACGTTGTGGCCGGCATTGTCGAAGTTGCCAGACGGCTGGTTGTCGTGACCCATCAGGTTGCGGCCAATCGCTTGGGCCGCCATAACGCCCGCACCCACTGCAAGGCCGGTGGCCACGCCACCCATGATGCGGCCACCCAGACCGGTGCCGGGTGCTTGTCCATAGGCGGGCTGACCGTAGCCGGGTTGACCATAAGCCGGCTGCATGGCGGTGCCGCCGCCCATGCCGAAGGTCTGTGGTCCGGCCATGCCATTGGGCGCTGCATAGGCCGGTTGTTGTTCAAGGGGTGCCGGTGCACGCCGGCGAAATACAAAGTAACCCAGTGCGATCACGCCAACGGCCAGCAACAGCGGCAGAGCCCAGGAGGACGAGGACACCGGTTCAGCTGGTGCACGTTCCCGCGCGACGGAGCGCTGCGGGTTGCTCGGGCTGCTGCGCGCTGCGAGTTGCGCGCGCAGCGCCTGCACAGCTTCCGGCTTGGCAAACGGCAATCCGGGTTTCAGGCTTTCGGCCTGCGCCAGTGCCTCACGCGCGCGCGGCAGATTGCCCTGGCGTGCGTACAGTTCGCTTTGCACAAAATGCGCGCTTGCGCTTTTTGGATGGGTGACCAGCACCTGCTGGACCATGACCTGCGCCTCCTCAAGCCTGCCAGCCTGCGCGGCCGCATAGATCTCCTTGATGCCGGGCTCGGATTGCGCCATGGCAAAGCCGAAGCTCAGGCAGAAGGCGAGCAGCAGCCAGATTCTGGCGCGGGAGATGATTGATGTCTGTTTCATGGGGGTTTCCTGTAAAGCGTGAAGGCCTGACCTGCGCAACTTGGTGGCGAGCTTAGCAATTGCAAGCGTCAGCTGCATGTCGTGTGGGTAAAGTTGGGCTTAGCAGGCGATGTTCAGAGTCAGGGAAAACCATCAGAAATGCGCTGTTCGCTGCCGCAATGTTGATGTACTATCCGGTCACCCAGTCAATTCCGGCATTGCTATACCAGTTTGCGATTGCCGGAAAGCCAAAAATAATGACAGTAGGAGACAAGAATGCAAGAGGAGAGTGCAGTCCCTGCGCCGCCGCCTGCCGACGAAAAAAGGGGGCCGTACGGTCGCCTGCTGTTGACGCTGGCAACCTGGTTTGCCTTCGCCGGCGGTCTGGTGTTCATCGCCCTGGTGCTGATGTCGGTGGTGTCGATCGTCGGACGCAAGCTGTTCAATGCGCCGGTGCCGGGCGACGTCGAACTGCTGCAACTCTGCGCCGCCTTCGCCTCTGCCACTTTCTTCGCCTATTGCCATCTGATGCACGGCGATGTGAAGGTGGATTTCTTCACCGCCAACATGACGAGCAGCCGGCGTCTCGTGCTCGATTCCGTCGGCTCGCTGTTGGTCGGCCTGCTCGGCACACTGCTGGCCTGGCGCACGGCGGCGGGCGCCATCAGCCTGAAGGAAGCGGGCGAGACCTCGGCCATTCTTGAGTTGCCGGTGTGGCTGGCGCAGGCGCTGATGGTGCCGAGCTTTGTGCTGCTGGCACTGGCCGGTTTTTACATGTGCTGGCATCCGTGGACCCGCCGCGAGATGAAATCATGACCGGAATGCAACTCGGTTTCCTGATCTTCGGCTTCCTGCTGACGATGCTGGTGCTGCGCGTTCCGATTGGCGTTGCCATGTTCATCGCCGGTGCCGGCGGCTACCTCTACCTCAACGGCGGCCAGAGCGCTGTGCTGCTGAACTCGCTCAAGAACCTCGCCTACGCCCGCCTGTCGAACTACGACCTGATTGTGATTCCGCTGTTTCTGTTGATGGGCCAGTTCGCCACGCACGGGGGCCTGAGTCGATCGCTGTTTCGGTTTGTCAGCGCCTTCATCGGCCACCGCAGGGGTGGCATTGCCATGGCGGCGATCGGCGCCTGTGCCGGCTTTGGCGCGATCTGCGGCTCGTCGCTGGCAACGGCCGCCACCATGGGCCAGGTCGCGCTGCCCGAGTTGCGGCGCTATGGCTATTCCGGTTCGCTCGCCACCGGCGCCCTGGCCGCGGGCGGCACGCTGGGCATCATGATTCCGCCGTCGGTGCCCTTGGTGATCTACGCGATCCTGACGCAGGAGTCGATCGGCAAGCTGTTCATGGCCGCCGTGCTGCCGGGCATCATCGCCATGCTCGGTTACATGCTGGTGGTGCAGATCATGGTCACGCTCGATCCGAAAGCCGGCCCGGCCGGGCCGCGCGTGCCCTGGCCGCAGCGCCTGCGTTGCTTGATTGAAGTGCTGCCGGTGCTGCTGGTTTTTGTGGTCGTGATCGTCGGCATCTACGGCGGCTGGGCCAATCCGACCGAGGCCGCATCGATTGGCGCGGCCTCCTGCGGCATCCTGGCGCTGCTGTCGGGCAACATGGGCATGGAAGAAATTCGCAAGACCCTGCTGGGTACCGCGACGGCGACGGCCATGATCTTTCTGGTGCTGCTGGGCGCCGACATGATGAACACGGCGCTGGCGATCTCGCAGATGCCGGTCGAGCTCGCACAGTGGGTCAAGAACAGCGGAATGTCGCCGCTGCTGGTGATGGCCATGATCCTGCTGATCTACATATTGCTGGGCTGCGTCATGGATTCGCTGGCCATGATCCTGCTGACGATCCCGATCTTCTACCCGATGATCATGGGCCTCGATTTCTTTGGCCTGGCACAGGTCGACAAGTCGATCTGGTTTGGCATCCTGGCGTTGATGGTGGTCGAGATCGGCCTGGTGCACCCGCCGGTCGGCATGAACGTCTACGTCATCAACCGGCTCGCCGTTGACGTGCCGTTGATGGAGACCTTCAAGGGCGTGATTCCGTTCCTGATCTCGGACTTCATCCGCATCACGCTGCTGGTGTTCTTTCCGGTGATCTCGCTGTACCTGGTGCGAACCTTCGGCGCCTGATTCCTGTTCACTCTGTTTCCCAACCAAAACAATGAGGAGATTCGACATGCAGATCCGCAAGACATTGACCCCCGTGTTGGCCGCCACTGCGCTGGCCCTTGGCGCAGGGGGCGTCTGGGCGCAGGACGTGACACTCAAGGTCCACCATTTCCTGGCGCCGAACGCGACCTCGCAAAAGCTGCTGCTCGGTCCCTGGTGCGAGAAGCTGGGCAAGGAGTCCAACAACCGCATCAAGTGCCAGATCTATCCGGCCATGCAACTTGGCGGCACGCCGCCGCAACTGTTCGACCAGGCCAAGGACGGTGTGGCCGACATCGTCTGGACCGTCCCCACCTACCAGGCCGGGCGTTTCGCCAAGTCCGAGGTGTTTGAGTTGCCCTTCATGATCAAGAGCGCCGAAGGCGGCAGCCGCGCTTTTTGGGAGTACTTGCAGAAGAACTCACTGGATGAATTCAAGGGCACCAAGATTTTGATGGCGCATGTGCATGACGGCGCCGAACTCCACTTCGCCAACAAGTCGGTCAAAACGCTGGAAGACATCAAGGGCCTGAAGGTACGCGCCCCCACACGAATCGGCACGCGCATGCTCACAGCGCTGGGCGCCACACCGATCCAGATGCCGGCGCCGCAGGTGCAGGAAGCCATCTCCAAGGGTGTGGTTGATGGCGCCTCACTGCCGTGGGAAGTTGTGCCCGGCATCAAGGTGCATGAGGTGACCAAGTTTCATACCGAGACCGGGCCGGGCCAGCGCAAGATGTCCAACACCATCTTCGTCGTCGCCATGAACGAGGCCAAGTACAACAGCCTGCCAGCCGACCTGAAAAAGGTGATCGATGCCAACAGCGGCGCTGAAGCATCAGCCTGGGCCGGCCGCATCTGGGACAGCACAATTGAGCCGGGACGCAAGTCCGCCACCGATCGCGGCAACGTCGTCAATGTGCTCACGGCCGCTGAAGTTCAGCGCTGGGAAAAAGCAACCGAAGGCGTGGCGCAGGATTGGCTCAAGGATGTGGCGGCCAAAGGCGCGGATGGCAAGCAACTGCTTGAATCGGCCAAGGCGCTGCTGAACCAGTACGACAAGTAAGACGCGACGATGCGCATGAACGCGGCCCAGACGCTGTTGCAGGCCGGTGCGCCGGGAGCTACGGCGCTGGAATGCGGCAGCGAGCGCTTGAGCTATGACGCGCTGCGCCAGCGGGTCCGGCGCGCTGCCGGCGCCTGGCACAGACTCGGTTTGCGTCAGGGCGACCGGGTCATCATCACGGCGCCCGACAGCATTGAATGGGTGCTGGCCTACCTGGGTGTGATCTGGGCCGGCGGCGTGGCCATTGGCGTCAACCCGCGCCTGTCACCGAGCGAACTCGCACCGATTCTGCAGGAGAGCGAAGTCCGCTATGTCTGGTGCGAAGCCGACAGCGTGACCTCACTGGCGCAACTGCTGGCGGGCATGGCGCAGGCGCCGACGCTGATGGTCAGCGGTACTGACGATTCGAACTGGGCGCGCGAGTTCAGTCTTGCGCAGGAAATGGCGCACGCGCTGCAGGACGAAGAAGCGCCCGCGCTGTGGATTGGCACCTCCGGCACCACGGGTGTCTCCAAGGGGGTTGTGCACGCGCAGCGCGCGGCTGGCCAGCCCGATTCATTTGCGCGCGGCATTCTGCAACTGAGCGCGGCAGACCGTCTCTATGCCAGCTCCAAACTGTTCTTTGCCTACGCGCTGGGCAACAGCCTGTTTGCGGGCCTGCGCGCTGGCGCTACCGTCATTCTGGATCGGCACTGGCCGGACCCGCAGCGCGTGCTGGAGATGGTGCGCGCGCACCGGCCGACCCTGGCGTTTTGCGTGCCCACGCTCTACAGCAAGATGCTGCAGGACGGCATTGCACCGCAACTGGCCGGGCACGGCATCCGGCACTTTGTCTCGGCCGGCGAGAGCCTGCCAGTGGCCGTGCGCCAGGGCTGGCGCGCGGCCACTGGCCTCTCCATTGTCAGCGGCTACGGCACCTCCGAGACCCTGTGCCTGATGCTCTACAGCGATGACGACAGCGGCCTGTTGCAGACCACGCCGCAGACGCAACTGCGCTTCGCAAGCGATGCCGATCCGGATCGGCCACAGCGCATCTGGTTGCGCAGCAGCGCCGTCGCGCTGGGCTACTGGAAGCGGCCGCAGGCGCAGGCCGATGGCTTTCGTGACGGCTGGTACTGCCCAGGCGACATGTTCCTGCGCCGCGCCAATGACCAGCTTGAATTTGCCGGGCGCATCGATGACATGCTCAAGATCAGCGGGCGCTGGGTCAGCACGCTGTGGGTGGAACAGGCGATTGTCAATGCTGCGGGTGACAGCGTTGTGCAACTGGCCTGCGTTGGCGTGCGCACGCCCGAAGGTTTGACCGCCTTGTCAATGCTGGCCATCGCCGCGCCGGGGCGAGGGGAATTGGCGCAGCAGCGCGTTCGGGATGCAATCGCTTCGCTGCCGACCTACCGGCGCCCGCACTGGGTGCATTGGGTCGACGCCTTGCCCCTGACGGCGACTGGCAAACTGCAGCGCTCGCGTCTGGTGGCCCTGCATGCGGCGGCGCTGGCCAGCGATGACAAAACATAGTTTGCCTGCGCGGATCCCGTGTCCCTGCTACATTGGCGGGGAGATCGATGCCATGCGGCGTCGCTGCCTGAACCCATTACAAGGAGACTCACCATGAAACCAAAATTTCCCATGCGCCTGGCGCTGCTCGGCAGCGTCGCCGTCCTTTGTTGCAGCACCAGCCAGGCCGCCTCGGTGGCGCCGGTGGCGGCCGAGCACGGCATGGTCGTCACGGCCCAGCATCTGGCAACGCAGGTCGGTGTTGACGTGCTGAAAAAAGGTGGCAATGCCATTGACGCGGCCGTGGCCGTTGGCTACGCGCTGGCCGTTGTGTATCCGGCCGCTGGCAATCTGGGTGGCGGCGGCTTCATGACCTTGCAACTGGCCGACGGGCGCAAGACTTTTCTTGATTTCCGCGAAAAAGCACCCCTGGGCGCAAGCGCCAACATGTACCTCGACGCCAGCGGCAACGTCATCAAGGGCCTGAGCACCAAGGGTCATCTGGCCGTCGCCGTGCCGGGGTCCGTGGCCGGCTTCGAGACCGCGCGCGCCAAGTACGGCACACTGTCGCGCGCCGCGCTGATGGCGCCGGCGATCAAGCTCGCCGAGCGCGGCTTTGTGTTGCAGCAGGGCGATGCCGATTTCTTCCAGAGCGCAGGCGCTGATCTGCGCGCTGACGCGCCGTCGGCTGCCATCTTTCTGAACAAGGGTGAGTTACCGCTGGCGGGTCATAAGCTGGTGCAGAAGGACCTCGCGAAAACGCTCAAGCTGATCAGCAGCAAGGGTGCTGATGGTTTCTACAAGGGACCGGTCGCCAAGGCGCTGGTGGCTGCGAGTGTGGCCGGAAAGGGGCTGCTGACGCAGGCTGATCTGGACCAGTACAGCGTGCGCGAGCTGGCGCCGGTGGAGTGCGATTACCGCGGCTATCACATCGTGTCGGCGCCGCCGCCGAGTTCGGGCGGTGTCGTGATCTGCGAGGTTCTCAATATCGTCGAAGGCTATCCGCTCAAGGACCTGGGCTTCCGCTCGGCGCAGTCGGTGCACTACCTGATCGAAGCGATGCGCCACGCCTATGTGGACCGCAACAGCTACCTGGGTGACCCCGACTTTGTCAAGAACCCGCTCGATCGCCTGCTTGACAAGGGCTACGCAGCCAAGATCCGCGCCGCCATCGACCCGGCCAAGGCTGGCGTGTCGAAAGACATCAAGCCCGGTGTCGAGCCGCATGAAGGGATGAACACCACGCACTATTCGATTGTCGACAAGGATGGCAATGCCGTGGCCGTGACCTACACGCTCAACGACTGGTTCGGCGCCAAAGTGACTGCTGCCGGCACTGGCGTCCTGCTCAACAACGAGATGGACGACTTCACCGTCAAGGTCGGCGTGCCCAATATCTACGGCCTGGTGCAGGGCGAAGCCAATGCCATCGCCCCGGGCAAGCGGCCGCTGAGTTCCATGAGCCCGACCATCGTCAGCCAGAACGGCAAGCCGGTCATGGTGGTGGGAACGCCGGGCGGCAGCCGCATTATCACGGCCGTGACGCACACGATTCTGAACGTGATCGACTACGGCATGAACGTGCAGGAAGCGATTGATGCGCCGCGCTTTCATCAGCAATGGTTGCCGGATCTGACCAACGTCGATACCTTTGGCCTGAGCCCTGATTCGCGCAAGATGCTGGTCGACATGGGGCACAAACTGGGTGCGCCGCAGCCGGGCAGTCATCTGGCGGCGATCCTGGTTGGCGCGCCGTCGCTTGGCGGCAAGCCGGTGGCCAACAATCGCTTCTACGGCGCCAACGATCCGCGCCGCAATACCGGGCTCGCGCTGGGCTATTGAGCAGGGCCTCAGATGCGTGCGGGGCGCGTGCTATGCTGACGCCACTCTCAGGCGCGGCCCTGTCGGCCCTGCCCATTTCAACCTGAACAGGAGCTTCCATGCCCGGCCTTCTTTCCAACGTCGATCCCGACGGTCTGCTCGAATTCTCGGTCGTTTATACCGACCGCGCCCTCAACCACATGTCCAAGAGTTTTCAGGGTGTGATGAAGGATATTTCGGCGATGCTCAAGACGGTTTACAACGCCAAGTCGGTCGCGCTGGTGCCGGGCAGCGGCACCTTCGGTATGGAAGCCGTGGCGCGCCAGTTCGCCGCCGACAAGAAGGTTCTCATCATCCGCAACGGCTGGTTCAGTTTCCGCTGGACCCAGATCCTCGACATGGGCCGCATCGCTGCCGAATCAACGGTGCTCAAGGCACGTCGTGTCGGCAGTGGCAAACAAGCACCCTGGGTGCCGGCGCCAATCGAAGAGGTGGTGGCCACCATTCGCGCCAAGAAGCCTGACGTCGTTTTTGCGCCGCATGTGGAGACCGCTTGCGGCATGATCCTTCCCGACGACTACCTGCGCGCCGTCGCTGCGGCCGTGCACGAAGTGGGCGGTCTGTTTGTGTTGGACTGCATCGCATCGGGCGCGGTCTGGGTGAACATGGTTGATACCGGTGTTGACATCCTGATCAGCGCGCCGCAAAAAGGTTGGAGCAGTTCGCCCTGCTGCGCCATGGTGATGATGAGCGAACGCGCGCGCGCCGCCATCGACGCTACGACCAGCAGCAGCTATGCCTGCGATTTGAAGAAGTGGCTGCAGATCATGGAGGCCTACGAAGGCGGCGCCCATGCCTACCACGCCACCATGCCGACCGATGCCCTCACCAAGCTGTGCGCGGTGATGAAGGAAACACAGGCCTATGGTTTTGAGAAGGTGTGCGCCGAGCAGATCGAACTCGGCACCAAGGTGCGCGCCTTGTTCGAGAGCCGTGGTATCCCGAGTGTGGCCGCCGAGGGCTTCAAGGCGCCGGGCGTCGTGGTGAGCTACACGGAAGACCCCGAGATTCAGGCCAGCCGCAAGTTTCTCGCCGTGGGTCTGCAGACTGCGGCCGGCGTGCCGCTGCAATGCGACGAACCGGCTGACTTCATGACCTTCCGCATTGGCCTGTTTGGTCTTGACAAATGGCACAACGTGGACCGCACGGTAGCGCAGTTGGCTGCGGCCCTGGACAAGGTGCTTTAGCCGTATCCGCCACGCTTTGTCATGCCCGACTAGCGGTTGTCATCCCGGACTTGATCCGGGATCCAGGGCCACGCTCCCCCTGGATTGCGGATCAGGTCCGCAATGACAGCAGGGGATGTGATGTCAACAGAGGGTGCAACGATAGTTAGTTATCCCGCAATTTGCGCAGCAGGTTGACCCGCATCGGGCGCTCGAAGTAAGCGCCATTGGGCGTCATGTGCTGCTCGAATCGTTCGCCCACGGCGGCCAGCGTGGTGGCGTCGAGTTGGTGGTCAAGGTAGGTGATGGCGATCAGGCGCTGTTTGAATTCCGCAAAATCCCGGTAACGCACCGGCATGTCGAAGAACACTTCGCTCATCTGTTCCCAAGCGCCACTTGTCACCGCTTTTTCAAGCGCTCGCAGCGCTGCCGCGCGAACCCGCTCCTCGTCGTGAAACAGGCGCATGATCTCGTTCTGTGCGCCGGCAAACACCGGCTCTGAAACATAAAGCAGGCCGCCGGGTCGCAGCACGCGCCACACTTCGCCCAGCGCTTGGTCGAGCAAGTCCAGTGGGATGTGATGCAAGGATTTCAGCATCAGCGCCAGGTCGAATTGCCCATCGGCAAACGGAATGGCCTGCGCGCCGGCTTGCACAAAGTTCAGGCGCGACGCCGGCTCGAGCAGGTTCTTGGCGTGCTGGCGTTGGTCCACTTCCAGTGCGCTGACTTCGCAGGCCGCAAAGCGCGCCAGCAGGGCGCGCGAAAGTTGCGCTGCACCGCAGCCGAGTTCGATGATGCGTGGGTTCCGGTCAAGATTGACCAGTGAATGCAGCAGTTCGAGTTCGTCGGTGATGAGTGGTTTTGTCATGGTGTCGATGGGCGAGGATTGGTGTCGTCGGGCGCGTCGCTGACGGCCTTGTCGTGGTAGTGCGCGCACAGGGTCTCTATCAGCGACAGGGCATAAGGCGGCAATTTTTCGCGGTCACGCAGCAGGATGTGGCGCTCGCGCACGCTCCAGGCGTCGTTCAGTTCGATCAGCGCCAGGCCCATGCTTTCCTGGTTGCGCCGTGCCGCGCTCTCGGGCACGATGCCGACACCGACACCGGCGCCTATCATGCGGCACATGGCATCAAAGCTGGACAACTGGATGCGCAGTTTCAGCCGCTTGCCCAGCTTTTCCGTGACCTGCGCCAGAAAGGTCTGCAAGGTGCTGTGCTGGTTCATGCCGACGGCATCTTCGTCCAGCGTATCCACAAAGGCGATGGTTTTGCGGGATGCAAACGTGTGATTGCGCGCAGTGACCAGCATTAACCGGTCGGTGCTGAAATGGATCGCCTGCAGGCCCAGCATGTCGACCGGGCCGGCCACGATGCCGATGTCGACACGCCCGTCTAGCACACCGCGGGCGATCTCAGCATTCGGCTTTTCCTGAAGGTCGACGTTCACGCCGGGGTTGCGCGAGAGGAAGTCGGGCAGGATTTCGGGCAGAAAATCGGTCACTGCTGTGGTGTTGGCGAAAACGCGTACATGGCCGCGCAGGCCGCCGCTGTATTCCTGCAGGTCGCTGCGCAACTGGTCCACCTGGCGCAGGACGCCGCGCGCGTGGTGCAGGAAAGCTTCGCCCGGAGGCGTCAGGCGTACGCCACGCGCTTCACGGTACAGCAGCGTCTGGCCGGACTGGGCCTCGAGCGACTTGATGCGGGTACTGGCGGCAGCCAGTGACAGGTGTTGTTGTGCGGCCGCACGGGTCATATTGCCTTCGTCGGCGGTGCGCACAAACAGGCGCAAATCGGACAGGTCAAAATGCATGGCTTATGGTAACGCAGTCCCGGCGCAGGCTTTTGAAATTCCGAAGGCTCAGTTTTGAAATGCGTGATTGTGGCGAAGCGCGGATGGGCTCAATATGCCAGTGAAAACTCAGGATGACAAAGATGAACAAGGACACCCGAACCATTGACCCCGCAACGCTGGCCTATCTGCAAAGCTGGGTCGGCAAGGCCGACACCCTGGTAGACGACATCACGGCCGCGCCGGTGTGTGCCCTGTCCGCGACACTGGACCGCGATGACGCGCCACCCGTGGCGGGATCAAGCGTGCTGCCGCCGCTGTGGCACTGGCTTTACTTCCTGCCCAAACAGCGCCAGAGCCAGATTGGCCCGGACGGTCACCCCAAACGCGGCGGCTTTTTGCCGCCGGTGCCGCTGCCGCGTCGCATGTGGGCCGGTGGCCGCTTGCAATGGTCGCCCGAGAATCCGCTGCGCGTGGGTGATGGCGTGCAGCGTGTCTCGCGCATCGAATCGGTCACGCACAAGGCCGGTCGCACCGGTGACCTGCTGTTTGTGCTGGTGAAACACGAGGTGCACAACAGCAAAGGCCTGGCACTGACGGAAGAACACGATATCGTCTACCGCGCAGCCGCTCAGCCAGGCGACCCGGTGCCACCGCCCACAGCGGCAGAGCAGGGCGCACTCTGGCAGCGCGAGATCGTGCCCGACGACGTGCTGCTGTTTCGCTATTCGGCGCTGACCTTCAACGGCCACCGTATTCACTACGACCGCAAGTATGTGACCGAGGTCGAGGGCTACCCGGGCCTGATCGTGCACGGCCCGCTGATCGCCACGCTGCTGGTTGATCTGGTGCGCCGCCATCTGCCGGATGCCTTCATCAAGGGCTTTCATTTCAAGGCGGTACGGCCGACCTTTGACCTGCATCCGTTCCGGCTCAATGGCCAACCCTCTGCGGATGGCAAGACCGTGAAGCTCTGGGCGCAGGACCACGAGGGCTGGCTCACCATGCAGGGCACAGCCGAACTGGCCTGAAGACAGTCATCAATCCCAACAGACCTCCACCATGATCAAAAGCGACCCCGACCAGTACCAGGAAATCCGTGATGCCGTGCGCGCCCTTTGCGCCGAGTACCCCGATGAATACCACCGCAAGATTGACGAGCAGCGCGCCTACCCGGAAGCCTTTGTTGACGCGCTGACCAAGGCCGGTTGGATGGCGGCGCTGATTCCGCAGGAGTTCGGCGGCTCGGGGCTGGGCCTGACCGAGGCTTCGGTCATCATGGAAGAGATCAACCGCAGCGGCGGCAATTCCGGTGCCTGCCATGGCCAGATGTACAACATGGGAACGCTGCTGCGCCATGGCTCGCCGGCGCAGAAAGCGCATTACCTGCCCAAAATCGCCAGCGGCGAGTGGCGCTTGCAATCGATGGGTGTGACCGAGCCCAGCACCGGCACCGACACCACCAAGATCAAGACAACGGCCGTGAAGAAGGGCGACCGCTATGTCGTCAACGGCCAGAAGGTCTGGATCTCGCGCGTACAGCACAGCGACTGGATGATCCTGCTGGCGCGCACCACGGCTTTGGCCGAGGTCACGAAGAAATCCGAAGGCATGTCGATCTTCATGGTCGATCTGCGCCAGGCTGAGAAGAGCGGCATGAGCGTGCGGCCGATTCCGAACATGGTGAACCACGAGACCAACGAACTGTTCTTCGAGAACCTCGAAATCCCGGAAGAGAACCTGATCGGCCAGGAGGGCAAGGGCTTCAAGTACATCCTGGACGGCCTGAACGCCGAGCGCACGCTGATTGCCGCGGAGTGCATTGGCGACGGCTACTGGTTCATTGATCGCATCACGAAGTACGTCAACGAGCGCGTCGTGTTCGGTCGGCCGATCGGTCAAAACCAGGGTGTCCAGTTTCCGATTGCCGAAGCTTATATAGAGCTCGAGGCAGCGAACCTGATGCGCTGGAAAGCCTGCGAACTTTTCGATGCCCGCCAGCCCTGCGGTGCCCAAGCCAATATGGCGAAGTATTTGGCAGCCAAAGCTTCCTGGGAGGCTGGCAATGCCTGCCTGCAGTTCCATGGCGGGTTCGGCTTTGCCAATGAGTACGACGTCGAGCGCAAGTTCAGGGAAACGCGTCTGTACCAAGTCGCTCCAATCTCGACGAACCTCATCCTTTCTTATGTCGCCGAGCATCTGCTTGGCCTACCGCGGTCGTTCTAGTAACCGACCGGACACTTGGAGACAACTTTGTCAATACAGCCCCAAAGCAAGACGCTGCCAGACCTGCTTCAAGAGATGGCGACCCGCTACCCGGACCGCGAGGCCGTCGTCGATGGCGAACGTCGGTTGACGTACAGCCAGCTTCACGGTGCTGTTCAGGACTTCGCCCGTGGTCTGCTCTCTCTCGGCGCGGGAAAGGACGACAAGATTGCCAGTCTGATGGGCAATCGCGCTGAGTGGATTATTTCTGCACTGGCGGCCACCTGTGTCGGTGGCGTCGTCGTGGCACTGCACACGTGGTGGACGGCGCGCGAGATCGCTTATGCGCTCGATCACGCCGAGGCACGATTCGTCGTTTGTACGCCGAGCTACATGAAGAATGACTACACCGAGTCCATTGAAGGGCTGCGCTCACAGGGTCGATTGCCTTGGCTTCAAGCGAT
>CAIRAW010000037.1 GCA_903876735.1 uncultured beta proteobacterium | reverse complement strand
TGGTGGATTCGCCAGGCCATTACCCGCTCCATCGCAGACCAGGCGCGCACCATCCGGATTCCGGTGCACATGATCGAAACCATCAACAAGATGAACCGTATCAGCCGCCAGCACCTGCAGGAGTTTGGTTTCGAGCCAGATGCGAGCGTACTGGCCGAACGGATGGAAATCCCGGAAGACAAGATCCGCAAGATCATGAAAATTGCCAAGGAGCCGATCTCGATGGAAACACCGATCGGCGACGACGACGACTCGCATCTGGGCGATTTCATTGAAGACAACGCGAACACTGCACCGATGGAAGCCGCCATGCAGGCCGGTCTGCGCGATGTGGTGAAAGACATTCTGGACAGCCTGACACCGCGCGAGGCCAAGGTGCTGCGGATGCGTTTTGGCATCGAGATGACAAGCGACCACACACTCGAAGAGGTCGGCAAACAGTTTGACGTCACACGCGAACGCATTCGTCAGATCGAGGCCAAGGCACTGCGCAAGCTCAAGCACCCGTCGCGTTCCGACAAGCTGCGCAGCTTTACCGACAACCTGTAGGCCAGCGGAAACAGCGCCCTGCCCTTTCAGGACCGGGGCGCTTCAATCCACCAGCGTGGCGTACACCAGATCGCGAAACAGCATGCGGTAGTACTCGCGCTGATTCGGGGCCTGCAGCATCAGACAGGCAAACAGGTCTTCGGTCGGATCGACAAAGAAGGTTGTGCCGGCCATACCGCCCCAGAAATAGCTGCCAACCGACCCTGGAACCGATGCCACGCCGAGTTCCTTGCGCACGGCAAAACCCAGACCGAAACCGTGTCCAAACGGCAGCAGCGCACGGGAAGCGCCGCCGTTGACAGGAATATCGCCCAGGTGATCGGCTGTCATGAAATCCACCGTTCTCGGCCCCAACAGGCGTACGCCATCGAGTTCGCCGCGGTTGAGCATGAACTGCAGAAACCGGGCGTAATCCGTCGCCGTTGAGGCCAGTCCGCCACCCCCTGATTCCATGACCGAGGCCTCCCGCACATCAATCACGCGCATCTGCAAGCCACCTTCGGGATCGCGCACAAAGGGCTCTGCGATGCGGTGCTGATTCTGCGGCGGCACCGAAAAACCGGTATCCACCATGCCCAACGGCTCGAATATCCAGGTCTGCAAGTAGTTCCCCAGAGTCTGTCCGCTGGCAAGTTCCAGCACCCGCCCCAGCACGTCAGTGGCACGGCCATATTCCCAGACACTTCCGGGTTCAAACATCAGGGGCAACGCGGCCATTACATGCGAGAACTCGGCATTGCTGCGCGTACGTGACCCGATTCTGGACTGTGCATATTGCCGCTGCACGCTCGAACTGCCCATGAACTCATAACTGAAACCTGCAGTATGGCGCAACAAATCCTGAATCGTCGCCGGCTGCTGCACTTCACGCAATTGCACCGACCCATCCACCAGAACCGCCACTTTCTGCGCGGCGTACTCAGGCAGGTACTTGGCAACCGGGTCACTCAACAACAGTCTGCCCTGCTCCATCAGCATCATCGCCGCCACCGACACGATTGGCTTGGTCATGGAATAAATGCGGAAGATCGCATCACGCGCCATCGGCGTGCCCAGCGCCGGATCCTGAGCGCCCAGACTCTCGAACAAGGCAAGTTTGCCGTGCCGGGCAATCAGCACCACCGCCCCGGGCAGGCGCTGACGTTCCACCTCGGTCTGCAGCACGTCCAGCAGTCGCTGGGTGCGCACAGGACACATGCCGACGCTCTTGGGCGACGCCACCGGTAACGCCAGCCTGGAGGCATTCGTGCGCGCACGCGCCGGGCTCATGACAGAGCCCTATCGATGTAACTATTCAACGGACCGCCCTCCAAATAACTTGATTTTCGAACACTTTCGGTCTTGCCTCACCGAGCTACTCTGCCTCTTGCAGAATTCGCCACATCACCTTGCCGGCACCACTTTTGGGCAAGGCGTCAACAAATTGCACCACCCGCGGGCATTTGTAGACCGCCATATTGTCGCGACACCACTCGATAATGTCCTGTTCGCTCACCTGGCCCCGATGCGATGGCCGCAGAACGATCACCGCCTTGACCGATTCACCACGGTAACTGTCTTTGGTCGAAATCACGCAGGCTTCCTGAACCGCCGGATGCGCGAACATCAAGGCCTCGACCTCGGCCGGCCAGACTTTGAAACCGGATGCATTGATCATGCGCTTGAGCCGGTCGGTCAGGAAAAAGTAGCCGTCAGCATCAACATAGCCCAGATCCCCGGTGCGAAAAAAACGCTTGCCTTCATACTCGATGAAAGCCGCCTCGGTCGCTTCGGGCCGCTTCCAGTAGCCCTGAAACACCTCCGGACCGTGGATGATGATCTCCCCCTGCCCGCCCACCGGCATTTCCTGCAGGGAATCAGGGTCGATCACACGCGCATCCGTGCTCATGAACGGGATGCCCAAGCACTGCTGCTTGGGCGCATCCACCGGGTTGCTATGCGAAGGCGCTGCTGTTTCAGTCAAACCATAGCCCTCGACATAACGCAGACCGTACTGCTCCCACAAGCGCTGCGCCACAGCCTGTGGCATGGCCGCGCCACCGCCACCGATATAAACCAGGCTGGAGAGGTCGAATTGCTCGAAATTCGGACTGCCCAACAGGTCAATCACCATCGTCGGGATGTTGGTCCAGTGCGTCACCTTACAGGCAGAAATCAGCCGCCCCGCCAGTTCACGGTCCCAACGTGGCATCAAAATGAGCGTGGCGCCATTTCGGATACTGGTGTGCATCACGCTCACCATGCCGGTAATGTGGAACATTGGCACCACAACCAGCACCACGTTTTCTGAGCAACCATTGCCCCACAAACCGCTGGCAATGGCGTTGTGCATGATGCTCGCATGCGTATGCATGCAGCCCTTAGGCAAGCCGGTGGTGCCGCTGGTGTAAGGCAGGATGGCCATGTCATCCGGCCCCACCGATAGCGATGTCAGGTCCGAAGCATCGCTTTCGGCCTGCGGCCACGCGTGCACCTGCCCATCCTGGAAATCCGGCAGGGCATGGCGTGTCAACAACCAGTCGACCCAAGCTGCAGGCGGCGCCTGCCCGGGCGCAGTCGCATCAAAGGCGTCACTGAAATGGGCCACCAGCAGGTGCGCCAGTCGCTGCGTCGGCGCCAGCGCATCACTCGCTCGCGCCAATTCGGCCGCCAGATCGGAAGTTGTGATCGCCACCTTGGCGTCGGGGTCCACGATGTAATGCTTGAGTTCAGCCGCGCGATTCATCGGATTGACGGGAACCACCACCGCGTTGGCCCGCAGGATCGCAAAGTGCGCGATCACCAATTGCGGACAGTTCTGCATATTGAGCAATACCCGGTCACCCTTCTCGACACCCAGTTTCCGCAAAAAGACGGCCAGTATTTCCGCCTTTTGCAGCAGTTCGGCATAGCTGATGGTCTTGCCGAAGAAAACGAGCGCGGCCTTTTGCGGATAGCGTCGGGCACTGGTCTCCAGGTTATCCCACAGGGAGGTGGCGGGCAAACCGATCGCATGGGGTAGGCGCGCCGGCCAGAAGCGATGGTGAGCCCGAATACCCGAATGGGCCGCGGCACCCGGTGAAATGACAGACGAATCCATGGTGATTTAACTTCCTGATTGATGGTAAACAGCGGCGTCGCAGACGGCGGGACGCAAGGATAATGGCCACAGCGGACGACGGGAAGCACATCCTGTCACGGTCGGGACCACCGCCTGATTGGATTGCACCAGCATGGCGCGCCGCCCGTGGCATGAATCATGCTGGATAAATTCATCTTTCCCGGTCAAAAAAAAGTCGAGCCGCCATGCGCAAGCGTAAACCCCGATTCCTTGGCCTGCTGGGTGCTGTTAAAGTGCAGCCTCAGGAAAACTACGGCACGCGCTTTGACCGTCCGTTTTTGATCCGATTTTTTCAACTGGAGTAACGTAAATGCATTTGAATAAACTGAAAATCGTGGCGACCATCGTGGCTGCTGTCGGTGCTTTGATGACTGCCCCGGCGCACGCCGGCAAGACGCTCGACGGTATCAAGGCACGCGGCCAACTGGTTTGTGGTGTCAATACAGGTCTGGCCGGATTTGCAGCCGCCGACTCCACTGGCAAGTGGGCCGGTCTTGATGTCGATATCTGCCGCGCGCTGGCGGCCACCGTGCTGAGCGACGCGGAAAAAGTGAAGTACGTTCCGCTTAACGCGCAACAGCGCTTCACCGCGTTGCAGTCCGGTGAAGTTGACGTGCTGCCACGCAACACAACCTTCACCCTGACACGCGACGCCTCGCTTGGCTTGAGCATCACCGTGCCGAACTACTACGACGGCCAAGGCTTCATGGTGCCCGTCAAGAGCAAGATCAAGAGCGCCAAGCAACTCAAGGGTCAAACGGTATGCGTGCAATCGGGAACCACCACTGAAAAAAACCTGACCGACTATTCCAAGGCCAATGCCCTGAACATCAAGCCGGTCGTCTTCGAAAAGCTTGAGGCAGCAGAAAACGCCTATTTCACCGGCCGTTGCATCGCCTACACGACTGACGCATCCGGACTGTCTTCAACCCGCGCCAAAGTTGCCAAGAACCCGAAAGAGCACTTGATTCTGCCGGAACTGATTTCCAAGGAGCCGCTTGGCCCAATGGTGCGCCGCGGCGATGACGAATGGTTTGCCATCGTCAAGTGGGTCCAGTACGGCCTGATCGAAGCCGAAGAATACGGCATCACCCAAGCCAATGTCGACAAGATGAAGGCCAGCACCGACCCCGTCGTGCAACGCCTGCTGGGCGGCGGCAATGAAGACACCGGCAAACTGCTGGGTCTGGACAAAGACTGGTTGGCGCGTGCCGTCAAGGCCACTGGCAACTATGGGGAAAGCTTCGAGCGCAATGTTGGTCCCAACTCGCCGCTCGGTCTGCCGCGTGGTCTGAACAACCAGTGGAACAAGGGCGGCCTGATGTACGCCTACCCGGTTCGCTAGAGTCACCCATCGGTCTGCGTTTGACTGAAAATATGCTGCCGGTACACATAGCGCGTGCCGGCAGCTTTTTTTATACGGGTACGGACCTCCCCTGCTATTCAATGCGCGTCTTCGCGGTCGCCAAGCTATGACACCCAAGCCTCATCCCATCAAGAAAAACTGGTCCTGGCGCAGTCAGGCGTTCCGGGGCCTGATCTATCAGGTGATCGCGGTTGCGCTGATTATTGCCGTCGTCTGGTTCCTCGCGCACAACACACTGTACAACATGAAGATCCGCGGCATCCAGAGCGGGTTCGACTTTCTGAGCGGCCCGGCCGGTTTCGACATCGGTGAGGGCCTGTTTCCCTTCGACTCGGCCCAGCCCTACTGGCAGGCGTTTCTGGCGGGCTTGAGCAATACGTTGCGCGTCGCCTTCCTGGGCATCATCCTGACCACCATCCTGGGCACGCTTTTGGGTGTCGGACGCTTCTCGCGCAACGCCCTGGTGCGCGGCCTGTGCTATGCCTATGTGGAATGTTTCCGCAACATACCCGTGCTGCTGCAGTTGCTGATGTGGTATTTGCTGTTCACTGAAGTTCTCCCGGCGGCCGCCGACGCCTGGGTCGTGGGGCCCTTCTTCCTGAGCAAGGGAGGACTGAGTTTTCCCATTCCGGTTTGGGCTGCGGGCCAGTTCTGGGCCGCTGTCGGTCTGATAGCAGGCGCCATTCTGGCCGTGTTCTACCGCAAATGGGCCTACCGGCAATTTGAAGCCACGGGCCAACTCCGGAGCATGTTCTGGGTTCCGGTGGCGATCACGCTGACTGTGAGTCTGCTTGGTTGGGTGGCCGGGGGTGCCCCGACTGCATTTGAGTACCCCCACAAAGGCGAATTTGCAATCGAAAATGGCGGCTCGCTAACACCCGAGTTTCTGTCGGTCCTGATAGGCCTGACCGTATTCACTGCAGCCTTTGTCGCCGAAGTCGTGCGCTCAGGGATTCAATCGGTGGCGCGCGGCCAAAGCGAGGCGGCTGCCGCACTGGGCCTGGACCCAGGTCAAACCATGCGCCTAGTACGACTGCCGCAGGCCCTGCGCGTGATCATTCCACCAATGACCAACCAGTACCTGAACCTCACCAAGAACTCATCCCTGGCAGTGGCCATCGGTTATCCAGACGTGGTCTCCATTGCCAACACGGCGTTGAACCAGACTGGGCGCGCCGTCGAGTGCATCGCCATCGTGATGCTGGTGTACCTCACGACATCGCTCTCCACCGCGGTGCTGATGAACTGGTACAACAGTCGTGCCGCCATCATGGAACGTTGAAAGAAACCACCATGACCGCAGAAACTTTTCAATCCATAGAAGCGCGCCCGCTGCCGCTCAAGACCGAAGGCGTCATTGGGTGGATTCGGGCCAATCTTTTCGGCGACCTGATCACGTCCATCATGACGATCGTCATTGGTGGCGCCTTGCTCTACGTAATTCCGCAATTCCTCGGCTGGGCGCTGCTTCGGGCGTCCTGGATTCCCAACTTCGACGCCTGCCGCGTGGATGGCGTGGGGGCCTGCTGGGGCGTGGTGGCGGCCAAGTACCGACTCATCCTGTTCGGTCGCTATCCGTTTGAAGAACAATGGCGACCGCTGATTGCCACATGCCTGATGCTGGCCCTGTTGGTGATGAGTTGCACGCGCGCCTTTTGGCGCGCCTGGATGCTCATCGTTTGGGCCCTGGTACTCTCGCTATTCTTTGCCCTCATGTATGGCAACGTCGCAGGCTTGAGCAAGGTCGAAACCGACCGTTGGGGTGGCTTGCCACTGACCATTTTGTTATCGACCTTGTCGATGGTGTCCGCCTTCCCGATTGCACTGCTTGTGGCACTAGGGCGTCGCTCCAACCTGCCCGCGATCCGAACCTTCTGCACCATCTATGTCGAATTGATCCGTGGCGTGCCGCTGATCTCGGTGCTGTTCATGGCCTCCTTCATGTTCCCGCTGTTCATGCCGCAGGGTTTCACGATCGACGTACTGATCCGCGTGCTGGTGGGCATCACGCTGTTTTCCGCCGCCTACATGGCCGAGATCATCCGTGGCGGCCTGCAGGCCATCCCCAAGGGTCAGATCGAGGCTGCCGCCACGCTGGGCCTGTCGTACTGGCAGACACAACGCAAGATCGTCCTGCCACAGGCGCTGGCGATGGTGGTGCCCAGCATCATGAACAGTTTCATCGCGACCTTCATGGACACCTCGCTCGTGACCATCGTGAGTCTGTATGAACTCACGGGTGCCATGTCCATGGCCTTGAACTCCGACTCCGACTGGCGCCCTTTCAAGATCGAGGGCTACCTTTTCATAGCCCTGATTTATTTCGCCTTCTGCTTCACCATGTCGCGCTACAGCATCTGGGTGGAACAACACGTGAACAAGGGCAAGGCGCGTTGAGCCTTGCTGCTGCGCCCCATTTATTCGTCTCACACACAAACGCATCATGACCGAACCGATCATCAAATTTGACAAGCTGAACAAATGGTACGGCAACAATTTTCACGTGTTGCGCGATATCGAACTGAGCGTGACGCCGGGTGAGCGCATTGTGATCTGCGGCCCCTCGGGCTCTGGCAAATCGACGCTGATCCGCTGCATCAACCGGCTCGAAGAACACCAGGAAGGCCATCTGTTTGTGGACGGTGTTGAAGTCACCGACGACGTCAAGGTGATCGATGACATCCGCAAAAAAGTCGGCATGGTGTTTCAGCAGTTCAACCTGTTCCCGCATCTGACCGTGCTGGAGAACCTGACGCTCTCGCCCATGTGGGTCGGCAAGATGCCAAAGAAGGAAGCCGAAGAGCGTGCCATGGCGCAACTGCAACGCGTGCGCATCGCCGAACAGGCCAACAAGTACCCGTTGCAGCTCTCGGGCGGCCAGCAGCAGCGCGTGGCGATTGCACGGGCTCTGTGCCTGAAGCCAAAAATCATGCTCTTTGATGAACCAACCTCGGCACTTGACCCGGAGATGATCAAGGAAGTGCTCGACGTCATGATAGAGATGGCCAGCGGCGGCATCACCATGCTGTGTGTCACGCACGAGATGGGTTTTGCCAAGGCCGTAGCAGACCGGGTGATCTTCATGGATGAAGGTCAAATCGTCGAGCAGAACAACCCGCAGGACTTTTTCAACAACCCGCAAAGCGAACGCAGTAAGGACTTCCTGTCCAAGATTCTGGGGCATTGAGCCAAGCCATGAACAGCCCGCGAGATCCCGGCGGCGCGATCACTGATGTTCTGGGCGTAGAAGTCGGCCACTTTACCGACACGCGCCGACCCACTGGCTGCACCGTGGTCATCACGCGTGAGGGCGCGGTCGCCGGCGTCGATGTGCGCGGCGCCGCACCCGGCACACGCGAAACCGATTTGTTGCACCCCTCCAACCTGGTGGACCGGGTGCACGCCGTGCTGCTCGCCGGCGGCAGCGCCTGGGGGCTTGACGCTGCCAGCGGCGTCATGCGCTGGCTCGAAGATCACAACATCGGCCTGCCAGTCGGCTTTGGCCTGGTGCCCATCGTTCCGGCGGCTGTCCTGTTCGACTTGCCGGTGGGTGACTTCAAAATCCGACCCGACGCCAGCGCCGGCTATCAGGCCTGCGAGGCGGCCAAGCGCGAAGCGCCAGAACAAGGCAATGTAGGCGCTGGCGCGGGTGCCCTGGTTGGCAAAATGTTCGGCCTGGCACGCGCCATGCGCGGCGGCATCGGCACCGCTTCGATCACAGTTGACGGCATAACCGTGGGCGCCATCATTGCCTGCAACGCCATGGGCGACATCGTCAACCCGTCTACCGGTGCTGTGATTGCCGGCGCGCGCACGCTCGACGGCCAATCACTGCTCGACAGCCGCGCTGCCCTGCTCGCCGGTGAAGGGCCCAAGCCGGTGCTGGCCGGCACCAACACCACCATTGGCGTGATTGCAACCGACGCCATTCTGACCAAGGCGCAGGCCCATCGCCTGGCCGTGGTGGCGCACGACGGCCTGGCGCGCAGCATCAACCCGGTACACACGATGTCGGACGGCGACACCCTGTTTGCACTGGGCACCGGCAAGTCCGGCAAGACGGCGGGCATGATGCTTCTGAGCACACTGGCGGCCGAAGTCACGGCGCGCGCTGTGGTGCAGGCGGCCCTCGGCGCCAAGGGGCTGAGCAACGGCGAGATGCACTGGCCCGCTGCAGCGGACCTCGCGCAATAGCCTACTTGAGCGCCTTGAAGCGCATGCGATGCGGCTTGGCGCCTTCTTCGCCCAGGCGCTTGCGCTTGTCGGCTTCGTATTCCTGGTAGTTGCCGTTGAAGAAAGTCCACTGACTGTCACCTTCGCAGGCCAGGATGTGGGTCGCAATGCGGTCCAGAAACCAGCGATCATGGCTGATCACCATGATGGATCCGGCAAATTCCAGCAAGGCGTCTTCCAGCGCACGCAGGGTTTCCACGTCCAGATCGTTGGACGGCTCATCAAGCATCAGCACGTTGCCGCCCGCAATCAGGGTCTTGGCCAGATGCAGACGACCGCGCTCACCGCCTGACAGGGTGCCGACGCGCTTTTGCTGATCCGCGCCATTAAAATTGAAACGGCCGCAGTAAGCGCGGCTGGCCATCTGGAACTTGCCGACGTTCAGAATATCGAGGCCACCGGAGACATCTTCCCAAACCGTCTTTTCGTTGGACAGATCGTCGCGGTTCTGGTCGACAAACGCCATTCTGGCGGTTGAGCCAATCTTGACTTCACCGCTATCAGGCTTTTCCTTGCCCGCAATCATGCGAAACAGCGTTGACTTGCCCGCGCCGTTCGGCCCGATGATGCCGACGATGGCACCCGCTGGCACCTTGAAGCTCAGGTTGTCGATCAGCATGCGGTCGCCAAAGGACTTGCTGACGTTGACGAACTCGATGACCTCGTTGCCCAGACGCTCGGCCACCGGGATAAAAATCTCGTTGGTCTCGTTGCGCTTCTGGTATTCGAAATCGGACAGTTCTTCAAAGCGCGCCAGTCGCGCCTTGCTCTTGGCCTGGCGTGCCTTGGGGTTCTGGCGCGACCATTCCAGTTCCTTCTTCAGCGCCTTGGCGCGCGACTCTTCGCCCTTTTGCTCCTGCACCAGGCGTTCCTGCTTCTGCTCCAGCCAGGAACTGTAATTGCCCTTGTAAGGCATGCCGTTGCCGCGGTCGAGTTCCAGAATCCACTCGGCTGCGTTGTCCAGAAAATAGCGATCATGGGTGATCGCCACCACCGTGCCCGGGTAGCGTTGCAGGAACTGCTCAAGCCAGTCGACAGATTCGGCGTCCAGGTGATTGGTCGGCTCATCAAGCAGCAGCATGTCGGGCTTGGACAGCAGCAGGCGACACAGGGCCACGCGGCGTTTCTCGCCCCCCGAGAGCACGCCGACCTTGGCTTCCCAAGGCGGCAGGCGCAACGCATCGGCGGCGATCTCGAGTTGGTGCTCGGAGTCAGTACCGGCACTGCCAATGATGGCTTCCATCTTGGCCTGCTCCTCGGCCAGCGCGTCGAAGTCAGCATCTTCCTCGCCGTAGGCGGCGTAAATTTCTTCCAGACGCGCCTTGGCGTTGAGCACATCGCCCATGCCGGCTTCCACGCATTCACGCACGGTCTGTTCCGGATCGAGTTGCGGCTCCTGCGGCAGATAGCCGATATTGAGACCCGCCATCGGAACCGCCTCGCCTTCGAATTCCTTGTCAACACCGGCCATGATCTTGAGCAGCGTCGACTTGCCCGAGCCGTTGGTTCCCAGCACGCCAATCTTGGCGCCCGGGAAGAAACTGAGGGAAATATCCTTGAGAATGAAGCGCTTGGGCGGCACGATCTTGCCCAGGCGGTTCATGGAAAATACGTATTGAGCCATTGGTGTTGCGAGCTTTTGCGAAAGAGGTAAAGGCAGCATTATCCCCGCATCGATGACCGCGCCCAGCAATAGTTTCCATACCGTGCGACAATACGGCTCGTTGTGGCGCGTCAGTTGCCCACAATGCCAGCACCTTGCTGGGAACGAGGCCTTGCGCCACCGTTCCAACTTTGTATCCCATCTGCCTTTGACTGACTCGACGCTCCCGCGCTGAGACAGGCCGATGCCATAGCGCCCAGGATAGGCGCCACACTATGAACTTTGAAGAACTCAAACTGGCTCCGGCCATTGTCAAGGCCGTGCTCGAGCAGGGTTACGAGACCCCGACCGCCATTCAGGCACAGGCGATTCCCGCCGTGCTCGAAGGCCACGACCTGCTTGGTGGAGCCCAAACCGGCACCGGCAAAACGGCGGCCTTCGTGCTGCCCATGCTGCACAAGCTCAGTGCCGAAGCAGCACCCAAAAACAAATTCGGCGGCGTCGGCATCCGCGCCCTGGTATTGACCCCGACGCGTGAGCTCGCAGCCCAGGTCGAGGAATCGGTCCAGACCTACGGCAAATACCTCGAACTCACCTCCACCGTCGTTTTCGGCGGCGTCGGCATGAACCCGCAAATCAGCCGCGTCAAAAAGGGCGTCGACATTCTGGTGGCAACACCGGGTCGTCTGCTCGACCTGCTGCAACAAGGCGTGCTCGACCTCGGTCAGGTGCAGATCCTCGTGCTCGACGAAGCCGACCGCATGCTCGACATGGGTTTCATCCATGACGTGAAAAAAGTGCTGGCCGTGGTACCGCGCGACAAGCAAAGCCTGCTGTTCTCGGCCACCTTCAGCGACGAAATCCGCGAACTCGCCGCAACCCTGCTGAAAGACCCGCTGAGCATCCAGGTCACACCGCGCAACACTACCGTGCAGCGCATCACGCAACTGATTCACCCGGTTGGTCGCGGCAAGAAAAAAGCGCTGCTGGCGCACATCATCAACGAACACAACTGGAGCCAGGTGCTGGTCTTCACACGCACCAAGTTCGGCGCCAACAACGTCGCTGAATTCCTGGTCAAAAACGGCATCCAGGCGCTGGCACTGCACGGCAACAAGAGCCAGGCGGCGCGCACGCAGGCGCTGGCCGGCTTCAAGAGCGGCGACATCCGGGCTCTGGTGGCAACCGACATCGCGGCCCGCGGCATCGACATCGACGACCTGCCGCACGTGGTGAACTACGACATCCCCAACGTCTGCGAAGACTATGTGCACCGCATCGGCCGCACTGGTCGCGCTGGCGCCGACGGCACAGCTGTCAACCTGGTGTGTCTGGACGAAGAAGGTTTCATGCAAGCCATCGAGCGCTTCACGAAACAAGACATCCCGGTGCGAATCATTGAAGGCTTTATGCCAGAGCCCGGCGAAAAAGCCGAACCCATCGCCATGGGTCGCCAGACGATCTGGGGTGGTGCCGGCAAACCGCCGAGCCGTGACGTTATGCAAGCCGCAGCCAAGGCGGCGCGCAGCGAGATGATGACCAGGGTGCGCGAAAGCAAGGGCGCATCCGGCGAGCGCGGCGGCAATGCCGGCGGCGGTCGCGGCGGCAATGGTGGTGGTAACCGCGGTGGCAATGGCGGCGCTCGCAGCAGCGCTCCGCGCAGCAACATGCCCAATCCCATGGGTGAGCCGCGCAGCCAGCGCCCGGCACAAGGACGCGGCGGCTATTCCGACGGCCCGGCACCAGCGCGCGCGGCGCAGGGCCAGCCCGATCCGATGCGCACCAGTGTCGATATGATGGCTGAGCGCGGCGCACGCCGTGGTGGTGGCTTTGGCGGTGGCAACCGCAGCGGAGGTTCCTATGCAGGTTCAGGCGGACGCCCCGGCGGTTCGGGTGGCTTTGGTGGCGGGGGCAACGGGTCTCGTGGGCCAAGCGGTTCTCGCGGCTCTTTTAACCGATAAGCGCTACGCGGCGGTTCACTGTGTGGGCCGCCGGGCACTGGCGCTCAAGCACCCGAAACTGATCGCTCATGTGCTGGACCTCGCCGGTCTGAAAAGACTGCCGGGCTTAGGCCACGTCGACGATGTTTTCATCGCGCTGGGCACCACCATCAAGACCGCTGGCAGCCAGGCTGCTTTTCGCGCCGTCGACTTCGACGCCGTTGTCGCTGTCGCGCGCGCTGCCAAGGCGGCGGGTGCCAGCCGGCTCGGCGTCGTCAGCGCCATGGGCGCGAGTCCGCGCTCAAGCGTCTTCTACAGCCGTGTCAAAGGCGAGATGGAAGAGGCACTGGCTCAATTGGGTTACCAAACCCTGGTCATTGCGCGACCCTCCATGCTGGCGGGTGACCGAGCGGCGCTGGCGCAGCCAGAACGCCCGGGCGAACATATCGCCCTGCTCGCTACACGCTGGTTGAAACCCCTGATTCCCGCCAACTACCGCGCTATTGCGGCTGACGACGTCGCGCAGGCGTTGCTCAAGGCTGTGCAGCAAATGAAAGAAGGCAAGCGCGTATTGCTCTCGGGTGAAATGCAGCCTCTGTAGCCCGTCAGCTCAGTGCGGCGCTACCGGCCGCAACAGCCAGGCCTGTCGTGCGCCGCTGCCAACGGCCAGACCAACCGCCCAGAATACGACAGAAACACCGACCACCGCGCCGGCGGTGCCGAACAGCAGCGGCATCAGCACGCTTGAGCCATTGATGGCCATCAGGCGCAAACCGAGCGCTTCGCCATGCCGTGCTTCGGGGGTGATCTGGTGCAAGGTGCTCATGATCATGGGCTGCACCGAACCCAGCGCCAAACCCAACAGCACCGAGCAGGCACCCATGGCCAGCGCCGACTGCATGAGCGGATAAACCGCAAACAGCAGCGCCGTCATCAGCATGGCAAAGGTGACGACAACCCATTCACGCACATGCGCGGCTACGGCTGGCAACAGCAGCCGCACCAGCGTTGCCGCCAACGCGAAAGAACCCAGAATCGTGCCAATCACAGAGGCGCTGAAACCGCGTTCATGGCCAATCACCGGCACCACGAAGGTGTGCACATCCCAGCAGGACGACAACAACCAGTTCACCAGCATGAGACGGCGCATCAGCGGCTCAAGCATCAGGTCCCAGGCCTTTTTTGACGCCGCGCCGGGCACGATGACCACCGGCGCCAATTCCCGCGTCGCGCGCACCCAGAACCAGGTCGCCAATGGCAGCGCCGCCATCAGGGCGAAAGCTGCGCGAAATCCGCTGTGGTCGATCAACAGGCCCACCGCCAGCGGCCCGATAAAGTTCGATATTGCGGGCCCCAATGAAAGCCAACTGAACACTTTTTTCAGTTCGGTTGCATTTTGGGCGGCACGCCCGACATGGCGCTGCAGCGAGATCGAGGCCACACCAGTGGCGCCGCCCGTCATCAAGGCACTCAGACACAACACCGGAAACAATGGAAAAGCCAGCGCCAGTGCTGCGCCTGATGAGGCGGCCAGCACGGCCCAGCCGACCGGGCGTTTCAGACCGTTGCGGTCGGCATAGCGCCCCGCCGGCAGCGCCAGAAAAACTTGCGTCAGTGCAAACAGGGCCAACAGAAAGCCAACCGCCAGCGCGCTGAAACCTTCGCGCAAGGCCAGCAGGGGTGCTGCCATGCGCATGCCGGCCATGCAGGCGTGCAAGCAGATGTGGCCGGCGATGAGCCGTGCCAAGGCAAAACGGGGGCCCGCCCCAGAGTCGTGCACGGCCGTCATTCCCCGGGCGTCAGCGGGTCAATGTCGAAATCCTTGTCCATCGGAATCAACGATTGCGCCTGCGGCTCCGGCAGGGCCTCGACCTTCTTCAGCGCGCGGCCCATGGCGCGGCTGCGGGTTTCGGCGTTGTCGATGGTCTTGAGCACGGTCTCGGTCTGCGCCTTGACTTTGGCCAGCACATCACCGAACTTGCCGAACTCGGTCTTGACGGCGCCCAGCACCTGCCAGACCTCGCTCGAGCGCTTCTCCAGCGCCAGCGTGCGAAAGCCCATCTGCAAGGAGCTGAGCATGGCCAGCAGCGTGGTCGGTCCGGCCAGCGTGATGCGGTGCTCACGCTGCAGCGCCTGCATCAGCCCGGGCCGGCGCAGCACCTCGGCATAGAGGCCCTCGGTCGGCAAAAACAGGATGGCGAAGTCGGTGGTGTACGGCGGCTCGACATATTTCTCGACAATCGATTTCGCCTCCAACCGGATACGCAACTCCAGCGCCTTGCCGGCCGCTTCAGCCGCAGGCGCGTCAGCGCGGCCCTGCGCATCGAGCAATCGCTCGTAATCCTCGTTCGGAAACTTGGCATCGATCGGCAACCACAGCGGCTCGCCATGTTCCGATTTGCCCGGCAGCTTGATCGCGAAATCGACCACGTTCTTGCTGCCCGGGCGCGTTGCCACCTGGGCCGCGTACTGGTCTGCCACCAGCACCTGTTCCAGCAGCGAAGCCAGTTGCGCCTCGCCAAAAATACCACGACTCTTGACGTTGGTGAGCAGGTGCTTGAGGTCACCCACACCCGCCGCCAGCGTCTGCATCTCACCCAGGCCCTTGTGCACCTGCTCCAGCCGATCGGCCACCTGCTTGAAGCTCTCGCCCAGGCGTGCCTGTAAGGTGGTCTGCAACTTCTCATCCACCGTGGCGCGCATCTCGTCAAGCTTGGCCGCATTGCTGGTCTGAAGTTGCGCCAGTTGCGCCTCCAGCGTCTGGCGGATCTCCGCCATACGCCGCGCATTGGATTCGCTGACCGATTGCAGTTGCTGCGTCAGGGTGTCGGCCAGCGTTTTTTGCAGCAGCGTGAGTTGCTGGCCGAAGGCATCAATCTGGGTGTTTTGCGTGCGCGTGGCCTCGGCGCCCTGCTGCACCAGCGACTGCTGAAAGGTGGCCAGATTCTGTGTCAGTTCCTGCCGGGCTCCGCGCGCGGACTCGCTGATCTCGCGTCGCAGTTCGCGTTCCAGCCGGTCCATGCGCTCAGCACTCGCCTGCAGGGCTGCGAGCAATTCGGCAGTGCCCTGCTCTGCCGCCAATCGCGCAGCCGCGCTCCCGTTTCGTACTGCCAACCACAGCAGCGCCAGTCCATTGCCAACAGTTAGCGCCAGCAAGGCCCAAAGTAATGCGTCATTCAAACCGGTTTCCTCCAGGCCCCTATTGTTGTTCAAAAAGGGGCCGGCGGTCCGGTCATTGCAAGCCGTTCAACGCGAAGTCGAAGCCCCGCCCGCCCATCCAGAACGAACTATTTGCGCGCCGGCGGCAAATCAGTGCAGCTGCCGTGCGCCACTTCGGCCGCCATGCCGATGCTCTCACCCAGCGTCGGGTGGGCATGGATGGTTTTGCCGATGTCGATGGCGTCGGCGCCCATCTCGATGGCCAGCACGATCTCGCCGATCATGTCGCCCGCGTGCGTGCCGACCATGCCACCGCCCAGAATCTTGCCGTGGCCATGCGCCTCGGGTGAATCGTCGAACAGCAGTTTGGTAACACCTTCGTCTCGCCCGTTGGCAATGGCGCGGCCGGAAGCGTTCCAGGGGAACAAGCCCTTCCTGACCTTGATGCCCTGCGCCTTGGCCTGGTCTTCGGTCAGACCGACCCAGGCCACTTCGGGGTCGGTGTAGGCCACACTAGGAATAACGCGAGCATTGAACGCCGCTGCCGCCAATTCCTTGTTGCCTTGCTGTTCGCCCGCAATCACCTCGGCTGCCACATGCGCTTCATGCACCGCCTTGTGCGCCAGCATCGGCTGACCCACGATGTCGCCGATGGCAAAGATGTGCGGCACATTGGTGCGCATCTGGATATCAACCGAGATAAAGCCGCGATCCGTCACGCCGACGCCAGCCTTATCAGCGGCGATCTTCTTGCCGTTGGGTGTGCGCCCGACCGCCTGCAACACCAGGTCGTAGGTCTGCGGCGCCGGAGCCGTGCCACCTTCCTCGGCTGCAGCAAAAGTCACTTCGATGCCGGCCGGTGTCGCCTTGGCACCCACCGTTTTGGTTTTCAACATGATGTTGTCGAAACGCGGCGCGTTCATCTTTTGCCAGATCTTCACGAGGTCGCGGTCCGCGCCCTGCATCAGGCCGTCGAGCATTTCGACCACATCGAGGCGTGCGCCCAGCGTGCTGTAGACGGTTCCCATTTCCAGACCGATGATGCCGCCACCCAGGATCAGCATGCGTTTCGGAACTTCCTTCAGCGCCAGGGCGCCGGTGGAATCGACCACGCGCGGGTCCTCGGGCATGAAGGGCAGGCGCACGGCTTGCGAGCCTGCCGCGATGATGCAGTTCTTGAAGCCAATCGTCTGCGTCTTGCCGGTCTTCTCTTGCGCGCTGCCAGTGGTTTCTTCCACCTGCACATGGTTCGGCCCGACAAAGGCACCATAGCCACGCACGATCGTGACCTTGCGCATCTTGGCCATGGCGGCCAGACCGCCGGTGAGCTTGGTAACGACTTTTTCCTTGTGGGCGCGCAGCTTGTCGATGTTGACCACCGGCGCACCGAAATCGACGCCGAGTGCGGCCATGTGGCTGACCTCGTCCATCACCGCTGCCACGTGCAGCAGCGCCTTGGACGGGATGCAGCCGACGTTCAGGCAGACACCGCCAAGCGACGCATAGCGCTCGACCACGATGACCTTGAGGCCCAGGTCCGCCGCGCGAAAGGCTGCCGAGTAGCCCCCGGGGCCGGCTCCCAGCACCAGCAGATCACATTCCTGATCAACCGTGCCGGCATAGCTGGCAGCGGCGAGTGCGGCGCTGACGCTTGCCGTTGCAACCGGGGCTGGTGCGGGAGCGGCAGGCGCTGCTTTGGTTGCAGCCACTGGCGCCGTGGCATCAGCCGCAGCTTCGAGGGTCAGCACCAGCGAACCTTCTTTGACTTTGTCGCCCAGCTTGACCTTGAGTTCCTTCACCACGCCCGCGTGCGACGAAGGAATTTCCATCGACGCCTTGTCGCTTTCAACGGTGATCAGGCTTTGTTCGGCGCGAATGGTGTCGCCAGCTTTGACCATCAACTCGATGACGGTCACTTCGGCGAAGTCGCCGATGTCGGGTACTTTGATTTCCAGGGTTGCCATGTTGTTCTTTCAGTTTTACAAAAGCACCCGGCGGAAATCGCCCAGGATCTGGCCCAGGTAGACGTTAAAGCGCGCGGCGCCGGCACCGTCGATGACGCGGTGGTCCCAGCTCAAGGAGAGCGGCAGCATGAGGCGCGGCTGGAAAGCCTTGCCGTCCCAGATCGGTTCGATGGTGGACTTGCAGACACCCAGGATGGCGACTTCCGGCGCATTGATGATGGGCGTGAAGTAACGCCCACCGATGCCGCCCAGACTCGAGATCGTGAAGCCCGCACCACTCATCTCGGCCGGACTCAGCTTGCCGTCGCGCGCCTTCTTGGCCAGGTCGCTCATCTCCTGCGAAATCTGGAAAATGCCTTTCTTGTCGGCGTCCTTGATCACGGGCACCATCAGGCCGTTTGGTGTATCGGCAGCAAAGCCGATGTGGTAGTACTGTTTGAGCACCAGTTGATCACCGTCGATGCTGGCGTTGAACTCCGGAAACTTCTTCAATGCCGCAACGCAGGCCTTGATCAGGAAAGCCAGCATGGTGACCTTGATGCCAGCCTTTTCATTTTCCTTGTTGGTGGCAACGCGGAAGGCTTCCAGATCGGTGATGTCGCAGTCGTCGTGGTTCGTGACGTGCGGGATCATGACCCAGTTGCGGTGCAGGTTGGCGGCGCTGATCTTCTTGAGGCGGGGGCGGTCCTTGCGTTCGACCGGGCCAAACTTCGTGAAGTCAACCTGTGGCCACGGAATCAATCCGAGCCCGGCGCCGTCGTTGCCACCGGCCGGCTTGGCCTGTGCAGCAGCGGCCGTTTGCGTGGCGCCGCTCATGACGGACTGCGTGAAGTTGCGGATGTCAACGTCGGTAATGCGGCCCTTCAAACCACTGCCCTTGACTTCCGCCAGTGGTACACCCAGCTCACGCGCAAACTTGCGTACCGAGGGTGAAGCATGCGGCAGGCCGATGGCACCCGCGGTCGGGGTATGCGCCGGCTCGGCGGCTGCGGGCGCCGCAGCCGGTGTGGCGGGCGTTGGAGCCACAACTGCAGCAGCCACGGCGACAGGCGCTGCGGCTGCTGCCACAGCAGGGGCAGCGGCCGGCGCTGGCGCTGTGGCCTGCAACGCACCGTCTGCCGCTTCAAGCAGCAGGACCAGCGAGCCTTCCTTAACCTTGTCACCGAGTGCGACCTTGATCTCTTTAACGACGCCGGCGTGGCTAGCCGGAATCTCCATCGACGCCTTGTCCGATTCGACCGTGATGAGCGACTGCTCGGCCTTGATCGTGTCACCGACCTTGACCATCAGCTCAATCACCGTCACTTCGGCGAAGTCGCCAATATCGGGCACTTTGATTTCAATTGAAGACATGGGTTTTTCCTTGTTCAAGCGTGCAGCGGGTTGATCTTGTCAACCGCGATGCCGTACTGGGCAATCGCCGCCGCCACCTTGGCCACGGGCACCGTGCCCTGTTCACTGAGCGCCTTGAGCGCAGCCACCACGATGTAGTGGCGATTGATCTCGAAATGCTCGCGCAGTCTGGAGCGGAAATCGCTGCGGCCAAAACCGTCGGTACCCAGCACCTTGTAGACGCGACCAGCGGGAACAAAGGAGCGAATCTGCTCGGCGTAGGCCTTGATGTAATCGGTTGATGCCACCACCGGGCCGGTATGCTTTTCAAGCTGCGTGGCAACAAAAGGCACGCGCTGCGCGCCGGTCGGGTGCAGCAGGTTGTAGCGCTCGCAGTCCTGGCCGTCGCGCGCCAGTTCATTGAAGCTCGGGCAGCTCCAGACGTCAGCGGCTATACCCCAGTCCTTTTGCAGCAGTTCCTGTGCCGCAATCGATTCACGCAGAATCGTGCCGGAGCCGAGCAACTGCACGCGCGAAGTCTCACCCTTGGCCGGCGCAGCGCCGGGCTTGCAAAGGTACATACCCTTGATGATCTGCTCTTCCGTGCCGGCCTGAAGGCCCGGCATGGCGTAGTTTTCATTGAGCAGCGTGATGTAGTAGAAAACGTTGTCCTGTTTCTCGACCATGCGCTTGAGGCCATGGTGCAGGATGACGCCGACTTCGTGCGCAAAGGTCGGGTCGTAGCTGACGCAATTCGGAATCGTGCCGGCCAGGATGTGGCTGTGACCATCTTCGTGCTGCAGGCCTTCACCGTTGAGCGTGGTGCGCCCCGAGGTGCCGCCGAGCAGGAAACCGCGCGCCTGCATATCCCCCGCTGCCCAGGCCAGATCACCGATGCGCTGGAAACCAAACATCGAGTAGTAGACGTAGAAAGGCAGCATGATGCGATTGTTCGTGCTGTAGCTGGTGGCCGCTGCGATCCAGCTGCTCATGCCGCCGGCTTCGTTAATGCCTTCCTGCAGGATCTGACCGGCCTTGTCTTCGCGGTAGTACATGACCTGGTCTTTGTCGACCGGTGTGTACTTCTGGCCTTCAGGGTTGTAGATGCCAATCTGGCGGAACAGCCCTTCCATGCCGAAGGTGCGCGCCTCGTCCACAAGAATCGGCACCACGCGTGGGCCCAGCGCCTGGTCACGCAGCAGCGTGGTCAGGAACCGCACATAAGCCTGCGTTGTCGAAATCTCGCGCCCTTCGGCAGTCGGCTCGATCACCGACTTGAAAATCTCCAGCGCCGGTACCGTGAACTGCTCGTCGGCCTTCGTGCGGCGGTGCGGCAAATAGCCACCCAGCGCCTTGCGCCGCTCGTGCAGGTAACGCATCTCGGGGGTGTCGTCAGCCGGCTTGTAGAAGGGAATGTCGGCGATCTGGCTGTCGGGCACCGGAATGTTGAAACGGTCGCGGAAGATTTTGATGTCTTCGTCGGTGAGTTTCTTGGTCTGGTGCACATTGTTCTTGCCCTCGCCGCTCTTGCCCATGCCAAAACCCTTGATGGTCTTGATCAGGAGCACGCTGGGCTGGCCTTCGTGCTTCACGGCGGCGTGGTAGGCGGCATAGACCTTCTGCGGATCGTGGCCGCCACGACGCAAGGCCCAGATGTCGTCGTCGCTCATCTTGGCCACCATGGCAGCGGTGCGTGGGTCACGGCCGAAGAAATGCTTGCGCACATAGGCGCCGTCGTTGGCCTTGAACGACTGGTAGTCGCCGTCGAGCGTATCCATCATCAGCTTGCGCAGGGCGCCTTCCTTGTCGCGTGCCAACAAGGGATCCCACTCGCTGCCCCACAGCAACTTGATCACGTTCCAGCCGGCACCACGGAACTCGCCTTCGAGTTCCTGGATGATCTTGCCATTGCCGCGCACCGGACCGTCGAGCCGCTGCAGATTGCAGTTGATGACAAAAATCAGGTTGTCGAGTTTCTCGCGTGCCGCCAGGCCAATGGCACCGCGGCTTTCGACCTCGTCCATTTCGCCGTCGCCGCAGAAGACCCAGACCTTGCGCTTGGACGTATCAGCAATGCCGCGCGCGTGCAGGTATTTGAGAAAGCGCGCCTGGTAAATCGCCATCAGCGGCCCCAGGCCCATGGAGACGGTCGGAAACTGCCAGAAGTCGGGCATCAGCTTGGGGTGTGGATAGCTCGACAGCCCCTTGCCGCCCACTTCCTGGCGGAAGTTGAGCAACTGCTCTTCCGTCAGGCGTCCTTCCAGGTAGGCACGGGCATAGACGCCGGGTGCGACGTGGCCCTGGATGTAGAGGCAGTCGCCACCGTGGGTCTCGCTCTCGGCGTGCCAGAAATGGTTGAAGCCGGCGCCAAACATGTGCGCCAGTGATGCGAACGAACCGATATGGCCACCGAGGTCGCCACCGTCCACAGGATGGTGGCGATTGGCTTTGACCACCATCGCCATCGCGTTCCAGCGCATGTAGGCGCGCAGGCGTTCTTCGATCTCGATGTTGCCGGGGCAACGCTCTTCCTGATTGGTTTCGATCGAATTCACATAGCCCGTATTGGCAGAAAACGGCATATCGATGCTGCTTTCGCGCGCATGCTCAAGCAACTGCTCCAGCAGAAAGTGGGCGCGCTCAGGACCTTCGCTTTGAATGACAGCCGACAGCGCGTCCATCCACTCACGGGTTTCCTGGCTGTCGGTGTCTGTGACACTCAAGCCAGGTTGATTCTCGGGAACTGCTGACATGGGTGTCTCCTTTATTTTGACGTAATTTAATGCAGTTCGCGAATTTTCTCATATTTCCCAAAAAATTTCAAATGGCGCCACTTCATCTCATTATGCGGTATTTTATTGACCGAAATTGAAGTCCCAGAGGAACCCACCCCCTGTTGCGCCTGCCCTACACTTCAACCATGCCACTCCCCCGTCCCACTGCCCTGACGAGCGCCATCGAATTGACGCCCAGGGTTCGGCTGCAAAACTGGTGGCAGCGTCTGACGCCGCAGCGCCAGGACCGTTTCGCCATGCTGGCGCCGCTGGCGGCCGTGCTTTTGTTCATGGCTGCCATCGTGACCGCCTTCAGCTATTTGCGCTTCGAGGAAATCGACCGTGAACAGGAGGCGGTCAAACGCGATGTCGAATACACACAGCAGCGCCTTCGCTTGCGCCTGCTTGAGCGCCAGGAACAGTTGATGCGGATCGGGCGCGAATTGTCCAACCGTGAAATGGACAGCGATGACTTCCAGGGGCGCTCCGAAGCCCTGATCAACCGCTACCCGGAATTGCAAAGCCTGAGCTGGATCGACGAAAACCGCCGCATCGTCGCCAGCGTCAGCAACGCCAGTCTGTCAGTCAGCCAGCGTCGAACCATCAGCAGCACGCTGCTGATGGACGATACCGAAAAAGCCTATGGCCTGGCGCGCGACCTGCAGCAACCGGTTTACGCACAGCACATCGCCGCACCCGGTGAATCAGCCGCCCTGCAACTGCACATTCCCCTGAATGAGCGCGTGCGCTTCTCAGGCGTGCTGCTGGCGGAGTATTCGATGGACGGCCTTTTTGCCTACGGTGTACCAGCCGAGGTATCGGCGCGCTACGCCATCTCCTTGCACGACGCCAAAGGCGGCTTGCTCGCCGGCACCCACATCGCGGCGCGCAACCTGGCCAACCACCTGCTGCCCTGGGACAACCCGGTCAATGCCTATGAGGTGCCGGTATCGCCGGTCGGCAACGGCCTGATCATCCGGGGCGAGGCGTATCGGACCTCGCTCGGCGTCATTGGCAGCGGCCTGTTCTGGCTGGTGACGGCCCTGAGCGCCATGACCGCCTGGATGCTGATCGCCAACTGGCGCCATACACGCCGGCGCATGCGCGCCCAGCAGGCGCTGGTGTCAGAAACGGTGTTTCGCCGCGCCATGGAAAACTCCATGCTGACCGGGATGCGGGCCCTCGACCTGCAGGGTCGCATCACCTACGTCAACGCCGCCTTTTGCCAGATGACCGGTTGGAGCGAATCAGAGTTGGTCGGCCGCACCGCGCCCTTTCCGTATTGGCCCGAGGCCGACCGCGACACGCTGAACTCGCGCCTGGAAGAAGAACTATCAGGACGGATCGACCCCGGCGGCGTCCAGTTCCGCGTCAAACGGCGTGACGGCTCCCTGTTCGATGCCCGCCTCTATGTGTCACCCCTGATCGATGCCCGCGGCGTGCAAACCGGCTGGATGACCTCCATGACCGATATCACCGAGCCGAACCGGATCAGGGACCAGTTGTCGGCCTCGCATGAACGCTTTACCACTGTGCTGGAGGCGCTCGACGCCTCCATTTCAGTGGCGCCACTGGGCAGTGATGAGCTCTTGTTTGCCAACAAGCTGTACCGCCTGTGGTTTGGCACCCAGGCCGGCGGCCATTTGCAACTGGTCGCCGAGGCCGGCATGCCAACAACGCCCCCGAGCGACGAATCGTTGGACAATGTCGACGCCTTCGCCGGCCTGCCGACCAACTCGCTGCCCGACAGCGAGGCCGAAAGCGCCGAGATCTACCTGGAAGCACTGGGCAAATGGCTCGAGGTGCGCACCCGCTATCTGAGCTGGGTTGATGGCCGCTTGGCGCAGATGGTGATTGCCACCGACATCACGGCACGCCGCATTGCGGAAGCGCAATCGGCCGCGCAGACCGAGCGCGCCCAAAGCGCCAGCCGCCTGATCACGATGGGCGAGATGGCCTCGGCCGTGGCGCATGAACTGAACCAGCCGCTCACCGCCATCAACAACTATTGCAATGGCATGGTGTCGCGCATCAAGGGGCAGCAGATCAGCGAAGCAGACTTGCTGGGCGCACTGGAGAAAACCGCCAGGCAGGCGCAGCGCGCCGGCCAGATCATCCAGCGCATCCGCTCCTTCGTCAAACGAAGCGAACCCAATCGCTCGCTGGCCAACATCGCGAGCATGGTGGACGAAGCGCTTGAACTGGCCGAAATCGAAATGCGCCGGCGCAACGTTCGCCTGACCCACAATGTCGCGCTGCGCATGCCAGCCCTGCTGGTAGACCCGATCCTGATCGAACAGGTGCTGGTCAACCTGTTGCGCAACGCCGCCGATTCAATCGACTCGGCACAGCGGCCGACTGCCCAGCGCAGCGTCAAACTCGGCGTGGCGCCAGCCGTGGTGGACGACAAGGCCGTAATTGAATTTACCGTCACCGACACTGGCCAGGGCCTGGCGCCGGAAGTGATGGCACGGCTCTATGAATCCTTTTATTCAACCAAGGCCGAAGGCATGGGCATTGGCCTGAGCCTGTGCCGATCCATCGTCGAATCCCACCTGGGAAGAATGAAGGCCGAGAACATCTACAATGGCGCCGAGGTGACAGGTTGCTGCTTCTCGTTCTGGATTCCAGTGATGGAATCCACGCCGCCATCGGCACTGCGCTCACCGCAGAAAACCAAGGACTCCAGGTTAACTCCGGGATAAAGCATGAGTTTGATACCGAAAAAAGGCACGGTTTACGTCGTAGATGACGATGAGGCCGTCCGCGATTCACTTCAATGGTTGCTCGAGGGCAAGGAATACCGCGTTAGATGCTTTGAATCTGCCGAGTCATTTCTGAGCCGCTACGACGCGCGCGAGGTGGCCTGCCTGATCGTCGACATCCGCATGGGCGGCATGACCGGCCTGGAACTGCAGAGTCGACTGATCGAAGCGCACTCCCCGCTGCCCATCGTGTTCATCACCGGCCACGGTGACGTGCCGATGGCGGTCGACAGCATGAAGAAGGGCGCGATGGACTTCATCCAGAAGCCCTTCAAGGAAGATCAACTCCTGACCCTGGTGGAACGCATGCTGGATCAGGCCAAGGACGCATTCGCCGAGCACCAGAGTGCCGCCAACCGCGGCGCCTTGATGGCGCGCCTGACGCTGCGCGAAGCGCAGGTGCTGGAGCGCATCGTCGCCGGGCGCCTGAACAAGCAGATTGCTGATGACTTGGGCATCAGCATCAAGACGGTGGAAGCGCACCGCGCCAACATCATGGAAAAGCTCAACGCCAACACGGTCGCCGATCTGCTCAAAATCGCTCTGGGACAAGCCGCTGCCAAAGCCTGAGCCCACTTACTTTTAGCCCCGACGCCCGCCCGACATGAACCAGCGGGCGTCCTCATTTATGGAACTCCCATCGTGACCCAACAGACATTTGGCCAGATCATCGACGGCGTGGCACTCTCCACGCAACTGCGCGCCGAGGTCGCCACGCGCGTGACGGCACTCAAGACCCGCGGCGTGACGCCGGGCCTGGCCGTCATTCTGGTCGGAGAAGACCCGGCCAGCGCCGTCTATGTGCGCAACAAGGTGAAGGCCTGCCTTGATACCGGCGTGCGCTCGGTCTTCGAAAAATACGAAGCCACGCTGTCCGAAACCGACCTGCTCGCGCGCATCGCCACGCTCAATGCCGACCCGACGGTACACGGCATTCTGGTGCAAATGCCGCTGCCCAAGCACATCGATCCGCACAAGGTCATTGAGGCGATCTCCGTCAGCAAGGACGTCGACGGCTACGCCACCCTCAGCGCGGGCGAACTGATGACTGGCGCGCCCGGTTTTCGGCCCTGCACGCCCTACGGCTGCATGAAGCTGATCGAGAGCACCGGCATCGATCTGCGCGGCAAGCACGCGGTCGTGATCGGGCGCAGCAACACGGTTGGCAAACCGATGGCGCTGCTGCTGCTGCAGGCCAACGCCACCGTCACCATCTGCCACAGCGCCACGGCCGACATGGGCCACCACACGCGCCAGGCCGACCTGATCGTTGCGGCGGTTGGCAAACGAAATGTACTGACCGCCGACATGGTCAAACCCGGCGCCATCGTCATCGACGTCGGCATGAACCGCACGCCCGAGGGCAAGCTCTGCGGCGACGTCGACTTTGCCGGTGTCAGCCCACTGGTCAGCCACATCACGCCAGTGCCCGGCGGTGTCGGTCCCATGACCATCACCATGTTGCTGGTCAATACCCTTGAAGCAGCCGAACGCGCCGCCACCTGAGCCAAGTCATGAACAACCCTTTGCTGTCATTTGACGAACTGCCGCGCTTTGACCAGCTCAAGCCCGGGCATGTGGCCCCGGCCATGGCCGCCTTGCTGGCCGACAGCGAGGCCGCGTTGGCAGCGGTGACGGCAAGCAGTTTCCCGGCGCAGTGGAGCGAGATTGCGCGCGTGCTCGATGTATCGATAGAAAAGCTCGGACGGGCCTGGGGCGTCGTGAGCCACCTCAATAACGTGGCCGACACGCCTGAACTGCGCGCCGCCTACAACGCGGCACTGCCAAAAGTCACAGAATTTTTCACGCGCCTGGGCGCCGACGAGCGCCTGTACGCCAAATACAAGGCCATCGATCCGGCAAGCCTGAACCCGGAGCAAAGTCAGGCGCACAAGAACGCCATGCGCAATTTCGTCCTTGGCGGTGCGGAACTCGCAGGCCAGGCACGCGAGCGCTTCGCGGCAATCCAGGAACGCCAGGCCGAATTGAGCCAGAAATTCAGCGAAAACGCGCTCGATGCCACTGACGCCTTCGCCTACTACGCCTCTGATGCCGAACTCGCGGGCGTACCCGAAGACGTCAAGCAGGCGGCCTTGGCTGCGGCCAAGGCCGAGGACAAGAGCGGCTACAAGCTCACACTCAAGATGCCGTGCTACCTGCCGGTCATGCAGTTTGCCCACAGCAGCACATTGCGCGAGAAACTCTACCGCGCCTACGTGACACGGGCCTCGGACCAATCCAGCCCGGAAACGCGAGGGTTCGACAACTCGGCCCTGATCGCCGAAATGCTCTCCTTGCGGCTGGAAGAAGCCAGGCTGCTGGGCTACGGCAATTTTGGCGAGCTTTCGGTGGTGCCGAAGATGGCCGATTCGCCACAACAGGTGATCAGTTTCCTGCGTGACCTGGCAGCGCGCGCGCGCCCCTTCGCTGAACGCGACCTGGCCGATCTGCGCGCGTTTGCCGCACAGCAACTGAAATTGAGCGACCCGCAGGCCTGGGACTGGCCTTATGTGAGCGAGAAGCTCAAAGAGGCTCGCTACGCCTTCAGCGAGCAGGAAGTCAAGCAATACTTCCCGGCGCCCAAGGTGCTGAGCGGCCTGTTCAAGATTGTCGAAACCCTGTTCGACGTGCGCATCAGCCTCGACAGCGCACCGGTCTGGAACAGCGATGTGGCGTTCTACCGCCTTGAACGCGACAACACCCTGCTCGGGCAGTTCTATCTCGATCCATCGGCTCGCACCGGCAAACGCGGCGGCGCCTGGATGGACGACATGCGCAGCCGCTGGCTGCGACCCGACAACGGACAACTGCAAACCCCGGTAGCCCATCTGGTGTGCAACTTCGCGCACGGCGTAGGCGACAAGCCGGCCTTGCTGACCCATGACGACGTCACCACCCTGTTCCATGAGTTCGGCCATGGCCTGCATCACCTGCTGACGCAAGTCAACGAGCGCGACGTATCGGGCATCAGCGGCGTTGAGTGGGACGCCGTGGAACTGCCGAGCCAGTTCATGGAAAATTTCTGCTGGGAATGGGACGTGCTCAAGGACATGACGGCCCATGTTGATACCGGTGCGCCACTGCCGCGAGAACTGTTCAACAAGATGCTGGCTGCCAAAAACTTCCAGAGCGGCATGCAAACCGTGCGCCAGATCGAGATGTCACTGTTCGACATGCTGCTGCACACAGCCCATGACCCGACCCTTGACCTGATGCCGCTGTTGCATCAGGTGCGCGCCGAAGTGGCCGTACTGCAGGCGCCCGACTGGAGCCGCACCGCGCACACCTTCAGCCATATTTTTGCCGGCGGCTATGCGGCCGGCTATTACAGCTACAAGTGGGCCGAGGTGCTCAGCGCCGACGCCTATGCCGCGTTTGAGGAAACAATCGGTAAGGATGGCACGCCAAATGCGCAAACTGGTAGAAAATACCGCCAAGCCATTCTGGAAGCCGGAGGCAGCCGTCCCGCCATGGCGTCGTTCAAGGCGTTTCGCGGGCGAGAGCCTACACTCGACGCCTTGTTGCGGCATCAGGGCATGACCGTACAAAACTAAGGAGCTCTGTTTTGAACACCTTGAAGCGCCTGAAAATTTCGACCCGTCACGCCGCTGTCGCCAGCGCGCTGGCCAGCGCCGTTTTTCTCCTGTCCGGTGCCTTGCATAGCCAGACCATCTACCGCATCGTGGGCGCTGACGGTCGTGTCACCTTTTCAGACAAGCAACCTGCCGCCAGCGAAAACGTCACTGCCCTGGGCAGCGGCGGGCGAGCCTTGGCGGCTGGCAGTTCGGCCCTGCCGGCAGAACTGCGCCAGGTGGCCGGCAAATTCCCCGTGACCCTGTACACATCGAGCAACTGCACACCTTGCGCTCAGGGTCGCGAACTGCTCGGCAGCCGCGGCATTCCGTTCACCGAAAAAACAGTCAGCACCGCCGAGGACATGGCGGCGCTGCAGCGCATCAGCGGTGACAATTCAATGCCCCTGCTGAGCGTCGGCAGCCAGCAACTCAAAGGTTTCTCGGATCTGGAATGGACCCAGTATCTGGACGCCGCAGGCTACCCGAAATCAACAACCCTGCCCGCGGGTTACCGCAATCCGGCTGCGACACCCCTGGTGGTGGTGCAGCAAGCGGCCCCGGCCAAGCGCGCGGATGAGAATCCGGCCGCTGTGCCGACCGCACCGGCCGGCAACGGCAACGCCAACCCCACCGGCATCAAATTCTGATCAGAACGTCAGCGTCTTGACGCCATCGGCCGTCGCCAGCAGGCAGACTTGCGCCTTCTGAAAGGCAAAAACGCCGACCGTCACCACGCCCGGCCACTGGCTCACCTGTGCCTCAAACGCCAGCGGATCACTGATCTGCAAGCCGCTCACATCGAGCAGCACCTGACCGTTGTCGGTCACCAGCGGTTCCTGCCCTGTGCTGCCCGCCTTGATGCGCACCTGGGCGCGACCACCGATGGCAGCAAATTGGCGCACCAGGCGCTGCACCGCCATCGGGATAACCTCAACCGGCACTGGAAACCGGCCCAGCGTCTGCACCAGTTTTGATTCGTCCACGATGCAGACAAACTGGCGCGACTGTGCTGACACGATCTTCTCGCGCGTCAGCGCCGCGCCGCCGCCCTTGATCATGTTGCCGCGCTGATCGATCTCGTCGGCACCGTCGATGTAAACCGCCAGTTCCTCGACCTCGTTGGCGTCAAAAACCGGAATGCCGATCGCGCGCAGGCGCGCGGTGCTGGCCTGGGAAGCGGACACGACGCCCTTGATCTGGTCCTTCATGCTGGCCAGCGCATCGATGAACTTGTTGACGGTGGAGCCACTGCCGACACCAATGATCTGGCCCGGCACAACAAAGCGCAGCGCGGCCTGGCCGACCAGGGTTTTGAGTTCGTCCTGGGACAGAGCAGGCTTGGTTTGGGCGCTTGGCTTGGTCATCTGGGAAAATCACTGAAGTTAGAAAAATGTTTATCAGGAAGATTATCCAATGTCTCTCGTGCCCTACGCCCTCACCCGCCGATTTTTGTTCAGCCTGGACCCGGAAGTCGCCCACGAGCTGACCCTGCAGGCCCTGGCCGGAACCCAGGGTACGCCACTGCAATGGGCTTATGGCGCCGCGCGCATTGAAGACCCGATTGAGCTGGCCGGGCTGCGTTTCCCGAACCGGGTTGGCCTGGCCGCCGGTCTCGACAAGAACGCACGCTGCATCGACGGCCTGGGCGCCATGGGTTTCGGCTTTGTTGAGGTCGGCACCGTGACACCGTTGGCGCAAGGCGGCAACCCAAAGCCCCGCATCTTTCGCCTGCCAGTTGCCAAGGCCCTGATCAACCGGCTCGGTTTCAACAACGAGGGACTGTCGGCCTTCATTGCCAACGTGCAGCGCTCGGCGTTGTACCGCCAGCGCCAGCAAACAGGGTCCCGGTCAGCGCGGCCCATGCTGCTGGGCCTGAACATCGGCAAGAACGCCGCCACGCCGATCGAGCGCGCCACCGATGACTACCTGGCCTGTCTGGATGGCGTTTACCCCTACGCCGATTACGTCGCGGTCAACATCTCCAGCCCCAACACGCAGAACCTGCGGTCCCTGCAAAGCGACGCAGCGCTCGATGGTCTGCTCGGCGCGCTGGCAGATCGACGCGAAGAACTGGCCAGCAAGGCCGCAGCGAGCGGGCATCCAGCACGGCGCGTCCCGATCTTCGTCAAGATCGCGCCCGACCTGGACGCGTCGCAGGTGCAGGCGATTGCGGCCACCTTGAAACGCCACGGCATGGACGGCGTGATCGCCACCAACACCACGCTGGCGCGCGAGGCCGTCAAGGGTCAGGCGCACGCCGAGCAAGCCGGCGGCCTGTCGGGCGCGCCAGTACTTCTGCCAAGCAACCGCGTGATTGCGCAACTGCGCGCCGCGCTGGGCCAGAGCTTTCCCATCATCGGCGTCGGCGGCATCATGAGCGCCGAAGATGCCGTGAGCAAGATCAGGGCGGGCGCCGACGTGGTGCAGATCTACACCGGTCTGATCTACCAGGGCCCGGACCTCGTGCGCCAGGCCGCTGCCCTGATCAAGAAAACAGTGTGAGCACGTGTTCGGCAATGGCCAGGCTGCTGGTCAGTCCGGGCGACTCGATGCCAAACAGGTTGACCAGGCCCGGTACGCCGTGCGCGCGCGGCCCCTGGATCAAAAAGTCGCAGGCCGGCTGCCCGGGCGCATGAATCTTGGGGCGGATGCCGGCATAACCCGGAATCAACGCCCCGTCGGGCAGAGCGGGCCAGTACTTGCGCACCTCGGCATAAAAGGCGTCGCCGCGCTGCACATCGACCGTCAGATCATCCGCTGAGTCAACCCACTGCACGTCCGGTCCGAACTTGGCCTGCCCGCCCAGATCAAGCGTCAGGTGCACGCCCAGACCGGCCGCCTGCGGAACCGGGTAAATCAGGCGTTCAAACGGCGCGCGGCCCGACAGCGTGAAGTAATTGCCCTTGGCGAAATAAGCCTGCGGCACCCAGCGCGCGTCCAGCCCCTGGAAGCGGCGTGCCAGCCCGGGCGCCTGCAGACCCGCGGCGTTGACCACCCGCTTGGCGCGCAGTTCGGTGCCATCTACCATTTGCAAGTCAATTCCCGCATCCGAGCAGACGGCGCGCGCCAGCGCTGAATTGAGCACCACCATGCCACCCGCATGCTCGATATCCGCCTGCAGCGCCAGCATCAGGCCATGGCTGTCCACAATGCCGGTGCTCGGCGAGTGGATCGCCGCCAGGCAGTGCAGGTGCGGCTCCATGGCCCGGGCTTGCGCGGCGCTCAGCAGTTCCAGATCGTCCACGTCATTGCGCGCCGCCTGCGCCAGGATGCCCTGCAACTGTGGCAACTGCGTCTCATGCGTTGCCACCAGCAACTTGCCGCAGCGCCGAAAGCCGATGCCGCGTGCTGCGCAATAGTCGTACAGCAGGCCACGACCCTGCACGCACAGGGCGGCCTTGAGCGAGCCCGGCGCGTAGTAGATGCCAGCATGGATCACCTCGCTGTTGCGCGAACTGATACCGGTACCGATAGCCGGCGCCGCCTCCAGCACCATGACCTCCTGACCCGCAAGCGCCAGCGCGCGCGCCACCGCCAGACCGACCACACCGGCGCCGATGACGACACATTCAAGCTGATCCATCCACCATCCTTGTCAAAGACTCCCCGGAACGAGGACCGGGAAATTCATTGTAAAACCCGCGACGCACGCCCGCGGGGGCTCCCCCCTACAATGAGAATCAACACCCCTCAAAGGACAAACGATGTCATTGGATTCCCTTTTCAGCCCCTTTCAATTCAAGAGCCTCAAGCTGCCCAACCGCATCGTGATGGCGCCCATGACGCGCTCGTTCTCGCCCAATGGCGTGCCGACGCCGGAGGTGACCGAGTATTACAAGCGCCGCGCAACCTCGGTCGGACTGATCATTTCCGAAGGGACCGTGGTCAATCGCCCGTCGGCTGCCAATGATCAGAACGTGCCGCATTTCTGGGGTGGCGAGGCGCTGGCAGCCTGGAAACAGGTGATCGACGGCGTGCATGCGGCCGGCGGCATCATGGCGCCGCAACTCTGGCATGTGGGCGCGGCGCGCAACCCGCGCTCCAAGTGGGTGGCACCCGGCCCGGTTGATAGTCCGTCGGGCCTGTCCTCGCCCGGCAAACAATTTGGCGAACCCATGAGCGACGCCGCCGTGGCCGACACCATTGCCGCTTTTGCCCGCGCTGCAGGAGACGCCAAGAAACTGGGCTTTGACTCCGTCGAATTGCACGGCGCCCATGGCTACCTGATTGACCAGTTTTTCTGGGACGGCACGAACCAGCGCACGGACAACTATGGCGGCGCCACGCTGCCCGAGCGCGGCCGCTTCGCCGCCGAGATCCTGCGCGCCGTACGCGCCGAGGTTGGACCCGACTACCCGGTCATCATCCGTCTGTCGCAATGGAAGCAGCAGGATTTCGCAGCACGCCTGGCCACAACACCGCAGGAAATGGAAGCCTGGTTGCGCCCGCTGGCCGACGCCGGCGCCGACATCTTCCACTGCTCGCAGCGTCGTTTTTGGGAGCCTGAATTTGAAGGCTCGGACCTGAACTTTGCGGGCTGGGCCAAGAAGCTCACTGGCAAGCCCACCATCACGGTCGGTTCGGTCGGACTGAGCGGCGAGTTCATTGCCTCATTTGGCGGCGAATCGTCCAAGCCCGCGTCGCTGGACGAACTGCTGCGCCGCCTTGACCGCGGTGACTTCGATCTGGTGGCCGTCGGGCGCGCGCTGATCAACGATCCGTACTGGGTGCAAAAGATTCGCGACGGACTGCACGACCAACTGCTTGACTTTTCGCCCTCTTCGCTCGGCACGCTGTTCTAAGCACCATCCAGGCCCGGACAGCGCCGGGCTTGTTTTTTGTCATGCAGCCGGGTCCGCGTCTCTGGCATCATGCACCCATGGACTCCGCCCTGCCCCCGCTGATCCAGGCGCTACTGGCTCCGGCGTGCTATGCGCACCCGGTCTCCCGGGTCGAACTGATCCAGACCCATATCTCCTGGGTTCTGCTGGCAGGTGATTTCGCCTACAAGATCAAGAAACCGGTGCGCCTGCCTTTTCTGGACTTCAGCACGCTGGCGCAGCGCAAGACCAGTTGCCAGGACGAGTTGCGCCTGAACCAACGCTACGCGCCCGACATCTACCTGAACCTGGTGCGCATCACAGGCACGCCGCAGGCCCCGTTTCTCGATGGCCCAGGCGATCCCATCGAATACACCGTCAAGATGCGCTGCTTCGACGAAGCCGGACGACTTGACCGCGTCTGCGCCCGTGGTGCCTTGCAAGCGGCCCACCTGTCCGATCTGGCCGATACGCTGACCACCTTTCACCAGGCCGCAGCCGTGGCCGCGCCGGCAACACGCTTCGGATCGCCCGACGCCATCCTGAGCGCCGCTCTGGAAAATTTTGACGAGTTGCAGCAGAACGCTGCGCTAGCCGGGCTGACGCAGCGGCTCGCTGCGCTGCGTGCCTGGACCGAGACGCAGCATAAACAACTCGCGCCAACCCTGCAGGCCCGCAAGCAGGCCGGCCAGGTGCGTGAATGCCACGGCGACCTGCATCTGGGCAATCTGGTGCTGATCGATGGGCGCGTGCGCCTGTTCGACTGCATTGAATTCAACGAAGACCTGCGCTGGATCGACGTTGCCAGCGACATCGCTTTCACCTATGTCGATCTGCTGGCGCACCGGCAGAGCGGTCTGGCCAACTGGTTTGTCAACGAGGTCTTCAGCCGCAGCGGCGACTACGAGGCCGCCGCCTTGCTTCGCTTTTACGCGGTCTACCGCGCGCTGGTTCGTGCCAAGGTGGCCCTGATCCGGGTTGGGCAAAACGGTGGCGGCAGCAGCGAGACGCTGGACTATCTGGCACTGGCCGAGCGCTTGGCGGCAGCGCCAGCGCCACAGCTGCTGATCACGCATGGCCTGTCGGGCTGCGGCAAGACCGTGGCGAGCAGTCAACTGCTGCAAAGCGATCCACAAGCATCCACCCTGCGCCTGCGCTCGGACGTCGAACGCAAGCGTTTGTTCGGACTGGCCAGCACCGCGCCCAGCGGCTCGCCGGCAGGTGGCGGCATCTACGACGCCGATGCACAGGTACGAACCTACGCCCGACTGCACGCTCTGGCGGCGCTGCTGCTGCGCGCTGGCTGGTCGGTGATTGTCGACGCCACCTTCCTCAAACGGGCCCAGCGCGACGCCTTTCGCGCCTTGGCCACAGGCCTGGGGCTGCGCTTTGGCATCCTGGCGCCAGAAGCGACTCCCGGGCAACTACAAGAGCGCATTCAGGCGCGCCAGGCACAGGGGCATGACGCCTCGGAGGCGACGCTGCCAGTACTGGAGCGGCAAATGCGCGCACTCGAGCCACTGGATGCGCAGGAACAAACCGACATGGTCAATCGTTCGTCCGCCACTGCGCTGTTGTGAATTGAAGCACGCTTCAGCACGAAACACAGGCAGGCCCTAGAATCCGCCGCAGGCGGCCGGGAAACGCTTGAATGCTGCGCATCGCTGTTGTCCCATTGGCGTAAGGGCGCCAAACCGGATGATCGACAGCAACCGCCCTCAATAAATACAAACAGGTTTCGAGACTTTTCAATTGCACACACTCAAAACACGGTTAACGCTCTTCACCCTGGGCATCTTTCTGGTCACTGGCGTTTTACGCTAGCGGTGTGTTGCACCGTGATATGGAAAAGCAGCTGAGTGCACATCAGCAAACGATCGCCTCCTTGCTGGCCTCGCAGATCGATCAGGCGCTGGACGAGCGGCTGAAGGCTTTGGAACGAGTGGCCATGTCATTGACGGCAGAAACGATGTCCAGCCCCGCCAAGCTGCAGGCTGTGCTGGCCGAGCGCCCAAACTTTCAAAGCCTGTTCAACGGCGGGACCCTGATCGCGGGTGCCGATGCTGTTGTGCGAGCCGCCATGCCGCTGAAAAATGAGCGACTGGGCGTCAGTGTGGCGGACCGTGATTACATGATCGCGGCCTTGAAAGAGGGCAGAGCCTCGATTGGGCGCCCGATTTTGGGAAAAAAGGAGCAAACCCCCTTCCTGGCCATGGCGGCGCCGATTCGCAACGCCCAGGGTCAGGTCATCGGCGCGCTGGTCGGGCTGACCGACCTGACACTGCCCAACTTTCTGGACGTGATCAGCAAGGGCCAGTACGGACTGAAGGGAAACTTCTTGCTGATCGCACCGCAGTACCGGCTGATCGTTACAGCGTCCGATAAAAGCCGCATCATGGAAATGCTGCCTGAGCCCGGCAAAGATCCGGCCCTGGATAGGCGACTCAGTGGTATTGAAGGGAGCAGCGTTTTCGTCAACCCCAAGGGCGTCGAGGTGTTGGTGGGACGCAAAAATGTTCCGGTTGCAGGCTGGAACGTCACCGTCGCGCTGCCAACAGAGGATGCTTTTGCACCCGTTCACGGCCTGTTGAGGCACATCAGAATCGCAGCGCTCCTGTTGTCTTTGCTGGCATCTGGCCTGACCTGGTGGATGCTGCGACGCCTGCTCGCGCCGCTACAAGCGACCGCCAAAACCCTGGCTCTGCTCGCCCAAGAAGGTCAGGAATTGCACCCGCTGCCCGTGACCGGGAAAGATGAAGTAAGTCAGTGGATCCGCGGCTTCAATCGGCTACTGGCCGTTCTGGCCCAACGGCAGGAACGATTGAGTCAGAGCGAGCAGCGTTACCGCACCCTGACAGAATGGTCGACCGAGCCGCTCGCGGTCCATGACGGCAGCAAGTTGGTCTACGTCAACCCTGCTTGCGTCAAGATGATGGGGGCGCAGTATGCAGATCACCTGCTGGGCCGCTCCATCATCGAACTGCTGCATCCGGACTCGCGCAAAGTCGCGTTTGAGAGAATGAAGCAAGGCATGCACGAGCGGGAAATGCGGCCTGCGCTTGAAGAGAAGATTCTCAAGTTCGATGGGTCGGTCATCGATGTGGAAATTCAGTCGATCCCGATTGTTTACAACGGGTTCCCGGCCAGTCAGATGGTGATGCGCGACGTCACCGCGCGCAACGAGGCGGCAACGGTACTTCGCGACAGCGAAGCGCTCTACCGCACGGTGTTTCGGACCAGTCCCGACGCCGTCTTTATCGTGCGCCTGGCGGACGGCCACTACCTCGAAGTCAACGACGGTTTCGTGCACCTGTTTGGCAGAGCGCGGGAAGATGTGATTGGCAAGACTTCCCAGGACATCGGCATCTGGCAGGACGGGGACGACCAGCACTCATTGCTTCAGGCCATCCAGGAGAACGGCCACTGTGAAAACCTTGAGACCAAGTTCATCACGAAGACCGACAAGCTGATCAGCACCCTGGTTTCTGCCAACCAGGTTACCCTCAATGGTGAAACCTGTATGCTGGCGGTGATCCGGGACATCAGTCTGGACAAGGCAGCTGAAGAGCATATCCAGAATCTGGCCTTCTCTGACCCGCTGACCGGACTGCCCAACCGCCGGCTCCTGATTGTCAAACTGCAACAGACGCTCAATGCCGGTGAGGCCCCGGCACGCCAGGGCGCGCTGTTTCTGGTTGATCTGGATGACTTCAAGACCTTCAACGAAACCTATGGTCACGAGAAGGGCGACCTGCGGCTGCAAAAGATCGCCAAACGACTCAGTGCCTGTGTTGGCGCTGGCGACACGGTGGCTCGCCTTGGCGGCGACAAATTTGTGGTCTTGCTGGACGATGCGGGCACAGACCCCAAGGAGGCCAGACGCCAGGCTGCGGCAATGGGCGAGAAGATTCTGGCAGCGCTGGGCCACCCCTATCCGGCCGGCAGTGAAGGGGCCCGACTCACTGCCAGCATCGGTGTCACCCTGTTTGGTGCCGAACAGGAGGACAGCGCTGATCCTTTAAAACGGGCCGAACTGGCCCTGTACCAGGCCAAGGCCGCTGGCCGCAACACGCTGCGTTTCTTCGACCCCGATATGCGTACCGTGGTGAGCGCACGCGTTGCGCTGGAGGCAGGCTTGCGCGAAGCGCTGCTGAAGAAGCAGTTTTTGCTGTATTACCAGCCCCAGGTGAGCCGCGAAGGCAAGACCATCGGGGTCGAAGCCCTGCTGCGTTGGCACACCCCCGAACGTGGCCTGGTATCGCCCGCGGAGTTCATTTCACTGGCAGAGGAAACCGGACTGATCCTGCCGATGGGCCAGTGGGTTCTGGAGACCGCTTGCGCGCAACTGGCACGCTGGGCTGAGCAGGCTGATATGGCCCACCTCACAATCGCCGTCAATGTGAGTGCGCGCCAGTTTCATCAGGATGACTTTGTGGAACAGGTGCTGGCGCTGCTTGAGCTTACCGGCGCGAAGGCGAATTTACTCAAGCTTGAACTCACCGAGAGTCTGCTGGTCACCCACGTGGAAGACGTCATCGCGAAAATGAACCAACTCAAAGCCGCAGGGCTAGGTTTTTCGCTGGACGACTTTGGAACCGGCTATTCGTCGCTGACTTACCTCAAGCGCCTGCCCCTGGACCAGATCAAGATCGACCAGGGATTTGTGCGCAACATACTGATCGACTCCGACGATGCGGCCATTGCCAAGATGGTCATCGCCCTGGCCGACAGCATGGGGCTGGCGGTGATCGCCGAAGGGGTGGAAACCGAGGCGCAGCGCGATTTCCTCGTGGGCATGGGCTGCCACAACCACCAGGGCAATCTGTTCAGCCTGCCCTTGCCGATCGAGAAACTCGAGAAGTTTGTGCGGGGCGCGATTACGCCATCGCGCTCACGTACGGATTTGACGGCACGCCTACAAGGAGTTTGATGGAACGCTGTCCCTGGTGCGAAGGCTTCGAGCTGTACCGCGCGTATCACGATACCGAGTGGGGTGTTCCGATCTGGAACGACCAGGCTTTGTTCGAGCTTCTTATCCTGGAGGGGGCACAAGCCGGCCTGTCCTGGTCCACCGTTCTGAAGAAGCGCGAAAACTACCGCCTCGCCTTCGATCAGTTTGACCCGGAAAAGATGGCGCGCTATGACGACAAAAAAGTAGCCCAACTGCTGGCTGATCCTGGCATCATCCGCAACCGCTTGAAGGTCGCCGCGGCCATCTCCAATGCAAAAGCATTCCTTTCACTTCAGACGAGCGGTCAAACCTTCAGCGGCTTCCTCTGGCAGTTCGTTGACGGCAAGCCGTTTCAAAATGCACGTCAATCCTTGGCCGAGGTTCCCGCAAGAACCGCGCAGTCCGATGCGATGAGCAAGGCGCTTCTGAAGGCCGGCTTCAAATTTGTGGGCTCGACCATTTGCTATGCCTTCATGCAAGCCTCAGGTATGGTGAATGACCACCTTGTCAGTTGCCACCGTCATTCTGAGCTGGGCGGCTGAGCCTGTGATAGCCTAGCAGCATGCGCAACTGCCTCCACCTACCCGCACCGCAGGATCATGGCCTGCGACCCAGTCGAATGCTGGCCTGCTTGAGTCTGCTGGCCCTGGTCGCCTGCGAGGCGCCCAAGGTGGAGCCACCCCTGGTTGGCGCTGATCGCGACGCGCATGGCTGTATCGCGTCAGCCGGCTATCTTTGGGATGCTGTGCAGCAAAAATGCGCTCGCCCCTGGGAAAAATAAGCCCTAGAACGCCATCTTCAGCGACAGCGTGGTGACCAGCGAATCCCAATTGCTGGCGGTCTGGCGATTGAGGTCCATCGCAACAGTGGTCTGCTTGTCGATTTGACCGCGCAAGCCAAAACCCAGGTTGAATCGATTGCGACCGATGGCACTGTTCTGGATTTCGAACGCGCCTCCCAGCAGGTTGCTCCGCAGACGGATGCTGTCGTCCGCCGCTTCATGCGTGAAGCCTGCTTGCGCCGAGACCCGCCAGTCGGTGCTGCTGGCGCGCAGCGGCACACTCACGGCAGCGCCCAGTGTCTGCGTGAACGAGGTGCTTGAGCTGCCATTGACCGCCAGCGCGTAAGCCGATTGCTCGCCGCTGTCATCGAAGGCAGAGGTCCGCATCCCCAGGTAATTCATACCAAGCGTGCCTTCGTAACGCACGCCATCGCGCACCCCCCGGCTCCAGCCGACCAGGCCCGAGAGTGCCAGGTTGGCCGTGTGAATGGTGCTGGTGTAGCTGGTATTGAACAGTGCCAGCTTGCGCGTGGTGCTGATCTGCCCAAGGCCAGCGCCTGCCGCGCCCTGCATAAAGAAGCCGCCTGCGCCAGTGTGACTGGCATAAGCCATCAACTGCAGTTGATGCATTGGGCCTTGACCCATATCCTGCTCAATCGCCGGATTGCTGCCGGCGTAAGCCACCGAGAAACCAGCGAAATTCTGCGCCGTCAATTGTTTCGTGACGCCACCGAGCACGCCGCCCAGTTTGTCGTCCATGGTCTGCGTCATGTCAGCACCGCGCCAGGTTGAGACCCGTCCGATGGCCTGAGCCCAGACCTCCTTTTGCGGCTCGTCCAGCGCCTGCTGGTTCAACATCGCGTCCGGTTGCGCGCCTTCGCCGCGACGCCGCATTGCCATGGCCAGCAGGGTCTGGTCGATCAGAAATTTGCTGTTCTCGAAGTTCATGCCAACCAACTGGGCGTAGGCAACGCCGCCCATCTGGTCCATGGTTACCGGGAGGGTGCTCTCGGTCAGCGGTGCCAGGCTGTCAAACAAGGTCTTGCGAACTGCATTGCTTTCCCGCACGCCAGCTGCCGGACGAATCCCTTCAAACAAGGTGCCGACCTGGTTGCGGTTGCTATTGCCCTCAAGCCCCGCGGCTGCGATATTGGCATAGGAGGCCGGTGTGGCATAAAGCGACAAGCCGTTCAGGTCGTACACGGTATCAAAGCGGGTACCGGCCAGCAGTCCTTGCGCCGGTTGACCCAGGCTGGCAAAACTATCCAATAAACCGCCCGGCGCACTGACGATCCTGAATCCCTGTCCAAGTCGCGGGCTGAAATTGTTGTTGCCGGAACTGATATCGCGCAGAACAACATCGAGATGCCCACCCGCCGTGAATTTGCCACTGGCGCTGCGCATGACAATCCGGTCGTAGTTGCCCGCGCCGTCACCCTGCCCGAGGCCATCGATTTCCATCCTCAGAGAGCCGTCTGCGTCAAACGCCAGAGAGCCGGAAAACTGCACCGTGCCCGGCGAGTTGCCTGGGTCGTAGGTGCCACCAATCCTCAGAGTTCTGCCCTCGGAAACTCCGCCGCTCCCCTGCAGCCTCAAGCCTTTGGGTATCAAGAGGTCGGCATCCCAATAAGCGTTAAGGACCAGATTGGCGCCCATCGTGAACGGTATGCCGCTACCAAAACGCAGGGTCCCCAGGCTGCTTGCCGTGCTGTCAATCCGCCCACCGGTAAAGGCCAGCGCATTGCTGCCGGTGTCAATCGTCCCCCAACCCAAGCCGATGGCAAGCGGACGGTCAAAAACAGACAGACCCGACACCCGCGTGGTCGGCTCCGCCGCAGCAAAACCGGCATCGAGCTTGAGGAGTGCCGCATTGGCCAATTCAACGCGCGTCTTGCTTTTGCCGAGATTGACGTCCGCATTGACCAGGGTGGCGCCGTTCTGCAGTGTGGTGCCGCCTGCGTACTGCGCTATGAGTCCTCGCAAATCCAGGGTGCCGGTGCCCTTCTTGATCAGTGGGCGATTCAATGTTGCGCCATTCAGATCAGTCCCATTTGTCAGTTGCCGGGCCGTTGGCACGCTGTCGTTCATGGCCTGACCAAAAACCAGCTGTGTCGCTTCTGGAAAATAGGTTGTCACGTCATACAGAACATGGGCGCCACGTCCCAGCAAGTTGGCGAGCAAAACGTCATCGGCAACCGAGTAGTCGAGCCCAAAGACCTGCGCATTGGGCAAAGTGCCAAGCGGTGTTTTCCAGAGCGCCGTTGCAGTGAGAGCAGACGCCGGATCTGACAGCGAATACAAATAGTTGTCGACCGTCGCTTGGGTCGCAGTGCTTGGACGGTGCACACCCGCCACCACGAGCGCGCTGACCCCGTTGTTGGCCACATGGGCCAGGGCGCGCTTCTCATTGAAGGTCGCAAACGTTGTGTTCAGGTTGCCACTGATGTCGATAGCGGTGTACCTGGGGTCGTCCAGCGCATTGAGCCGGTAAACACTTGCCGAATCTGTGAAGTAAATACTTTTGACTCCAAGATTGCGATCAAATAGCGCACTCTGGATACCCAGGTCTTTGCCGTTGGCTTTGCTGGAATAGATGACGGATGCGTCGATCGTCAGCCCGGTTGAAGAAAAGTACAGAGCACCGTCACCAGCCAGAATCTTGCTGTTCGAATTCGCTACGGCTGCGAGCAGTGCCGTATTTGCATTTTGCGCACCGTAGGCCAGGGAAACAAATGCCAAGCCATAGGCAAGCTGATCGGAGCGCACATCTACAGCGATGGTTTTTTCAATAATTTGATTCTTGTCGTTGGTACTGGTCTCCAGATCGTCGTGCCCGACGTACGGGCGCTTGCCTGCGACCGCAAACAATTGAGGCGTCTTCTCGTTCAGCGTCAACACTGGCGTAAAAGGAAAGGTCAACTCGGGGGCCTTGACATCTCTGTCAACCAAGGTGATCGCTTGCGCTTCCTCAATCGCGCCTGCGGCGGTAATTCGATACCGGGTCAAGCCGGACAACTCTTGCGAGCTCGCATAAACCGCCGCCGCGCCGTGCTTGCCATCCAGACTCTTCCATCCCGGATTGACCGCCACAACACCCCCGTCACCTGAGCCAATGACGGTTTGCGCCGGGCTTGCCGAAGCCAGCTGAACCGATGCGCCCATGTCCTGCGATGAGCCAACCACGGCGTGATGCAAACTGTTCCAGCGCGCCGTGTGCATCTCGGCCACCTGCAAAGTCCCGGTCAGCGCTTCCCAGGTACCGGTCTTGCTTTCGGGAAGGGTTCTCGCATAGATCCCCGTGTCATCCGTTTCATACAGTTTGCCGCCGAACAGAAACAGGAAGCGCGAGTCGGCGTGCGGCGCCGACTTGTTCCCCGTAAAGTCGTTCGTGATCGATTCCCAGCTTGTCGTCTTCAAATCGGCGTTGTACACCCCGCGAAACAGATTACCGTTCCATTGAACGGCTCCCAGTTTGCTGTTCAGACTGGGCTGTCGATCCCCGCCAACGTAAACAATATTGGGATTCACCGGATCAACCAGCAACGAGCCATGCAGGTCGGATTGGCCGCCATTAAAGAGGGGAATCGCCGTGTCTTTCACAGAGACCACGGGAACCCCCAGATCCGCCATCATCACGCCATCTTTAATCTGGTACAGCTGGACTGTTACAGGCGGATCAACGGCATATTTGTCGGCCGTTCGGGACAGCATGCTGGCCACGACCACACCACCTTTGCTGGCGGACAACATGATCCGGTTCGACGGTTGATCAGTCGTCCCGGCGGTGATGCCTTCAACTTTTGTCCAAACAGACCAGGCAGTCCCGCCCGCGTCCTTGGTGGCGACGTAAATGCCGGACTTGGCCTTATCGTCAGCGACGACGCCGGCATAAAGTGTTGTCGGTCCGCCGGTAACCGGCACTTCAATCAAGGCGGTCACATCCCCGGCCGCCAGCCCCGTCGCTAAAACGTTGAACTTGCTACCGCCGTCATTGCTGAACCAAACGCCGCCCGGCTTTTGGACCGTCGTCCCGTTCATGACGGTTTTTGCAGCAACGAAAATATCCTGGTCGCGCGCTGCCATCTGCGTGATATTCATGCCCTGAAGCTGCGCATTGCCCGCAGGGGCCGTCCATTTCGATTGACTCGGGTCATAGTAGGCAATGCCACCCAGATAACCACCGACGAAACTGAGGGCACTCTTGTGGCCAAAACCAACCCATATTTTTGCGCTCTGCTTGTCGGTTACGCTCGCATCAAAGGTCATCGTGCCGATCGACAATGAGGGTAACTTGTCGCCAATGGGTGTCCAGGTTTCACCACCGTTTTCTGTCTTCCATACGCCGCCATTCACCGCCGAGGCGTACATCAGTTTCTCGGTCACCGGCAGTAGCGCGCTCATCGCACCTACCGACGGGTTGACATTGGGCTGGCCAGCGATGGTTTGCGTCATGCCCGACACGTAGGTCGACACAAATGGTGGTTTACCGTACGTCGTCAAGTCAACCAGGGGCGCCGGGCCCATAGGCTTCCAGGTCTGCGCCTGTGCCGGTGCGGCGCAAAGCGCCAAGAGGACCGCGCTGCGGATGAGCAGTTGCACGGGATTCATCGGGAACAAGGGAGCCGTTATCCGGGCCAAAGGGCTGCGAGTCATCATGTTGAAAATTCCGTCATGCGTTTCAATCGCTCGCCAGGGCGAGATATGCTGAACATGCTAGATGGGTTGGCGCGACAAAGTTTTGTCGGACTGCATCAAACCTTTGCTGGACGGATATTTTTCCCACGCGGCGAGAAAAAACTCCGACGAGCGCATTTGGCACGGTTACGGCAAGTACCGATCTGTTCCGCCCTGTGCCGCGACGTAGATATGCCAGACCGCGATGAACATCGCAGCAATGACAGGCCCGATGACAAAGCCGTTGATGCCGAACACGGCCATGCCGCCAACGGTGGTGATCATCACCACGTAGTCCGGCATGCCGGTGTCCTTGCCAACCAGAATCGGCCGCAACAGGTTGTCGACCAAACCGATCACCAACAGGCCGTAGGCAATCAATGCAAGACCGCTCCCGATTGCCCCGATCACCAGAAAATAAAGCGCCACCGGAAACCACACCAGCGCCGCGCCGACGGCTGGCAGCAGTGACAGGAAGGCCATCAGCACCGCCCACAACAAGGCACCGCTGACACCGAGATACCAGAAGGCCAGGCCACCGAGCGCACCCTGCACCACCGCCACCAGCAGGTTGCCCTTGACGGTGGCGCGCACTACCGTGCTGAACTTGTCGAGCAATTCAGCCTTGTGCGCTGGCGCCAACGGTATCGCGCTGCGTAGCGACTGCACCACGGTCTCACCGTCGCGTATCAGGAAAAACGCCAGGTACAGCGCGATAAACAGACTGACGACAAACTCAAAGGTGTTCTGTCCCACGCTGACGGCCTGCGTTGCGAGGAACTGCGCCCCCTGCGTCAGCAAAGCGGTCGTGCGACGCTGCAGCGCAGCGAAGTCAGCCATGCCGAAACGGTCGAGCACCGTCTTGATCCAGAGCGGCAGCGCGTCAAACACGCCATGAAAGTAAAGCGCAGGATTGAGTTCGCCCGATTGCAGCCGCTGGTATACCAAGGCCGCTTCGCGCGCCAGCGTGGCTGCCACCAGCGTCACCGGCAAAATCACGATTACCAGAACCAACAACAACGTCAGAAAGGCTGCGAGCTTGGCCTTGCCATGAAGCCGGCGCAACAACCTGCGGTATACCGGGGTCGACAGCAGCGCGATGATGGCGCCCCACAGGACAGCCTCGTAAAACGGCGTCAGGATATAGCCCAGCGCCAGCGTGACCGCCAACAGCAGGAACAGCAAGGCGCGCCGCTCGACGTAAGCCGATGCAGATTCAGTCTCAGAATCCATCGTTTGGTTCCAGTAAATCGTTCACGCTTGCATGTCGCACGTCACAAGCATACTGCCAAACAGGTGGCGCGCCACCTCGGCAGCCAGACTGAAGACCGTGTCTGCAGGTAGCTGCGAACTTGTTGTAAACAAAAGTATCCCCGGTCAACGCAGGCGCGCAGACTGCGTTGTGGATGCAAGCCTGAAGAATATTCGGGCTCGCTCGAGACGGTCGGAGCTACCACGACTGTTGTTTCAAGAGTGAACCTCAACCATGATCAATATCAAGTCTCTCATCGCTGCAAGCCTGTTGTCTGCTGCTGCCGCCACCTCCTTTGCCCAAGCGCCCGCCGCACCTGCGGTTGCGCAAAAGTCAGCCCCAGCGGTGACGGCTCCGGCTGATGCAGCCAGCGCGCCCAAGGCGCAAAAGGCCAAGAAGCACGCCGGCGCCAAGCACAAGAAAGCCAAGGCCGACAAGAAGGCCGCCGCCGCAAAGCCCGCTGCTTCTGCTGCGAAATAAGCGGTCCGCCGCTTGCAAAAAGGGCGCCAGGGAAACCTGGCGCCCTTCCTTTTTTCTTCTTGCAGCATGACAAAAAGCATCAGCGCTCGCCCCCGCTGCCCTTATCCTCAGTTCAATGCACAGCGAGAACGATGCACCGCCAGATCGGAATAACTCGTGGCTCAGAAAACTGGGCCCGGGCCTGATCACGGGCGCAGCCGACGACGACCCGAGCGGGATTGCCACCTACTCGCAAGCCGGCGCACAGTTCGGCTTCAACATGCTGTGGACGGTTCTGTTCACCTACCCGCTGATGGCCGGCATCCAGATCGTCAGCGCCCGCATCGGGCGCGTCAGCGGCCACGGACTGGCCACCAACATCCGGCGCCATTACCCAGCCTGGTTGCTGTACAGCGTGGTTGGACTGCTGCTGATCGCGAACACGATCAATATCGCCGCCGATGTCGCTGCCATGGGCGAGGCGCTGAAGCTCATCGTCGGCGGCCCGGCCCAGGTCTACTCCGTGGCCTTCGGTCTGATCTCACTGCTGCTGCAGCTATTCATACCCTACAGGCGCTATGTTCGTATCCTGAAATGGCTGACGCTGGCCCTGCTTGCCTACGTGGCCACCGCCTTCGTCGTCAACATTCCCTGGACGCAGGTGTTGATCAGCGCGTTGACGCCGCAGGTCTCCTGGGAGCCCGGCTACATCACAACCGTGGTGGCAGTATTCGGCACAACCATCAGTCCCTACCTGTTCTTCTGGCAGGCTTCTCAAGAAGTCGAAGACCTGCGGGTCGACCCGCAGGCCCAAGCCCTGATCCGCTCGCCGCAACAGGCACAAGCCAGCTTGCGGCGCATCCAGATCGACACCTGGGTCGGCATGGGTTTCTCCAATCTGGTCGCCTTCTTCATCATCCTGACGACCGCCGTGACGCTCAATCTGAATGGCATCACTGACATTCAAACCTCGGCGCAGGCCGCTGCAGCGCTGCGACCGATCGCCGGAGAATTTGCCTTTGTGCTGTTCAGCGCCGGCATCATCGGCACCGGCCTGCTGGCGGTACCGGTGCTGGCCGGGTCTTCCGCGTATGCCATGGCAGGCGCCTTCAGGTGGAAGAGCAGCCTAGAACTCACGCCGCAAAAGGCCAAGCCGTTTTACGCCATCATTGCGGTCTCTACCCTGATCGGCATCGCGCTGGGCTTCACGGCCATCGACCCGATCAAGGCGCTGTACTGGAGTGCCGTTATCAACGGCGTCATCTCGGTTCCGATCATGGTCGTGATGATGCTGATGGCGTGCCGCTCCGACACAATGGGCGCGTTCGTCATTTCCAGCCGGCTGAAACTGCTGGGCTGGCTGGCAACGCTGATCATGGCGACCGCGGTTCTTGCCATGCTGGTGAGTCTCTGATGGCACAAGAAAAGCCGTGGCGACGGGTTAATATAGCCTCTCACCACGGGGAAACATCATGAGCATAAAAAGCACTGAGGCCAGCATGGCCACCGATGCCAGCGCGAAAATCTCAGCGGGAACGGGTGCCGGACCCGAGGCGCTGGCGGATGCCGCGCTGCTGATGCTGGGCGCGTTTATCGTCATCTTCGTTGCCAGCATGCTGGTGTCCATTATTCGTTCGCGCAAGAAGCCAAAGAAATAAGGTCGCTTCGCGAGCGTTCTGACGCAGCACCGCGAACCCGGATTGGCGCGCCCGAGTCGATCGGGCCGACCGGGTTTGCCACGACAATTGGCGCCATGACGCAACACATCGACATCTGGCGCCGACTCGTTCCGGCCTATGCCGCAGGCTATTTCCTGTCCTACGGGCTGCGCAGCATCAATGCCGTGATCGCGCCAGAGCTGATGCGTGATCTGGGCATCACGGCCACTGGCCTGGGCCTCCTGACCTCTACCTACTTTCTCGCCTTCGGCCTTTTTCAGTTGCCGCTCGGTTTGCTGCTGGACCGCTTTGGTCCACGCCGGGTCGAGGCCGCGCTGCTGCTGGTCGCCGCTGCAGGTTGCGCGCTGTTCGGTCTTGGCACGACACTGACGACACTGGTCATCGCACGCGCGCTGATCGGCTTGGGCGTCTCGGCCTGTCTGATGGCCAGTTTCAAGGCCTTCAGCCAGTGGTCAACCATCGAGCGACTGCCCTCGCTGACGGCAACGATCATGGTCGCTGGCAGCCTGGGTGCGCTGTCGGCCAGCGTGCCGGCTGAAGCCGCGCTGCCGCTGCTGGGCTGGCGCGGCATCTTTCACCTCTTCGCGGCACTGCTGGTGCTAACCGCGGGCTTTGTCATGCTGATGCCGGATCACCCCGACAGCGCTCACCAGGAGTCCTTCAAGGAGCAGATTCAGACGCTGGGCCGGATTTTCAAAGACCGTCTCTTTTGGCGTTTCGCGCCGCAGGGCTGCCTGACCAGCGGCGGCTTCATGGCGATTCAGGGCCTGTGGGCGGTGCCTTGGATGATGGAGGTCAACGGCGCTTCGCGTTCGCACGCAGCCTCTGTCCTGTTCCTGATGGGCTCGGCGATGCTGACCGGCTACATCTTCATTGCAACGTGCGCGGGCTGGCTGTTTCGCCGCGGTATCAAGCCGATGGCCCTGCTGAGCGCCGGCTTGGGTATTGCGCTGCTGGTCCAGTTTTCAATCATCCTGAACCTGGCAGCGCCCAATCTGCTGTGGCCCGTGCTGGGCCTGTCTTTCAGCCTCAGCACCCTGGCCTACTCGCAAGTGTCTGCCGCCTTCCCGGTCAGCATTTCGGGCCGCGTTAACACCGCCTTCAACCTCATGATGTTTGCCGGCGCCTTCGGCTTGCAATGGGGTATTGGCGCGGCGGTGGAAGCCTTCGCCGCCAGCGGCATGGTGCGCGCCGACGCCTTCCGGCTCAGTTTTGCCTTGCTGCTCACCGCGCAGGTGCTCGCCTTCGGCTGGTTTTTGCTGCCGGCGAAACGCGTGCAGGAATCAGACCGCGAATTTTGATCCAGCGGTTGCTGCGTCATTACGAGGAGCGCAGCGACGCGGCAATCCAGGAAGTCCGGGGCATGGATCGCCACGACCTGCGGCCTCGCGATGAAGGCTCTTAATCAGCGCTCCAGCAGAATGTGGCGCAGCTGCGCCAGTTCGTCGGCCGCCATGCCAAGCGGTCCGGCCAGGTAGCCCGACAGACCGCCGTAATCGCGGTCCATCACATCGAAGGCCGTTTGCAAGAAGACGGGCTGCACCTGCCATACCACTTCCATGACGTGCGCCGGACCGTGCTCCTCGAGTGAGGGACTGCGACGGTAGAGTTGATTGGTCAACAGGTAGTCTTGCATGATGGTGTCGCGCTCGACGCCCAGTATCGACAACAGCAGTGCCGCTGCAAAGCCGGTTCTATCCTTGCCCGCCGTGCAATGGAATACCACGGGTGCCGCATGCGTGAGCAGATGGCGCAGAAAGCGGGCAAAGGTCGGGCCGTTGGCGCGCACAAAGTTGCGGTAGGTCTCGCACATCAGTTCCACGGTCTCTTCGCTGCTCGGTATCTGACCCGCAGCCAGCAGCACACGCAAGCGTTGCACCACGGTCGGCTCGATGGCGAAAGCGAACTGGGTCACGCCCGCAATGCGGTACGGCAGATCGGCGCTCTCTGCCACACCCCGGAAGTCGATGCTATGGGTCACCTGCAGTGCCTGCAGCAGCGCAAGATCGTCCGGTGTCAGGCCCGCCAGATGATCGGAACGGAAGACGCGGCCCCGCCGCACCCGACCACCGTCGGCAATTGAGTAACCGCCCAGGTCGCGGAAATTGGAGGCGCCCTGCATGATGGGCTGCTTGGAATAATCGATCATTTTGTCGTTTGATTCTTGAGTGCGCTGTTATACGCTTGCCGGTCACTGATGCTTTAATGTAGTTTGTATTGGAGCCTTGGCGGCACCAGCGCGAAAACCTGGCGTCGTTGTTATACCAATCGATCAACTACAACCTGTCCGATACCGGACTGCAAAGGAAAGCTTTATGTTCAGTCACGTGATGCTGGGTGTCAATGACCTGGAAATTTCAAAAACCTTTTATGACGCGGCCCTGGGGGCGCTGGGCATCGCGCCCGGTGTCGCCAACAAGAACCGCTATTTCTATCGCAGCAAGACGGGAACCTTTGCCATCACGACCCCCATCAATGGTGAACCCGCAACCCATGGCAACGGCAATACGCTGGGCTTTGCCGCCCAGTCATCGGAGCAGGTCGATGCATTTCATGCCGCCGGTGTGGCCAGTGGCGGAACCACCTGCGAAGCGCCACCGGGACTTCGCGAGGGTGCGACAGGCCCACTCTACCTGGCCTATCTTCGTGATCCGGATAACAACAAGATCTGCGCCCTCTACCGCCCGCCAAACTGAGGTTCGGCTTGCTGAACTGAATGCCTCTGAACTGCCCGATCCGGCCCCGGCATAAACCGGCCACGCAGGGCTGATGCGCCGCAACGGCACCCCCTTGCGAATTGTCAACGCAGCGCTGGCGTGTCTCGCTAAGCTGAACTTCTGATGGAGTGGGGTCGGTTCGGCCCTTGTCGTCAGTTCGTTCACTCTTCAGGAGAAACAGCATGAAATCGGCCAGGCTAGCAAGCAAGAATTTTGTATTCGCAACCATCTTGGGACTTTTCGCCGGTTCAGTCGTGGCGCAGACCTTGCCAAAGGAGGGTAGCTACGATTTCACCGCCTGCCTCTCGGGTATGGCCAGCGCAGTTGCATTCTCGAAGACGCACTTCGGGTACAGCTACGAAGTGATGGGAACCGCCCGCAGCAATCCGCCCGGCGGCATGATGGACAACACCACGGTCCGCTGTGTCGGAATGAACACATCGCTTGGTGGCAAGGCCACCCAGAACACCTTGTGCGAAACCATTGACCGTGACGGCGACAAGCAACTCGCCTCGGTGCTGCTCGCCAGCGACGGCAGGGTTACCCGCGAGGTCATCTCCGGCACCGGAAAATTTGAAGGCCTGCAGATGAGCGGCAGCATGGTGCCGCAGGGCACGTTCCCCACCATCAAACCAGGGACCTTTCAGACCTGCAATCACCAGACCGGAACCTACAAAATGAAGTGACACCACTTGCCGATAGCAGTTACCTTCAGCATCGGCGTGCGAATGGTTTCCGTCAAGAATCTGACCGAGCAAACCTATGCGCTGGTGCTGGCCGGGGGGCGGGGTAGCCGTCTGCACCAGCTCACAGACTGGCGTGCCAAACCGGCAGTGCCGTTTGCCGGAAAGTTCAACATCATCGACTTTACTTTGAGCAACTGCGTCAATTCCGGCGTGCGCCACATCGGCGTACTAACGCAGTACAAGGCGCAAAGCCTGATTCGCCACATTGAGCACGGCTGGGGTTTCTTGGCGGCCAACCTGGGCGAGCATGTCGATGTGCTGCCAGCGCAGCAGCAATACGGTGAGCAGTGGTACAGCGGCACAGCCAATGCCGTGTACCAAAACCTGCGCATTCTGGATGAAGTCAATCCAAAGCGGGTACTGATTCTGGCCGGCGACCATATATACAAGATGGACTACTCCATCATGCTGGCCGAGCATGAGGCGCGCAGCGCTGAAGTGACGGTGGCCTGCCTTGAAGTGCCGCTGGAGCAGGCCTGCGCCTTTGGCGTGATGGCGGTCGATGCGGCGCAACGCATTGTGGCGTTTAACGAAAAGCCCGCGCACCCGCAGGCGCTGCCTGATCGACCCAGCCATGCACTGGCCAGCATGGGCATCTACGTCTTTGAGACCGCTCTGCTGATTGACACACTGGTACGTGATGCGGCTAACCCGCTTTCGCATCACGACTTTGGCCAGGACATCATCGGTTCGCTGCTGGCCGAGCACCGGGCCTATGCGCACAGCTTCAAGGACAGTTGCGTGAATATGGTTGAAACCCGGCCTTATTGGCGTGATGTGGGCACGGTCGATGCCTATTGGGACGCCAATATGGACCTGACCGCAGTGTCGCCGGAGCTCAATTTGTATGACGATGACTGGCCGATCTTGAGCCTGCAGCGCCAACTCGCTCCGGCCAAAGTGGTGTTTGAAGAGGATGATCGTCGTGGCCTGGCCTTTAACTCGCTGCTCTCAAGCGGATGCATCGTCAGCGGCGCCACAGTGCGGCGCTCGGTGCTGTTCTCCAAGGTCCGGATTGGCGAAGGCAGTCTGGTTGAAGACTCGGTGGTGCTGCCTGATGTCGTGATTGGAAAAGGTGTGACGCTCAAGTGCGCCATCATCGATAAGCACTGTCGCATCCCCGACGGTTTTTGCGCCGGACTGAACGCCGACCAGGATCGGGCCAGAGGCTTTCATGTGAGCGAAGGTGGTGTGACGCTCGTCGCACCCGGAATGCTTGGACAGGACATTCACCGAGTGGGCTAGAGCGGCACCACATTCCAGATCGTCTTGGCGTATTTCGCTATGGCGCGGTCGGATGAAAACTGCCCCATACCCGCCACAGTCAGAATGGCTTTTTGCGCCCAGGCGCAAGAAAAAAGCACCTGACGCTTCCGCCAAGTGCTTGATTTAATTGGTATTTTTGGTGGAGAGGATGAGGATCGAACTCACGACCTCTGCATTGCGAACGCAGCGCTCTCCCAGCTGAGCTACCCCCCCACAATGCCCGCAGTCTAGCAAAAAATACGCTTATGGCAAAGAGCCCAAGGCAAGGCTCAAATCCCTTGCCTGCATCAAAGCATGCGGTCTTTGGCGACGAAGTACTTGCGCGCGTAGGCCACCAACTGGCCATCGCTCGGATGGTCAACCGTCTCCACGCCAACCACCTTGTCCACCATCTTGGGGTCGTGGGAATGGATGTGCTTGATCAGTTGCAGTTTGGTCTGCGCCGGACCGACCACCAGAATCTCGCTGGCGCCGGCAAGCGCCTCGACCACCTGGTGGTAATAGTCCTGGCTTTCAGCCAAACGGCCACTACCGAGCGTGCCAACGCGGGAATGCAATTTGTGATGCGGCTTATGCGGTTGAACGACAGATTTTTCAACATCGTCCGGGCTGATGTGCATCACATGAGCCTCTTTGTGATCGATCCAGACGACGGCGTGGTAATGGGACATGGTCAACTCCTTGCTTAGAACAAGCCGCTCAACAAATGTCGGTCGGCACGGTCAGCATGCGCTCATCCATGGCAAGCCGCCCCGTTCCATATCAAGTTGACGGCAGGAGTCTGAAAATCAACTGACGCAGGTCAAAGACCACTCAATATCACAGCCTTCAGTCGCTCAGACCGTAGAAATTGCGGATCACGCTCCAGGCTTGGGCCGGCTCGTCGACGTAGCTGAACAGGTCCAGATCCGACGCCGAGATGGCGCCCTCCTCGATCATCACATCGATGTTGATCAGTCGCTTCCAGTAGTCGGTGCCAAAAAGAACGATAGGCACCGGCTTGGCCTTGCCGGTTTGCACCAGCGTGATGACTTCAAACAACTCGTCGAGCGTGCCAAAGCCGCCGGGGAAGGCGACCAGGGCCTTGGCGCGCATCATGAAGTGCATCTTGCGCAGCGCAAAGTAATGAAACTTGAAGCTCAGACTCGGCGTGATGTAGGGATTGGGACGCTGCTCATGCGACAGCGCAATGTTCAGGCCGATGCTGACGGCACCCATTTCGTGCGCGCCACGGTTGGCCGCTTCCATGATGCCAGGGCCGCCGCCAGTCGCAATGAACAGCTGCTCGTCGCAGGGCCGGTTCGCGCTGTACGCCGCCACCAGTCTTGCGAACTGCCGTGCCTGGTCATAGAAATGGGCGTTGCGCATTTGCCGCTGCGCCACAGCCAGTGCACTGACGTCGCCGCTGGCCTGAGCTGCTTGCAGCGCCACCTGCGCGTCCTCGGGTGAAGAAAAACGGGCACTGCCAAAGACCACCACCGTGTTCTCGATGCCCTGCTCGGCCTGGTCCAGATCGGGCTTGAGCATTTCAAGCTGAAAGCGGATGCCGCGCGTTTCACGCCGCAGCAAAAATTCGGGATCGGCAAAGGCCAGACGATGGGCGTCGGCCTGCAGCGGCTTGCCCTGGTCCGAGTAGCTCTGCAATTCAGCCCAGGCATCGGCCAGACGGCGCTCGGCCAGGTGTTCGGTCTTGCTCATGGTGTCTTGCGCCTCAACGTGGCGTGGACAACTGGCCCTGCGCGGCGCTCGGTGCCAGCGGTGCGGGCGCCAGTTGGGGCGCGGGACCATCGAGCACTTCGCGCACATCGCCGACAAAATACTCGGTCTCGCCAAAGCACGAGGATGGAATAAAGCGGTGCTGTTGGTAAATCAGGACCACGCGCTTGCCCGCCAGCAGGTTGATGCGCTGCGCCACGCCTTCGTCGCGCACCGTGAATTCAAACTTGTCGGGAATGGCGCCAGGCATGGTCACCATGGCGATTTCGCCTTCCCAGGTCTTGCACAGCCAGCCCTTCTTTGACAGCTTTTGCACGTAACCGGCGCGCTCGCCCTGCGAGTAGCTCCAGTTCAGGGTCAACCAGAGCCAGCCGCCCGAGAGCAGCAGCACAGCGACGAGAAAGATCAAGATGAAACGCAGAATTTTTGTTTGCATGGGTAATAGGTTTCTGGAGGTCTGGATTGACTGGCGGCGCTCAACTGCGCTGGCGCACGGCCTCGTACAGGCAGATGCCGCTGGCCACCGAGACGTTAAGGCTCTCGACCGCGCCGCGCATCGGGATGCTGACCAGTTCATCACAGGTCTTGGCGGTCAGCTGGCGCATGCCCTCGCCCTCGGCGCCCAGCACCAGCGCCACCGGCCCCTTCAGGTCGGCCTGGTAAATCGTCTTGCCGGCCACATCGCTGGTGCCGATGATCCAGATGCTGCGCTCCTTGAGCTCGTTCAGGGTGCGCGCCAGATTTGTCACCATGAAATAGGGCACGGTCTCGGCCGCTCCGCTGGCCACCTTGGCGACCGTGGCGTTGATGCCGGCCGCATGGTCCTTGGGCGCAATCACGGCATGCACGCCAGCGCCATCGGCCACACGCAGGCAGGCGCCCAGGTTGTGCGGGTCCGTCACGCCGTCAAGCACCAGGATCAGCGGCGCCTCGCGCTCGGCCAGCGGCAATAGCGCCTGCGCGGCTTCGAGTTGCTCCAGCAGTTCGTCCAGCGAGGTCACCTGCGCCAGCGCCTGCACGCGCGCGGCCACACCCTGGTGCCCGTGGCTGCCGCAGAGCTTGGCCAGGCGCATGCCGTCGGCCTCGATGACGCGGGAGCCGGCCTCGTTGGCCTTGTCCAGAAACTGGCGCATGCGCGCGTCGCGGCGCGTCGGGTCGACATAAATCTCGACGATCGATTGGTGTGCCGTTTTCAGGCGCACGCCGACGGCATGAAAGCCGAATAAAACTTTGGGTGAAGACATGGCGTGATTATCGCGGCTTGGCCGGCAACGGCGCCCGGTCCGCAATCCGGGACAATCGGACCAGTTTGAATTGACCGAAGAAAGACCCGCATGACCGAAAGCACCCCAAAACCCGCCCTGCCCGACCACCTGTCAACCGACCCGCGCAGCCCTTTTCACATCGCGGCCGCTTTCGAGCAGGAGGTTGGCATCCGCTTCAACGACAAGGACCGCTTCGATGTCGCCGAATATTGCATCAGCGAGTCGTGGGTCAAAGTGCCCGCCGGCAAGACCGTGGACCGCAAGGGCAACCCGCTGCTGATCAAGCTCAAGGGCAAGGTCGAGGCGTTTTACCGCTAGTCCAACTGCGCCAGGCGGCTATGCCGCCGCTTCCAGCACGCACCCGGCCTCGATCGTGATGCGCCGGTCACAGCGCGTTGCAATCGCGCTGTCGTGCGTCACCAGCACCAGCGTCGTGCCCTGCTCGCGGTTGAGTTCGAACATCAGGGCCATGACCTTCTCGCCGGTGGCAAAGTCCAGGCTGCCGGTGGGCTCGTCGGCCAGCAGCACGGCGGGTTGCACCACGAAGGCGCGCGCCAGTGCCACGCGCTGCTGTTCGCCGCCGCTGAGCACCTTGGGGTAATGGCCCAGGCGCTGCGACAGGCCAACCCGCGCCAGCATCTCGGTGGCGACCTTGCGCGCATCGCGCCGGTTGGCCAGTTCCAGCGGCAGCATCACGTTCTCCAGCGCACTGAGGTTGGCCAGCAACTGAAAGCTCTGGAACACAAAACCGACCTTTTGCGCGCGCAACTCGGCGCGTTGGTCCTCGTCCATCGCGAACAGGTCCTGTCCGGCCAGTTGCACCGTGCCGCTGCTCGGCGTGTCAAGCCCGGCAATGATGGACAGCAGCGTGCTCTTGCCCGAACCGGAGGCACCGACAATGGCCACGGTTTCACGCGCATTCAGGGCAAAGTCAATATCGCGCAAAATGGCCAGGGTTCCGGTGGAATCCGTCACCGACTTGAACACATGCTCGACGGAAATAATTGAATCAGACATGAGGCTTTCTTTGTATCGACATCCGCTGTTAAGGCGTGACTTTATCGCGGTCGCCGTTCTCGGCGCCCTTGCAGGGCTATCGACCGCCAAAACGCCGCCCGTTATCCTGGTGCTGGGCGACTCGCTGAGCGCTGAGTATGGACTCAAACGCGGTAGCGGCTGGGTCGCCCTGCTGGAGCAGAAACTGGCGGCGCAGAAGATGCCAGCCCAGGTCGTCAACGCCAGCATCAGCGGCGACACCACGTCCGGTGGCCGCTCGCGCCTGGGCGCGCTGCTGGCCGAGCACCGACCAACCCATGTGTTGATCGAACTCGGCGCCAACGACGCACTGCGCGGCCTGCCGCTGGCGCTGACCCAGGACAACCTGGACCAGATGACCCGCTCCGCGCAGCAGGCCGGCGCCAAGGTGCTGCTGATCGGCATGCAAATGCCACCCAACTACGGCAAAGACTACGGCGCGCGCTTTGCCGCCCTCTATGCCGGCGTCGCCAAGGCCAACAAGGCGGCACTGGTGCCCTTTTTGCTCAAAGGCGTTGCCGATGTGCCCGACAGCCTGCGCTTGTTTCAGGCCGATCGCATCCACCCGACGGAAGCGGCACATCCCCAACTGCTGGCCAATGTCTGGCCTGTACTGCAAAGGTTGCTGAAATGAGTTTTCACACGCTGAGCGCGGGCGAGGTCATCGCCAACCTGCAAGCCTTCGACACCCTCATCGACGCCCGCAGCGAAGGCGAGTTTGCTGAGGACCACCTGCCCGGCGCCGTGAACTGGCCAACGCTGAACAACGATGAGCGACGCGACATCGGCACGCTGTACAAACAGGTCAACGCCTTCGAAGCCAAGAAGCGCGGTGCCGCCATTGCGGCGCGCAATATCGCAGCCCACATCGAGCGCGAGGTCATCGACAAACCGAAAGACTGGAAACCGCTCACCTACTGCTGGCGCGGCGGCCAGCGCAGCGGTGCACTGTCGCTGATCCTGTCGCAAATCGGTTTTCGCGTCACCCTGGTCGAAGGTGGCTACAAGGCCTTTCGCGCCGCCGTGGTGCAGGACATCCCGCGCCTGGTACAGCAGTTGAACTGGCGCGTTGTCTGCGGCACCACCGGTTCCGGCAAAACGCGCCTGCTGCAGGCGCTGGCGGCGCAGGGCGCGCAGGTGATCGACCTCGAAGCCCTGGCGAACCACCGCAGTTCGGTGCTGGGCGCCATCCCCGGGCTGGCGCAACCCACGCAAAAGCGCTTCGACACCCTGATCTGGGAGGCATTGCGCCGCTTTGACAGCACACGCCCGGTGTTCGTCGAAAGTGAAAGCAAGAAGGTTGGCAACGTGGTGCTGCCGCTGGCGCTGGTGGACGCCATGCGCGCCAGCCCCTGCCTGAATCTGGTGCTGCCCGACGCCCAGCGCGTGGCGCTGCTGCTGGAAGACTACGACTTCTTTGTGCGCGACGTCGACCACTTCTGCGAACGCCTGCAGGTGCTGGCCGAATTCCGCGGCAAGGTGCTGGTTGAGCGCTGGCAGGCCGCCGTGCGCGCTGGCGACTTCGAAACCGTGGTGCAGGAACTGCTGACGCAGCACTATGACCCGGCCTATCTGCAGTCGATGCGGCGCAACTTCGAGCAGTTCGGCGCCGCCCGCGTCATCAGCCCCGATGGCCATTCCATGCCGGCCATGGCGCGCCTGGCAACGCAGTTGCTGCAAGATCGGGCACTGTGAGCACCGCTCTAACCAGCGGCAGACGCAATGCGGTCGAGCGCCTGCGTGCCTTGTTTGTGGCCGGCCGCAGCAAACCCTTTGTGCCGCGGGGTTCGCACGCGCCGCGCTGCCCCGATTGCCGGGTTCTCTTCAGCCACTGTCTGTGTTCGCTGCGGCCACAGGTCACAACTCAGGCTGGCATCTGCCTGATCATGTGCGACAACGAGCCGCTCAAGCCCAGCAACACTGGCTGGTTGATCGCCGACGTGGTCAACGACACCGCGGCCTTTGGCTGGTCGCGCACGGCGGTGGAGCCGGCCTTGCTGACCCTGCTGGCCGACCCGCAGTGGCAGCCCTATCTGGTATTTCCCGGCGAGTTTGCAGCCGCGCCGCGTGTCGTCACCGAATTGCAGCCCCTCTGCGGAAAAAAGCCGCTGTTTGTCCTGCTGGACGCCACCTGGTCAGAGGCGCGCAAGATGTTTCGCAAAAGCCCTTATCTCGACCACCTGCCAGTGCTCAGTCTGCAACCGGAACAGCTTTCACGCTACCGGCTGCGCCGCTCAGCCCGCGCTGAGCACCTGTGCACATCGGAAGTCGCCGCCGTGTGCCTGGCGATGGCAGGCGAGCCGCATGCGGCCGAGACCCTGGAGGTCTATCTGGATGTCTTCAGCAACCATTACCTGAATTCCAGGCAGTCAGTTGCGCCCGATCTGGAAGACGCCGCGCACCAGCGTTTGCGCGGCCTGGCGCTGTTGGTGCCAGGCAACCATGCCAACACACCCCTGGATCCCGGGTCGAGCCCGGGATGACATCGGGGGCGCGGGATGATCATTTGAATTGATCATTTCGTCGAATCGTGATTGCGGATCTGACCCGCAGCCCCTGCAGCGTGCGCAATAGCGCCCAGCAGTGGGGCAATTTACCCGCGCCGCGTCATTCGCAGGCGGTCGGTGCCCAGGCCCAGAAGAGCCGCCAGCAACTCGCGCCGTGACAAGGAATATCGCTCCAGTTCTACCTTGGCGGGATGGGATTGAATCATGATGAATCCTTGATATGACAAGAATTCCCGGCGTGCTGGCACAACAGACTTTTGCCCAACGACCCAATACTTTTGCCGGCCGGATTTATTTATGAAGCGCCGTTGGGTCAGCTCACGAAGCGGCGCTCAGGCATTCAACCAGGCGCTGGCCCATTGCACGGCAGCAGCCAGGTTGGCCAGGGCCGCAGCGCTGGGTGCTTCTCCGAGTTCAAAACACTCGCCGCGGATCGCCAGCAGCGTGCATGGAGGCGGCAGTTCCTTGCGCAGTTCGCCGTAGACCTGCAGCAGGGCTGCGGGTGTGAGCGCGTGACTGACCAGGCTGGGGTCGCGCGCTGGCTTCACCGCTGTCACTTCAAACGGCGCTGCGCAAGTCAGGCTGGCGTCGACCAGCAGCACACGCTCGCGCTGAAACAGGTCCAGCGCGTGCTCGACCTGCAATTGAAAGTCTTCCAGGTAATCAACCCGCGCAGCGCTCAGGCCCAACTCGCGCAGGCGCGCCAAGCACAGCGGACCGAGCGCATCGTCACCCCGACTCGGATTGCCCCAGCCGAACACCAGCAGCGGTGCAGGCGTGGCACTCATGCCAGCGCTGCCATGGTTTTGTCATTGCGGACCTGATCCGCAATCCAGGGATCGTGTGGCAACGTCAGAAGACATGGATCCCGGATCGAGTCCGGGATGACAACATCCGAGGTGCTCACGGCGTCGAGCGTAGCCTGCGCTCCAGCACAGCGCCATCGGGTCCGAGCAGAACCACGTCGAGTGGCATCTGGCCGATCGCGTGCGTGGCGCAGGACAGACAGGGGTCGTAGGCGCGAATGGCAACTTCGATGTGGTTGAGCAGGCCTTCTGTCAGTTCGCGCCCGTCGAGGTACTGCGCCGCCACCGAACGCACGGCCTCGTTCATGGCCTGGTTGTTGTGTGTGGTTGAGACGATCAGGTTGCAGCGCGTCACGAGGTCGTCGTCGCCGACTTCGTAATCGTGGAACAGCGTGCCCCGTGGCGCCTCGAGCACGCCCACGCCCCTGCGCTGGCGCGTGCCTGAAGCCATGCGCTCGCCGCTCAGGATGTCGGGGTCGGCCAGCAGGCCTTCGATCACCTCGACACAGTGCAGCAGTTCGATCATGCGCGCCCAGTGGTAGGCCAGCGCGCCATGCACCGGGCCAGCACCGCCATAGGCCACAAACTCGCGCCGCTGCGCCTCGGCCAGCGGACTCGGAATGAAGTCGCAGTTCTGGATGCGCGCCAGCGGGCCGACGCGGTAGCTGCCCAAGTCCGGACCCAGGCTGCGCAAAAACGGGAACTTCATGTAGGTCCAGGGCTTGACCTCTTCTTCGATCAGCTCAAGGTAGTCCTGCGCGCTGGCGCCGTCAAAGATGATGGCGCCCTCGGCGTCGCGCGCGCGCAGGACGCCGTCGTACAGGTCGAGCGCGCCATCGGCGCGCACCAGCGAGAGCAGATTCGAGCGCACCGCGCCGAAGCTGTCGTAGAGCGCCGGGTTCTGCGCGTGCAACTGCTTGGCAATCGCCACCGCCTCCTGCGCCCAGGCCAGCATCTGCGCAACGTCGCTCTGCAGCAGCGCGTGGTCCACCGCGCTCACATGCTGATTGACACCCCCTGGCAGGGCGCCAGTGCCGTGCACGCGCTTGCCGGCTGTAGCGCGGATCAGTTCCTGGCCGAACTTGCGCAGCAGCACGCCCTTGCGCGCGATCTCGGGATGCGCCTGCGCCACGCCAACGATGTTGCGCCGGTTCAGGTCCGAGTCAAAACCGAACAGCAGATCGGGCGAAGCCAGATAGAAAAAATGCAGGGCGTGCGACTGCATGACCTGTCCGTAATGCATCAAGCGGCGGATCTTCTGCGCCGATACCGTGATCGACGCGCCGAGCACGCGGTCAAACGCCTTGGCCGCTGCCAACTGGTGCGAGACCGGGCAGATGCCGCACAGGCGCTGCACCATCACCGGCACTTCCCAATAGGGTCGGCCCTCGATGAATTTCTCGAAGCCACGGAACTCGACGATGTGCAGCCGCGCCTGCTGCACGCAGTTGTGTTCGTCCAGCAACAAGGTGACCTTGCCATGGCCCTCGACGCGCGAGACCGGGTCGATCGCGACACGGCGCAGGCCTTGCGGGTTGGCGGCGGTTTCAAGCGGGCTGTTCATGATCGGTCGTCAATGCTCAGTCGTAGCGCAACAGGCCGTGGCCCAGGTGCGGGGTGCGCCCGGCCATCAGGTCGATCAGGAAACGCCAGAAGGCGTCGGCCGGCGGTGGGCAGCCGGGCAAAAAATAGTCCACATGCACCACTTCGCTGATCGGGTGCACCTTGTTGAGCGGCAACGGCAGTTCCGGATCGTTCGGGACGGCACTCGCGCTCATGCCGCGGCGGCTGCGGTAAACCTCGCTCAGCAACACGCCCAGGTCCAGGTGGTTGCGTTGCGCCGGCAGACCGCCGTTGATGGCGCAAGCGCCAACCGCCACCAGGGTCTTGCAGCGTGTGCGGAATTCACGCAGCACGGTCACGTTCTCGGCGTTGCACAGACCGCCCTCGACCAGTCCGATGTCGCAGACGCCAAGCTGTTTGATGTCGGTGAGCGGCGAGCGGTCGAACTCGACGCGCTCGACCAGTTCAAACAAACGCTCATCGATGTCGAGCAGCGACATGTGGCAGCCAAAGCAGCCCGCCAGCGAAACCGTGGCGACCCGGAACTTGCGCGGCGGATGCGACAGCAGGGCCTCGCTCATGACCCATCCTCCGGTGCGTGCTGCGCCAGCGGTTGCAGGTCGAAGCGCCGTTGTCCGATCGGGACAGCAAAACCGCGCCGTTTCGGCAGAATGACGCCGACCGGGCAGATCGTCGCCGCGCGATCCTGCAAGCTCATGTCGGTGTCAGCCAGGCGACCGCTCACGCTGTTGACCAGCAGATGGCTGGCAATGCCGTGGCCGCCAATGGCAAACACGTTCTTGCCGTCGAGCTCGCGGCTGGCGCGCACGCACAGTTCGCACAGGATGCAGCGGTTCAGGTCGAGCAGGATATCGGGGTGGCTGGCATCGACCGGTCGGTCCGGGTAGAACTCCTCGAAATGCGGCCCCTCCATGCCGATCTGGTAGGCCGTGGCCTGCAACAGGCAGTGGCCGCTTTTCTCGCAACTCGGGCAGAAGTGGTTGCCCTCGACAAACAGCATCTGCAGCAAGGTCTTGCGCTGCGCGTTGATCTCGTCGGTGTCGCTCTCGACCTCGAGACCGGCACTGGCCAGCTGCGTGCAGGCCGAAACCAGGCGGCCATTGAGCTTGACGCTGCACAGGCGGCATGAGCCATGGGCCACAAAATCCGGATGCCAGCACAGGTGCGGTATATAGCGCCCGGCGCGCGTTGCTGCCTGCAAAATGGTCTCGCCCGGCGTGAACGGGAGGTCTTTTCCGTCGAGCGAGAAAGACAGGACGGGCTTCGCTGTGTCGCTCATGTCATGCTCTCCAGATGCGCGCCCGCATCGTCGCGCCCTGTCATGCGCCGCGCCACCGAGAGCGCGGCGTCAAGGTCGAAGCCGGGCTCGAAATGCAGCGACTTCATGCGCAACTCATAAGCCGGGCGAAAGCGCCGCAGCGTGTCGCGCAGCGGGTTGCAGGCGGACGCGCCCAAGCCACAATGGCTGGCCACACGCATCAGCTGCTCGAGTTCCTGCAGCACCTCAAGGTCGTCGCGCGAACCCATGCCGGCGGCGAGCTTGTCCATGCGTTTGAGCACCAGTGCCGTGCCAACGCGGCACGGCGTGCAAAAGCCACAGCTCTCGTGCGCAAAGAAACGGGCGAAACCGCGCGCCACTTCAAACATGTCACGCCCGGCGCCGAAGACCATGAAGGCGCCGGCGCTGGGTACATCCTCAAAAGCAATTCGGCGGCCGAATTCATTGGCCGCGAGGCAGACGCCGGAAGGCCCGCCGACCTGCACCGCCTGCGCATCGTGTGCGCCGCAGTCGTGCAGGATGCGCTCTATGCGCGTGCCAAACGGGTACTCGTAGATGCCGGGGCGTTCGCAGTCGCCCGAGACTGAATGGATCTTGGTTCCGCTCGACTGCGCCGTGCCGATAGCCGCCCACGGCGCCGCGCCGTGCAGGGCGATACGGCTGGCGGCGCAAAAGGTCTCGACGTTGTTGACCACCGTCGGCTGCCCGAGGTAGCCATGCGTCACCGGGAACGGCGGTCGGTTGCGCGGCGTGCCGCGCTTGCCTTCGAGCGATTCGATCAGCGCCGACTCTTCGCCGCAGACATAGGCACCGGCACCAACATGAATCGCGATGTCGAAATCGAAACCGGTCTGACCCAGGATGCTGTTGCCCAGCAGATGCGCGGCACGGCGGCTTTCCAGCACCGACTCCAGATGGCCGAGCAGGTAGCGGTATTCGCCGCGCAGATACAGGAAGCCACGCCCTGCGCCTATGACCTGTGCCGCAATCGTCATGCCCTCGAAGACGGCGTCGGCGCAGCGGCTCAGCAGCACGCGGTCCTTGAAGGTGCCGGGCTCGCCTTCGTCGGCGTTGCAGACGACGAAGTGCTGCGCACCCGGCGCCTGACGGCACAGGTCCCATTTCAGGCCGGTGGCAAAACCAGCACCACCGCGCCCGCGCAGATTGGCCCGTTTCATTTCCTCCAGCATCATCGGCGCGCCACGTGCCAGCGCTGCCGCAAGGGACAGGCCCGGTGCATCAGCATCGCCCAGCAGCACATCAGCGCGGCGGATGTTGTCCTGCACCTCGAACCAGGGCGCCGGCCACTGTGTGAGGGGAATCTGCGCCTCAATCAGTTCCGCCATTTGCGCCACGCGTTGCGCGTCGAGCCGGGTCACGACCTGACGCTGATTGACAAGCAGGGCCGGGCCCTGATCGCACAGGCCGGTGCACGAACTGCGCGCCACGCTGACGCGGCCGTCAGCCCTGAGTTGGCCCGGCTTGACACGCAGGCGCCGGCACAGATCGGCCAGCAGCACTTCGCTGCCGAGCATGCGGTCGGTGACGTTGTCGCTGAACAGGATGCGGTAGTCGCCCGCCGGTTGCGTGTAAAAAAAACGGTAAAAGCCGGCCACGCCTTCGACCTGCGCCAGCGTCAGGCCGAGCGCGGCGGCGATCTGGTTCAGGGTGTCGCGCGGGAGCCAGCCCTGAAGCGCCTGCGCCTCACGCAGCACTTGCACCAGGGAATGGGGTTCAGCGCCGTAGCGCGCCAGCAAGGCGTGCAGTTCGGGCGCGGCGGAGGATGAAGTCTTGTTCGGGCGCATGGTACTGGACGGCAGCACATGAATCTCAGCCCCAGTGTAGTACCACCCGCCTCGTCACAATTTGCGCCAAAGCCAACAACAACGAGAAAACAGCACGAAATAGTTGCTTTTGGGCCTTGTGCTGGCGCGACTTGCGCTTGGTCAGGCTTGCGCCGGGGTGTCAGGACCGGCTTGCGGCTGCTCGCCAGCATCGTCTTGCGGCGCACCCTCTTCAGCACCCTCGCCGACCTTGCGCTCGGCTTTGTGCTTGAGTTTTTCCTCTTTTTTCTTCTTCTTTGCCAGTTCTTTCTGGCGCTTCTCGTATCCGTAGTTCGGTGTAGCCAAGTTATGCTTTCAGGTAGTTGGGGCCACTTTACCATTGAGTGACCGGGGCCCGGCCAGCCGGGAACAAATTTTTCTTGCCTTAAACCAGGCCTGCGGCGCCCTCCTCGTCGGCCCAGCACACGCTGGCGCGGTAGGCATGCCAACTCGCATGTCCGAGCCAGGGTCCGACCAGCAGCAGGCCAGCCGCCCAGGGCAGCAGGGCCAGGAACACCAGCACCGTCAGCAGCGCGCCCCACAGCAGCATCACTCCGGTGTTACCGAACACCACCTGCAGGCTGGTGATGGCGGCCGAGATAGCGTCGGTGTCGCGGTCCAGGATCATCGGAATGGAGACCACCGCCACGGAAAAGACCACGGCGGCGAAGACGCCACCAACCAGCAGGTAGACCAGCAGAAATTCCCAGTTCTCGGGGCTGAAGACGGCCTGGATCACGCCCGTGGTAGACGGCATGCCAGTGTTGAAGAAAACGGCAAACACCACGAGCGAGGCGCGGCCCCAGATCAGTTCCAGCACGATCAGCACCAGCACCAGCATGCTCATGCTGCCCAGGTGCGCGTCCCAACAGGTCAGTGATGACCCAAGCTCGGGCGCAATGCCGCTTTCGCGACGGCGACTGACCTCGTACAGCCCCATGGCCAGAAAGGGCCCGACCAGCAGACAGCCCGATGCGATGGAGATCACATACTCGGGCTTGTTGCGAAAGACCGCACCCAGCACGATGGCCATGGCCCAGAAGCAGCCGCCATAGAACAGCCCAATGCCCGGCGTGGCCAGCAGGTCACGCCCGCCCAGTGCCAGCCAGTGCAACGGGTCGCGCAGGCTCAGCGTGCGTATGGTTTTTTGTGGCGCGTCGGACGGCGCAGGCTCATTGGGCACGGCAGGCTGGTTCATGCGCCCAGACTAACCCGGATCAGATCGTCTGACTACTCAGGAAAACACTGAGCCTCCGGTAGCCCGTATGGAGCGACGCGCAATACGGGAACAACTTACCGCGCCATCACCCGCAAAGCCTGCATCAGGTCGGCCTGCAGATCAGCCGCCGCTTCGAGACCGATGGAAAAGCGCACCAGCGTGCCCGGTTTGAGGTGCGCCGGCCAGTTGCTTCGCATCGAAGCCAGGTCATAGGGAACCACCAGGCTCATCGGTCCGCCCCAGCTGTAGCCGATGCCAAACAGTTTGAGGGAATCGCAAAAGGCGTCAACCTGGGCCTGCCCGTAGCGCGCTTGCAGGATCACGCTGAAAAGCCCAGCCGCCGTACCGGGACCCTCCTGGCACAGCGCGCGCCAATGAGCGTGGCCCGGCGAATCCGGCAGAGCCGGGTGCAACACCTGGGCGAACTCGCTGCGGCCCTGGCACCAGCGCGCCAGTTGCCGCGTTGCGTCGTCGTGTGCGCGGTAGCGCAAGGCCATGCTCGGCAGCGAACGCAACACGACCTCGACATCGTTGGCGCCCACGCCAAAACCCATGCGCATGTGCGTGAGCTTGAGCTTCATGTGCAAGCCAGGGTCGCGCGTGATGACGCTGCCCATCAGCACATCACCGCCGCCGCTCGGGTATTTGGTCAGCGCGTGCACCGAGATGTCAACGCCCAGCGCAGGGCTGGAGCCCGGCGTCAGATCAAAGGGCGCGAACGCCAACCCGGCGCCCCAGGTATTGTCCAGCGCGCAGAGCACGCCACGCGCCCTGCAGATACGCACCTGTTCGCACAGGTCAGGGAACTCCAGCGTGACCGAGCCGGCGGCTTCGAGCCAGACGAGCTTGGTTTGCGGGCCAATCCTGGCGGCCAGATCCTGCGGGTCCAGCGGGTCGTAGTAACGGTGCGTAACGCCCCATGTCTTGAGTTCGCCCTCGGCCAGTGCCTTGTTCGGACCGTAGACGTTGTCCGGAATCAGAACCTCGTCACCGCTCTGCAGCTGGGACAGGGCAACCGAGGCGATCGCCGCCAGGCCGCTGGGCAGCAGCAGGCACTGCAGTCCGCCTTCGAGCGTGCACAAACGCTCTTCGAGCAGGTAGCTGGTGGGTGTGCCGTGCAGGCCGTAGGTGTAGGCCGACTTGTCTTTCCAGTCGAAGTTGCGCATCGCAGCAACGTTCGGAAAGAGCACGGTCGAGGCCTTGAAAACGCCGGGCTGCGGCGCCGCGAAGCCCGCCGGCGGCACGTAAGCGTGGTGGATCAGCGCCGTCGTGATGTCGCTCATGCTGCTGGCGCTTTCAAACGCTCCACTTTTCGATCAACTGCTCGGGGCGCGTCGAATCGTAGCCCTCGAAGGGCTGGTGAATCCAGGGGTTGGTCGGCAGGAACTCGACCGAATAGTCAGCCTGGAAAGTCGACAAGGCCTTGGTCCAGATCACGGCGCTGCGCAGTTCGGTGATCGGTGCGTAATTGGTCTTGAGCTGATGGATCACCGCCTTGAGCGTATGGCCGGAGTCGGCCAGGTCGTCGACCAGCAGCACCTTGCCGGCGATCTCGCCCTTGGGCGTGGTGATGTAGTGCGCGATGTCCAGCATACCCTGCACGGTTCCGGAGTCGGAGCGGTAGGAACTGGTGGACATGATGGCCAAGGGTTTGTCAAAAACGCGTGACAGGATGTCCCCCGGGCGCATGCCGCCACGCGCCAGGCACAGGATGGTGTCGAATTCCCAGCCCGATTGATGGATCTTGATGGCCAGCTTTTCGATCAGGTTATGGTATTCGTCATAACTCACGTACAGGTGTTTGCCGTCTTCCGTCAACATTGAATTGCTCCTGAAATTTAAGCGCCGCATGCGCAGATGGCAGCCTTGCCATCGCGCGATTGAGCGTGTTTTTGGTCTGCCCTGAACTAGTCTGCGAGAAACGGGTGGCGCATCAGAATGGTCTGTTCGCGGTCGGGACCGGTCGAGACCATGTGGATCGGTACGCCGGTCACCTGCTCGATGCGCTGCAGGTACAGGCGCGCATTGCTTGGCAGTTCGTCGAACCGGGTCACACCCACCGTGCTGTCGCTCCAGCCGGCGATGCTCTCGTAGACCGGCTTGCAGCGCTCGATGTCGTCGGCGCCCATGGGCAGGATGTCGACCTGTTCGCCGTCGAGTTCGTAACCGGTGCACAGCAGCAGTTCGCTCAAACCGTCGAGCACGTCGAGCTTGGTGATGCACAGACCCGACAGGCCGTTGACCTGGGCACTGCGCTTGAGCAGGGCCGCGTCAAACCAGCCACAGCGCCGGCTGCGCCCGGTGGTGACGCCTTTTTCCGCGCCCACGGTGCTCATGTGGTAACCGGGCGTACCCGGCACTTCCCACTGCAGTTCAGTCGGGAACGGGCCACCGCCGACACGCGTGCAATAAGCCTTGGTAATGCCCAGGATGTAGTGCAGCAGACCGGGACCGACGCCGGCACCCGCGGCGGCATTGCCGGCGACGCAGTTACTCGAGGTCACATAGGGGTAGGTGCCGTGATCGACGTCGAGCAGCGTGCCTTGCGCGCCTTCGAACAGCAGATTGGCGCCCTTGGCGTGCGCGTCATTGAGTTCGCGCGAAACGTCGGCCATCATCGGCTTGAGCAGTTCGGCCTGTTGCATCGCCTCGTCAAACACCGGCTGAAACAGAACCTTGCCATCGGCCATGTAAGGCGCCAGGGTCGGGCCGAAGTCAAAAGCCTTGGATCCGAGGTAGGTGGTCAGCAAATGGTTGTGCAGGTCCAGCAGCTCGCGCAGCTTGGTGGCAAAGCGCTCCGGGTACTTGAGATCCTGCACGCGCAGGGCCCGCCGCGCGATCTTGTCTTCGTAGGCCGGGCCGATGCCGCGCCCGGTGGTGCCGATCTTGGCGTTGCCGCCCTTCTCGCGCGCCGCCTCGCGCGCCACGTCGATCGCGGCGTGAAACGGCAGGATCATGGGGCACAGTTCACTGACGCGCAGGCGCGAGCGCACTTCAACGCCGGCCTTCTCCAGACCGGCCATCTCGTCAAACAATTTGGCCACCGACAGCACGACCCCGTTGCCGATGTAGCACTTGACGCCGACGCGCATGATGCCGCTGGGAATCAGGTGCAAGGCTGTCTTGACGCCGTTGATCACCAGCGTGTGGCCGGCATTGTGCCCGCCTTGAAAGCGCACGACACCTTGCGCGCTCTCGGTCAGCCAGTCGACCAGTTTGCCTTTGCCCTCGTCGCCCCATTGGGTACCGACAACGACCACATTACGTCCTTTTGTTGCGTTCATTTAACTTTTCTCAAACAGCTTTCACGACCCACTGTCCCGCTTGCTCAAGCAGCTCGCGATCACAATGGAACTCATCTACTTCGCTCTCATGCCCGGGCAGGACACAGACCACGGTTTCACCCCGCGCGCGCAAGGCCGAAATGGCAGCGCGCAAACCGGCCACATCGCGCCAGGGCGCGCGGATGGCTGCTCGCAGCGGACCCGGCGCGAGCACGCCAACCAGACTTTTGAGGTCCAGGCTGAAACCGGTCGCCGGTCGATTGCGGCCAAAGACGGCACCGACCTCGTCGTAACGGCCGCCACGCACCAGCGCGTCACTGGCGCCTCGCGCATAAATGGAAAATGTCGCACCGGTGTAGTAGGCGTAGCCGCGCAGATCGGCCAGATCAAATGTGATGCGGGCGCCGTCGAGCCGGCTCGACAGCCATTTCAGGTTCGCCAGCGCAGCGTGCACGGCTGGCAAGGCCGGCAGGGCTTTTTCGGCCTCGAGCAAGACCTTGTCGTCACCGTAGAGTTGCAACAGCGCCAACAGGCCCGAGCGTGAGGCGGCCGGGAAATCCCGTGTCAGGACCGCGAGTTCGCTGCTGTCCTTGGCCGCCAGCGCAGCATGCAAGCGCGCCAGCAGATCGCCAGGCAGCGGCACGCCTTCGAGCAAGGCCTTGACGATGCGCGCATCGGCCATGTCGACACCGGGCGCCGGCACGCCTGCGACCTTGAGGCAGTCGAGCGCAAGCAGCAGCGTTTCCAGATCGGCTTCGAGCCCGGCGTGGCCGTAGATTTCGGCGCCGAACTGCAGCGGCTCGCGCGTCGCATGCGGACTGCCCGGGCGCGTGTGCAGAACCGGACCGCAGTAGCACAGGCGGGTCACGCCCTGGCGATTGAGCAGATGGGCGTCGATGCGGGCCACCTGCGGCGTGCTGTCGGCTCGCAGCCCCATCATGCGGCCAGAGAGCTGATCGACCAGTTTGAAGGTTTGCAGGTCGAGCGCCTCGCCGGAGCCGCTGAGCAGGGACTCCAGGTGCTCGAGCAGCGGCGGCATGACCAATTCGTAACCATAGCAACGCGCAGCGTCTAGCAGGTTGCGACGAAGTTCTTCGATGTGCCGCGCTTCAGACGGCAAGACATCGGCAATGTGATCCGGCAGGACCCAGGCAGACATGGATTGAGTGGGGCTGTTAAAACCGCGATTTTACCGGGCTAAAGCCCCGATTTTCTTCAGGCCAGCCAGCAAATCAGCACGGTACCGGCAATCAGGCTGCACATTCCGAAGAAACGCAGCTGACCGTCCCTGAGTTGCAGTACCTGTGCAAACATGCGGCGCCAGCCGTCCGGCGAAAGAAATGGAAACAGGCCTTCAATGATCAGGACCAATCCCAGGGCCAGCCAGAAGGTGTCGCTGTTCAAGCGCTATTTCCTGGCAGGCTTGGCCGGCGCGGGCGCTGCTGTCGAACTGCCCCGGAAGATTTTGAAAAACTCGGACGATGCGGGGTCAAGCACCATGACGTCGCTCTTCTTGGCAAAGCTGGCCTTGTAGGCGTCCAGACTGCGGTAGAACTGGGCAAACTGCGGGTCGCGGCCAAAGGCCTCGGCATAAATGCGGGCCGCCTCGGCGTCGCCTTCACCCTTGATCTTCTGGGCATCACGGTAGGCATTGGCCACTGCCACCTCGCGCTGACGGTCGGCGTCGGCACGGATCTTTTCGCCTTCGGCAGCGCCGGTGGAACGCAACTCGTTGGCCACGCGCTTGCGCTCGGCCTCCATGCGCCGATAGACCGACTCGGTGATGGCATCAACATAGTCGGCGCGCGTGATGCGAACGTCCACAACGTCAACGCCCCAGGGCTTGTCGCCCTTGACCTTGCTCAGCACCTCGGCCTTGACGTCGGCCGTGATGGCCTCGCGCTTGGTTGCCAGCAGTTCCTTGACGGTGCGCTTGTTCACCTCTTCCTGGAACGCGTTGCGCACCACGCGATTGAGCTGGTTCGCGCCCTCGGCCTCGCTCAGACCCACGTTGCGGATGTACTGGCTTGGCTCCGAAATGCGCCAGCGCACGTACCAGTCGATCACCACGCGCTGTTTTTCGGCCGTCAGCATCGGCTCGGTGTCGCTGGTCTCGAGCGTCAACAGGCGCTTGTCGATATAGGAAACGTTCTGGAACGGCGGCGGCAACTTGAAGTTCAAGCCCGGCTCAGTGATCACTTCCTTGATTTGTCCCAAGGCGTAGACCACGCCAAACTGGCGTTGATCGACCACAAACAGCATCGAGCTGGCAAGCGCCAGCAGCACCAGCAGCGACGAAAAAATAAGACCTAGCCTGTTCATTCTGGGCTCCTAGCGGGTTTCGCGGTCACGGGTGCGGGCAGCGTCCCGCGCCCGCGCATCGGGGGTCGGGACCACAGCAGCCGGCAAGGCAGCTGCGGGCGTCGCAGCCACAGCGGCAGCGGCAGCCTCGCCGCCCGGCCCGGTCATCTGGACAATCTTGTCCAGCGGCAGGTAAAGCAGGTTGGAACCCTGCTTGGAGTCGACCAGCACCTTGGTCACATTGCTGTAAATCTGCTGCATGGCGTCGAGGTACATGCGGTCACGCGTAACCTGCGGCGCCTTCTGGTATTCGGTCAACACCGACTTGAAGCGCTGCGCATCGCCTTGCGCCTGCGACACGATGCGCGACTTGTAGGCGTCGGCTTCGGCTTTCAGCCTTGACGCCGAACCGACCGCGCGCGGCACCACATCGTTGGCATAGGCCTGCGCCTCATTCTTGGCGCGCTCACGCTCCTGGCCCGCCTTGAGCACATCGTCAAATGCGGCCTGGACCTGCTCGGGCGGACGCACGCCACCCTGCTGCAGATTGATGCCGACCACTTCGATGCCAACCTTGTAGCGGTCCAGAATGCTTTGCATCAGGGCGCGCACACGCGGCGCGATCTGGTCGCGCTCTTCGGACAGCGCGCTGTCCATGCGCATCTTGCCGACCACCTCGCGCACCGCCGTTTCGGCCGCCTGCACCACGGCCTCGCCCGGGTTCTTGCTCTCAAACAGAAAAGCGCGGGCGTCGCTGAGACGGTACTGAACGGCGAACTTGATCTCGACGATGTTCTCGTCTTCCGTCAACATGGCCGACTCACGCAGGCCGGTGGCCTTGATGATGGTGTCACGACCAACATCGACCGAACGGATCTGGGTCACAAAAATGAGCTCGTGGCGCTGAATCGGATACGGCAGGCGCCAGTTGAAACCAGCACCGACCGAGGAGCGGTATTTGCCAAACTGGGTGATAACGGCCTGCTGGCCTTCCTGCACGATGAAGAAACCGGTTCCAAGCCAGATCAGCAGCACCACGCCCACAATCAGGCCGATGCCGATGCCGGTGCTCTTCATGTCGGGTTGAAAACCACCCGGCCCGCCGCCAATGCCGCGGCCGGCGTTCTTGACACCACCAAACAAACCGCTCAGACGGCGGCTGAAATCACGCCACATCTCTTCAAGATCGGGCGGACCCTGATTCTGGCCACGCCGCGGGCCACGCTCATTGCCACCTTTGGCCGGGCCTTGCGGCGCATCGGTCTCGGGCGCTTCAGCCTGGGGCTTGCTGCCTTCGGCCGGCTTGTCGTCGCCACGACCCCAATGCGGGTCGTTCAGATTGAACATGCCCCGGATACGGCCCGCAACATCAGCCCAGCGAAACATGCGTAAATGAAGTTTCATCTCGTCTTCTCTTGTATGTGGTGACCCGATTGTGCCCAATCAGGAACCAGCACTGCCAACTTCCGGGGAATATTCCCCATCTTTTGCCGGTGGATTGGCGGCACTGACTGTGCTCGCCAGATGCAGACGCAGCAGGGCCACGCCCTCACCCTGCGCAGCGCTGAGGAATATCCGCGGTGTCTGAACCCCAAACAGGTCATAAGTATCCTGCAGTTGCAGGGGGCGCGAACCGATTTCAAGGGCGTCAAGCTTGTTGAACACCAGCCCCTGCGGAATATCGGCAGCGCCGATCTCGCGCAGCACGCGCTGCACTTCTGCAATCTGCTCGAGGAAATTGGGGCTTGCAGCGTCCACCACGTGCAGCAGCAGGTCGGCGTCGACCGCTTCCTGCAGCGTGGCCTGGAAGGCGTCGATCAGGCCGTGCGGCAGGTCACGAATAAAGCCGACGGTATCGGAGAGCGAAACCGAGCGTCCGGCCTCGCCCAGGTAAAGCTGGCGCGTGGTGGTGTCAAGCGTGGCAAACAGTTGATCGGCGGCGTAGGCCCGGGCTTTCACCAGCGCATTGAAAAGCGTGGTCTTGCCCGCATTGGTGTAGCCGACCAGGGAGATATTGAAGGCATCGCGCCGTTCGCGCTGGCGCCGCTGGGTCTGGCGCTGGCGCTTGACCTTGATCAGGCGTTCCTTGATCTTCTTGATATTGTCATTGATCATGCGGCGATCAAGTTCGATCTGGGTTTCGCCCGGGCCGCCGCGCATGCCGATGCCGCCGCTCTGGCGCTCCAGGTGCGACCAGCGCCGCACCAGGCGCGTGCTCAGGTATTGCAGACGCGCCAGTTCAACCTGCAGTTTGCCTTCATGGCTGCGCGCACGCTGACCAAAAATTTCCAGAATCAGAAGCGTGCGGTCGTTGACCGGCAGTTCCAGATGGCGTTCCAGATTGCGCTGCTGCGCCGGGCTCAGGCTTTGATCGAACAGGATCTCGACCGCGCCCAGCTGCGAAGCCAGCAGTTTGATCTCGTCGGCTTTGCCGCTGCCAACAAACAGGGCCGCATCGGGCGCCTTGCGTTTGCAGGTAAGCCGCGCCACCGGTGTCAAACCGGCGGTCTGTGCCAGCAAACCGAGTTCTTCGAGTTTGCCGTCGAAATTGGGTAAACCGACATCAACCCCAACCAGAATGGTCGGGGCCGACTGACGATCAGGCGGCTGCAGGTTCGTCACCCTCGCCGCTGGCGAAATTCACGGCACGCCCGGGCACGATGGTGGAAATGGCGTGCTTGTAAACCATCTGGGTAACCGTGTTGCGCAGCAGCACAACGTACTGGTCAAACGATTCGATCTGGCCTTGCAGCTTGATCCCGTTGACCAGATAAATAGAGACCGGTACATGTTCCCGACGCAGGGCGTTGAGAAAAGGGTCCTGGAGCAACTGACCTTTGTTGTTCACGATATTCTCCGTGTTCAAAAAATTGATAAGGGGATGACGATACCACAGCAAATCACCTTCGCAAGCCGCACCGGCGTAAAGCCCCCATAAAGTTGGAAGCAGTTTGCGCGCTTCTTGCTAGGCGTCTTTGTCGGCGTAGGGATTGGCAGAGGTCTTGAACTCGATGCGCATGGGCGTGCCCACCAGGTCAAACTCCTTGCGGAAACGCCCTTCCAGAAAGCGCTTGTAGGCGTCGCTCACGTGTTCCAGCGAATTGCCATGGATGATGATGACCGGCGGGTTCATGCCGCCCTGGTGCGCATAACGCAGTTTGGGGCGGTACATGCCGGCGCGTTTGGGACTCTGGAACTGGACCGCCTCCAGCAGCAGTCGCGTCAGCACCGGCGTCGACATCTTGCAGTTGGCGGCACGGTAAGCCTGGGCGATCGAGGCCCAGACCGGCCCCAGACCCTGGCGCTTGGTGGCCGAGATCAGGTGCATGGCGGCGAACTTCAGGAACGGCAACCGCGTTTCGATTGAGCGTTTGACCAACTCGCGCTGGTACTCGTCGACCGCGTCCCATTTGTTGACGGCCAGCACCACGGCACGGCCATTCTCGAGAATGAAACCGGCGATGTGGGCGTCCTGATCGGTCACCCCTTGCGTCGCATCGATCAGCAGCAGCACCACGTTGGACGACTCGATCGCCTGCAGGGTCTTGACCACCGAGAACTTCTCGATCGCCTCAAACACCTTGCCGCGCCGGCGCAGGCCCGCGGTATCGATCAGCTCGAACTTCTGCCCGTTGCGCTCAAAGGGCACGGAAATCGCGTCGCGCGTCGTGCCCGGCAGGTCAAAAGCGACCAAGCGCTCTTCGCCGAGCCAGGTATTGATCAGGGTTGACTTGCCCACATTGGGGCGACCGGCCACCGCCAGTTTGATGACGCCGGGCTCGCTCTCCTGGTCCGCCTCCTCGCCCGCTTCAAGGTGCAGCGGCGCCAGCGCCAGTTCGATCAGCGTCTGGATGCCCTGGCCGTGCGCCGCGGAAACCGCATGCACCTCGCCCAGACCGAGCTCAAAAAACTCCACCAGTTGCGCGCCGGCCAGCATGCCTTCGGCCTTGTTCGCGGCCAGCACGCAGGGCTTGCCCAGACGCCGCAGGTATTTGGCAATCTCGTGGTCCTGCGCCGAAATGCCTTCGCGCGCATCGACCACAAAAATCACGACGTCGGCTTCGGCCACCGCCTGGCGTGTCTGCTTGGCCATCTCCTTGAAGATGCCATTGGCAGCGTCGGGCTCAAAGCCGCCGGTGTCAATGACGATGAACTCATGCTTGCCCAGTCTGCCGTTGCCGTAATGACGGTCGCGCGTCAAACCGGCAAAATCGGCAACGATGGCGTCGCGCGACTTGGTCAGCCGGTTGAAGAGCGTGGATTTTCCGACATTCGGACGGCCCACCAGGGCCAACACAGGTTTCATTATTTTTTGGCCTGACCGTTACTCGGGCTTGAAACCGAAAATTCCACCATTGCGGGTGACCACTACCATGGTCCCGCCCGCCAGCACCGGTGCTGTAACGATGGGGGAACCATCGGTCGCCATGCGCGTCAGCGCCTTGCCGTCGTCACGCGAAAGCCAGTGCACCAGGCCGCTCTCATCGCCAATCGCGATCGAACGCCCCACCACCAAGGGCGCCGTCAGGCCACGAAAGCGCAGCAGTTCGGAAGTCCAGGCCCGCTCACCATCGGCGCGACGCCAGGCCACGACCTTGCCGTCGCCCTCGGTGCCAAACAGGAATTTGTCATCGCCATGCACGCCGACTGACCCACTGGCCGGCTTGGTCCAGAGCAAGGCGCCACGGACCGAATCAACACAGCCAACGGCAGCCTGAAAGGCGCGCGCGCAGACCACCTTGTCGTCGCGCGCCACGCGTCCAACCAGGTCTACCAGGCGTTCGATGTCGTTGGTTCCGCGCGGTGCGGCAATCGGTACATCCCACTTGACAGCGCCATTGGCGGGATTGAGGCCCACCATGCGCCCGCCCATGCCGACCACCACGGTCTCGCCGACGGCCAGCAAAACGCCAGCCTGACGCAGCACCAGCGGTTCACCAGGGCGTTGCTGGGTCCAGAGCTTGCGCCCCGAGTTGCCATCAAAGGCCGTAACCGAACGGTCCGCTGTCAGCAAAAAGACGCGAGCGCCTGTTACCAGGGGCGCGGTAAAGCTCGGCGCTGGCAGCTTTTGCCGCCACAGCTCGCGCCCGCCGTCGAGCACGACCAGTTCATTCTCACGCGTTGCGACTGCGGCAAAACGGCCATCGCTGCCGACACCGGAAGCCAGGCGCCCGAGACTGGCGCTTTGCCACAGCGCGGCGCCGCTGCGGGCGTCAAAAGCGTGCACCACCCCGTCGGAGCCGGCCAGTGTCACCTGATCGGCGTTGACCTTGACCTCAAGCGGAAAGTCGACTGCGCCGATTCGGGCGTTCCAGGCCAGACGCACGCCCAGCAAGGCCGCGTTGGGCGCCAGTTCGGTCGGTTTGAGCTTCTCCGGACCGCTGGAACAGCCAGCAGACAATGCTGCGACCAGCAAAACCAGCGCCAGCCGACTGACCGCTGTCAAAGCAAAAACAGATTTCACTTTTTACCTTCCGGCGCCGCAGCAGCCGCGCCCTTGGGGTCGACTCCCAGCGCGCTCAGTTTGACATCCACCAGACGACGGTATTCGGTGCCTTCATCAAAACGCTGATAGGCTTTGCCGTATTCGGCAGCGGCCTCTTTCTTCTTGCCCTGGAGCAGCAGGATGTCGCCCTTGCGGTCCGCCACCAGCGCCTCGAAATTGGCCGGGAAAGAGCCGCCCAATTGTTTCAGTGCCTCGTCATAGGCCTTGCCGTCCATCAGGATGCCGGCCAGTCGCAAGCGCGCAACAGCCTGGTAACCCGGGTCGGATGACTTGTCTGCGACCCAGCCCAGCGCCGCTTTGGCAGCATCGAGCTTGCCGGCAGCGTAATATTCCTTGGCCACCAGCAAGCCCGCTTGCTGGGCATAGGTGGTGGAGCCGAACTTGTCCTTGATGTCGCCAAAGACGCGGTCGATTTTGGCCGGATCGGTCGACTTCACAACGCGCTCGACCTCATCAAACATGGCGGCCGCTTGCTGCGCCTGGCTGCGCTGCCAGTACTGGTAGAAATTCCAGCTGGCGTAGGTGCCGAGCACCGCAATCAGCACCCAGGTGATCATGTTGCCGTATTGTTTCCAATAGTGCTTGAGCTGGTCGAGTTGCTCTTGTTCTTCGAGATCGAGTTGATTTGCCATGAATTTTCTTTGCTTTGTTCAGTTGCGCACGACGCCCAGGCGCCGGTCGGCCGCCATTTAAGTCTGTGATTGTAGGGTGGGTGCCCAGTTGCCAATGTCAGCCAGTGATTCGCGCCGCTGCGCAGCACCGCCCGCGCGCAGCGCCTTGACCGTCACCGCGTTTTCGGCCAGCTCGTCGCCGCCAAAAATCAGGGCATAGGCAGCACCGCTGCCGTCCGCTTTTTTGAACTGCGCTTTCATGCTGTCGGGCCCGGGCGTCAAGGCCGCATGCATCTGCACGCTGACACCGGCAGCGCGCAAGGCCTGCACCGCCTGCATGGCGCGCGGCAGGGCAGCAGCGTCAGGAATCACGGCATAGGCGTCTGGTGCAGGCGCAACCTGGGTCTCGCCCTGCTGCTTGATCAGTTCCAGCACGCGCTCGAGGCCCATGCCCCAGCCGACGGCCGGGGTTGGTTTGCCGCCAAGCAGCGCAAACAGGCCGTCGTAACGCCCGCCGCCGCACAATGTGCCCTGGGCACCAAGCTCATCGGTCACGAATTCAAAGACGGTGTGGCTGTAGTAATCGAGGCCACGCACCAGACGCGGGTTGACGCTCCATTGCACACCGCAGGCCGACAGCAGCGTCTTGACCGTATCAAAGTGCTGCAGCGAGGCCTCGCCCAGGTAGTCCAGCAGTTGCGGCGCCGCCTGCACCAGGTCCTGCATGGCCGGATTCTTGGTGTCAAGAATGCGCAGCGGGTTCATGTGCAGCCGGCGTTGCGAGTCCGCATCGAGCAGTTCCAGATGCTGCTCAAAATAGGCAATCAGGGCGCTGCGATGGGCGCGGCGTTCCGGTGCCACACCGAGGCTGTTGAGCTCGACGCGCACATTGCGCAGACCGAAGGCGGCAAACAGTTCGTGCACCAGCAGCATCAGTTCGGCATCGACTTCGGGGCCGGCAAAGCCAAGCGCCTCGGCACCGAGCTGGTAGAACTGCCGGTAGCGGCCACGCTGAGGCCGCTCATGGCGGAACATCGGGCCCATGTAGTACAGGCGCTTGCCGCCGTCATAGGTCAGGTTGTGCTGGATCGCGGCGCGCACCACGCCCGGCGTGTTTTCCGGGCGCAGCGTCAGTTCCTCACCATTGAGCTTGTCGGCAAAGGAGTACATCTCCTTCTCGACGATGTCCGTGGTCTCGCCGGTGCCGCGCACAAACAGCGCCGTCGGCTCGACGATGGGCGTGCGGATGTTGCGGTAGGCGTAGCGCCCCATGAGGGTGCGCACCTTGTCTTCGAGCCATTCCCAGCGCGCCGAGTCGGGCGGGAGAATGTCGTTCATGCCTTTGACAGCCGTCAGTTTCTCCGCTTTGGGATCGATTTCTTTTTCAGTCATGAATTCACTCACAACGCGATGGCAGCGACTGGCGTGCCAAAACGTGTTTCAACGTAGTTTTCGACAATTTTCTGGAATTCCTGCGCAATACCCTCGCCGCGCAGGGTCATGCGTTTCTCGCCGTCGATGAAGACCGGCGCAGCCGGTGCCTCGCCGGTGCCGGGCAGGCTGATGCCGATGTCGGCCTGCTTGCTCTCACCGGGGCCGTTGACGATGCAGCCCATGACCGCAACCTTGAGCTTTTCAACCCCCGGGTACTTTTTGCGCCAGAGCGGCATCTGGGCGCGCAGAAAATCTTCAATCTGCTTGGTCAGTTCCTGAAACACGGTGCTGGTGGTGCGACCGCAGCCGGGACAGGCCGTGACGCTGGGCACAAAAGAGCGCAGCTCAAGCGCTTGCAGGATCTCGCAGGCGATCACCACTTCCTGGGTTCGGGACTCACCGGGCTGCGGCGTCAGCGAGACGCGAATCGTGTCGCCAATGCCCTCCTGCAGCAGAATGGCCAGTGCCGTTGCCGAAGCGACCGCGCCCTTGGTCCCCATGCCGGCCTCGGTCAGTCCCAGATGCAGCGGATAGTCGCAGCGACGCGCCAGTTCACGGTAGACCGAGACCAGATCCTGCACGCCGCTGACCTTGCATGAGAGCAGCACCTGGTTGCGGTTCATGCCCATCTCGACCGCGCGTTCAGCCGATTCGATGGCTGAAGAAATCAGGGCTTCGTACATGACCGGTTTGGCGCCCCAGGGTGCGCTGCGCCGGCTGTTTTCGTCCATCAGGCTGGCCAGCAACTCCTGGTCCAGGCTGCCCCAGTTGACACCGATGCGCACCGGCTTGTCCCAGCGCACGGCGGCCTCGATCATGAGCCCGAACTGCTTGTCGTGCTTGTCGCCCTTGCCGACATTGCCGGGATTGATCCGGTACTTCGACAAGGCCTGGGCGCAGGCCGGAATATCGGTCAACAAACGGTGTCCGTTGTAATGGAAGTCGCCGATCAGCGGCACATCAATGCCCATGCGGTCGAGTTGCTCGCGGATGTAGGGCACAGCCTGCGCCGCCTCGGGCGTGTTCACCGTCAGGCGCACCATCTCGGAGCCGGCCAGCGCCAGCTCCTTGACCTGGATCGCCGTGCCAATGGCGTCGGCCGTATCGGTATTGGTCATGGACTGGACGCGCACCGGCGCATCACCACCAACCGTGATCACGCGCTCACCCCAGACCACGCGTGCCTGGCGCGAGCGCCGGCCTTTGGCCAATGCGGTTTCAATTTCCATCGAGGAACTCACTGCTTCACCTCAAAACGGGCAACATTGTCGCGTGCAAGCGGTGTCAGGTCGAAGGGCTTGCCATGCACCTCCACCTCAGTCACATCCGAGCGCCCGATCACCACGGCCAGCGGCATGGCACCGGAGACGCCAACGTTCTCGCCTTGGGTCAGCATCTTGCGCAGCTGAACAACGCCAGTGCCATCGACGACCTCGACCCAGGACGCGCCGTGCGACTTGAAGACCAGGGTGCCGCTGGTGGCACCGGAACCGGCCACCATCACAGGGGCCGCACTTTCCGAGGCCGGCGCCAGCGGCGCGGCCGGGCTGGCAGAGGCCGCCAGTGGAGCCGCCACTGCACCCGGTGCAGGGGCAGCCACGACCTCGGCCTTGTCAGACGCGGCAATCGGCGAACGTCCGGAATAAACCACAAACGCCCAGATCAGGGCGCCAATCAGCAAGGCGAAACCAACCAGAACATGGGGTTTCGAAATCTGATCCCAGAACATGGACCCCGAGCCACTGGCGCTGGAACGAAAGCTGACATTGATGCCAGACTCGTCGGTCCTGAGGTGCGGCGAGTCGGTCTGCGGCATTCGCGCCAGTACCAGATGCGAATCAATGTTCAGGTTGCGGCAGACACTGGCGGCCAGTGCGCGGACAAAAACAAGGTCGGGCAACAGGTCAAAGCGGTCGGCCTCCAGTGCTTCAAGTTTCTTCACCGGCACGCGCAGCGTCACCGCCAGCGCGCCGATGTGCACACCGGCCGCTTCACGCGCAGCGCGCAGCATGGCGCCGCCCGATAGTGGGGCCACGGTACCCTGGGCAGGACGATCCTGTGGACCAAGCGGCAGCGCATCCTCATTCATTGAAAGCTCCTCGCTGATAGGCGTCAGCCTGCGCCGACCGGGGAAAACGCTTCTGCAACTGGGTGCCCAACTGTTGCATGGCGGCGCGATTTTCCATACGCCGCTCGACCTTGACGCCAAGCCAGAGCGATTCTTCATTCGCGAGTTCGCTGTTGTTCAGGCGCCGCACATAAAACTGGGCGCGGGCAAAATCGCCGCGCTGGAACAGCAGCGTCGCCAGGTTGTAGGCGGTCACAGGATTGCCGGCATCGAACTGGTAGGACTTGAGCAGACTTTGCTCGCCCTCCTCAAGCTGTCCGGCGCGAACCTGGCACAGGCCCTGCGCACGCCAGGTCTTGGCGCGCTCCTTGTAGTTCGGATTGGCCAGCGCCTGTGAAAACAGCTGCTGCGCCTGCGGGTAACGGGCCTCCTGGCAATACAGCCAGCCCAGGTTGTGCATCACGGTGGCGTCCTGCGGCTCGATCGCCAGGGCTTTCCTGAAGCTCTCTTCGGCAAAACGGAAATCATTGAGGCGCAAATAAATCAGGCCGCGCAGGTTGTAGGCAGCCGCGTAATTCGGGTCGGCCGCAATCGACTGCTTGAGTTCGTCCAGTGCAACCGTGGTTTGCCCCTGCTCGAAATAACCGCTGGCCAGTTCAAGCCGGATGCGCGCGCGTTTGCGCACACTCGGCTCGTCGGAGTCGGTGACGACTTCAGCCCCGCTGCCGTCGGGTCCGCCCGCGCCGCGCGAGGCACAGCCTGAAACGCCGACCAGTGCGCAGGCCAGCAAACAGGCGCCAAACAGCCACTGCCTGGCACGCCACCGCGCTGCATTCTTATTCATGTTTCAAGTCTCCTTGACCGATGGCCTGTCTGTCGCCACCGGCGTGATCGTCCAACTGCGCTGGCGCGCAATGCGCTCGCCCACACGCGTGCGGTCCTTGACGTCACCAGCGAGTTGACCGCAGGCCGCGTCAATATCCTCGCCGCGCGTCTTGCGGATGGTCGTCACGATACCCGCATCCGACAGGATGCGCGCGAAGGCCTGCACCTGCGCAGGCGACGAGCAGCGCAGACCAGACGCCGGGAACGGGTTGAACGGGATCAGGTTGAACTTGCACCAGACCGCGCCAGCGCCGTAGCGCCGCACCAGCTCCACGAGTTGCTGCGCGTGCTCGGGCTGGTCATTCACGCCTGCCAGCATGCAGTATTCGAAGGTGATGAAATCGCGCGGCGCGTAGGCCAGGTAGCGCCTGCAGGCCTGCATCAAAGCGTCGAGCGGATATTTCTTGTTCAACGGCACCAGGTCGTCGCGCAGCGCGTCGGTCGGCGCATGCAGGGACACGGCCAGCGCCACCGGGCACTGCTCGGCCAGCAGGTCGATCTTGGGCACGATGCCCGAGGTGGAAACGGTGACACGCCGGCGCGACAGGCCATAGGCATGGTCGTCGAGCATGACGCGCAGCGCCGGAATCACTTCAGCATAGTTCTGCAGCGGCTCGCCCATGCCCATCATCACCACATTGGAGATCACACGCTCGTCGCGCTGCAGATGTTGACGCAGGAAGTGCTCGGCAAACCAGAGCTGTGCGATGATTTCGCCGGTGGTGAGGTTGCGGCTGAAGCCCTGGTGTCCGGTCGAACAGAAACGGCAGCCGATGGCACAACCTGCCTGCGACGAAATGCACAGCGTGCCGCGGTCGTCCTCCGGAATGAACACGGTCTCGATCGCGTTGCCGCCACCGACGTCAAACAGCCACTTGATGGTGCCGTCGCTTGAGATGTGCTGCGAGACCAGGTCGAGCGCTTTCACATGCGCCACGCCTTTGAGCTTCTCGCGCAAGGACTTGGCGAGGTCGCTCATGTCGTCAAAACTGGAGGCGCCCTTTTGATGGATCCAGCGGAACAACTGGACCGCGCGAAAACGCTTTTCGCCGAGCCCCTCGCAAAACCGGGCCAGGCCGTCGAGATCGTAATCGAGCAGGTTGGCCGTCATCGGATCGACGCGGCACTCGGCCGCTCCAGGCACGCTGCGCCCGCCCACAAGGGCAGCACAACGCAGCGGAGCGGCAAGGCCATGCTTTAGCGGGTGAAAATGTTCATGCCGGGGAAGAAGAACGCGATTTCCACAGCAGCCGTTTCCGCAGCGTCCGAGCCATGGACCGCGTTGGCATCAATGCTGTCGGCAAAGCTGGCGCGAATGGTGCCGGGTGCGGCCTTCTTCGGGTCGGTGGCACCCATCAGGTCACGGTTCTTCAGAATGGCGTTTTCGCCTTCAAGCGCCTGCACCATGACCGGGCCGGAAATCATGAATTCGACCAGATCCTTGAAGAAAGGACGCTCTTTGTGAACGCCGTAGAAAGCCTCGGCTTCGCGACGCGACAAATGCATCATGCGGGCAGCGACCACTTTGAGGCCAGCGGCTTCAAAGCGCGCGTAGATTTGTCCGATCACGTTCTTGGCAACGGCGTCGGGTTTGATGATGGAGAGTGTGCGTTCGATTGTCATAAGTATTCCTGAGCTTGGTAATTGTTTTTGCCCGGTTGGCAAAGTGCTGGATTTTAGCCTGTTCAGTCGCTCTATCGACCCCGTCCGCCACTGCGTCGCTGGCCGCCACCGGTACCGCCGCCACGGCGTTGCCCCTGCTCCTGGCGCTGGCGCGTGAAACTGTCGGCGCCAATGTAGCCAAAAGCGGTCTTCATCGGATCCGGTTGCGCGGCTCCCGTTGGCCGATCGCTGTTCTCGCTGCGGTTTCTGCGCCCCTGACCCGCATTGTTGGCGCCGCCACCGGGGGCGTTGCGTGGTCCGTTGCCGGCAGGGCGCGGGCCGGCGCCACGCGGACCCGGGCCGCGCGTGCCACGACGTCGATTGCCGGAACCCGGTTCCTGATCGGCGCCGCCGCGGCGCGCCGAATCGGGACCGCCAGGTCCGCCCTCCTCGCCGCGCTCACGCGAACTGCGATTGCCAGCGACCTGCATCAGAGCCCGGATATCAGCGTCGTCGAGTTCCATCCAGGCGCCGCGCTTGAGGCCACGCGGCAGCAACATTGCGCCGTAGCGGATCCGGATCAGGCGGCTGACGGCATGGCCGACGGCCTCGAACATGCGGCGCACCTCGCGGTTGCGCCCCTCCGAGATCGTGACGCGGTACCAGCAGTTGGACCCTTCGCCGCCGCCGTCTTCGATCGAGCCGAACTGGGCCACGCCATCGTCGAGCTTGACGCCTTCGAGCAGTTTGTTCTTTTCTTCCTTGTTCAGTGCGCCCAGGACGCGCACCGCATACTCGCGCTCCAGACCAAAGCGCGGGTGCATCAGGTTGTTGGCCAACTCGCCAGAACTGGTGAACAGCAGCAGACCTTCGGTGTTCAGATCGAGACGCCCGACCGATTGCCATTTGCCCTGGAACAGCTTGGGCAGGCGGCGAAACACGGTGGGACGGTTTTGCGGATCGTCGTTCGTGACAACCTCGCCAACCGGCTTGTGGTAGGCGATGACCCGGGCCGGCGGCGCCTCGATGCGGAACCTGATCGGCTTGCCATTGACCTTGACATGGTCGCCGAACTGGATGCGCTGCCCGATGTGGGCTGGCTCGTTGTTGACCGTGATGCGCCCTTCCATGATGAGCTGCTCCATCTCCAGGCGCGAACCCATGCCGGCCTGGGCCAGCACCTTGTGCAGCTTGGGGGCCTCGGCCACCGGCGCCAGCACGCGTTTGGCCGGCGCTGCAAGTGGACTGTCTTCCTCGGCGTCGAATTGTCCGGAAACAACCGCGTCAAAAATACTGGCGGCCGCGGTCGGCGCGGACGGTTTTCCTTCAGGCGACGGCGTTGGCACGGCAGCCTGTGCTTCAGGCGCCGGCGCCACGGGCACCGGGTCAACCCCAATTTCATCCGCGCTGTCGGCATTGTTCTCGGTCATGCTTGTGTTCCCGTCAAAGAAAATTGTTCATCGCCAGCATCGGCTTCGGGCCTGGGCTTGGCATCGGCTGCGACCTCGTCGCCGCCCTGCAACTGCAGTTCAAGCAGGTCCATTGCGCTGGCCTGCTGCTCGGCGCTCTCCATCAAGGGCAACTGGTCGAGCGAGGCCAGGCCCAGATCGTCCAGGAAATGCCGGGTCGTCGCAAACAGAGCCGGTCGCCCAACCGTGTCGCGGTGGCCAATAACCTCGATCCAGCCCCGGTCTTCAAGCTGCTTGATCAGCAGGGAATTGACCGTCACGCCCCGGATATTTTCAATGTCGCCGCGCGTGACCGGTTGCCGGTACGCGATGATGGCCAGGGTTTCCAGCGTGGCACGGGTATAGCGTGGGGGCTTCTCCGGATGCAGGCGGTCCAGAAACGGCCGCATTTCAGGCCGGCTCTGAAAACGCCAGCCGGTCGCGACCCTGACCAGTTCGACGCCACGCGTCGCCCAGTCCTGCTGAAGCTCCCGCAACATCTCCTCGATCGTCGTCACAGCCAGGCTGTCGTCAAACAGTACGCTCATGTCGCGTACCTGCAAGGGCTGTTGCGAGCAAATCAAGGCGGTTTCTAGTACGCGCTTGGCATCCGCCGTAGTCATGGTCCTGCAATTTCCGGGAAGGGCACCCTCAAGGTGCGGAATCAGTATGGGTCACTGGATCGCGGCAAGCCGATTGATAAATCCGCTGCGCCTACCCCCGACTGCCTGCCGGGGAACTGGTTTTTGGACCAGCGGGCTCATTATAACGAAGCCGCCACTCGCGCAGGGCCTGGGCGAAATCCATCGGCAGTGCCGCCTCGAAACGCAGGGCCTGCTGGGTAACGGGATGGGTCAGGGCCAGCCTGAATGCATGCAGCGCCTGGCGCTGCATGCCGGCCGCGGCGCTACCGCCATAGACTTCATCGGCCAGCAAGGGGTGGCCGATGGACGCCATATGGACGCGAATCTGGTGCGTGCGTCCGGTATGCAGGGTGCAGCGCACCAGGCAGCCCTGCTCGCCGTTCTCCAGCAGTTCAATATCGGTTCTGGCCTGCTTGCCCGGGTTCTTGGTCGGATCGACCACGGCCATGCGCAGCCGGTTGCGCGGATCACGGCCTACCGGCGCATCAACCTCACGGCGCGTCGGACCGACCCAGGGTCCATGGGCCAGCGCCAGATACTGGCGACCGACCTCGCGCGCGGCGATCGCCTGCACCAGCGCATCCATGACCGCGCGGGTGCGCGCCACCACCATCAGCCCGCTGGTGTCCTTGTCGAGCCGGTGCACGATGCCGGCGCGCGGCAGGTTCATGGCTTGGGCATCATGGGCCAGTAAACCGTTGAGCAGGGTACCGCTCCAGTTGCCGGGCGCCGGATGGACGACCAACCCGGCCGGCTTGTTGACCACCATCAGGTAGTCATCCTCATAGGCCAGTTCCAGCGCCATGGTCTCGGGCTTGAAAGCCTGGCTTTGCGGCGTCGGCCGCAACTCAATCGTTCCGCGGTCACCGGCCTTGACGCGCGCCGACGCCTTGCGTACCGCCAGGCCGTTGAGCGCAACGGCGCCGCAATCGATCAGTTGCTGCAAATAACTGCGTGAAAACTCCGGCACCAACTCGACCAGTGCCAGGTCCAGGCGCAGGCCATGCTGCGGCGCGCCCATCAGCAGCGCCCGCAGTTCAAGCTCGGGGCCGGTGTCGGCCCGGTCTTCGAACTCGTCGCCGTCAAGCCCGGTCGATATAATCGGTTTGGAATTTTTCAAGAAAGTTGTGCCCCCATGCTTCGAACCAAATTATCGGTTGTCTGCGCCTGCGTGCTGGCAGGTGCGACCCTGTGGCTGTCGGGCTGCTCGACCGTCACGGAAGACAAGGCGGCCAACTGGAGCGCCAACAAGCTCTACAGCGAAGCCAAGGACGAGATGAGCTCCGGCGCCTACGACAAGGCCATCGGACTGTATGAAAAGCTCGAAGGGCGCGCCGCCGGCACGCCTTTGGCGCAGCAAGCGCAACTCGACAAGGCCTACGCACAATACAAATCAGCCGAGCCGGTGCAGGCCATTGCCACGCTGGACCGTTTCATGAAACTGCACCCGGCCAGTCCGGCGCTGGACTACGCGCTCTACCTCAAGGGCCTGGTCAACTTCAACGACGATCTGGGCATGCTGTCCTATATTGCGCGCCAGGATCTGGCAGAACGCGATCAGAAGGCGGCCAAGGAGTCGTTCGAGTCGTTCAAGGAGCTGGTTTCGCGCTTTCCGGATTCACGCTACGCACCCGACGCCAGCCTGCGCATGACCTACATCGTGAATTCACTGGCGGCCTACGAGATGCATGTGGCGCGCTACTACCATGGGCGTGGCGCTTATGTCGCCGCCATCAATCGCGCGCAATTGGCGGTGGCGGATTACCCTGGCGTGCCAGCGGTTGAAGAAGCGCTCTACATCATTGTCAAATCGTACGAAGCACTGGGCATGACGCCGCTGCGCGACGATGCGCTGCGGGTTCTCGAAAAGAACTACCCCAAGTCCGAGTACCTGAGCCGCGGCTTCAAAGCGAGCGCAGAGCCGTGGTGGAAGTTCTGGTAAGCGCGTCAAGCGCTTCACCAAACTCGGCTTCGGTCGTTAACCTTCGCATTGGCGGCAGGGCCGCCACCAGGCGCCGGCCATAGCCCATGCGCGCCAGTCTTGTGTCGCAAACCACCAGAATACCGCGATCGGATTCACGCCGTATCAGGCGTCCGGCGCCCTGCTTGAGGGCAATAGCCGCCTCCGGCATGTAATAGTCATTGAAGACGCTGCGGCCATCGGCCTCAAGCCGGTTGGCACGCGCCTCCACCATCGGATCATTGGGCGGCGGAAACGGCAACTTGTCGATGACCACCAGTTGCAGCGCATCGCCTGGAATATCCACGCCTTCCCAGAACGAGGCCGAAGCCACCAGCACGCAGCCGCCAGCGCCATCCTGCGGGCCACCCCGGAAGCGCTCCATCAACTGGTGTTTTGGCTGCTCGCCCTGCACCAGAATCTGCAACTGCCCGGCCCCATCAAACTGACGCTGCAAAGTCTCACTGATGGTGCGCAGGGCGCGCAGCGTTGTTGTCAGCACCAGGGTGCGTCCGCCCAAAACTGTGGCAGCGCCGGCAACCAATTCGGCAACCTGCAGGCTGTGCGCAACGTCACCCGGTTTGGACAGGTGCAGCGGCACATAGAGCGCAGCCTGCAGCGCGTAGTCAAACGGACTGTCCACCCGCACAATCTCGGCCTCGCTCAGCCCGCAGGGCTCGGTGAACCAGCGCAGGCTGGCCTCGGCGCCCAGGGTTGCCGAGGTAAAGATCATGGCCGGACGCGTCGTCTGATCGTCGTCCGTCCCGGTCAGCCGGGCGCGCACGGTGTCGGCAATGTCCAGCGGCGACTCGATCAAGCGCAACTGCGTTCCAACGTCGAGCCAGCGCACCGAATCCGGCGCACAGGGGTCGGCAAAGAAATCGAGTTGCTCAAGAAATCCGCTGACACGTTCGCCCAGGCGCACCAGATCCGGCTCGGCTTCACTCACGCTGGCCAGCGCCTCCAGCACACGCTGGCAGGCCGCCTGCAGGGCTGCCAGGGCTTCCTGCCAGTCAGCCGGGTTGATCTGTTCCGGCGCCGCGTCGACCCAGCGCAGCTTGGCACCCGAGGGCATGCGTCCCACGACCAGGCGCAGGTCGCGCGCCGCGCGCTCGGCGTCAGCGGCCAAGGTCTGCCAGTCGCAAAGCCCGCGTGCGTGCTGCAGCCCGGCGCTCAGCAGGTCACGGGCGAAATCGAGCACTTGCCCGGTCGTCAATTGCCGGCCCAGAAACTGGACGCCGGTTTCATTGAGCTGATGCGCCTCATCAAAAATCAGGGTCTGCACCGTTGGCAGCAGTTCGGCAATACCCGATTCGCGGATCGCCAGATCGGCGAAAAACAGATGGTGATTGACCACGACCACATCGGCCGCCAGGGCCTCGCGCCGTGCCTGGTTAACATGGCAATCGCGCAGGCGCGGGCATTGCGCGCCCAGACAGTTGTCGCGCGAGGAAGTGACGAGCGGGATCAGGGGTGAGCGCTCATCCAGACCGGGCAAGCCCGCCAGGTCGCCGCCCGACGTATGCAGCGCCCATTGCTCGATCCGGGCCAGCGAGCGCAAGAGCACAGGGTCGGTGAAATGCGCCTGCTGGCGTGCTTCGTCGAGCCGGTGCGGGCACAGGTAACTGGCACGCCCCTTGAGCAAGGCGCTGCGCAGCGGCAGCCCCAGAACCTTGAGCAGGCGTGGCAGATCGCGCGCAAACAACTGGTCCTGCAAAGTCTTGGTCGCCGTTGACACCAGCACGCGCGTGCCGCTGAGCAGGGCTGGCACCAGGTAGGCAAAGGTCTTGCCGATGCCGGTACCGGCCTCGACCACCAGCGCACCGCCCGACTCGATGGTGCGCGCCACCGCGAGCGCCATCTCGGTCTGCCCCGGCCTGGGCTGGAACTCATCAACCGTGCGCGACAACAGACCGCCTGGCGCGAACGTCTCGCGCACATGGTCTTGCAGACTCATGCGTCAGGCAGGCTGGTCCGGGTCCAACTGCCGCTCAAGGCGAGCGATCTCGTCGCGCAGGCCCAGACGCTTCTTCTTTAGGCGTCGCATCAGCAACTCGTCACGCGGATTCTGGACACTGGCGCGGTCGATCATGGCATCGAGATCACCGTGCTCGATACGCAAGTCGATCAGCCGACGTTGGGGTGAGTTCAGGTTGGGTTCCACGGCATCATCAAGTAGTTGGTCATCGTTCGCCCCCTGGCGCTATGGGCCTGGGGCTTGCCTGATAATACGACCAAACCAACTTTTCTTGGGGTTCTTTCCTTACCAGCAACTCGACATGACCAAAGGTTACCGAATCAGCGCATCGACCGGCATCCACAAGGGCGACCGCGACTACCAGCAGGACCAGGTGGCCCTGCTGACCCATGTGCACGTCAAGGGCTGCCTGCTCGGAGTGGTTGCTGACGGCATGGGCGGACGCAGCGGTGGACGCAAGGCGTCCGATCAGGTCATGATGACGGCCAAACAGCTGTTTGAACGCTATTCACCCGAAACCGATGACGCGACCTCGTCCCTGGTGCAACTGGTGCACGAGGCCCACATGGTCATCCGCCTGACCGCCGTATCGTCGGAGCAGGAACCGCACAGCACGATTGCCGCCTTCCTGATCAACCCGGGTGGCGATTGCCACTGGGCGCACTCGGGTGATTCGCGCATTTACCATTACCACGGTGACAAGCTGATCAAGCGCACGCTCGACCACTCCTATGTGCAGACGCTGGTGGACAAAGGCGAGATCACGGAAGAGCAGGCCAATGTTCACCCAAAGTCGAACATCCTGATGGGTTGCCTGGGGTCGGAAAGCGAGCCGCCGGTGGCCACGCATTTCATCCCGAAAATGCGCGCCGGTGACACACTGATGGCCTGCAGCGATGGCGTCTGGCATTACTTCACCAGCGCTGAAATCGGTTCTGTCCTGGCGGCCCTGCCAGCGCGCGAGGCGACCGAGTTCCTGATCGACAAAGCCAGAGCGCGCGGCCAGGGCGGCGGCGACAACCTGTCCCTGGTGGTGCTCAAGTTCGAGCCGCTGGGGCAGTAGTTCCGGGCTTCAAGTCAGACTGGTATCGACCAAGCGGCGCTCCAGCGCCAGAAACTGCGCTGACTGCATTTCATTGAGGCGCGACACCGTCCTCGGAAACTCATGGGCCAGCGCGCCTTCGGTGTACAACTGCTCGGGCGCCACGGCGGCTGACAGGATCAGCTTGACGCGCCGGTCATACAAGACATCGACCAGCCAGGTAAAGCGGCGCGCTTCCGAGGCCATGTGCTTTGACATCTGCGGCACATCGCTGAGCAAAACGGTGTGGAACTGCGTGGCAATTTCCAGATAGTCGTTCTGCGAGCGCGCACCGCCGCACAGCGTTTTGAAATCGAACCAGACCAGGCCGCCGGCCTTGCGCCGCGCGCGCAGTTTTCGCGCCTCGATGTGCAACACCGGGTCTTCATCATGGGTGGCCGCCAACTGGGCAAAGGCGTCCGTCAGCGCCGCATCGGCCGGCGCACCCAAGGGCGTGTGGTAGAGCTGCAGTTCCTCCAGCGTGCGACGGCGGTAGTCGGTTCCGTTGTCGACATTGACGACATCGAAGCGCGAATTGAGCAGGGCTATCGCGGGAAAGATGCGGTCACGGTGCAAACCATCGGGATAGAGGTCGGCCGGCTTGAAGTTGGAGGTGGCCACCAGCCCCACCCCGTTGTCGATCAAGGCCTGCAGCAACCGGTGCAGGATCATGGCATCCGTGATGTCGGCGACATGGAACTCGTCGAAGCAGATCAGGCGGTGCTTGCGGGCAATGCGGGCCGCAAGCACATCGAGCGGGTTGGCCGTTCCCTGCAGGCCGGCCAGTTCATGGTGCACCTCACGCATGAACTCGTGAAAGTGCAGCCGGGTCTTGCGCTTCAAGGTCAGGGCGGCAAAAAAGCAATCCATCAGAAAACTCTTGCCGCGTCCGACGCCGCCATACAGGTAAACGCCACGCGGGATGGCCGGCCGGTTGATCAGTTTCTTGAACGCACTGGAGCGCCTTTGCTTGAAAACTGACCATTGGGCGGCGCAGGCGTCGAGCACTTCGACGGCGTGCAGTTGCGCCGGGTCCGCGCTGTAGCCGCGCAGCGCCAGTTCGGCTTGGTAGGCCTGTTTGACGCTCACAGCCAATCAGAAATTGAGCGTGCGCTTGTCCACCGCCAGCGCGGCTTCCTTGGTCGCCTCGCTCAGCGACGGATGGGCATGGCAAATGCGCGCAATGTCTTCGCTGCTGGCGCGGAACTCCATCGCCACCACGCATTCGGCGATCAGTTCGCTGGCCATGGGGCCGACGATGTGCACACCGAGAATCTCATCGGTGGCGGCATCGGCCAGCATCTTGACCATGCCGGTAGTATCGCCCAGCGCACGCGCGCGGCCATTGGCCAGAAACGGAAACGTTCCGGCGCGGTAGGCGCGGCCAGCAGCCTTGAGTTGCTGCTCGGTCTGACCGACCCAGGCGATTTCCGGATTGGTGTAGATGACCCAGGGAATGGTGTTGAAGTTGACATGGCCGTGCTGGCCCGCCATGCGCTCGGCCACGGCAACGCCCTCTTCCTCGGCCTTGTGCGCCAGCATCGGCCCACGCACCACATCACCGACCGCCCAGACGCCGGGCAGGTTGCTGCGGCAATCGCCATCAACCACAATCGCGCCGCGCTCATCGAGCTTCAAGCCAACCGCATCCGCATTCAAACCCACGGTGTTGGGCACGCGGCCAATCGAGATGATCAGTTTGTCGGCGTCGAGCGTCTGCGCCTCGCCCTTGGCGTTGGTCCAAGCCACGCTCACGCCCTTCTTGGCGACCTTGATCGCGCCGACGGTCACACCGAGTTCAATCTTGAGCCCCTGTTTGACAAAGGCCTTGTGCGCCTCCTTGGCGATCTGCTGGTCCACGGCGCCGAGAAACTCCGGCAGCGCTTCCAGAATCGTGACCTCAGCGCCCAGACGGCGCCAGACCGAACCCATCTCGAGACCGATCACGCCCGAGCCGATCAGGGCCAGTTTCTTGGGCACGGCACCGATGCGCAGCGCACCGTCGTTGGACAGAACCACCTGCTCGTCAAACGGCGTACCCGGCAAGGCGCGCGCCGTGGAGCCGGTGGCCAGCACGACTTGTTTGCCGACCAGCGTTTCTTCTGCTGCGCCGCTGACCTTGATCTCGTAGCCGGCGTCCACGGCCTTGACAAACGCGCCGCGACCGTGGAAGAAGCTGATCTTGTTCTTCTTGAACAGGTAAAGGATGCCGTCATTGTTCTGCTTGACGACGCTGTCCTTGCGCGCAACCATTTTCGCCACATCCATGCGCACATCGGAGACCGCAATGCCATGCTCGGCGAAGTGGTGGTTGGCCTGGTCGAAATGCTCGGACGACTGCAGCAGCGCCTTGCTCGGGATGCAGCCGACGTTGGTGCAGGTGCCACCCGGTGCCGGACCGCCCGCACTGTTCTTCCATTCATCAACACAGGCAACCCGCATGCCCAGCTGCGCCGCGCGAATGGCAGCGATATAGCCGCCGGGACCGGCGCCGATAACGATCACATCAAATTGTTGGCTCATGAGGATTCCCGATCAAATATCAAACAAGAGGCGCGCGGGATCTTCCAGCGCTTCCTTCATCGCCACCAGGCCCAGCACGGCTTCGCGGCCGTCGATGATGCGGTGGTCGTAGCTCATGGCGAGGTAGTTGATCGGGCGGATCACGATCTGGCCGTTTTCCACAACCGCGCGGTCCTTGGTGGCGTGCACGCCCAGGATGGCCGACTGCGGCGGGTTGATGATGGGCGTCGACAGCATGGAGCCAAAGGTGCCGCCATTGCTGATCGAGAAAGTGCCGCCGGTCATTTCTTCAATGCCAAGCTTGCCGTCGCGCGCTTTCGCACCGTACTCGGCAATCTTTTTCTCGATGTCGGCAAAACTCATCTGGTCGGCATTGCGCAAAATCGGCACTACCAGGCCGCGCGGCGAACCAACGGCGATACCGATGTCAAAAAAGCCGTGGTAGACGATGTCATTGCCGTCGACCGAGGCATTGAGCATCGGGAACTTCTTGAGCGCATGCACCGCCGCCTTGACGAAGAAGCTCATGAAGCCGATCTTGACGCCATGCTCTTTCTCGAACTTGTCCTGGAAGCGCTTGCGCATCTCCATCACGGGCGCCATGTTGACCTCGTTGAAAGTGGTCAGGATCGCGTTGGTCGATTGCGACTGCAGCAGACGCTCGGCCACACGGGCGCGCAGACGGCTCATCGGCACGCGCTGCTCGGGACGCTCACCGAGCGAAACCGTCGGGGCTGCCACCGCAGGCAGGAAAGTCGCTGCCGCCTTGGGCGGCATGGTGGCAACAGCCTTGGGCGCTGCGGGGGACGCCAGCGCCGCCAGCACATCACCCTTGATGACGCGCCCGTCCTTGCCACTGCCGGCTACGGCACCGGTAGCGATGTTGTTGTCAGCCATCAGCTTGGCGGCCGCAGGCATTGCCACACCGGCCATGCTGGCAGTTCCAGGTGCTGCTGCTGCCACTGCCGGCGCGGCAGCAGCAACTGCCACCACGGCACCAGCCTTGCCTTCGGTGTCGATGCGGGCAATCAATTGCTCCGCCGCCACCGTGCTGCCATCGGGCATCACGATTTCGACCAGCACACCGGCAGAGGGTGCCGGCACTTCGAGCACAACCTTGTCGGTCTCGACATCGATCAGTATCTCGTCGACGGCGACAAAATCACCGACCTTTTTCTTCCATTGCACCAAAGTGGCCTCGGCCACGGACTCCGACAACTGCGGGACTTTCACTTCTACGATAGACATATCAAAACCTTTTTCTTTGCGGGGCCGCACGCAAGCGCAGGCCCCCGCGTGTTATTTGGACAGGACCGTGCCCTTGAGCTTGGCAAACGCACCTTCAACCAGGGATTTCTGCTGTTCCTGATGCAAATGCGCGTAACCGACGGCGGGCGACGCAGAGGCCGCACGGCCCGAGTAAGCCAGCTTCTGGCCTTCGGCCATGTTCTCGAAGATGTAGTGCTGCACGAAGAACCAGGCACCCTGGTTCTGCGGCTCGTCCTGGCACCAGACGACTTCGCTCACATTCGGGTAACGCTTGAGTTCGGCAGCAAAGGCCTTGTGCGGAAACGGGTAGAGTTGCTCGACACGCAGGATGACGACGTCGTCCGCGCCCTTTTCCTCGCGCTTCTTGACCAGATCGTAGTAAACCTTGCCTGAGCAGGCCACCACGCGCTTGACCTTGTCGGCCTTCTTGTTGATCGCCGCCTTGCTTTCCGGAATGATGGTCTGGAAGCTGCCCTTGGTGAACTCCGACAGGGGCGAAGCCGCGTCCTTGGCGCGCAACAGCGATTTGGGCGTCAGGATGATGAGCGGCTTGCGCAGCGTGCGCACCATCTGGCGGCGCAGCAGGTGGAAGATCTGGCTCGCCGTGGTCGGCTGCACCACCTGCATATTGGTGTCGGCACTGAGCTGCATAAAACGCTCAAGCCGCGCCGAGCTGTGCTCCGGGCCCTGGCCCTCGTAGCCGTGCGGCAGCATCAGCGTGATGCCGTTGACGCGGCCCCACTTCACTTCGCCGGAAGCGATGAACTGGTCGATCACGACCTGCGCGCCATTGGCGAAATCACCGAACTGGGCTTCCCATATGACCAGCGTGTTCGGATCGTTCGAGGCGTAGCCGTACTCAAAGCCAAGCACCGCTTCTTCCGACAGGATGGAGTCGATCACGACAAACGGCGCCTGGCCGTCGGCCACGTTTTCCAGCGGCGTGTAAATGCCCTCGTCAAACTTTTCGCGGTTCTGGTCGTGCAGCACGGCGTGGCGGTGCGTGAAAGTGCCGCGCCCGCAGTCTTCGCCGCTCAGGCGCACCGGGTAGCCGCCAGCCACCAGCGAGGCAAAGGCCATGTGCTCGCCCATACCCCAGTCAATCGGCACTTCGCCGCGGCCCATGGCAGCGCGGTCGGCATAGACCTTCTTCACCAGCGGATGCGGCGTGATGCTGTCCGGCAGGGTCGTGAGCCGCGTTGACAAGCGTTTCCACTCGGCCAGCGGGATGCCGGTCTCGCCGGCATCGGTCCATTTGTTGTTGATGTAGGGCGTCCAGTCGACTGCGTACTTGCTCTTGAAATTGCTCAGCACCGGGTCGAACGTGTTCTTGCCGGCATCCAGCGCCGCGCGCGTGGCTTTCACCATGTCGTCGCCCAGCGTGGCGCCCAGGCCTTGTGCCGCGAGCTTGTCGGCGTACAGCTTGCGCGTGCCTGGATGCTGGGCAATCTTCTTGTACATCAGGGGCTGCGTCAGCGCTGGCGTGTCCTGCTCGTTGTGGCCGAGCTTGCGGAAGCAAACAATGTCGACCACCACGTCCTTCTGGAATTCCATGCGGTACTGCAGGGCAAGCTGGGTTGCCAGCACCACGGCTTCCGGGTCGTCGCCATTGACGTGCAGCACCGGCGCCTTGATCATCTTGACGATGTCGGAGCAGTACAGCGATGAGCGCGTGTCGCGCGGGTCGCTGGTGGTGAAACCGATCTGGTTGTTGATCACGATATGCACCGTGCCGCCTGTCGAGTAGCCGCGCGTCTCAGCCAGCGCCAGCGTTTCCATGACCACGCCCTGGCCGGCAAAGGCGGCGTCACCGTGCACCAGGATCGGCAGCACCTGCTTACCCTTGGGGTCGGCGCGGCGGTCCATGCGCGCGCGCACCGAACCTTCGACCACCGGATTGACGATTTCCAGATGCGAGGGGTTGAAAGCCAGGCTCAGGTGGACCGCGCCGCCGGGGGTGGAGACGTCCGAGCTGAACCCCTGGTGGTACTTGACGTCACCACTGGGCAGGTCTTCGGGCGCCGTGTGGTCGAACTCGGCAAACAGGTCAGCCGGCATCTTGCCGAGAGAGTTGACCAGCACGTTGAGGCGACCGCGGTGCGCCATGCCGATCACGATTTCCTGCAGGCCGATAGCGCCGCCGCCCTGGATCAGTTCATCCATCGAAGCGATGAAGCTCTCACCGCCTTCGAGCGAGAAGCGCTTCTGGCCGACAAACTTGGTGTGCAAAAAGCGTTCCAGGCCCTCGGCCGCCGTCAGACGGTCCAGGATGTGCTTCTTCTTTTCTTCGTTGAAATCAGGCTTGGAGCGGATGCTCTCGAGCTTTTCTTGCCACCAGCGCTTCTGGTGCTGGTCGGTGATGTACATGTACTCGGCGCCGATCGTGCCGCAATAGGTTTCGCGCAGCGCGTTGAGCATCTCGCGCAGGCTCATCGTGTCCTTGCCGAAGAAGGTGTTGCTGGTGTTGAACACGGCTTCCTGGTCGGCGTCGCTGAAGCCGTAGAACGAGGGCTCGAGCTCGGGTATGGGCTCGCGCTCAGTGCGCTTGAGGGGATCGAGATCGGCCCAGCGGGCACCAATGGTGCGGTAGGCCGCAATCAGCTGTTGCGCTGCGGTGCGCTTGCGCCCCATTTCGGCGTCGGCACTGGCCACCACGACCTTGGTGCCGCCCTGCTTGGCGCGCGCTGCAAAGGCATTGATCACCGGGAGGTGGGGTACGTCCTTGGCACTGCTGCCGTCGACCGCCGGCACATTCTGCAAGGCGTCGAAATAGTCGCGCCAGGTATCTGGAACGCTGCCGGGATGGGCAAGGTAGTTTTCGTACATCTCCTCGACGTACGGGGCATTGCCGCCAAACAGATAGGTGTTGGCCTGGTAGGCCTGATAGACCGACGAAGACGGACTACCACCGGGTGATTTCGTTTCACTCATATTGCGCTGACCTTCGTTTCCCTGAGGGAAACATGAGCTGGTTAAAGCTGTTGTTGATTAACCTTCCGCGTCCCGGCTGAACCGTTCGACGGATGCGACTGTGGCCCGTGACAGGCCTGCTGACCGGGAGGATTGTGCCACTGAAGCCTTTAACTGTCCTGACAGCGGTGTTATTGCCAGCTGCGTCAATACCAACGAACCAGGAGGCATTGCGTTCCGACGCCAATACAGATGTGGGCGCAATACCGGATTCTGTTCAAGACTGCTGGAAGTCCAGCCAAAGAGTTGGTATTTCCCTGTGATGACTGCTGGACTTCAAAAATATATCCGTTCGGCAAACGTATTGAGCCGGCTGGCAAAGGTATGTCGAATCAGCGCGCCCAGAATGGTCGGACTGCCCCTTTGATCCAGCGTGTACCTATGCGCTCGGTCAAGCCACAAGCGTCCTCTCCATTTCATTAAGGATTACAAGAATGAAAACAATTTCCACCCAACCCGCAAGCCTGATGCTGGCGCTGCTCCTCAGCCTTTTGACTGGCTGTGGCGGTGGCGCTGGTTCGGATCCGGTTGTTCACAAGTCCCATTCCGAGCATGACTTCGCGGCCGACCCATCCCTGCGTCTGGAGGCCAGCGAGGTAGGTGTCACCTTTCTGGAACCCAAAGATGCAGTGCCCGCGACCTCTGGTGATACCGGCCTGCTCGGCACAGACGAGTACCCGCTTCGCATTGCCGAGCAGACTACTTTCACCTATACCATGGACACTTCTGACGACACCATCGCGATGGTCAGAATGATCAGACTGACTGGAAATGTGGAAGTGTTTGTAATTGACGCCGCGCAGCCACGCACCACGGTGACGCTGGAGCCGGGTGACTACAAGTTGGTCGTGTACTCTGGGTACACAGTGGCTGAGGCCAGCGGTGAGGCGAACCGGGCAGTCTTCCTGGAAAGCAACCCGTCAGCACCCATTCCGACACAGGCAGCGATGAACGCCAGCGTGCCGCGCAAGCGTGTTTTGGCGGCTGACAAACCGACCCAGGTACTGCTCTCAAGCAAGCGATGCATAGAGTGCGATCTGAGCGGCGCGAACCTGACACGCGCCAACCTGAGCGGCGCCAACCTGAGCTTCTCGAACCTGAAAGGCGCGGACCTGAGCTTCTCCAACCTGAAAGGCGCGAACCTGAGCGGCGCGTACCTCAAGGACGCGGACATGAACAACTCGAATCTGAGCACTGCGACCCTGACCAACGCAGTCCTGTCCGGCGCGAACCTGGTAGGCGCGTTCCTGATAGAAATAGACCTGCAAGGCCTGAACATGGTCGGTGCGAACCTGATGTTTGCACGGCTGGCACGCACGAATCTGACCGGCGCGAACCTGACGGGCGCGTATCTGAACTACACGTACCTTGCGGGGCTGAATCTGAAGGACGCGAACCTGACCAACGCGTTGCTGATCAGCGCGGATCTGACCAGCGCAAAGCTGACCGGCGCAAACCTGAGCGGCGCGAATCTGAAAAACGCAACCCTGACCGGCGCAGACCTGACCGGAGCGACTCTGAGCGGCGCGAATTGGATCGATGGAGTCCTGTGCGCTGCCAATTCCATCGGCATCTGCAACTGAAGACCGCTGGGTAAAGCGTTGTCACCGTTCTATACGCCGGCAACGCCTTGAGTGGACAAGTCACAGTTAGGAACGCTGTGCAGACTAATCATCCAGAGGAAACATTCATGAAAACTCTTAAACGCATTTCTTTAGTTGCATTCGTTGCGCTTGCTGCAGTATTTGCAACGGGTTGCACAACAGCAAACTACGGGCTTACCCCAGAAAGCGTCCAAAACCAAAGAGATACTTTTAAATTCAAAGTGTTTATGGGTGGCTTCTCTACGGTAGAAACGACAGACAAAGCTGTGGCGGGCGATCTCGAGACGTATCAGAAAAATAATGGCTACAAGAATCACAAAATCATAGGTAAGAGATTCAACCCTATTCCGACTTACTACGAATATACGGTTCAATTCTTCCGTGATTGATCATGCTTGACCGTGGCAGTGCCACTGAGTGCACCAGATAGACGGGAAAGTTCTAGTGAGGGTCGGCTTGGAAGCGCAACCCGACAGTTACTTGAAAACTGTGAACACCCGGACCCGACCATCAAGAGACGTTCAATATTTTTCTCCAAAGCGGCCGTTCAGCAGGCCGAGCGCTCTGCAGCAGTCAGTCGCCATTGAACTGGATGTCCAAACGCACAGTCACTGGGCGCTAACGTCAGGTTCGGATAGGCCAGGCATCCCCAGTTTCTTCAACTTGTCGGCTAGCGTCGCCGGCGACAGCGCGCCAAGATGCGTCTCGACCAGCCGACCGCTTGCGTCATAAAACAAAGTCGTTGGCAGAGCCATTGGGCCCAGTTGCTCTCCCAACTTCTTGCCGGGGTCTAGCAACACATTGGCAACAACCAACTGACTGGCACCGAGGAATTTTTGCACGGTGAATGCGACCTCGCCCTGGTCCACGAAGACGAAGCACACACCCGAAATTTGTTGCTGTGCCTTGGCCAGTACCGGCATTTCACGACGGCAGGGTGGACACCAGGTGGCCCACAGGTTGACAACCAGTGGTCTGCCCTGCGCCAACGCGGCCAGGCTTTGCGGCTTGCCTTGCAAGTTAACGAACTCAACGCCGTCAAGATCTGACAGTGCCGGGCCGGTGTTGAGTCGCATCAATGCGGGCGACACGCCCCAGGCCAGGCTGCCTGCGAGCAAACCAAACAGCAGAGGCCCGCGCAGCGCGTCGCGTCGCCAACCTTGCCAAAGGGCGACAGCAATGGCTGTTGAGACGCCAGCCCAGGACGTAAAACCACCGTCGCGGATGTCGAGAATGGTCCAAGGCGCATCGCTGTAGTGTTCAAACCATATGGCGACAAAGATGATGCGCCCGACCAGAGCGGCCGCCAAGAGCATATCGGTCAGGGTGCCGGTGATGCCGACCTGCTGGCGCCGTCCAATCAAATGGCCAACCAGCGCAGCAATACCAGCGCAAACTAGCAGTACAACCCATTGGGTTGCCACCGGAAAAGGCCCGACACTGGTGGCGATTGGGCTCACGTGTTGATCCAATGTGGTGACGCTTGAACGTGCTTCACTTGGTGCAAACCATCACAATTAGCGCGGATCGCCCATGGTGCGTCTAGCCCAGCAATTTGCTCCAAGTACCGATGTTGTGAACGTTCAGATAACCATTCTTTCGTAGTACCAGTTTTGCCATTCCACTTCTTGTCCCGCTTGCACAGCAAAGAACGACCGGGGAAGACTTTGGGATCTCCCGGAGCCTGCTTCCCAATTCCTGAAGTGGGATGTTAATTGTTCCGGGAGCATTCCCGCTTGCAAACTCCCCAGCTGATCTGACGTCGACAAACGTGGCGCCGTCCCTCTTAAGTTCTGGAAGCATGGCAGCGACTCTTTTTGAATTCCACCCCTTGTAAGCGAACCAGAGCGCCAAAGCCATGAATGGCCAGTAATTTTGGAAAAGGTCCAAAAAGTTCATATAACACCTTGTGTAGGTTGCTCAATGCTTGGGTTGATGCTATTAACAAGTCTGCCCAATGAGACGGCTACGACTTCCCCCTCCTGCAGCGGTCGCCACGGCTCATCCGAAAGCGGTACGCTGGCTATTAGAACAACTTCCTGATAACCCTGCGCCACGGCTACACCGGTCGCTTCGAAACGGTCAGCCTCGTGACAACATTGTCGCGACAACAGGAACAAACCAGGCGGTTCGATCTTGCCGCTGGCGACCTGTATGCGCCGATGACCATGGGCAAACAAAACTTCGCCGTCGGCATACAGGAAATTTGCCGGGCCGAGTTCCCGGAGGTCTTTGGCATAGGCGGTGACGACGGCCAGTCGATCTTCGATTGACGGTGGGGCAGATGCGTTGTGCCACAGGCCCTGCATCCGCGCCATCAGCGCGCAAAAGGCGTGCTCGGAGTCGGTTTCGCCCACTGGCCTGAAACGGTCCAGCGAGAACTTCTGATTTAGCGCAATGCCTGGCAAGTGGCCGTTATGCGCAAACAAGTGTGTGCGGCCCGTTAGTTCACGTACGAAGGGCTGAGTATTGGCCAACATTACTTGGCCCAGCGTAGCGCGCCGGATATGCGAGATCGCCAGAGTGGTGCTCGGCCCCTGTGCTTCAAGCAGTTGCACCAGGGCGCTGTCACTGGCGGCGCCCGGCTCCCGAAACAGGGCAACGTCATTCCCTTGGTAAAACCCAGCACCCCAGCCATCACGGTTGCTTTTGCCCGGCGCGCTGTGGGCCGCCAGCGCTTCCAATGAAATGGTCAACTGCGTTGCGCGTTGGCTCGATATACCCAGAAGTTCACACATGTGGTTTAAGCATTGGTGTCGGGGTTTCTCGATTTAACACGATGTGCAACATAGCGCGTAAGGTGCGCGGAGCCTTGATGACCGCTTCCTTCATCCAGATGAGCCTCACCTTCCCATGCCAGGACCTCATCCAGAATCACTTCTGGTTGCGCTGCAAGGTCCGACCGGATCATGTCGATCGTATAAAGCAGGGACTCGTCTTTAGGCCCGCCACTGCTGTATCCCAATTGCAGCGGATGAAACGCTTCAAGAATAAACCATCCGCCAGGTCGCAGTGCTGAAGTGAGCCGCTGGTGCGCGATGTGCCGCCAACTTTCGGGAAGATGAACGTAGGTTAGGACGACAGCATCAAAACTGTCGGGTGTGGGGACCCAATGCTCAAGATCGGCCTCAATGAGTGCTACGGCAACACCATTTTCTGCCGCTAGCCGCGATGCCTTGTCCAAACCTACCCTGGAATTGTCTACCGCAGTAACGTGATGTCCACGCCGCGCCAGCCACACGCTGTTGCGGCCTTCTCCGTCTCCTGGCAACAAGACTTCGCTGCCAGGGTGAAGGTGGGCGGCCTGATTGCGCAGAAACCAGTTTGCCTGTGTGCCGTACTTGAAGTCCGGCGTTGAATACTGTTGATCCCAGAATTTCATGGTTGCCAATGAGAAAAATAGCAGTTAATTTCTTGACAGCAGATATTATATAAGCGTAGACTGATATAAATTCATCTATCGGATTGTCGATGGTCGCGCAAGACATTGTCTGCATGTCGAACTTTCGATTGAAGTTTCGGAAAGCCAGAACCTTGATCAAGGAACTTAAGTCATGACACGTCAATTATTCATCCGCCTGTTTGCCGCGTTTGCCTTGTCGTCGGCAGCATCTTTGGCACTTCCTGCGTACGCGCAGGATGAGCCTGCAGATAGCTTGATCAAACGCCTTTCCGTCGAAGTTCTTGACAGCATCAAGGCTGACCCGACGCTACGAAGCGGCGACGTGTCCCGGATTATTGCCCTCGTCGATTCAAAGCTGATGCCAGCCATGAACTTCAAGCGCATGACGGCCGCAGCGGTGGGTCCGACCTGGCGGCAAGTTTCGTCCGAACAGCAAAAGCGATTGCAGGAAGAGTTCAAGATTCTTCTGGTGCGCACGTACGCCGGCGCTGTGACACAGGCCAACGACCTCAGCTTCACGGTCAAACCGCTGCGTGCGTCTATAGATGACAAGGAAGTGGTGGTTCGGACCGAAGTTAAAGGCCGGGGTGACCCCATCCAGCTTGATTACAGGCTGGAGCGAACGCCTGGTGAAGGGGCCGGCTGGAAAATTTATAACCTCAATGTCATGGGCGTGTGGCTGGTGGAAACCTACCGCAGTCAATTCGCACAAGAAATAAGTTCCAAAGGCGTCGACGGTTTGATCGAGAAATTGGCAGATCGCAACAAAAGCAATGCCAAAAGGGGTTGAAACCACTACTGCCCGCCTGTGAATTACAGCCGATACTGAGTCAGTATCTTCAACAATGCATGCGCAAGGCCTACCCTTGCAGGAAACGTAGCACCCCCAGAATGCTAGTCAACCCTATCTCTTTACCGGACAGGTATTCAAACCGAGCAGCGTATAAAGTGGGCACATGCCAAGCGCGCCAGTGGCCAATGGGACGATACCGATCCAGCCCCACATGCCAATATTGCCACTCAGTGTCAAGCCTAACAACACCAAGCCTGCAACAACTCGCAAAATTCGGTCAAGACCGCCTTCGTTTGTCTTCATGAAATCTCCTGAAAATGATTTGCGTAGGATATTTGACATGGCCATTGTGACAAGATTTTTGGAGACAAGTTGGTCGAGGTATTTACCCTTGCTTTTTCACCGCCTTGTAAGACTGCCACAAGCTGCACGCCAACAAGGAAAATCCGGCACAATTTGCCGCCGTGCACGCTTGACGTCGCCGATGACAAGCGGACAGTCGTAGTATTTCAACCCCGCCAAATCAAAGTACATAACAGGAGACAAAATGGCACATATCGCTATATTGGGTGCTGGCATCGGCGGCATGCCCACCGCCTACGAGCTTCGCGAGAAGCTCGGCCCATCCCATCGCATCACGGTCGTCAATGCAATCGACTACTTCCAGTTCGTTCCCTCGAACCCCTGGCTCGCCGTGGGCTGGCGAGAGCGCGACACCATCACGTTCCCAATTCGTCCCTACCTTGAAAAAAAGAAGATCGACTTTGTTGCCCAGCGTGTCCTGAAAATTGATGCGACGGGTAACGCCCTGGAACTGCAGGATGGCAGCCGCCTGGAATACGACTACCTGGTGATCACTACGGGTCCGAAACTCTCGTTCGAGGAGGTGCCAGGAAGCGGCCCAGAGGCCCATACGCATTCGATCTGCACGGTGAACCATGCTGAGAAGGCATGGGGGGACTATCAGGAGTTTCTGAAGAACCCCGGCCCTGCTGTGGTCGGCGCCATGCCGGGCGCCTCCTGCTTTGGCCCGGCCTATGAATTCACTTTCATTCTTAATACCGACCTCAAGCGGCGCAAGCAGCGCAACAAGGTACCCATCACTTTTGTTACCAGCGAACCCTACATCGGGCACATGGGCCTGGGTGGTGTCGGTGACTCCAAGTCGATGCTGGAGAGCGAGTTCCGCAACAACGACATCAAATGGATTACCAATGCCAAGGTCACCCGCGTTGAAGAAGGCAAGATGTTCGTCACCGAACTCGATGACAACGGTCAGGTGAAGAAGGAGCACGAATTGCCCTTCAAATTCAGCATGATGTTGCCGGCATTCAAGGGCGTCGATGCGGTGGCGGCGGTTGAAGGGCTTTGCAACCCTCGCGGCTTTGTCCTGATCGACGAGTACCAGCGCAGCAAGAAATACCGCAACATCTACGCCGCCGGCGTGTGCGTGGCGATTCCCCCCGTTGAAGTGACCCCGGTTCCCACCGGTGCGCCCAAGACCGGCTACATGATCGAGACCATGGTCACAGCCATCGTGCACAACATCGAAGCCGATATTGCCGGCACACCGGCTGACTCCAAGGGCACCTGGAACGCTATTTGCCTGGCCGACATGGGCAATACGGGCGCAGCCTTTGTCGCCCTTCCGCAAATCCCGCCGCGTAATGTCAACTGGTTCAAGAAGGGCAAATGGGTGCACTTGGCCAAGATCGCGTACGAGAAATACTTTATGTACAAGATGAAGAACGGCACCTCCGAGCCTATCTATGAAAAGTACATCATGAAGATGCTTGGCATCATGCGCCTGGATCGTGACAAATAAAAAAGGGGGGAACTGGTATGAGCGACAAACCCATCATTGTTGAGTTGACTCAGCAACAGGACTATCGTTTCGACATCAACTTTGGTAATGGCATACCGGTTCTCACAGGCGATGAACCGGCGCCGCTCGGAAGTGGCCAGGGCCCGTCTCCAGTGCAGTTGCTATGCGCTGCAGTGGGCAATTGCCTGAGCGACTCCTTGCTGTTTGCCCTGCGCAAGTTCAAGCAGGCGCCGGATCCCATCCGCTGCAGCGTGTATGCCACCGTTGGACGCAACACGGATGGTCGGATGCGGGTTTTGCAGATGACGGCGGTTCTGACTTTGGGTGTGCCAGCGGCGCAACTGCAGCATTTGGACCGTGTGCTGGCGCAATTCGAGCAGTTCTGCACTGTTACACAGAGCGTCGGGCAAGGTATTCCGATTGAACTGCAGGTATTCGATGTAACAGGCGCCCGTTTGAAATAGGCAAAGGAGAGCATGGTGTCGCGTTACACAACGACATCAATTGCTTGAACTTTCTCGGTGTGGGTGGCCACCACACTCCGGCCACGTTCATCAGCAAGCGTTTACAGTTGGTCTTCACCACGTGTTGTTCCGCTGTCACGTCCTCGGTTGCACCGCGGCACGGCACGGCGATGGTTTAGTTCGCCTGCACACCTTTGAACTGACTGATGCTCTGGATCAGCGCAACTGGATCGAGGATGTGTATGTGACGCTGGTTCACTTCGAGCAGGTCCTGTTCAATCATCTTTGCAAAAATCCGACTCACGGTTTCGAGCTTCATCCCAAGATAGCTGCCAATGTCTTCGCGGGTCATCTGGAGTATTACTTCTGTGCGCGAGAAGCCGTGGGCATGAAGTCGCTCAACAAGGTTAAGTAGAAAGGCAGCAAGCCGTTCTTCGGACCGCATACTGCCAAGCATCCGCATGACCTCTTGCGCCTGCACAATCTCGCGACTCATGATTTTATGGACATGGTGTTGCAGCGGTATTGCTGAGGACGACGGTTCTGCGATCCGATCAAGTGGCAACGAGCAAACTTCGGCATCTTGGAGTGCGATGGCGTTACAGTTGTAGTGGTCATTCAGGATTCCGTCAAGGCCGAGAATATCGCCTGGCATTTGAAAGCCCGTGACTTGCTCCCGACCAAACTCCAGTGCCGTGCTGGTCTTAAAAAAGCCGCTTCGAATAGCGTACAGCCCGGTGAAATCGTCTCCTGTGCGAAAAAGTGCCTCATTGCGTTTTAACTTTCGTCGGACAGTGATCATTTTGTCAATGCGGCCCAACTCCTGCGGACTCAGCGCAATGGGTAGGCAAAGTTTCTGCCAATTGCAGTTGATGCAGGTGGCTTTGGCTTTTTTGTTGCTCGGTGGGAAAACTTCGATACTACGAGGTGATTTTTTGGCTGGGTTAATGACGCAGCGCTCAGCAGGCCGTGTCTCGGTCCCAACAAAAAAAATGGCCGCCGTAGCAGCAGCCGTTGAATGTCGATTAAGCATCGCAATTCCCTTCGCGAAACAAGCTGTTACGCCTAAGTGGGGTAATCACATTACCCACACTACGGGCTCATCCTATTGCGAGTAGCAAAGGGTTGCGCTGATCCATATCAATGTATAAGCGGTTAATGATATATGGATTGTCAGACACTTGCTGCTCACTATAAATCAGGCGTCAACGCTCGATCGGAGAGTTGACGATGGCAGCGTAGGCTGCTGGGTCCATGTACTGCGGCACGTAGGTGACGCCCTGGTTGAGCAAGGTGTTGACGAACGAACGCAGGTGGTTGCGTGAGCCCTTGAGCAAGTTGTCGTAGACGAGACGGATGTCC